>CACYUZ010000127.1:0-2408 GCA_902777645.1 uncultured Prevotellaceae bacterium | reverse complement strand
TGGGCGCACCTCCAATATCTTCGCCGTAGGCACCCTGCGTGCAACAGGCGATGCCATCTATCCTGTAATCATAGGCATCATCTTCCAGTGGAGCATCGCGGTAGGACTCAGTTATTTCATTGGCATACCTCTGGGCTTCGGTCTCATTGGCATGTGGATAGGCTTTGCCCTCGACGAGAACATCCGTGGTATCATACTCATGCGCCGCTGGAGGTCGGGAAAGTGGAGAACAAAGGGGTTTGTTGGATAGTCCCCGCCAAACCTCCCCCTATAGGAGAGGCTTTATAATTAGTTTTTATATCGTACCCCCAACTACTCTCTTCACGGGAGAGGCTTCATTTTTATTTCATATTCGTTTATCTTTTTCTCAATTATACATTTATAACAGTAGAAAAACACACGATATGCTATTTTTTTATATCTTTGCTGAAACTTTCAGCGAACTAGTCTTGGACTAGCCAAGTGAGCAAAACCCGAATTCTGCGTCTCGGCATAAAAAGAAACATATTTCTTTTGTTCTGTGCTCGACTTTATATAACTCTGCGACAAATGTCGAGAAATTACCGACACTCGGAAGAAAAAACAAACGAGTTTGCTTTGTTCTTCGCTCGACTTTTCGTAACTTTGCAAAGTTATTTAAAAATAATCTGACAGCAATAACAAATCATAATAAAAATCATGAAACTAACAGATTTACTTTCAGGCAACGCCAATGTTGCTGAGTGGGAAGCCAAAGACTATCAACTTCCGAAGTTTGACATCGCCGCTGTGCGCCAGCACACTCACGACGAGCCGACATGGGTGCATTTTGGAGGTGGCAACATCTTTCGTGCATTCCCTGCCGCAATTATCAACGATGCGCTAAACACAGGCCAGTACGACCGCGGCGTCATCGTTGCCGAGACCTTCGACTATGAGGTGATAGACAAGGCGTACAAGCCTTACGACAATCTCTCGCTGCTCGTCAGCCTGCAATCGTCGGGAACCATCGAAAAGAAGGTGATTGCATCTGTCACCGAGAGCCTGAAGGCTGACTATCAATTCAGCGACTGGGCACGACTGGTGGAGATTTTCTGCAAGCCTTCGCTGCAGATGATTACATTCACCATAACCGAGAAGGGTTACAGTTTTAACGATGCCGACCTGGCGCGAGGACTTACTCCAGTGCTGGCAATGGGTAAGGTGACGGCTCTGTTGCTCGAGCGTTTCAAGGCAGGACAACTGCCTCTGACGGTGCAGTCGATGGACAACTGCTCTCACAACGGCGACAAGGTGAAGGCTGGCGTAATGGCTTACGCCGAGCGCTGGGTGGCCGACGGGCTGGCACCTGCCGAGTTCCTCGCCTACCTGAAAGACGAGAAAAAGATAACATTCCCGTGGTCAATGATTGACAAAATCACTCCGCGCCCACACGTCAAAGTGAAGGAGATGCTTGCAGCCGACGGCTTCGAGGACAATAACTACATCGAGACAGAGAAGCACACGTTCACGGCACCGTTCGTGAATGCCGAGGAGGTGCAGTATCTCGTAATCGAAGACAACTACACCAATGGCCGTCCGCCACTGGAACTAGGTGGAGCACTCTACACCACACGCGACACCGTTGATAAGGTGGAGACCATGAAGGTGACCACATGCCTCAACCCGTTGCACACAGCAATGTCAATATATGGATGCATGCTCGGCTATACTCTTATCTCGGCAGAAATGGCCGACGAAGACCTGCGCGCCTTCATCCAGAAGATTGGATACATGGAGGCAATGCCTGTGGTTACCGACCCGGGGGTGCTTAACCCATACGAGTTCATCGGCGCCGTTATCAACCGCCGTTTGCCCAACCCGTTCATGCCCGACGCACCACAGCGCATAGCATCAGACACCAGTCAGAAACTGCCCATCCGCTTCGGCGAGACAATAAAGAAATACCTTGCACGTGGACTCGACAAGAGCAATCTGGTGCTAATCCCACTCACGCTGGCTGGCTATGCCCGTTACCTGAAGGGCATCAAGGACAACGGCGAGCCATTCGAGCCGTCGCCAGACCCAATGCTGGCTATGCCCGTTACCTGAAGGGCATCAAGGACAACGGCGAGCCATTCGAGCCGTCGCCAGACCCAATGCTCGAGGAACTGCAGGCCATCGTGGCACCACTGGAAGTGGGCAAGACAGACCAAGACTACTCTTGCCTGCGCCAACTGTACAGTCGAAAGGACATCTTCGGTGTCGACCTCTACGAGGCTGGCCTGGGCGAGCAGATAGAGGGCATGGTGAAAGAACTCTATGCTGGCAATGGCGCTGTACGCAAGACTCTGCACAAGTATGTGGTGGCAAGATAATTAAAGTCCTCAAACAAACATTTAATAAAACAATATATGGAAAGAACATGGCGATGGTTTGGCAAGAAAGAC
>CACYUZ010000126.1:0-2124 GCA_902777645.1 uncultured Prevotellaceae bacterium | reverse complement strand
GCTGCCCCAAGAAGAGCAGCAGGAGCTGACCCACTATCTGCAGGATTTCGTGCGAGAGCGAGGCTCCAACCAGATGTTACTCGGACTGCGCGGCGATGCCGTCTCAGAGCGCATCGCTTTCCTGCATGACAAATACGGAACCAAATTCTTCCTCGTGGTGCGTCAGTCGTGTGCCCACCTTGTCGAGCCACGTGTGCTGGCGTTCACCATCGGCGGGCGCTACGGCTCTGTGTCCCATCCCCAGCCCTTTATGAAGATGGTGGAGGCATACGACAGCACGCTGCTCCTGATGAGCCGCGACAGTCTCCCTGCCGAAACGTCCCTCCGAAAGGTCTGTCCCGCAGACCGCATCATCCCTCTGCTCCGCTCCATTGCCTGGGGGCAGTTTCCCGTCACCGGCCTCTATCCGTGGCAGACGGAGCCGTACCTGAGCGGATGCGGAGCCGTCGCGCTGGCTCAGGTGATGTTCTTCTACCGCCATCCGGATGCGGCCCGAGGTACATGCAGCTATGACACGCAGGACGGACACCATGTGGATGTCAGCCTCGAAGGCATCCCCATCCGATGGAACAAGATGAAAGACCACTATTCGCGCACCGACCGCGACACGGCGGCCATCGCTGGGCTGGTCAAGATGTGCGGCCTTGCCCTGCGCTCCTCCTACGGACCCAAGGGCACGTCCACGTTGATGCGCTATTACCGCCCCGCCCTCACGGAACATTTCGCATACGCCGACTCCGCGCGTTTCATTCACAAGGGGACGGAAGGTGAGCTTGTCGAGCAGGTGCGCTGCGAGGTGAGAGCGGGTCGTCCCTGCATCCTGTGCGACAACAACCACATCTTCGTCTGCGACGGCATCTTCGACGAGTTCCTCCACTTCAACCTCGGGTGGAGCGGGGTGAGCAACGGCTGGTTCCGCACCATTGTTCCCGGCGAACCGCTCAGCGGTGCCACACTCATCCACAGTGCCATCGTGGGCATTCAACCCAAGAAATAACCCTTTCCACAAACACTATAATCCATACGACATCACTCAACCACCCTCCTTTTCCTTCTCTGCCTGCTCACGCTGCAGACCACAGCGCCGCACGATAGTCTTGCCGTGGCATGCCACCAAACTTGCCGTGGCACTCCACCAAACTTGCCGTGGCACTCCACCAATCTTGCCGTGGCATGCCACTGGATTCCCCTCACGCTGTTGCATCGGCATGGCGGCGCTGCCCTCCCTCCCCTATGTCACGGGCTGAAAGAAGCGTTTTTGGCAGATTCTTTGCTTTTTCTATAGCCGTTTGGGAAAAAAGCCGTAACTTTGCAAGGAAACCATGGGCGCCGAGCCCTTTATATAAGATACAACTATGAATCCCGAACTGAACAACATCGTTTCGCGCTTCGACGTGTCGGGCACCGTCACCGACATTACCCCTCTGGGCGCAGGACTTATCAATGACACCTATCTGGTCAAGACATCCGAGGCCGACCAGCCCGACTATGTACTGCAGCGCATCAACCACCATGTGTTCCCCGATGTCGATATGGTGATGCGCAACATCGCCGCCGTCACCGGCCATATCCGCCACAAGCTGGAGGAGCAGGGCGCGGACGACATCGACCGCCGCGTGCTCACCTTCATCCGTCTGAAGGAGGATCCTCAGCGCCTCTACACGGAGGTGGACGGCAACTACTGGCGTCTGATGATCTTCATTCCCCGCACGGTGACCAAGCAAGTCGTGGACTCCGAGAGCAGCCGCGCCGCCGGACTGGCCTTCGGCAACTTCCAGGCCATGCTGGCCGACCTGGCCGTGCCTCTGGGGGAGACCATCAAGGACTTCCACAACATGGAATTCCGTCTCAGCCAGCTGCGCGAGGTGGTGAAGGCAGACCCCGTGGGTCGCGTGGCCGAGCCCGAGGTGCAGACCATGCTGCGCGAGATAGAGCGCCGGGCCGTGGACATGTGCAAGGCCGAACGCATGGGACGCGAGGATATCCTGCCAAAGCGCGTGTGCCACTGCGACACGAAGGTGAACAACATGCTCTTCGACGAGCACGACCAGGTGCTCTGTGTCATCGACCTCGACACGGTGATGCCCAACTTCATCTTCTCCGACTATGGCGACTTCCTGCGCA
>CACYUZ010000125.1:0-2146 GCA_902777645.1 uncultured Prevotellaceae bacterium | reverse complement strand
TAACAGTAGCAGCACAGGATGCCGTGATCAAACGTGGCTGTCGCGTGGGTATACCAAGACCCGAAAGTATGGCGTTACGACGTAGTGGTGCAGGAGATGCAGCCTGCAGGGAGTGTTGTGCGTTTGAGACGGGAGCGCTCGGCTTTGTCGGCCATGGAGCGGATTACCCATATCTCGTCACGGTACTCGGTTCCCAGCTGAAGGAATTCGGCGAGGGTAAGGATTTGCATCTGGTTGGCGTCGCGGAGATAGCCTTTGCCGCGACGCTCGATGGGCTCATCATTCTTTCCCGGAATGGTGGCTCTGTGGAAAACGCACACCGGCGTTTCCCCAATGGGCCTGCTGTCGGGCCCAATCTTGGTTAGATTTGCCATAATATGCTCTGATTTTGAAGGTTGGTTCGATTACGATTTCCCTTTGTATCGAGCATATTTGCCTATGGCGTTCTGTTCTTTGAGTTTCTTCAGATCATTTTGGCAGACCATACGCCGACCATCTTCTTTTTTTGTACGGATGGAGGGCAGCTGTTTCAAGCGGTCGTAAAATGCGGTAGTCTTGATTCCGAGCAATTTGCAAGCCTCCTTGACGGAGATGTAAACTTCTTCCTCGTCAGCCTTTTGTCTAGGAGCAACCTCTATCATCGCCTTCTTGACACTGTCATAGACGATATTCTCCAGATAGTCCCCTATAGCGTGCAGTACACTGTCCATGGTTCTTACTGTTATGAATTTGACAATAGGGTTGTGCGCACTCCCCGTCGGAAAACCCTTCCGGCAGTACAAAGATGAAAGGGAAATTACGGAATTACAATACCTTACGGATGTCGATAGGTGTCGGCAGCTGTCGGGACGCAAGCTAAAAAAGGCCCTCAGTGGAGAGCCTTTGTGTGTCTTGGATGCCGACGGGCACCGACATATTTCCGTTATTTTTGATGGGGATAGTTCGACAATATGATTGCCAAGGGGTCTTGTTCTGAGATTTTGTCGGCTGGGTATTTGGTAAAGTGTGCTTGTCTCGGCAAGTGGTCTTCGCCATAGAAGTGGAAGAGGCGGTTCATGACCTGGGCTGTGGTTTTGAAGTGCTTGCCGAAGTATGTGGCTTGTGTGAGAGTTCCTTTCCAGGTACCTTTGTGGGCCCCCAGAGTGTGGTGGTAGAGGACGTCTTCGAGGTCCTGATCTGTGAGGCCTTCGAAGTAGGCCTGCATGTCGGAACAGAGGCCCTGCAGGGGCGTGAACTTTTCGGCCGGTGTGACGCGAAGGCTGTGCTCGTAGCTGAAGGCGGGCTGCAGGAGGTCTGCGTAATGAGCGGCCAGGATGGCGTATTCGCGGGAGGCTTCGTATTCTCCCAGGAGTTTTTCGGCCGAGTGCTCATCGGCCGTGACGGCATCGTCGAAGCCGGTGACGGTGGAGGTGAACCTGCTGAAGCTGTCCTCGAGGAGACGGAGTTCATAGAGGCGGCCACGGTTGCCCTGGATGGCGGGCCATTCGTCCCGGATGAAGCTGCAGCTGCCGCGGAGGGCGTCGTCTAGGGTTGCGTATTCTTCCCGGAGCCAACGGATATCGCCGGGAATGCCGGCGGATTCAAGTTTGTCCATTTCTTCCCTTCGTATGGAGCGAGTTACCCGCTCTATACGCACGGTGGCGGAACCTATCAGCTCCGCCACGGTCATAAGAGTTTCTCTTGCTTGTGTTTCCATATCAGTCGAAGTAATTGTACTTGTCGATGATTTTGTCCACAACCTCCAACTGATCGGCCTTGATGTATTTCTTGAGCATGTTGGGCGATGAGTGGCCGGTGATCTTCATGATGTCGTAGACATCCATTCCGGCCAGGTACATCAGGGTGGCTCCGGTTCGTCTCGCCGTGTGCGAGTGGATCAGTTTATACTTTTCATATTTGACTGTGGTTTTGGTGCCGCCTTTGGTCTCGACCATCTCAACCATTTCATCGAGACCAGCCATCTTGCCGATTTCTTTAATGTAGCGGTTGATGACCTGGTCGGCCAGGTGGGGCATCTGATAGTTGTAGCGCTCCAGGATATTCTTGAGCTCGGTGGAGCAAGGGACTGCGACTTTGGCGCCGGTCTTGTGCTGCCGGATGTTGATATACATCACTTCGCGGGTTTGAATCTCGGGCTTGGTCTTGC
>CACYUZ010000124.1:0-2242 GCA_902777645.1 uncultured Prevotellaceae bacterium | reverse complement strand
CATCGCCTTTCCGCTGCTTAGCATCGTAGGACTGGCTTTTCCTGCTTTTCTGCTACTCAACATCGTCTTTCTCGTATTTTGGGTGGTAGTAAAGCCCCGCTATGTCCTTATCCCTTTGGCCGGCTTCATCATCTGCTTCCATCCTGTACGCAATTACTGTCCGCTCAATCCGTTCACGACCACCAAAGGTGCCGACCTCAAAGTCGTGTCCTTCAATGTTTGGATGTTCAGCACCGAATATCCGGACAGCACGCTCGCATTGCTTCACTACTTACAGAAACAACATGCCGACATCATCTGCCTTCAGGAAGCTGATGTCAGCGGGTCACCGGAAAAAGTCGTCGACTCAGTAATGAACCGGCTCTATTCACATCGCGACACCACAAGCTACAGCAATGGGGATGTCATCCGTCTTTATAGCCGCTACCCCATCATCCGCCGGGAAGCCATCCCCTACCCTTCACTCAGCAACCACTCCTCAGCCTTCTTCCTGAAGATGGGCTCCGACACGGTTATCGTAGTTGCCAACCACCTCCAGTCGATAGGTCTTTCACGCGAGGACAAGCTGCAATTCAAGTACTTGGTAAAGCAAGACTTGGGCAGCGACTCGGCACGTGCCGTCTCCCACATGCTCTATGAGAAAATCAGTGAGGCCTCCATGCAGCGTGCCCCCCAGGCAGAGGCCGTAGCCACATTCATCCGGAAGCATAAGCATTACCCCATGATCGTGTGCGGTGATTTCAACGACGGCCCCATCTCCTATGCCCGTCGCACCATCGCAGAAGGACTCACCGATTGCTATCGGGAAAGCGGCAATGGTCCCGGCATCACCTACCATCGTGGAGGCTTCTACGTGAGAATTGACAACATCTTCTGCAACGAGCACTTCACGCCGCTAAAGTGTGTCGTTGGCAACACGATAAAGGCCAGCGACCACTACCCAATCATCGCCTGGCTGAAGAAAAAGAAGCTAAATCAGTAAAAAATGAATATTTAAGGGCCATAAATTTTTGAGAGCGACAAAAAATAGCTAACTTTGCAGGACTGCAAAACGTTGAGAAAAACAAATATAAAACAATAAAAACAAACATGCAGAACAAAGGAATTGTAATTGTAACAGCCGTCTTATTGACGCTTGCAAGCATCTTCTATCTGTCCTTCAGCGTAGCCACCAGCTACTACGACAGTCAGGCTGCTAAGTTGAAAGATCCCATTGCCCAGCAGGATTACAAAGATTCTGTGAAGTATTTGGGCATCTATCCTTACCAAAAGTGCCTGGAGACGCAGATCGGGCTGGGCCTTGACCTGAAAGGCGGTATGAATGTAATCCTGGAAATCTCGGTACCCGACGTCATTGACATGCTGGCCGACCACAGGACCGACGTAGCTTTCACTAAGTCAATGCAGGAAGCGAGAAAAGAAGAGGAGACCAGTCAGAAAGACTTCCTCACGCTCTTCATCAACGCTTATCACCACAACGCACCAGGCCACACCTTGGCTGAGGTTTTCTCCACAACTGAGCTGCAAGGCAAGGTAAGCCCCAACAGCACCGACAGCGAGGTAGAGAAGGTGCTGCGCAGCGAAATCCAAGCTGCCATCGACAACTCATTCAACGTGGTGCGCACCCGTATCGACAAGTTCGGTGTCGTACAGCCCAACATTCAGAAGCTCGAGGGGCAGGAAGGCCGCATCATGGTCGAAATGCCTGGTATTCGCGAGCCTGAGCGTATGCGCAAGCTGCTTCAAGGAAGCGCCAACCTGGAGTTCTGGGAGACCTACAATGCTGAGGAAATCATTCCTTATCTGCAACAGCTCGACACACGTCTGGCAGCCGGCGAGAGTGAAACCGCCGCTAAGAAAGATTCTACAACTGCCAAGACGGCCGAAGCCAAGAAGCCGGTTGCAAAGGCACAGCCTAAGTTCAAGATTAAGAACACTGACGAGCCTACCGCCAAGAGCAGCAACAGCCAAGAAGCCCAGATGCTGAAGCAGCATCCGCTGTTGGCCCGCCTCTCGCTCACAGGACAAGGCTACAAGGCTCTCGTGGGATTCGCCAATGTACGCGACACCGCAGCTGTCAATCGCCTCATCCACTCGTCGGTTGCCAAGCAAGTGCTTCCCTCCGACCTGAAGCTCCTTTGGAGTGCCAAGGCTTCTACCGACCTCAAGGTGAAGAACACCTTCGAGCTCTATGCACTCAAGGTGACTACCACCAACGGTCGTGCTCCTATTGAGGGTGACG
>CACYUZ010000123.1:0-2351 GCA_902777645.1 uncultured Prevotellaceae bacterium | reverse complement strand
CGCCCTTCATAGCCATGCTCATGCTATTTCCTCCGCGACAGATATATTTGTATGTATTCATCTCACTCATCTTCAAAGTTACGTAATGATTTCTCCATATAGTTCTTTAGGATGGTTCGCGTCTTGGCATCGTATATGACCTCATAAATAGGCACCAGACGGATGTCTATGAGTGCTGCATCCTGTGGTGTCACCGTCTGCTGCCACGTCTTCAGCGTTGTCGGGTCTATCGTTGCCTGCTGACCGGTGGTGAATGCCGTTACCTTCGACACGTCACCACCACGGGCGGTGATATGACTCTCTGAATTGCGGCTACACTTTTCGGCGGCCTCATGGTATTCGGTACTCAAACCGGCACTGAGGGAGATAAATTTGATTCGAACGGTCAACTCCAAAGCCACAGACACGTCGAGCGAATTAGACACAGAGTCCATGCGCGTTGTGTTGTAGTAGTCGAGCGAACAGCCTAAGACGGAGCGGGTTACGAAACCGGAGCCCACCTCATCAATGAACTCACGACAGAGACCGCTGGCAGCAAATGCCGATGTAGCGCCATGGATCTTACGGACAAACCTCTGCATCACGTCGGAAAAACCTGGAGCGTAGGCCTCACGGAAGAATGGCACCACCTTGGCCAGTGAGTCAGCATCAACGCTGGGATAGGTGCTTTTCAGCGACGAAGCGGCAATGGCGTTGGCAACCTGTTCACGAAGATTCAGGTAGTTGAGTTCGCGCGTGAAATAGCTCTGCTTCATGCGCATCAACGTATAATAGTTCTTCGTCGTTGAGAAATTTTTCTTGTTGAAGCCCACCTCCAAATCCATGGCGAACACGCCTGCATCGAAGCCAATACCGATGTCCAGCGACAACTTTTTATTCAGCTCCTTGACACTCTCGCTGTAGAAGAACTTCTGTTCGTTGGCAGGATTGTAGTCGTCCACGATATAAGAGGTATTGTATTTCTTTTCCATATCGCGCAGCTTACGCATGTTAAAAACCTCCATATCGGTACCGACACAGTATGACTGATTATCCCTGTAGGTGTAGCCGGCACCACGGATGGCACTAACGGCATCTTCAACAGACTGTATCTCTTCGGCAGTATAGGCTCTGGTAAGCCATGAGGCGGGCTCGTCGTTGCCATTGTTTTCGCCTTCGGAGGCGTCGACAGTCTGAGGTGCTTTTGGAGCAACGTCCGTGTCGTCACTGCTACACGATACCAGCGCCAACATGCCTACTGCTATATATAAATATAATAAGGTGTACTTCATCCTAATTCTCAATTCATTATTGTGCGTACGTACGCAAAATATAATTCACCCTGTCTTGCACCTTTCCCGTAAAGAGATAGGCAATAGACGCTATCTTCACATCGGTCATGGCACATGTCTTCAGCTGCTCGCTGTCAGGAACGGGCGGGAAGTTGACGCTCGCCATCCATTCCTGGATACCCTTTGGCGAGGTGCTCGTACCTGCCAATACCTCCGTCACTGCCTGCACATCACCACCACGAACGTGGATGTCCATGCTGTAGCGGTCACGGGAAACTGTCTGGAACTGCTGAGTCTGCACACTTGATGACACGTCAACACCCACAATGAGTCCCACGCTGGCATTGATGGCCATCTCAGCACTCATGTTCTCGCTGAGCACCGACTTGTCAATCTGCATGGTATATTCCAGCACACCGCCCATGAAGGACCGTGCCACGAAACCTCTACCCCACTTGTTGATGAAGTCGTGCACCATCTTGTTGCTCACGTCAGCCTGATTGGTGCTATTGCCTTCAAGCTTCTTCCAGTCGGCAAAAAAACCTGGGGCGAAAACCATGCTGTCGCCTGTTTCCTTATAGTACTGGATGACGTTCTTGTACTGCAAGTCACGGCTGTATGCCACACGCTTGGTGCGCTTCATGGCAAACACCGACTGGCTCTCCTGTACACTTCCCTTGGAGAAAGTGCCTGACACCTTGATGTCGGCAACGATGAAGTTGGCGCCAAGGCTTGCTGAAACGGCCAATTGCTTGGAAACGGCACTGCGTGTCTCACCAGTGATGACCTGTTCCTCACTGAACGGAGTATAATCGTCGCTGATGAAGTTCAGACCCTTGACGTACTGGATGGAGTCCAGATAGTTGAGGTTGAAGATGTTGAAAGTCACTCCTTCCAGATAGTCAGCCCCCGTGGCATAGCAATAGCCCACGCCACGCTCATAGCCTGGAGGGGCCAGCAGTCGGGACACATACGTACCCCCCGTCGGCTGTACTTCTTCGCCGCCTCCGCGACGAGCAGCAAAGCTGTCGCCTGAAGCATCATCCTGGCTACAGGAGGCCATGCCCAGCACAGCGGCAA
>CACYUZ010000122.1:0-2527 GCA_902777645.1 uncultured Prevotellaceae bacterium | reverse complement strand
GGGTGGGGTGGTGAGGATGCTCACCCATTCATGAGGTCTGCCAGGGCTGCCAGTCTGTGCTCATGAATGGGTGACTGACGTGTAGCTAGAAGCGGAAGCTGAGCTGCACGTCTACCATCGAATAGTTGGGATTGGCCAGCGAGCGGTCGTTCACGTAAGCATATTCGCCTGAGAGCTTGATGCGCTTGGCGAAGACGTAATCGAGGCCGGCCTCGTAGTAGGTCTTCATCTGTGAGGCATCGCCTGTAGGCTGATACATATCATAACGCACCTTGGCATGCAACTTATCCTTCACGATAGGAGCGATGACCAGGGCATAAACGCCCTGCGACTTGCTGCCCAGATTGCTCAGGGTGATGTCCTTAGACGATGCGTCGTTGGTATTGACGAGCGACTTGGCAAATGCCTCGCCCGTGCTGTGAGCATATTCAGAGCGGAAGGTCCAGTCGTTTTTCACATATTCAGCCGAGAATGCGTAGCGGCGCTGTTGCAGCTTGCGCAGTGTGGTGGAGGTGATGCCCTCGCTCTCTGACGTGCCTTTGCGGGCGTAAGAGCCCGTCCAGCCGAACCAACCCAGGCGCATGCCCGCTACAGGCATTACCCAGAAGCCTCCGATGAGGTTCTTTTGCTGGTCTACATCCTTCACGTTGATGCCCTGACCATTGAATACGCCCACCTGATAGTGCAGTAGGTTGCGTCCGGCAGCGTTCTTGAGGAAGTCGCCCTGCACCTGTATACCGATGTCACGGCCGTTGCTGGCGTGCTTGCCAGAGCGGTCGCTGAAGCCGGCAAACTTGGTTGTGATCTGGCTGTAGCTCATGAAGCCTTGGTCAATGGGGTGCATGGGATTCTCGAAAGTGAAGGGGTTCTTGAACTGACCAATCTTGACTCTGAAGAAATCGTACTTCTGCCATTCTGCAAAGAGGTCAACAATGCGGGCCGATGACCCTAACTCTGAGGTGTTGCCGTTGAGCTGAAATTGCATCTTCCAATAGAAGTCGTTGAGAATGCGGCCGTCAAGAGCGATTCTGACAAGCCTTACGTCGAAGGAGTTCGATTTCTTGTTTTCTTGTGATGAGTACTGGTAGCGTGTCATTCCGTAGCCCGAAAGTTTCACGTTGCTCAGCCATGCCGGCAGCTTTACCTGGGCATGTGCCGTTGCGCCCGCAGCAGCGAGCAGGAGCATAAAGACTATCTTTTTCATTTATTTGTAGGTTTTTGGATTTCCTTATCAGAGAGCAAAGCTACTGATTTTTTTTGAGTACAGCAACGCTTTCGGAATCTTTTTGATTTCAGGCTCTCTCTTTTCTTGCATTTTGCCTCGTAGGCGCTGATAATGAGTGATGAGCTTCGCTGTTTGCCGATTGGGTTGGCGGCTCTTTAGGTTTGCCTTCCTGCCCTTCTTCTCATGTCTTCCTGCATTTTCTTCCTCTTCCCGGTTCTGTAATCCGATTTTTTTATGTAAGTTTGCATCTGTAAAAAATACGATTCGCTATGAAGCAGTTTATGGGTAAGGATTTCATGCTCGACTCCCCGGTGGCTGAGAACCTGTACAATAATTACGCGGCTAAGATGCCTATATTCGATTATCACTGTCATGTCAGTCCCGAGGCCGTGGCAACCGACAAGCATTTCAGCAATCTCACAGAGCTATGGATAGACGATGACATTTATAAGCGGCGGGCCATGCGCACCAATGGAGTTGCGGAGAAATATTGTTTCGGTCATGAGGTGTCCGACTGGGAACGTTTCGAGAAGTGGGCTGAGACTGTGCCTTACACGATATGCACTCCTCTCTTCCATATGACTTATCTGGAGCTTTATTCGGCTTTTGGTATCACGCAGTTGCTCAACAAGGATAATGCCCGCGACATCTACGAGCACTGCAATGAGCTTCTTCAGCAGCCAGAGTATTCAGCCAGAGGGCTGCTTCGTCATTACAGGGTGAAGACATTGTGTACCACGGACGACCCTATTGACGATCTGCGTTGGCATCGGATGATGAAGGAAAGCTGTGACGACATCCGGATGCTGCCGACGTGGCGTCCTGACCGGGCCATGAACATCGAGAAGGCTGATTTCGCGGCTTATGTCCATACGCTGGGCAAGGTGGCGGGGGTAGAAGTGAAATGCTTTGACGACCTGCTGGGCGCGCTTCAGAAGCGGCACGACTTTTTCGCAGCCAATGATTGCATACTGGCCGACCACAATATAGAAGAGTTCTATGATGAGCATTTTACCGATTCCCAGATAGAAGTTATCTTTGAAAAAGCGATGCGCGGGCAGACACTCAGCACCTTCGAGGTGCACCAGTACAAGCATTGTTTCCTCAAGAGGATGTCGGAAATGGACTTTGACGCTGGCTGGGCTCAAGAATATCATTGTGGAGCCATCCGCGACAATAACAGTCTGATGTACGATCGTCTCGGCTCGAATATCAGCTACGACTCCATTGGCGAGTTCAACACGGCTTTGGCCATGAGCCATTTTCTCAATGAACTCAATACCCACTATAAAGAGGCTATCG
>CACYUZ010000121.1:0-2582 GCA_902777645.1 uncultured Prevotellaceae bacterium | reverse complement strand
GCTCCGCCGCCTCGCGCATGTACATCCCGAAGAGCCTTTGGCCGGATGTCCTCTACGGCATAAAGCGGATGGCTGCTGAAGTGAAGATGGGCGATGTGAAGGATGCC
Organism: uncultured Prevotellaceae bacterium; assembly: GCA_902777645.1. Lineage (GTDB taxonomy): Bacteria > Bacteroidota > Bacteroidia > Bacteroidales > Bacteroidaceae > Prevotella. Next base: position 2,475 of record CACYUZ010000121.1, on the reverse strand, counting down.
TCTAATTATATCAACGCCGTGATCGACGAGGCATCGTTTGACAAGTGCAAGTCATACATCACCTATGCCGAGGCTTCCGATGAGGCCCAGGTGGTGGTGGGCGGCCAGTGCGACAAGCAGAAAGGCTGGTTTGTAGAGCCCACCGTGATAGAAACCACCAATCCGCATTTCAAGTCGATGGAAGAAGAAATCTTCGGACCCATCATCACCGTTTATCCCTATGACGACGACAAGGTGGAGGAAACCGTGAAACTCTGCGACGAGACTTCGCCCTACGGACTGACAGGAGCCGTGTTCGGACGCGACCGCATGGCCGTGGAACGGATTACCCGCCAACTCAGTTATGCCGCAGGCAATTTCTATATCAACGACAAGCCCACAGGAGCCGTTGTCGGCATGCAGCCATTCGGCGGAGCACGCGCAAGCGGCACCAACGACAAGGCCGGCGGCGAGTTCAATCTCATCAGGTGGATAATTCCGCGCGTAATTAAGGAAACGCTCGTGTCGCCCACCGATTATCGTTATTCATACCTGAAACAATGAGCGTAACACCCTGTAAAATCAACGTGGCTTCAGAGACAGGCCGCCTGCGTGCGGTGCTGCTCCGCAAGCCCGGTATAGAGATAGAGCGCATGACACCGCTGAATGCCACTCAGGCCTTATACAGCGACATCCTCGACAAGCCCACCGTCGACCGCGAATACGGCCTGTTCAGCGGTGTGCTGGAGCGGTGGACGAATGTCTATTACGTGAAAGACATCCTCTGCGAAGTGCTTAGCGACATCAGCGTGCGCCAGCACCTCGTGGTGGAGAGCCTGCGCCACGACCGGCGCACCTCCCAACAGCAGCAAGTCATCAACGGACTCTATGAGCATCTGATGGCCCTCGACAGCCAGCAGTTGGCAAGAGTGCTGATCGAGGGGTATGAGAAAGAGAAATGGGACGGATTTTCCGACGACCGCTATCTGCTGAAACCACTATACAACCTGCTCTTCACGCGCGATGCCTCTTCCACTGTCTACAACCGTGTGCTCATCAACTCCATGAGTTTCGAGGTGAGAGAGCGCGAAACACTCATCTATGAGGCCATCTTCAGCCATTTCTTCGGTGCCGAACTGCTCAATGCCGCTGCCTGGAACCACCATGCCCGCACCGAAGGCGGCGACGTGCACATCGCCTCGCCCGACCTGCTGTGCGTGGGCGAAGGCATCCGCACCAACGCCAAGGGCATAGAATATCTGGCTCAGACCTTTGCCCGGGAGCGCAAACACTTCCATATCCTGGTGCAGGAACTGCCCAAGGAGCCCGAATCGTTCATCCATCTCGACATGGTATTCACCTTCCTCGGCAAGAACTACTGCATGGCTTTCGAGCCTTTGCTCAGGAAAGAGGGACTGTTTGCCGGCAAGGAAACCACGCTCATCAGCATCGACAATGGCAAGACAACCTATCGGTCGGTGCCCAATATTCTGAAAGGACTGGAGGCGCTGGGGTGGGAGATGCAACCCGTGATCTGCGGCGGCAGCGACTCGTGGGTGCAGTTGCGCGAACAGTGGCACAGCGGAGCCAACTTCTTCTCGCTGGGCGACTGCCAGGTGATGGGCTACCGGCGCAACACGCACACCATCGACGCGCTGGACAAAGCCGGTTTCAATGTGCTCAATGCCGAGGACATCATCAGCGGCAAGGCCCTGATGAACAGCAACGAGAAGTTCGTGGCAGCATTCCCCGGCTCCGAACTGCCCCGGGCTGGCGGCGGTGCGCGCTGCATGACGATGCCTTTGCTGCGCGACTAACATGCAGACTGCCGGCCTTGCTGGCAGAAACCGTTAATGGGAAAGCGCGGATGAAATGTTGTAAGCATTCTCGTCCGCGCTTTTCCGTCTGTATTCCTTACTGAATATCGATGCTCCTCGTGTGTTTATTTTATCTGGTAGAACACCCCGATGGTGCCATAGATGGGGTAGAGCGTCTGTTCTACCGTCTTGAAGTGGCTCTTGAAAATGCCGTTCAAGCCCCAATTCAGATCGGCGGAAAGTCCCAGGCGGTGGCTCAACGTGAAGTCGGCTCCCACGGCGATGCCTGCCTGCAGGGAGCGCATGTCGTGGCTGAAATCATAGGTGGCGCGCTCGTTCTCCTCAACGCCCATCGTCACCTTGGGGCCCGTGGGCGTGCCCTGGCGCAGGTAGCCGTCGTATACATAGCCGCTGAAGTCTTTGCTCAGCAGAACCGACAGATAAGGACCGCCCTTCAGCATGACGCGGCTGCCCAGGCGATAGGCGGCCTGCACAGGAACGGTGAGCATCCACTCTGTCACCTGCTGGCGCACATGTCCGTAATACAATCCTTCGAGCATGCTTTCGCCCTTCTTCACTTCCAGGTGGTATTTTTTGGTGGTGGCCTCCACGTCCAGTGCCTTGTTCTCAAGGCGCAGGCCGGCGAGCAGGCCCAGATTGTTCTTGAGCGGCATCATCA
>CACYUZ010000120.1:0-2605 GCA_902777645.1 uncultured Prevotellaceae bacterium | reverse complement strand
CCGTCGAAGGACAGCCAAGCGTAGAAACGCGGCTCACGCCCCATGCAGAGGTTGATGACATCACCGCTGGCGGGCTTGAACCAGTCGGACTCTGGCGTGAACTTAGAATCAAGGGCAGGTTTTGTTCCCCTGGCAGTAAAGAATTTCTCCACGGTGGAGAGCGTTGGTGACAATCCGCCCATACCGCCTATTTTGGCACCGGCATTGGTGAGCATCACGTAGCGTGGAATGGAGGGGTTTGTACGGATGTCGTACATGAGCAGGTTTCGCGTCGGAATGCCCCAAATGATTTCGTTGTTTCCATCTCCGGGCGTAGCGTTCATCATGTAGCGCAGCATCATCACTCGCTTCCGGAATGTCTCGTCGGTTACACCTGGTATAGTGGGCAGCGGAACCGACTGGTTTTTTCTGAGCGTTTCGGATGCATCGATGTCAAAGAGGGCGCATCCAGCAGCCTCTGCGGCCTCAATGGCCTCCTTACAAGCCTGACGTGCTTTGACCCATTTCTCACGATTATAGGTGTGGCTGACAAGTTCATAGCCATAGCCGGGTGTTTGGAATTTGGTGTTTTTCCAAGTGCGGTCGGGGAAACTGCCGTTCCACAGTGGCGAAGCAGCAAACTGGTACAGTTGCGCGCGCACGGCTTTGCAGGTCAGCGATGTGGCACGCGAGTATTCTGAGTTTTGAGGATATTTTTCCGGGAGCACAGACTCAGCTTCAGTCAGCAGACTGTCGATATAGTGCACGCAATAGTCGAAGTGGTAACGTCCAGGGATGTCCTTTTTGGCAATGTTCTGCGCAGGCCGGCTGTCAACGATGGTTATTGGGCCGAAGTACTTGAGTAGTCTGAAATGATACCAGGCTTTCAGAAAGTTGGCCTCGCCCATATACTGTGCATAATGGTTCGGATTAAGGTGTAGCTTGTCCTTAGCGTTTGCGAGAAGTTCTTGGAACTCCCAGACTCTGCCAATCTGGTCGTACAGTTCCTTCCAAGGATTTGCCCACGAGGTTGACGTTTCCGGAGTTATATTATTATACTGTTCGTTGGAACTGCGGTAGTTCCATTCTTGTGGCAGTACGCACTCGTCGCCGAGACCGTCGACGGCATCGACGGTGTGGTAACCCGCTGCCTCGCCCTGCAGGAGTGAGTAACAGGAATAAAGCTGGCTGATGACAGACGACTCGTTAGTGAGGATGTCATCGATGTCGGCAGTCTCAACGGGAACTACGTCAAGGTAGTTACAGGAGGTAAAGCCGAGAAGTGCCACCGAAACCAAGGCGGATTTGTATATCTTTGTTATCTTTTTCATTTTGGCGTTCTTTATAGGTCTGATTGGCATGATAGTCATTATCAAAACTTGAATTGTGCACCAATGTTAAGTGTGCGTGAGAGGGGATATGTGCTGAAGGCCAGTTCTGGGTCCCAATACTTGAAGGGAGACCATACTGCGAGGTTGTCGCCGCTGAAGTAAATGCGCACAAACGGGAACGAATATCCGACCTCAAGTGTCTTGAAGCGCAGGAAGTTGCCACAGCGCAGCCACCAGGAACTGTCCACTGTGTTGTTGGCTGTCTGGTTGGAGAGCAGACCAAGCCGTGGATACTTCACACCGGAGTTGTCGGCCCCCTCTGTCCAGTGGCTGTCGGCAATCCACTGCATGAGGTTGCGGTGGTTGCTGGCATCGGAGGCATTGAAGGGATGAAAGCCTGACAGGAGTATGGTGCGCTTGGCCGAGCCGTTGAAGAACACGCTGAAGTCAAGCTTCTTCCATGTGGTGCTCACGCCGAAGCCGTACTGAATGCGCGGTGTGGAGCCATAGGGCGAGATCATCTTACGGTCAAGCGTATTGATGACACCGTCGCCGTTGATGTCACGGTACTTGATGTCGCCAGGCATGACGGTGGATCCGAAGTAGCTCTGGTCGGCGCTGCTGGCGATGTCTTCATTACTTTGGAAGAGGCCTATGGCCTCGTAGCCATAGCGGGCGGCCAATGCCTTGCCGGTCTGCTGCTGCCAGGTGGCGCCATAGTCGATTTCATCGATGAAGACGTACTTATTGCGGACGTAGGTGAAGGTTCCGCGCAGGTCAACGAACCAGTCTTTGGACAGGTTGCGATGCCAATTGACGGCCAGCTCCAAACCCTTGTTGTCCACCTTGCCTACATTCTGGAAGGGCACGGCGGAGCGATAGCCCAGTACCGTGGGGAAGGATGCACGCTTCATAAGTATGCGGTCGCGCTTGTTATGATAGATGTCGAAGGTGACATTAATCTGTCCCAGGATGCGCATGTCGAGACCAAAGTTCAGTTCTTTTGCGCGCTCCCAACGTGGGTTGATGGTGGCGTAGGCCGTGATGGCGGAGCCCTTGTAGGTGACGCGGTTGGTGTATCCCGAAGTGTACTGGGTGCCACCACCGATGCTCACCGAGTTCATGTACAGGAAGTGCGGTGCACCGGCCGACGAGCCAGTCTCGTCACTGCCCACAAGTCCGTAAGAGGCACGGAGCTTGAGGAAGTCGACGTACTTTTCTAACGGTTCCCAGAATTTCTCGCCGCTCACCACCCAACCCAGCGATACTGCCGGGAAGAACTCGAATCGGTGGTG
>CACYUZ010000119.1:0-2786 GCA_902777645.1 uncultured Prevotellaceae bacterium | reverse complement strand
ATCGTCAAAATATGAGATTGTTCAAAATAAAATATTAACTTTGCGACATCACCGTGAAGTCAACAGACTTCAGACACACTGAATGGTACACTACCATTTTTTCACTCCAATACGTTCTCCTAATTGTTCCTGTGTAAGATTATTTTGAAGACGAACTTGTTTTATTGCCACACCAATTTGATATGCATAAAGATCTTCTTTTACCTGTGCTTCAAATTCATCGCGCTCAGGTGTTCCAATCTGACAGAGATCTCTGTCTTTCAATTCATCTAAAGTGTAAAGTTTCATAGTTATTATGTTATTATTTATTGTCAAAATATTCTTTTCTTAGACATTCTGCCTTTTCTATCTCCTTGGCCGGAACCTTCCATGATTTTTTTATAGGCGCTTTCCTTGGCAGAGACCCCACCCCTGCCCTCTACCCTGCAAGGGGCGGGGAGCTGATTTGCAGCGGATTATGGGGTTGGGGATGCTGTCGGGAAATTGTCTTACTACTTTTACTTTTAATTCTATCTTTACTTCTATTTCACTAGGATGAGGCCGCCCATGGGCTGGAGGGTGACTTTGGCACGGCCTTTCTTGTCGATTTTTAGGGTGGTGAGGTAGGACTCGGGAAGTGCATTTTCTGATTTTGCTGCGGGGCGGTCGGTGTAGAAGGCGGCGGTCTGTCCGGCGAGCATGGGGAGGTTAAGGGTGAGCGTGAGGGGACGGTCGGTGCCGTTGATTCCACCGATGTACCAGGTGTCGCCATGACGGCGGGCGATGACGGCATAGCGCGTGGGATAGCCGTCGATGAAACGCGTCTCATCCCAGGTGGTGGGCAGCGAACGGAGGAAGTCGAGCTCATGTTGCGGCAGTTCGCTGAGGTTGTTGGGCTGCATGGCCACACAGTTGACCGCTGTCTGCAGGACGATGCCCGTGGCCATCTCGAAGGTATCGGAAGAACGGCGGTAGTGGCGGCTGTTGTTGTCGCGGCTCATGCGGCGGTTCATGATGATGCCGCCCCAGTCGAGTGCTCCCACGGCATTGCGAGAGAAGGGATGCATGGTGAGTTCGAAGCCCTCTTTGTCACAGTGGTACTGGGTGAAGAAAAGGTTTTCCGAGGCCAAAGCCGCCTCGCTGGCCACATAATTGGGATACATGCGCTCCCATCCGCGCGGAAGGGTGCACCCGTGGAAGACGACCTGCAGGCCGTAGCGGTTGGCATCGGCCAGGATGTCCTCATAGAGCCGCATGGTCTCCTGCTTGTCGCTCCCGAAGAAGTCGACCTTGATGCCCGCCACACCGATGCTCTTGAGCCATTTCATCTCCCGCTCGCGCGCATAAGATGTGGAGAGGCAGTCGCGCGGTGTCTGCGGCGCATCGTTCCAGAATCCGTTTGAGTTGTACCACAGCATGAGGCGTACGCCCTTGCTCTGCGCATAGCGGGAGAGCTCCGCCATGCGCTCACGGCCGATGTTGCGGTCCCACCAATTGTCGACGAGGCAGAACTCGAAGCCCATGGCCGCAGCGAGGTCGATGAACTGCACCTGGTCGTCGTAGTTGATGGAATTGTCCTGCCAGATGAGCCAGCTCCAGGTGTAGCGGCCCGACTGGAAAGGCGCCGTGGGTTCATAGAGCGGCTCGACCACATCGAAGGGAACAGTGGTCTCGACGATAGGCTGGAGCGTGCGCCCCAGGGTGATGGTGCGCCAAGGCGTGCAGCCCGGCAGCGGTATGCCCGGCTCCGAGGAGCCGATGCCGTTGAACTCGCCCTGCTCCGGGAAGGCGATGGAATAGCCATGGAGCGGGTCGAAATCGCTGAGGCGCGAGGCACAGTAGGCGCTCGACACACCCGTCTCCGACACCAATGCCCACCCGCTATCGGCCAGACGGAAGAGGCAGGGGAAGGTATAACCCAGACCGAACTGCGATTTCTCCCTCATGGGGCGGTCGGCCTTGTACTCCTCCTCGTAAGACGGTTTTGTACGTTCCCAACCCGTGAACGGCCCTATCTGCGGGCAGAGGAAGGTGGTGGTGCCGTCGGGGAAGCGGAAGGATGTCTTTTCTTGGCGGATGACGGCACACTTGGGATTGTCGTCCTTCTGGCGGGGTACCACATAGCGGAAAGCCACGTCATGGTCGGAGACGAGGAAGGTGACGGAATAGCGGAAGTCGGGGCCGTGGAACTCGACATCGGCCTGATTGGCCACATAATGCACCTTTGACACCTTGGCCTGTGCGAGCGTATAGTCCTTGCTGACACTGCTGTTGCTGACGCTGCCCAAGGACATATTGCGGGAGCCGTCGGCAAAATCGGTGACCAAACCGAGGGAAGACTGCTGAAGGAAGGGGATGCCGTCGTAGGTGACGGTATAGAAAGGCTGTCCGCTGTCGGTGCCGATGGAGACCACGAGGCGGCCGTCGGGCGAGGTGACAGTGGCGACATCTGACTGCGAATTCTGTGCATAACTGGTGAACATGGGAAGCAGGACGAGGACTGCTGTGAGGAATGAAACTTTCATAGACTATACAGGTTATTATCGATGGATGCAAAATTAACAAAACTAATGGAGAGTGTGAACTAAAAAGAAGATAAACTACGGAATTCTCTGATTTATCTGATTTTTCTCAAGCATTTAATAAGATGAAAAAAAAACGCTTCGCTCAAGAAAAAGGATAAAAAGGGGACAGAATGGTGAACTGAGGCTTGGAAAGAAATAATCAGGGATGGTGAATAGAGACATGGAAAGAAATTATCATAATAATCAGAAATTTAGTGTTATTGAGAGAATCGACAGAAATTA
>CACYUZ010000118.1:0-2802 GCA_902777645.1 uncultured Prevotellaceae bacterium | reverse complement strand
GCATCATCAAGTACCGCCGCGACCCGATGGACTTCATTCCCAAATCGTTCACAAAGGTGTGGGAAGACTGATTCCCGAACTCATCAGACGGGCTGAATCATTCAGCCCGTCTTTTTTCCATGCCTTGGTTTCCCCTCTCTTGTCTTGCTTTCCAACCATGGAAAATTCACCTTGTTACGACAATTTGTTTGGTCAGTTTTTTCATTGTCCATATGCATCCCCTCTTTATAACGGCCTCGTCCGTCATGGAATGTTGCACCCCCACGCCCACCACTCATCCCTAAGCACTTACCGCTCAACTCTCAACTCTCAACTCTCAACTCTCCCAATCGAGAGAGGCATGAGGTAAGACTCCAGGAAGTGGTTTTTCGCTCTACGAAACATATCCTTTCGGGGTGCCGAAAGGTATATCTGCTGCGGGATGAATAAGGAACAGGCGTGGCGTTTTATTTCGTGTTTTTGCATACCAAACTCACATGGTATATTTGAGACAGGATGATTGATGTATGGTGAAAAAGTAGTAACTTTGCGCCCTGTAAGAAGTTCGGACGTGAAAAATACCATCATTATGTGATTGCACAGACAATGGAAATGGCGTACCTTTGCAAAAATAATTGCAGAAATCGATTTTGTGAATATGAATTTTGTGTTTATTTCACCGCATTTCCCGTATACCTACTGGCAGTTTTGTAATCATCTGAAGCAGAATGGCGTGCAGGTGCTGGGCATCGCCGACGCGCCATACGACTCGCTGCCGAACGAACTGAGGGAGTCGCTGACAGAATACTATCGCGTGGAGTCGCTGAAGAACTACGATGAGGTGTATCGCGGCGTGGCTTACTTCGCTTTCCGTTACGGACGCATCGACTGGATTGAGTCGAACAACGAGTACTGGCTGGAGCAGGATGCACGCTTGCGAACAGACTTCAATGTATCGACGGGAATCCGAAGCGACCGCATCCGAAGCATCAAGGAGAAGTCGGAGATGAAGAAATACTACGCCCAGGGTGGCATACCGACGGCCCGCCAGATTCGTGCGGCCGAGGGACAGGAGGCTGTCAGGCAGTTTGCCCTACAGGTGGGCTACCCCATCATTGCCAAGCCCGACGTGGGCGTGGGTGCCAGCGGTACTTACAAGATAGAGGACGACGGAGGCCTGCAGAGATTCTACGACGAGGTGGGCGACTACAAGAACTACGTTGCGGAGGAATTCATCACGGGCGAAATATGCAGCTATGACGCCATCATCGATGCCAATGGCAACGCGCTTTTCGAGTCGATGACCGTATGGCCTCCTTCCATCATGGACATTGTGAACCTGCGGCTCGACCTTTCTTACTATGTAGACAGGGAGATATCCGAGAGTCTGCGTGAACTTGGGCGGCGTACGGTGAAGGCCTTTGGCATCTGGAACCGTTTTGTGCACCTGGAGTTCTTCCGACTCGACAGCGACAGGGAGGGGCTTGGCCGAAAGGGCGACTTCGTGGCACTTGAAGTGAACATGCGACCGGCTGGAGGATACACGCCCGACATGATCAACTATGCCCACTCTATCGATGTGTATAAGATATGGGCCGACATGGTGGCCTTCGGCGAAAGCCAGACACAGCTGGGCGTCCAGCTGTATTGCGCCTTTGCCAGCCGTCGCGATATCTACCAGTATTTACACTCTCACGAAGAGGTGCTCGCCCGCTATGGCGACCGCATGGTGATGTGTGAACGTATGCCCGAGCTGTTCTCGGCGGCCATGGGGCAGCAGATGTATACCGTCAGGCTGCAGACGATGGAAGAAGTAAACGATTTTGTATCATTTGTACACGACAAAAAACTATGAATATTAATTACGTAAAGAAATATAGCAATGCCCTTGGGCGCGACATGGAGTACAAAACATACGGCGACAAGGGGCATCCCGTGCTCGTCTTTCCCTCGCAGGACGGACGGTTCTATGATTATCAGGACTTCGACATGGTGGGCGTGCTCTCCAGTTTCATCGAGCAGGGTAAGATACGGCTCGTGTGTGCAGATTCGATTGACCGCGAGACATGGAGTGACATCCAGGGTGACCATCATCGGCGCATAGAGCTGCACGAGCGGTGGTTCCACTATATCGTTGACGAACTGATACCCGACGTGCGCCATTATTCCAACGAGACTTTCATCGTCACGGGCTGCTCGATGGGCGGTTTCCATGCCGGCAACTTCTTTTTCCGCCGCCCCGACCTCTTCGATACACTGCTGGCATTGAGCGGACTCTACTATGCCGGCTATTTCTTCCATAACTATCACGACCCGCTCGTCTACGACAATTCGCCACAAGACTTTCTGCGCCAGATGCCAGCCGACCACCTGTATTGGGACATCTACCGTCACCGCCGCATCATCCTGTGCGTGGGACAGGGCAATTGGGAAGACGAACTGCTCGACAGCACCCGTCAGATGGATGCTCTGCTCAGGGAGAAGAACGTGCCTGCCTGGATTGACTACTGGGGTTACGATTCGGCCCACGACTGGGCATGGTGGCGCAAGCAGGTGGTCTATTTCATGCACCATCTGCTGTCGGAAGAGGCGGTGGAGTATGTTATATGATTAATCTAGTCCTTGCAGTCTTTTACGTCGCAGTTGGGGTCGTGTTTCTTCTCCTTGCCTGCCTCAGGCTTCATCTTGCCTGCGGTGAATCCGAGTGCTACGATGGCTCGCTGAATGTCCTTCTTCGAGGTTTTCTTGGTGTCGAAGGTCACCACCATGTCCTTGGTCACCTCGTCCCACTGAGCCGTTTTCACGCCGTCGATGGCCTTGGCT
>CACYUZ010000117.1:0-2938 GCA_902777645.1 uncultured Prevotellaceae bacterium | reverse complement strand
GTGGGAAAGACCACCGTAGTAGGACAGGCACAACTCGAAGTGGAGTATGCACTGAACGCTAGAGACCTGCGCAACCCTGACACGTACCTCGACCTGCACATCCTGCGGGCGGGCAAGCAACTGAGCAAGCACTACAGCCGCTTCTTAGAGCGGGGCGACTCGCTCTACGATGCCTATATGAAGGCCAACCCGAATGCCGAGGGCGTGCCCAGCACCTTTTATACGATAGGTCGCGAGGGGCAGTACTGGAGCGAATACCAGTCCACAGAGACATTCACCGAGCAGGGTCAGCAGACCTTCTACGCCTGGATGCCGTGGGCCATGGAGCGCTACAACGCCTACTACACGGAGCCTGCCGCACAGCAGAAATGGACGCTGGCCAACGAGCGAAAGACCATCCTCGGCCATGAGTGCCAAAAAGCTACATGCCACTGGCGGGGCCGCGACTTCGAGGCATGGTTTGCCCCCGACATCCCCGTGCGCCTCGGCCCGTGGTCGTTTGGCGGTCTGCCCGGACTGATACTGAAACTCTACGACACGCAGCGGCTCTACACCTGGGAGGCCGTCAGCCTCCGCTCCGGCACGTTCCCAATCACCAAGCGTAAATACGACAGTTTCCACCATGACAGCCGCGCCCACGTCCATAAACTACAGGTAGCCGCCAACCGCGACCACCTGAAAGCCGGTGGAGCCATCGACCGCCGCACAGGCCAACTGAAGTCCAATCCCCATCCTTATGAACCGCTGGAACTGGAATAATAAACACATCGCATCATGAACAAGAAAATCATCACCCTCATCATCGCCCTCGCCGCCATGACGGCATGGGCGCAGGAGAAACAAAGCAAGATTGGCTATGTGGCCATGTCGAACATCGACAACTACATCACCATCGACACGGCCACCGTCCGCGTGTGGTATGCTCTCAATGCACTCGACATCAAGGACGAGAACACCTACATCGACTGGCAGATACTGGAGGTTGGCAGCCATTGCAACAAGTATTACAGCTATTTCGTGTGGGAGTCGGACTCGCTGCGCACTGTTGACCGCAGGACTAACCGCGCGGGCAATTTCTCCAAGAAACTGCTGCCACGTGGGCGCAACGGATATGGCAACTGGAACGAACTGCAATACCATGTGCTGATAGCCGAGGACGGAAAGATAAGGACATACAACCGTGAGCGTCTGCCGCAATATGAGGGCTATTACGATGAGCCTTACCCCGGCCAGCAGTGGACGCTGACGCAGGACACCGCCACCGTCAGCGGCTACCACTGTCAGAAAGCCACATGCCACTACCACGGGCGCGATTTCGAGGCGTGGTTCACGGCGGAGGTTCCCGTGAAGTTCGGGCCGTGGAAGTTCGGCGGACTGCCCGGTCTCATCGTCAAGGTCTATGACACCGACCACCTTTACACCTTCGAGTGTACCGGCGTGGAGCGTGTCCGCAGGCCAATGGTCAGGAGCAAATACGCCCGCCGCAAACCCATCAAGCGCGAGACCGTGCTGAAGCTGGAGCGAAAAATCAACGAGAACCCCGCAAAGACACTGGGATGGAAAGATATGGATGGCAACGCCCTCTCAAAAGTCTATCCCTACGAGCCGTTAGAATTGGAATAAAATATGAAACGAAACATCATCACCCTCATCCTCGCCCTCGCCGCTGTGTGCGGTTGTCAGAAAACGGAGAAGACCATCTACAAGGTGCCGCTGAGTGAGCACGCAATGGAGTTGGAGCGGCAAGAGAAAGCCTACAATGACTCGCTCGAAAAGTACAGTGCGCTGCTCGACACTGCACAGGTTCGGTATTATTTCGACCTCCACAAAGCAGTCTTAGACACCCTAGGCGTTGTCATGCAGCAAGAAGTTGAAGCCTTCATGGCAGCGAAAGACAAGGAAGCCGCATACGAGGAAAACAGCAGCATGACCACAGAACTCATCCTCCTCGGAGTAGCCATCATCCTGCTCATCGCCACAATTATCTACGTCAGCATCACCACCCTCTTCTGGACCCGCATCGGCTGGTTCTTCGAGGATGCATGGCACTGGCTGAAGCGTCGCCGCATCATCCGCAGTCTGTTCACCCCGAGACATTTAACTCTCGCTAATGACTCCTGCTTTGGCGAAGAAGACCTCACCGACGAGGACATCCACGAAATCATGAACCTCATCCACAAGGGTAATCCCCCGAAGTATGAAATAAAAAGGAAAGAAGAAAGTAACTAAAAACTCAGTAATATGAACACCTCTGAATATGACAAAAGTATAGGGATGCCCGATATTGATAAAGAATGGGCTAAGTTTGAGAATGAAGTCATTAACTCTAAGTCGGTACAGCATAAAATGCCGATCCCACCAATAATAGAGATAGAAGATGACCGAACATAGACTTCCAAATATTAAAGCAGTAAAGTTCTTGGACGAGCCAAGCGGCAAAGCCGAACAAGCCCGCCACCGTCTATGTCGTCGATGGCGCAGATCTTGAACAGCACTACCGCCAGAGTCAGGCAGCGGAGCAAATGGGCCGCAACTATATGGCTTACCGCTTAGAACAAGTCAAATCACGCATCATAGCACGTTACCAGCAGAAAGGAGGGAAAGGAATAAAAAACAATTAACATTTTTTATGGGTAAACTTTCGGGGCGTTTTGTGTTATATAGGCAGAACGACCAAAAGTGAAGACTTATGAACAAGGAACATACAAATGAGCTCGAGTTTGCTCAGATAGAGAAACGGCTTCGCCCTCGGCTGATGCTGATGGGCCGCGAATTCTTCGGTTCGGACACCGAGGCCGAGGAGGTGGTGCAAGAGACGTGGCTCCGGGCATGGAACGTGCGCGGCAGGGTGGAACTCACCGATGCTTACATCCTTCGCATCGCCCGTAACGTCTGCGTCAACATGTGGAGCGGACATCGGACGCAAGTGGAGTTGGTG
>CACYUZ010000116.1:0-3435 GCA_902777645.1 uncultured Prevotellaceae bacterium | reverse complement strand
TGAAGTATATGTGTGCGGGGGTACCGATAGCTTCCTCCAGTGCATAGGCACGTACGAGCGGAGTCGAGCGGTAATATTTGTATTTGTCAAGCACTTCTTCGGGGATGTCAATCCATGCATGCTCCGTGTCCAGCTCCTGCACACAGCATTCACGTGGGAAGATGTGTGCCAAGTCATCTACGCCAAGCGGCTGACGTGTAGCGGGATGAATCGGCGGCATGGGTTTAGTTTTCATGTCGGCTTGGATGTTGTACCATTGTGTTGGAATCTCACTCTCTTGTAGGATAAACTTCTTCTGTTTCATACGTTTGTTAGGCTTAAAAATGTTTTTGCCGAGGGCAAAGGTAATAATTATTTGGGAGTAGAGACGTGCATAGGACGTTAAAGCGAGTTAAAGCTCTGCATTTTCTTACAGAAAAACACTACCTTTGCACGCATATATTCATCAGGTTTTCTGACATTCACTAAAGAAGGCGTGCCTATCTGTCACGTCAAGAAATAAAGACGAGTGGTCCTTGTTGTTATACTGACATACTTGATTGTCCTGTTGTTATTCGGAAGGATGGCAACAGGACAACATGCTACTAACGAGACTTTCTTTCGGGGAGAAAGAAAGAGTCCGTGGCAGATGGTGGCCTTCGGCATGATTGGCGCCAGTGTCTCGGGCGTGACGTTTGTAAGCGTGCCGGGCATGGTCATGCGGATGGACATGACCTACCTGCAGACATGCTTGGGCTTTATCCTTGGCTATTTCGTCGTGGCCTTCGTACTGCTTCCCGTTTACTACCGGTTGAACCTCACTACCATCTATACCTATTTGTATAAGCGCATGGGAAAATGCTCCTACAAGACTGGAGCCGCATTCTTCCTGCTCTCCAAGATGATGGGCACCGTGGTGAAGTTCTACCTCTTCTGTTTCGTCATACAGGGCATGTTGGCCCCACCGTTCTCATCCATCAATTCCCATCCATCGACTTCCTACCTTTTACCCCTTATCCTGGTACCTCTCGTCTGGCTCTACTCCCGTCGCGGAGGCATCAAGACATTGGTGTGGACCGACTCTTTGCAGACATTCTGCATGCTCGGTGCCCTTCTCCTTATTATATATAAGGTGATGGGCGAGCTGGACTTTGACTTTGCCGATGCGGTGCAGGCTGTGGCCGCCCATGAGCATTCGCGCATATTTGTCTTCGACGACTGGGCTTCGCCGCAGAATTTCTGGAAACAGTTCGTGAGCGGCATCTTCATTGTCGTGGTGATGACGGGACTCGATCAGGACATCATGCAGAAGAACCTGACCTGCCGCACACTACGCGAGGCACAGAAAGATATGTGTAGCTATGGTTTCGCCTTTGTGCCGCTGAACCTGCTCTTCATGGGATTGGGCATCCTGCTCCTTCTCCTGGCAGGACAGCGGGGGATGGCGTTGCCCGTCAAGGGCGACGAGCTCCTGCCGATGTTCGCCGCCACGGGTGAGCTGGGCGCTATGGTGCAGGCTTTGTTTGCCTTGGGACTGGTGGCGGCATCGTTCTCGACAGCCGATTCCGCCATGACATCCATCACCACCAGCTGTTGTGTGGACATCTTCGAGCGTCCCGCCGATGAGCAACTGCGACATAGGGTTCATTTGGGCGTGGCCGCAGTGATGGTGCTACTCATCTGGGTGTTTGGGACATTGAACTCCACGAGTGTCATCGATGCCGTATATACGCTGGTCTCCTATACCTACGGACCGCTATTAGGACTTTTCGCCTTCGGATTGCTGACCAAGAAAGACGTCAACGACCGTGCCGTTCCCTACATAGCCATCATGTCACCTCTTATCTGCTTGCTTTTAGACAAAGTATGCGCACAATGGATAGATTATCATTTTGGCTATGAGCTCCTGATGCTCAACGGCGTATTGACATTCCTCGGTCTCTATCTTGTCAAGAAGAAAAGTTTTAGTGGACAACACTAATTTTGTATAACAGTATGTCACATAAACCGATTTTTTTATGTAATTTTGTCACCGTTTTATGACTATTACAGAAATTTAGATATGAACCACACTTTATTATTAGGCGACGAGGCGGTGGCATTAGGTGCCCTGCATGCCGGACTTTCAGGCGTATATGCCTATCCTGGCACACCATCGACCGAGATTACCGAATTCATCCAACGTCATCCACTGGCGCAAGAGCGCGGCGTACATAGCCGTTGGTGTACAAACGAGAAGACTGCTATGGAGGCAGCTTTGGGCATGGCGTATGCCGGACGACGGGCCCTGGTATGCATGAAGCACGTGGGAATGAATGTCTGTGCCGATGCCTTTATCAATTCGGCCATCACAGGTGTCAACGGCGGACTGGTGGTGCTGGCTGCCGATGACCCGTCTATGCACTCCAGCCAGAACGAGCAGGACTCACGCTTCTATGGACGCTTCGCCATGATTCCTATATTGGAACCGTCGAGCCAGCAAGAAGCCTACGACATGATGGCACCAGCCTTTGAACTGAGCGAGCAACTGAAACTGCCCGTGCTAATGCGTATCGTCACCCGTCTGGCACACTCTCGGGCTGCAGTCGCCGTGGGCGAGGTAAAAGCCATGAAAGCCTTGAACCCCGACAACGAACGCACTCACTGGGTGTTGCTTCCAGGCAACGCCAAACGACAGTATGCCAGTCTTGTGGAGAAGCAGACAGAAATTGTGAAGGCAGCAGAGAAATCGCCCTATAATAGTGGTTCCACCGTTTCTTCCAATTCCTCTACCGCACCCCTTGGCGTCATTGCCTGTGGCATTGGCTACAACTACGTATGCGAGGCTGCTCCCGAGAATACCATCCTGTTGAAAGTATCGCAATATCCCCTTCCCGCAGAAAAGATTCAGGCGATGGCCAGCCATTGTTCTGAGATACTGGTCGTGGAAGACGGACAGCCCTTCGTAGAGGAACAGGTTCGTGGAATCCTGGGTGCCGACTACCCAGTTAGCGGCCGTCTCACAGGCCGACTGCCCCGTATGGGCGAGCTGAACCCAGACAACGTGGCTGCCGCCCTGGGCAAGCACAACGCTTCTGCTTTCGAAAAGGCCATACATCTGGCCGCACGTCCTCCCCAGCTGTGCCAGGGATGTGGACACCGCGACGTATATGCCGCACTGAAAGAGGTAGTCTGCGGCTATCCCACAGCTCGTGTCTTTGGTGACATCGGCTGCTACACACTCGGAGCACTGCCCCCCTATCAGGCAATAGATACCTGTGTAGATATGGGAGCCAGTATCACGATGGCCAAGGGTGCCGCCGATGCAGGCGTACATCCTGCCATTGCAGTTATCGGCGACTCTACATTCACACACTCTGGCATGACGGGACTCTTGGATGCCGTGAACGACCATGCGTCCATCACCGTCATCATCAGTGACAACCTGGCCACCGCCATGACGGGCGGACAGGATTC
>CACYUZ010000115.1:0-3449 GCA_902777645.1 uncultured Prevotellaceae bacterium | reverse complement strand
ACCCGGGATTACACTCGTTAAGGGTAAGGCAACTTTCAAGGATTCGAAAACGGTGACTTGCAACGGCGAAGATTACCAAGCCAGCAACATCATCATCGCCACAGGCTCGAGTCCCAAGATGCCCCCCATCGAAGGTATCGCCGACCCCTGTGTGGTCGACTCCACGGCTCTGCTGGCTATGGACTCGCTGCCCAAGCGCCTCATAATAGTGGGTGCCGGTGTCATTGGCATGGAGCTGGCTTCCGCCTTCAGTACCTTCGGCTCCGAAGTCACCGTGATAGAATTCCTGAAAGAATGTCTGCCGCCTGTCGACAGCGAGGTTGCCAAGCGCCTCCGTCGCCAGATGGAAAAGCAAGGGGTGAAATTCTTCTTGCAGTCGGGGGTGAAGTCCATCCATTCCGGAACAGTGAGCTTCGACCAAAAAGGTAAAGAAAAGACCGTGGAAGGCGACATCGTGCTGGTGGCAACGGGCCGCCAAGCCAATACCGATGGACTCAACCTCGAAACAGCCGGCGTTGAATACAGCAGGAAAGGTATCACCGTGGACGACAACCTGCTCACCAGCCGACCGCACATCTATGCCATCGGCGATGTCAACGGCCGGCAAATGCTGGCTCATGCAGCTGAATTCCAGGCCAAACGGGCGGTGGACCATCTTCTTGGTCTGGCCGACAACATCCGGCTCAGCATCATGCCGTCGGCTGTCTTCACCCATCCTGAGGTGGCGGGCGTGGGACTGACCGAGGATGAATGCAAGGCCCAGGGACTGAACTACGAATGCAGGAAAGCGCTCTACAGAGCCAACGGCAAGGCCATGAGCATGAATGCCACAGAGGGACTGCTGAAACTCATCGTATCGAAGGACGACGAAAGACTGCCCATCATAGGCTGCCACGCCATGGGTGCTCATGCCGCCGACCTGATTCAGGAAGCCACAGTGTGGATGAACTCTGATATACCCTTCGCTACAAGGCTCCGCGACATCGTGCACATCCACCCCACACTCTCTGAAATACTCCTCGGAGCGGCTGAGTAGGAACCGAAGACCGTTCGCACGCAAAGAGCAACAGCTGATGTCACTCACCGAGCCTGATAGTGTTCTTCACCGGAAAGGCTCGCTGATAGAGGATATCGGCTGTTGCGCTTTTTTGTTCCACTTTCTATCATCCACTTGCTACCCATAATGAGAATTCGACCGGGAATGGCAAACTGCGGTCATCAACGAAAATTCCGCGACCCAGGGTGCTCCGGCACAAGCGAAACCGAGCACAACCACAGGCATAAGCACACGGTTCAGACTATCATTTTTACCACTGTAAGCGTTCATATTTACTACTTTTATCATTAAAAAAACACAAACACAACCGAAAAACAGCAAAGCCGTTGGCTGTTACGTCAGAATTTAGTATTTTTGCCGTAATAAATCGAACTATTATGACAGTCATCATCTTGACAGTATTCCTCTTGGCCTACATCCTCATAGCTACAGGAAAGTGGACCAAAGTCAATAAGGCTGCCGTAGCGATTTTCGCCGGTACCCTGTGTTGGGTGCTTTATATTAGTTATGGTACTGACTTCGTGACGAGTCAGCATCAGACAGAGTTTCTCAGTTTCTTAGGCTCGGCCAGACCGGATGCCGTGAACGTGAAAGAGTTCATCGCCAACAATATTTTCCTCAAATATGTAGGGCGTGCAGCTGAGGTAGTATTGTTTCTGCTGGCTACCATGACCATTGTGGAGATACTCGACAATAATGGTTGTTTCGACTTCATCTCCCAGCTTCTAAAAACACGCCACAGCCAGCGCATGCTTTGGACCCTCGGCACCGTGACCTTCATCATCTCGGCCAATCTCGACAACCTGAGCACCACTGTGATGATGCTCACCATCATGCACAAGATCATTCCCAGTCGCCGCCAGCGCATGATTTATGGCGCAGCCGTGGTGCTTGCCGCCACCTGCGGCGGGGCACTGACCGTGATTGGCGACCCCACAGGACTCGTGCTTTGGAATATGGGCGCTGTGACAGCCAGCAACTTGTCAATGTCGCTGGCACTGCCCTGTCTGATAGCCTGGGGAGTTCCCACATGGCTTCTCGGCAGAGCACTCCCGGAGCACGTCGACACCGAGTGGATTAGTCTTCCCTACCGTGGCGACGATACCAATCTGAACGTGTGGCAGCGCATCGTGATGCTCCTCGTGGGCATCGGTGGACTGTGGTTCATCCCCTCTTTTCACAACATCACCAAGCTAAGTCCCTTCTTAGGAGCCCTCTGCGTGCTGTCGGTGCTGTGGATCGTCAACGAGATATTCAATCGCAAGCTCCTCAATGCCGAACGCAGTATCCTGCGGCGCATGCCGCTCATGATGAAGTATGGCACGGTAAAACTCATGCTCTTCGTCATAGGTATCATGCTGCTTGCCGGAGTGCTCACCGAGACAGGCATCATTGGGCAGTTCACGGCCTGGGTGGGCTTCCAGGAACATAGCGCTTGGCTTGTAGGAGGCATCGCCGGAGTCACCAGCTCAGTGCTCGACAGCTTTGCCTCAGCCATGAGCTTCATCTCGCTGCATCCCGTCGATGCCACGACCACGGGCACCGTCGACGCCTTTGCTTGCGACGGCTGGTTTTGGAAAATCATCGCCTATACTACAGGGGTGGGCAGCAACATCCTCGCACTGGGTTCGATGAGCGGGTTGGCCTATTTAAGATTGGAACGTGTACATATAGGATGGTACTTCCGCAACGTCGGCTGGAAGGCCCTGGTGGGCATCGCCGCCGGCTACGGCATACTCTATTTCACTATATAACAGAGCTTTGATATTAATATTCTAAAGTATTAGATAAATAATAATATGGGTAAGATTAAGACGATTGGCGTGCTCACATCGGGCGGTGACGCTCCGGGCATGAACGCCGCCATCAGGGCGGTGACAAGAGCTGGTATCTGCAACGGATTCAACATAAAGGCGATATACCGTGGATACGACGGCCTTATCAACGACGAGGTCAAAGACTTTACCACTGAGAATGTAAGTGGCATCATCATGCAGGGTGGCACTATCTTGAAGACAGCCCGCTCCAAGGAGTTTATGACCCCGGAAGGCCGACAGAAAGCACATGAGACAATGGTCAAGGAGGGCATCGACGCCTTGGTGGTCATCGGCGGCAACGGTTCGCTGACCGGCGCCCGAGAATTTGCAGAGATGTTCGACTGCTGCTGCATCGGACTGC
The DNA here is from genome assembly GCA_902777645.1 of uncultured Prevotellaceae bacterium. Lineage (GTDB taxonomy): Bacteria > Bacteroidota > Bacteroidia > Bacteroidales > Bacteroidaceae > Prevotella. The sequence continues at coordinate 214 of CACYUZ010000115.1, read as the reverse complement.
CTGGAACCATTGACAACGACCTCTACGGCACCGACTCCACAATTGGCTACGACACCACACTGAACACCATCGTGGAATGCGTTGACCGCATCCGCGACACGGCGCAAAGTCATGAACGCATCTTCTTTGTTGAGGTGATGGGACGCGACGCCGGCTTCCTTGCTCAGAACAGTGCCATCGCATCGGGTGCCGAGGCAGCTATCATCCCCGAAGA
>CACYUZ010000114.1:0-3488 GCA_902777645.1 uncultured Prevotellaceae bacterium | reverse complement strand
CTGTGGACTCCTTCATTAAGCGCTATATAGCCGACTACCGCGAATTCTACACCACGGTGTATGCCGAGGAGGGCAACGACACCACCGCCACCATCGGCTACCGTGTGGACGCCACGCTGAGAGACGGGTGCAGCGGCATCACCAACTATGTGGCCCATGTGGTGAGCGACCTCGGCGCCGGCAGCACCGACTACACACAGGTGCTGAACATCGACATCACCAACGACCGTGTGCTGCGGCTGGAGCACGTGTTCCTGGACGGCTATGAGCAGGAGTTGGGCGAGATTATCGCCGAGCGGCTGTGCAAGCAGGTGAACGTGAGCTCGCTGGAGGCCCTCCGCTCTGCCGGCTACTTCGTACAGTGCGAGCCCTATGCCACGGCCAACTTCGAGATGGCCGACCGTGCGATACGCTTTATATATATAAAAGGTGAGATAGCCGACCGCGACAAGGGCGAGGTGGTGGTGAGCGTGCCCTATTCGGCTGTCAGAAGACTACTCAGGAAATGAACGAGATACTGAAATATTTTCCCCATCTTACCGATGTGCAGCGCCGTCAGCTGGAGCAGCTCGCACCGCTCTATGCCGACTGGAACGAGAAGATAAACGTGATTTCGCGCAAGGACATCGACCATCTCTACGAACACCATGTGCTGCACTCCATGGCCATCGCCATGGCGGTGAATTTCAGGAGCGGCACGCAAGTGCTCGACCTGGGCACCGGCGGCGGTTTTCCCGGCATTCCGCTGGCCATTCTCTTTCCGGAGGTGCACTTCAAGCTCATCGACGGCACCGGCAAGAAGATACGTGTGGTGAACGAGGTGAGCACGGCCATCGGGCTCCGTAATGTGGAGGCCGTACAGCTGCGCGGCGAGGAGGAGCAGGGCCGGTTCGACTTTGTGGTGAGCCGTGCCGTGATGCCCCTGCCCAACCTGGTGAAGCTGATACGCAAGAACATAGCCCGCCGTCAGCTCAACTCCATCGGCAACGGCCTGCTGTGCCTGAAAGGCGGCAATGTGGACGAAGAGGTTCGCCCCTTCAAGAAATATGCCGAGGTGACCCCACTCTCGCAATGGTTTGAGGAAGAGTGGTTCAAAGAGAAGCGACTAATATACCTACCCTTATGCTGAAGATACAGAGATTTGTTTGCAACATGCTGCAGGAGAACTGCTATGTGGTGAGCGACGAGACCCGGGAGTGTGTGATAGTGGACTGCGGCGCCTACTACGAGCATGAGCAGAAAGCCATCAAGAGCTACATAGAGCGCGAAGGGCTGAAACCCACCCACCTGCTGGCCACCCACGGCCACATAGATCACAACTTCGGCAACGGTTTCATAGCCGACACCTACGGTCTGAAGGTGGAGGTGCCCGCCCAGGACGAGTGGCTCATGGACAGTCTGGCCGACCAGGCCGTGAACTTCATCGGTGTGCGTCCCACCACGCCCTACCCCGCCGTGGGCCGCTACCTGCAGCCCAACGACACCATCCGCTTCGGCAGCCACACCATCGAGCAGCTGCCCACCCCCGGTCACACCCCAGGCAGTGTGGTCTACTACATAGCCGACGAGCACACCGCGCTGACGGGCGACACGCTGTTTCACCTGTCGATAGGGCGCACCGACTTTGAGCGCGGCAGCATGATGCAGATGATGATGAGTCTGCACGTGCTGGCCCAGTTGCCCGACGAGACCGTGGTGCTGGCCGGCCATGGCGAAGACACCACCATCGGCGACGAGCTGCGCATGAACCCCTTCATGGACCGATGAGCGAGCGCGTGATACTGGGCATAGACCCCGGCACCAATGTGATGGGCTACGGCGTGATACGCGTGGCGGGACAGGCCGTGAGCATGGTGGCCATGGGGGTGATAGACCTCCGGAAGATGCACGACCCCTACCTCAGGCTGGGCCACATCTTCGAGCGCGTGACCGGCATCATAGAGAGCTACCTGCCCGACGAGATGGCCATCGAGGCCCCCTTCTTCGGCAAGAACGTGCAGTCGATGCTCAAACTGGGGCGTGCGCAGGGCGTGGCCATCGCCGCCGCCATCCACCGCGACATACCCATCCACGAATACGCCCCGCTGAAGATCAAGATGGCCATCACCGGCAACGGCGGCGCCTCGAAGCAGCAGGTGGCCGGCATGCTGCGCTACCTGCTGCATCTGGATGCCGACGAGACCTCAGACTTCCTCGACGCCACCGATGCCCTGGGTGCCGCCTACTGCCACTACCTGCAGAGCGGCCGTCCGGAGTCGCAGGCCAGTTTCAAGGGTTGGAAAGACTTTGTGAACAAGAACCAGGACCGTGTGCGCAAGACCCGCTGAGCATGGACACCGTTACGAATAAGAGAGAAGAAAAGAACAAACCATAAAAGAATGAAAATGAGAAAGACCCTCCTTACCGCCCTTTTGCTGCTGGGCGCCCTGACCCATGTTTGCGGCCAGGAAGTATACAATGAAGGCATGAAGATGGCGAAAGAAGCCGCCGACGACGAGTCGAGTCCGCTTGAGGCCCGCAAGATAGCCACCTTCAAGTACGACGCCATCCAGTATCTGGGTGTGATGAGCAGCAAGTTCATGCCCGACAGCTCGGCCGTGATGCTCGACCGTCAGACCCTTGCCCTGTTCAACTATGTGAACCTGTTCAGCAAGCACTACGCCCATGCCGACAAGAAAGACAAGGAGACGGTGATACAGCTGTTCAGTGCGGTGAGTCTGCGCAACCCCCGTTTCAAGAAGAAAGACGAGGACAAGGAGTGGGCGCTGGCCTACATCAGCACCGACGGTTTCATCACCAAGTTCTCGCTGAACACCGACTGGGAGAAAGCCTACGAGGATGTGCTGTCGCTGCTGAAACAGCAGTAGGCAGCAGGCATAGTGCAAAAAAAAGCTAATTTGGCGTATCTGCCTTAAAAACAAAGAGTATATTTTTTCACAATCCATGAGAAATGATTAATTTTGCAGTGGATTAAAATAATTATTTTATTATAAAGCAATGAGAATAGAAAAAGTTCATGCAAGAGAGATTCTGGATTCACGTGGCAATCCTACAGTAGAAGTTGAGGTAACCCTTGAGAATGGTGTGATGGGCCGCGCTGCCGTACCCTCCGGCGCCTCTACGGGTGAGAACGAGGCCCTCGAGCTTCGCGACGGCGACAAGAGCCGTTTCGGTGGCAAGGGTGTGCTGAAGGCTGTTGACAATGTCAACAAGGTTATCGCTCCCGCCCTCGAAGGCGACGACGTGTTCAACCAGCGCGCGCTCGACTACAAGATGCTCGCCCTCGACGGCACTCCCACCAAGAGCAAGCTCGGTGCCAACGCAATCTTAGGTGTGTCTCTGGCTGCCGCTCACACGGCTGCTAAGGCTCTGAATATGCCTCTGTACCGCTACATCGGCGGCACTAACACCTATGTGCTCCCCGTTCCTATGATGAACATCATCAACGGCGGTGCCCACTCTTCTGCTCCTATTGCTTTCCAGGAGTT
>CACYUZ010000113.1:0-3539 GCA_902777645.1 uncultured Prevotellaceae bacterium | reverse complement strand
CTCTCCATACAAAAACCGGTCGTGGTCTACGGGGGCATCACCGTCGAGGAAAATGCCACACTCTCCATCGAACAGGGCACCACGCTCTATTTCCATGAGAATGCGGGACTCAATGTCTATGGACGCCTGCTCGTCAACGGCACTGCCGACAACAATGTGGTGCTCAGAGGCGACCGTATAGACCATATGTTCGACTATCTGCCGTACGATCGGGTGAGCGGACAGTGGCAGGGACTGCATTTCTATGAGTCGTCGTATGAGAATGTGGTCAACTTCGCCGACATTCACAGCGCTTACAACGGGGTGGTGTGCGACTCGGCCGATGTGTCAAGACTCAAGCTGCAACTGGCCAATTCGGTGGTGCACAACTGCCAAGGCTATGGCGTAAGCGCCACGCATTCGGTGGTGGATATCGTCAACTGCCAGATTACCAATACACTCAACGACTGTGTGGCCTTCCTCGGTGGGGTGGGCAGAGTGCTGCAGTGCACGCTGGCGCAGTTCTATCCCTTCGATGCCAACTGCGGGGCGGCGCTCCGATTCGGCAATGTGCGCGACGGGAAAGTCTATCCGCTCTACGACTTCAGTTGTGTCAACTCTATCGTCACGGGATATGCCGACGATGTGGTGATGGGCGAGGCCGATACGACAGCCAATTATAAGTTCGCCTTCCGCAACTGCTTGCTGCGCACGCCGGCCATCGACGATACGGTCAATGTGAAGGACGTGGTCTGGGAGGACCCGAAAGACACCGTGAGCTGCGGATACAAGCAGTTTGTCAATATCGATACGGATAATCTCATCTACGACTTCCGCATCAAGGCTTCATCGCCGGCGGTGGGTAAGGCCGATGCGGCCGATGCGCCGGAGTTCGACCGGCTGGGCATCAAAAGGGGCGAAGAACCGGATATGGGGTGCTATGTGCATGTGCCCGATGACGGTGAAACAGCAAAAGAATAATCAATATTTATAGGAGATATAGCCATGAAAGACATTCAGTTGAAAATAAATCTGAAGTTCGCACAACTCGACGAACTCGATGCCGATGACAGGACGCTCGTTGAAAAGGCTGTTGAGGCTACCGGCAGATCCTATGCCAAGTATTCGAATTTCAATGTGGGGGCGGCACTGCGCCTGGCCAACGGTGAAATCATTCTGGGCGCTAATCAGGAGAATGCGGTCTTCACCGTCGGCCTCTGCGCGGAGCGTACAGCCATCTTCGCCGCGCAGGTCAGATATCCTGACCAACCGGTGATGGCCATCGCCATCGCGGCACGCAATGTGAACGGTCTCATGCGCCTGCCTGTCAGTCCGTGCGGCTCGTGCCGTCAGGTCATGTCAGAGGTGGAGGAACGATACGGACAGCCCATGCGCATTCTCCTCTATGGCACCGACGGGGTCTATATCGTCAACAGCGTCAAGGACTTGCTGCCGCTCTGCTTCGTCGACGAAAGCATGCGCTGACGCTTCTTCGTCATTCTTCTTCGTCTATCTCTATGCCGCTGCCGAATATGTCGTCCAGATTGATGGTCTTGGGTGCTTCAAAGTGCAGCGTGTCGCGTAGGATGGGTTCTTCCTTGGGAAGGTTCATGATGGCCAACTCGCGCTCAGTGTCGTCCACGATGTCTTGCATCTTGCCGATGCGGGCGGCCAGCTGGGGCGTGGTGTGATACAGCGAGTAGTAGTCCTCGGCCTCGGCAAAGAGGGCGTTGGCTTGCTCTACGTCGTTCAAACGCAGGTGGCTGTAGGCCAGCTTATAGTATATCTCGGGCTTCTCGTTCTCATAGCACACGGTGAGCGCTTTCTCAAAGTAGCGTATCGCCGCGGCATATTCTTCTTGCTTGAAGTGGCTGTCGCCGCAGGTGAAATAATACACGGCTCGCTCGGAGGGGGCAAACACTTCCAGCTTTTCCATCGTCTTGTCCAATATGGCGGCGGCTTCCTCATACTGCCATTCGTGATAGTAGCACAAGCCCAGGAATCCGTTGAAACGGGGATTCAACTTGTATTTGGCGCTGAGCTGCTCAAACAGTATCATGGCTTCATGATACTTGCCGCCCTGAAAGTACGATACGGCACGGCTCAGCCGGTCGGTGTCGGTCTCCTGGTCGGCGGCTTGGCCCAGCACACACAGACTCAGCAGCAGCAGTATCAGCTTCCTCTTCATCAATAGGCGGTGTAGAAGTCTATCAGCTGGCGGAGGGCGCGGTCGCAGACCGCACAGAAGGTGGGGTTCTCGTTCGTACGCATGCGGCAGTCGGCACTGCTGCGGTACACGCCTTTCACACTGTAGCCGGCGCCTTCGTAAAGACCGGCCTGCTCGGGATGGCTGCGCATCAGGTCGGCCCATTTCGACTCAAAGTCTACACGGGTGGTGATGTTTGGCTCCCAGGGCTCCACGTCGTGGGGATACATCGGGATGGCTTCGGTCTCGTAGGCGTATTCGTCGGCCAGACCGGCGAAACTGTGCCCGAACTCGTGCACCACCACGGGAAGGGTCTTTTCATGGTGGGCCATCGACAGGTTGTAGCTGTTCAGTATGCCGCCGCCGCCGTATTGCTCGGTGTTCACCAGCACGATGATGTGCTCGTAGGCTATGCCGGCCAGCCAGTCGTGAAGGTCTTTCAAGTGAAGCGTCGTCAGATAGCGGTCACTGTAGAAGGTGTCGAAGTGGCTGTGAAGGGCGGTCTGCTTCCATACACCGGCGCGGGGTATGCTGGTGCCGCTCTCGGCCGAAGGCGACATCACGGCGGTCACCTCGAAGCGGTCGCGCATCGAACGGAAAGGCTCGTGGGCGAAGAGGGCGCCCATACAGCGCTCCACGTCTTGCAGAAACAGGGGCATCTCGCTCTCTTGATAGCCTTCGGCCACATAGGCTATGTGGATGCATCGGCTGCTGTCGGCGGCGGCCTGCATCAGTTTGTGCGGGGTCACTTCGCGCTCGCCGGCATGTCGTATCAGGATGTCGGTGGGCACTACAGTGTGGGTGAGGCTTACCATGGGCTGCTGCCGGTTGTCGAAGAGTTCCACAGTCACGTCGGCGGTGTCCTTGGGCATCGGAACCAGAAAAACGTTCTCAAACGAGCGCGAGGGACCTTTGCTCTCGTCATACGACAGCCATTCCTGGAAAAGGGTGGAGAAGGCGTGGCGGTATATGACTTGCTGCGAGCGGTGCGCCCGTACCGTAATCTGCCCGTTGCCGGCCAGCGGCAGCTCGGCAAGCCGTGTGCGACGCCCGAACCATCGGGGCAGCTGCGAAAGCTGGTCGACATAAAGTTCCTGCCTGCTTGCATCGCCCGCAAAGACATAGTCGAGCCGCAAGGTACGGTCGTCGAACCATTCCTCAAATGTCTGTGCTCCGACCGTCAGTCCACAACACAGCATCAAGAAGGCAGCCGCCAGCCGTTGTGTTCTCTTTGACTTCATGATTCGTTGATTGCCTCGATGTAAAAGCTGAAAGGGCGGAAGCCGTCGTTGCAACTGATCATCGCACTCATCGGGTTCTTCATCCAGCCGTCGAAGAAGTTGCCTTCGCCCTT
>CACYUZ010000112.1:0-3571 GCA_902777645.1 uncultured Prevotellaceae bacterium | reverse complement strand
GCCGACGTGGTGGGCATCGTCGAGATGACGCTGCCTTCCGACACGTTGTCGGCCGACAACATTTTTTTCGCCGATCCTGAGGTGCGCCGCATCTGCGTGAAAACGTGGGACAGCGACGGCGACGGCGAGCTGAGTTTCACGGAGGCTGCCGCGGTGACGAGTCTGGGCACATCTTTCCGCGGCAACAAGAAAATCCGCCTGTTCAACGAGTTGAAATACTTCACCTCGCTCACCCAGATTGGCGAGGAGGCCTTTTATTACTGTTCTTCTCTCACCTCGGTCATGCTGCCCCCCTCGCTGCGCACTATCGGCCTTCAAGCCTTTTCCGACTGTTTCTTGCTCGAGGCACCGCAGTTCCCCGAAGGCCTCACCACCATCTCTGAGGGCGCCTTTGTCTCTTGTACGGCTTTCACTGAGGTGGAGCTGCCTTCCACCGTGCGCATCATTGGCCCTCGGGCGTTCTACTACTGCACCAAGCTCAGTGCCATCAACGTGCCAGAAGGTGTGATGGAGATTCCGGACCAGGCCTTCTCCAGCACCTCGCTCACCGCCATCAAGCTGCCCTATTCACTTTCTGTGCTCAGTCCTATCGCCTTCAGATACAGCGACCGCCTGTCCACGGTCACCTTGCCCGCCCATATCGATGCCTCGCTGCTCCCTTCTACGGTGAGCGATGTGCGCCTCACCGTCAGGATGGAGGCCGCCTACTCCACGTTATGTAGTCCCAACGCCCTCGATTTCAGCGTCGACGACGGACTGAAAGCCTATACGGCCACCTCGCTGCGCAGTGGCAACGTCTACCTGAACCAAATCAGTGAAGCTCCCGCACAGACCGGCCTGGCCCTTCACGGTGTAGCTGGCAAGGAGTATGTGGTGCGCCCGGGCTCCGGCCGTCCGCTCGCTGGCACCAATCTGCTGGTGGGCACTACCGGTAACCTGACGCTTGAGCCCGACACGACAGGTGCGTATACCGACCTGACCCTCCGTGTGTGGGGCATCAACGTGATGTTCATACCGGTGGAAAGACCCTCTACGGTGCCTCCCTTCACCGCCTACCTCCACCTCGAGGGTGTCCTTCCCCCCGACTATACTTCCCTGCGCGCCCAATTCGTGAATGAGGGCACCATCCATTTCGCCGACCCCGTGGTAGAGCGCCTGTGTGTGGAACGCTGGGACAGCGACGGCGACGGCCTGCTGTCGTACGACGAGGCCGCCTCGGTGGCCGACCTGGGCAACACGTTCAGGGGCGATACGCGTGTGCGCAGTTTTATGGAGTTGGAATACTTCACGGGCCTGCACCATATTGCCGACAGTGCTTTCACCGGCTGTCAGAACATGACCGACGTGATGCTGCCCGTGAGTCTCACTTCCATCGGCCAGCATGCCTTTGCCTCCTGCAATACCCTTACCGGACTGGAACTGCCCGACGGACTCACCTCCATCGGAACGGGCGCCTTCCGCCTCTGCACTGGCCTCAAGAGCATCACGCTGCCCGACGACGCGGTCGACCTGGGACCGCGCCTGTTCGACTTCTGCACGCATCTCACCTCGGCCCATCTGCCTCGCAACCTGCGCGTCATCCCCTCCAATATGTTTGTCAACTGCCGACGGCTGGAGAGCATCTACATACCGCCTTATGTCGAGAGTGTGGGTGCTGGCGCCTTCAGCGGTTGCACGGGCCTCACCTCGGTGCTGAAACCCGCCGTGCTGCCCGACACCAACATACCCGCTGTGGCCGACCTGCGCTACTACCACTTGTTCACCAATGAGTGGGAGGCCTTCAGTGCTCCCAACGCCACCGACTTCAGCCATGCCGAGGGGGTGACTGCCTATGCCGTCGACAGCTATGCCGACGGGGTGGCCCACCTGCGCCCGCTTGGCGACACACCTGCCGGCACGGGCATGCTCCTGCATGGCGAGCCCGGCACCGAGGCCATCATTGCCAGGGGCAGTGCCACTGAGCCGACCGCCGACAATCTCCTGATAGGAGCGGTGGAGCCCACCGAGGTGTGGCCTTTCTGGGTAGACCAGAATTTCTACCTCTTCTCCGCCACGAACGACGGTGTGGGATTCATCCCGCTGACCGATACCGTGTACACCGCTCCCCACTCGGCCTATCTCTCCCTGCCTGCCGCCGCCACTGGCGACATTGAGAAGGTGCAGCTGGTGGCCGGCGACATCATCGTCTTCGCCGACGACCGTGTCAAGGAACTGTGTGTGGGCCTTTGGGACACCGACGGCGACGGTGAGCTGAGCACCGGCGAGGCCGCCGTGGTGACCGACCTCGATGTGTTCAGTTCCAATCCCGATATCCGCTATTTTGATGAATTCAGATTTTTCACCGGCGTGGAGGAACTCGGCACGGCTGCCTTCCGCAACTGTAGCTCGCTGCGGCGCATCACCCTGCCCGGCAGTATGCGCACAATAGGCGACAATGCCTTCGAAGGCTGCTATGAACTCTATAGTCTTGCTTTCATCCCGGGCCACCTTGAAAGCATCGGCCAGTATGCCTTCTCTTCCTGTGTGTCGCTGCAGCGGGTGTCGTTGCCCTCCACCGTGACCCATCTGGGCGAGCGCGCCTTCTACTACTGCCTGTCGCTCACCGATGTTGCTCTATCCGACGGATTGGCACAACTCTCCCCCTATGTCTTCGCCTCGTGCACCGAACTGCAGCGCATCCTGATTCCCTGCAGCGTGAAGCAAGTCGACGAGACTGCTTTCTTCGACTGCTTCTCACTGACCGAAGTCACCCTTCCCGCCACCCTCTCCCTCTCGCTTCCCAAGACCGTGCGAAAAAAATCCTACATCCATCGCCTGGAGGAAGAGTATGAGACGTTCTGCAGCCCCTACGACCTGGTGGTGCCCCGCGACGGCAGTCTGCTGGCTTTCACCGCTCCCCAGTGTGACGGCTACCGTGTGCAGATAGAGCGGGCCGACTCGCTCCCCGCCGGCACTGGGGTGCTCCTGCACGGCGAGGTGGGACGCGTCTATCCGCTTCTTCAGGGCAAGGAGGCCACAGTAAGCTACAATCTCTACACCGGCGTGCTCTCCGAGACTCTTGTCGAGCCCGTGGCAAATGGCAAGTGTGCCTTCATCTTGAAAAACAGTTCCAATGGCTTCGGGTTCTACCGTGTGCAGGAACCCACGATGCTGGCCGCTTGCAGGGCCTATCTGCCGCTCGACCAGAGCCTGGTGGGCTACAACGACTTTCTGGAGATAGGTTTCCTGCCCGATATCGACAACCCTGTGATACAGACACCGCAGCACCGCGCGGTGACCGGTGTCGAGGGGGTGTCGGCCGCCGGCACCGACGAGTGGTTTACGCTCACCGGCGTCCGTCTGCCGTCGCGTCCCGTGCAGCCCGGTCTCTACATCCACAACGGCCGCAAGGAGGCGGTGCGCTGACACGCCTCCTGCCGGCTGTGAGCCACAAAAAAAGCGGAAGTTCCAAGTTCGGAACTTCCGCTTTTTGTATGGTCAGACTTGATGTCTTAGTCGATGTCGAGGCTGTGGTCGAGCGAGTCGTTGAAGTCTTTCGGCTCCCGCTCGGCCAGCGGGTCGTGGTAGTCGT
>CACYUZ010000111.1:0-4183 GCA_902777645.1 uncultured Prevotellaceae bacterium | reverse complement strand
GAGCCACGCCGCCGCTGTCGCTCAGAAGGGCGGTGGTGTCCACACAGAGGGTGTCAAAACGGATTCCTTTGCTCATCGCCGTCACCTTGGGCTTGCACGAGGAGAGTGCTGCCATGAGAACCGCGGCGAGCGCCAAACCGTATAGTAGTCGTCTCATTCTTTGTCGTTTCTTGGCTTTGCTTTTGCAAAAGTAACGATTATTTCATGAATATGCCCTCCTTTTTTATAAGATTAACTTTAGTTGACACCAAACATGACTTCCTTTGCGCTAAATGAAAAAAATGTATTACCTTTGCACCCGGTTTTTAAAAAAAGATTGCTATCGTGGATTTTAAAACAGCCCTTTTCGACTTGGATGGTGTGGTCTTCGACACCGAGCCTATCTATACCCGCTTCTGGGGGGAGGAGTGCCGGAGGTATCACCCTGAACTGCCGGGACTCGAGCACCGCATCAAAGGGCAGACCCTGCAGCAGATTTTCGAGGGCTATTTTGCCGATGTGCCGCAGGAGCAGCCGCTTATCGTGGAAAGACTCAACCGCTTTGAGAGCCAGATGCAGTACGACTATATTCCGGGATTCACCGATTTTGTCGAAGCACTCCGCCGGGAGGGCATCACCACGGCGGTGGTCACCAGCAGCAACCGCATCAAGATGCAGGCTGTCTATAGGGCGCATCCAGAGGTGAAGGACTTCTTCGACCGTATCCTCACCTCCGAGGACTTCTCCGAGAGCAAACCGTCGCCCGACTGCTATCTGCGCGGCGCCGATGCCTTCGGGGTGACGCCTGCCCAGTGTGTGGTGTTCGAAGACAGCATCAATGGCCTCCGAGCCGGCATGGCTTCGGGGGCCAGGGTGGTGGGGCTCTCTACCACCAATCCCGGGTCTGCCATCGCACCGCTCTGCCATCTTGTGGTGCCCGATTTTACCACCCTGAGTGTGGAGCGTTGCCGCCAATTGGTGGCTTGCCAATAGTATAACTTTGAATTTTTAATCATTTAACTTATTTTATATGCCAGGCTATTTAGTTTCTGATGCGCGCAAGGTTACCACGCATCGTTTTATGGAGATGAAACAGAAGGGGGAGAAAATTTCCATGCTCACCTCTTATGATTATACCACCGCCAAGATTGTCGACATGGCTGGTGTGGATGCCATCCTCGTGGGCGACTCCGCATCGAATGTCATGGCGGGCAACACCACCACGCTGCCCATCACCGTCGACCAGATGATTTATCATGCCTCGTCGGTCGTGAAGGCTGTGAAGCGGGCCCTCGTGCTCTGCGACATGCCCTTCGGTAGCTATCAGGTAGACCGTCAGGAGGGTGTGGCCAATGCCATACGCATGATGAAGGAGAGCGGATGCGATGCGCTCAAGATAGAGGGCGGCGTGGAAGTGCTCGATACCATCAAGGGCATCCTCGAGGCGGGCATCCCCGTTATGGGACATCTGGGCCTCACGCCGCAGAGCATCAACAAGTTTGGTACCTATGCCGTGAGGGCAGTGGATCCCGAGGAGGCTGAGAAACTGGTGTCCGACGCCCAACTGCTCGACCAGGCCGGCTGTTTCGGCATCGTGCTCGAGAAAGTGCCGGCCGAGTTGGCAGCACGCGTCACCAGTCTGGTGAAGTGCCCCACCATCGGCATCGGCGCAGGTGCCGGCACCGACGGACAGGTGCTCGTGGTCGACGATATGCTGGGCAAGACACAGGGCTTCTCGCCCAAGTTCCTGCGCAGGTATGCCGACCTCAACCAGATTATGACCGACGCCATCGGCAATTATGTCTCCGATGTGAAGAATTCGCTCTTCCCCACCGAGAAAGAGTCGTATTAATACTTGATGGTTCCGATGGATACACAGCTCACACCTGTCCATACGCATCTCTGGCACCGCGAGTTCTGGATGCTCACCTTTGCGGGCATGCTCCTCACGGTGTCGGCCTTCATGCAGCTGCCGGTGCTCAGCGCCATGCTGCCGGCTGCACTGCGGGCGCAGTGGATGGGGTGGGGCTATGTTTCCTTCGGGGGCGGGCTCCTCTCCCTGGGATGCCTTATCTCCTTCCTGGTGGAGAAGTACCGCCGCAATGCGGTGTGCATATGGGCCGTCATGGCCTATATGGCCGCTTTCGCCGCTTGCTCCTTCCTCGAGGCGCTGCCGCAGCAGATGCGCTTCTCTGCCTTCCTGTTGCTGCGCTTCCTCGAGGGGACTGCCTACGGACTGGCGCAGATGGTGCTCGTGAGCACATTGGTCACCGACTGCTGCGAGTCGGCACAGCGCACCGACGCCAATTATGCCATCGCTTGGTTTCAGCGCATGGCGGTGCCCATAGGGCCTGCACTGGGCGTGGTGGTGATGGAGTTTTATGGCGCCGACTATCCGCTCATGGCCGTCCTTGCTTCGGCGCTGCTCGCCATCGTGCTCATCCTTTTTGTGCGTTTCCCCTTCAGGGCACCTGAGGATACGTCCTTCCACCTCTCGCTCGACCGCTTCTTCATGCTGCGGGGCGCCCGACTGGCCCTCCATGTGTTGGCCGTGGGCTTCGCGTTGGGCGTCCAGGTGGTGGCGTGCTTCTCGCTCTCCTTCTTCGCTTTCCTCATCGTGGGTTTCCTGTTGGCGCTCGGGGGCGAGACGGTGCTCGGCCGCTACCGCCTCTCGGGGCTCATGCCGGTTGGGGGAATGGCACTGCTGGCGGCAGCCCTCCTGCTGCAGTTGGCCGGCAGCACGGTTTTCGGCACCTATGCGGTGCCGTTGATGGCGGGCTGCGGCGTGGGGCTCTCCATGGCGCGCCTGCAGATTTATTTCATACGCATCAGCGCCCATTGTCAGCGGGGCACGTCGCAGAGCAGTTTCTGGATTGTGTGGGAACTGGGTGCGGCCTTGGGCATGGCGGTGGCTTTTGCCTTCGCCACTGAAGGCGGACTCACTCCTGCCGCGATGCGGACATGCGCTGTCATAGCGCTCATCGTCACGCTGGCTTCGCTGCTGGCTTTCATCTTCACCACCGCCAAGTGGTACCGCTCGCACATCCAGCGCTAAATCACTGGATTCAAAGAAATTACGGTAATTTCTGTTTATCTATATTGAAAGAAATTCCCGTAATACGCAGAAATTATTCATCAACATTGAAAGAAATTCCCGTAATAGACATAATTATTCATTAATATTGAATAGAATTACGATAATTATGGGAATTTCTTTCCTTTTTCTTCTGATAATTGTCTTTCCTTTTTTTGATAATTCTCTTTCCCCTTGTTCTTCTGATAGTTGTCTTCTTTTAGCGAGGCGGAATATCTCCTGCCTGTCTAAAACCGCTGCAGCACGGCGCGCTGCGTAGAGGCCGAACCATTCTTGTTCACGGTCACAGAGCCGGTGAACTCATCATTGCTGTTGCGTTGGATGTTGATGCTCACCTTGGTCTGCGTCACGCTGTCAACAACCAATTTGCCGCTGGCCACCACACCGTCGTTCCAGGTGCCGCGCACGTTCACCGTCACACCGCTCCCGCTGTAGGTGCCGCTCACCACATCGCCGCTCCGGTTCAATCGCAGACGGGCTGTCTCGCCGCCTACGGTGCCCTCCAGGGTGATGTGGTTGCGCTCATAGATACGGCGCAGCGAGTCTACCTTGGCGATGGAGTCGGCACGCCGCCTCTCCCGGGTTCTCACTTTGGTGAGCGAGTCTTGTTGTATCTGGGCCACAGAGTCGGTGCGGCGCATGGCCAGTTCGGTGGCGCGACGGCGTATCTCGGCTGCCTTCTTGTCTTCACCGCAGCCCGTTGTGGCCATGGCGACGGCCATCAGGGCAAAGAATAGGTAAAACAATTTTCTCATAGGTATTTCTTAGGTCTCTCTCATTCTTTCGCTCGCAAAAATATTGCTTTTTTTTCACTGCAACAAAATTTTCTACATTATTTTTTACTATTTCTTTCCGCTAAGGGTCACTTGTCGGCAAATTCCACATGAATTCTTCACCAACTAAATTAGGTTAAAACAGACCGAAACAAACCTTAAATCAAATCGTGTAAAACGCTGTCTTACAATTAACTCCGCTTAACTAACCTTATTCTTTGCCTATTGCGTGTTTGTCCCTTTTAGAGTAATTTTGTACCGCCATTGTACACTTCAATACCTTCAAAGCAAGGAGCGTGGCAACTGGCAAGACCCGATGTTCTTCGCTCATTGCTTT
>CACYUZ010000110.1:0-4267 GCA_902777645.1 uncultured Prevotellaceae bacterium | reverse complement strand
TTCCGAGGTGCCGCCTATCTTCGGCTTCAGCCAAAGTGTGCAAACCGAGCGAAATGCCAAATTTATTTGAGCATTTCCGAGGTGCCGCCTATCTTCGGCACAGCCATAGTGTGCAAACCGAGCGAAATGCCAAATTTATTTGAGCATTTCCGAGGTGCCGCCTATCTTCGGCGCAGCCAAAGTGTGCAAACCGAGTTTGTGCACGATTTTGATTGAAAATCTTGGATGCTATCCACGTTTTTGATTGGAAATCGAGTTTACGAACT
Organism: uncultured Prevotellaceae bacterium; assembly: GCA_902777645.1. Lineage (GTDB taxonomy): Bacteria > Bacteroidota > Bacteroidia > Bacteroidales > Bacteroidaceae > Prevotella. The sequence goes on along the minus strand of CACYUZ010000110.1, from coordinate 4,001 downwards.
AATCAAATAGGTTGTCTGTTTAAACGTATGTTTCAGATATACAGAGAATTAGATGGTATCATATTCTGCTTGGTACTAAGAATGTAGTGTGAGGTTAATTTTCATATTCTACAGGTTTGAGGTCTTATCGTCTTTGTCTAATAGTCAAACTTGTAAGTAATGATATTGTTTTCCAAAGCATAGGAAACATATTCACCATTCAGATAAATGATTTTCCATGGATGGACGGCTATGATGGCTTGCTTCATATCCTCGGCGATGCCTTGATGCTTTTTTTCATTATTGTTGTCATCATACACTTTTCGGTGACCGAGCAGTTCGTGACATGCCCTGAAGAGTCCATTGTGACGTTTTTAATGTAGAATTTAATCTGTTTTATATTGGCCAATTCAGAATAATTCTCCGGATGTGGTGTTAGCAATGATATTAATTCATCTTTTTTATAATTTGTTGAAAGGTCAGTGCTGTCAAAAGAGTAACCGTCAAAAACTTTGTTTTGATAGTCATTTCGTTTCGTAACCCGTCCTTTCTCAATTGTTAAGATGGTCTCATATTCATAAGCAGCTCCCAAATGTTCATTGCGGATACGTTCACCGCATGCTATTCTCAGCGTTCCTGCAAACCATTTTGCTATGATACCATTGTTTTTAGTATACCCTTTGAAAAGTTTTCGCATCTTGCTTTTATCCAAGCACTCTGTCCGTTCTTTCCCCTTCTCTCTATTGTAAATTATCATCTGGATGCTGTCGAGGCGAAGACAATCCTTTTTGATACTCCAATAACTTATGTATCCGTTCCAGTTTGATGATTTTATCACCCTGTCTTTTGGCAGTGACGCCATCATTTGGCTAAACAGAGCAGAGTCTTCACGTATAGGTTCAGTTGAAAAAAGACTCCACGCCTTTCCGTCAATAATTATGATATTTGGCATTTGTGGAGTCGCAAATGAATTTATTGCGAACATTATGGCAAAAATGCAAGATAATGTCTTTTTCATATTAGTATGTTTTATCTATATAGACAGCTGATTGCAAAATTAAGACATTTCACAGACAATTTTGTCTCGTCAGAACACTTTTTCCCCTTCTTCATCTATTTTATCAATTCTTACTCTGCAATGGGCTTATAATATTTCCCAAATAAGAAAAAAGTAATGTTACAAAGAAGCGACAGAAACGTCATTTTTATAGACCTAAAAACCTTATGATTATGAAGAAATATTTACCTTTGATAATGCTCCTGCTGTGCCTCCTGCCGGCACAGACCGTGATGGGACAGCAGCATCGCCGTGGCACGAAGGCCCGCCGCCATGTGATACAGCGCACCAGAAACAATCCGAAGACCTTCAAGGCTCCCACCGTGAACAAAGAGATGGTGGAGAAAGAACAGCTGCTCTATGATGAAGTGGACGAGATGCCTGAATTCCCGGGCGGCATCAATGCACTGATGACATGGCTCGGCGAGAACGTTACTTATCCCGAAGAATCCGAGAAAAAAGGCGTGCAGGGCACCGTGGTGGCCATGTTCGTGGTGGAGAGCGACGGTTCGGTGAGCAATGCCGAGATAGAGAAGAGCGTAGACCCGCTACTCGACCTGGAGGTGCTGGAACTGATCACCAAGATGCCCAACTGGAAACCCGGCAAGAAGGACGGCCACCCGGTGCGGGTGCTCTACCACCTGCCTGTCAAGTTCCAGCTGCCGGCACCTGACCCCGCTCCCGCCGACACGGAAACGGGCGAGTAGCAGCCGGAATCAGCCGGTATGACGCGGTGAATTCTCCCGCAACCACTGCTAGACGAAAAAAAACACGCTTGAATGCAACAAGCTATTGTTTTTTTTCGTATGTTTGCGGCAGATAACCGTAGTCGACTGGTTGTGATGGAAAGAATGGCTGGCATACGGCTGTGGGCGGTCCTGGCTCTTTGGTCGGGATTCATGCTCCCGCTCTCCGCACAGGTGAGCTTCATGGTGAGCGGACACTGTCCGGACACCATGGAGAAGGTGTGGGTGATAGACGTGGAAAAACGACAGGCCCTGGCTGAGGTGCAGGTAAACGACGGTTATTTCGCTTTTATCGGAGAGAAACCCTTGCATACCGTGCTCGGGGTGGGCGATAAAAGCCATTTCGTTCGGTTTTTTGTTGACAGCATTCCCGTGGCGGTTGACCTGGAGATGCACAGGGTGAGCGGCTCGGAACTAAACCGCCTGACCGATCTTTGCAGCCAGCAGCTCGACTCGGTGACGCACCGCTATGACGGCTGTATCAGTGCGCTGAAACAGGAATGGGCCACGGCCGATAAGGAACGGCGCAGCGAGATAGAGCCGGAGGTACACCGCTTGAAGAAAGTGGTGAACAATGCGCATGCCAGGGTGCTGAGCGGCTATGCCGCCACCATGGTGCCGGCGGCTTTTCTGAGCGACTTCTATAAGACCATGACGCTCGACACTCTCGATATCTTCATGACAGAGCAATCGCCCTACAGCCGCCATGCCATGCTCGACGGTGTGAGGACCTTCTACGCTCAGCAGGTGAAAAAACGGCCGGGCCGGCAGTTTGCCGACCTCGCCATGCAGGATGCCGACGGCCGGGAACGCCGACTCAGTGAGTGGTGCGGAAAGGGCGGATATGTGTTGCTCGAGTTCTGGGCCAGTTGGTGCGCCCCCTGCCGGAAGGAAATGCCTGTGGTGGTGGAAAGTCTGGTGAAGTATCAGCGCAAGGGCTTCGGGGTGATAGGCATCTCGCTCGATACCGATGAGAAGGCATGGAAAACAGCTGTGTCCAATCTCGGTATGGACTGGACACAGCTGTCGGACCTGAAAGGATGGAAGAGCGACGCTGCCGCTGTCTATGGCGTCTCGGCCATTCCCTCCAACGTGCTGCTCGACGGCGAGGGAACTATCGTGGCCGCCGACTTGCGGGGCGACGAGCTCTTGCTCCGACTCAAAGAGATTTACGGCTACTGACGCCTACAGCGCATTGACCACCAGCCAAGTGAGGTAGGTGAGGAACACCAGGCTGAGCAAAGCTCCCTCCCAGCGCTCCACCTTGAACTTCGTATAGGAGAACAGCCATACCAACGCCACGGCGGCAAACTGCAGGATGAGGTCGATATTGGTGATGCCGTTTATCTGAAGCGGACTGATGATGCCCGTCAGGCCCAGCACCATGAGGATGTTGAACACATTGCTGCCCAGCACATTGCCGATGGCAAGGGCACTCTGGCCGTTCTTGGCCGCCACCACACTGGTGGCCAGTTCGGGCATGGAGGTGCCGCAAGCCACAATCGTAAGACCTATCACGGCATCGCTCACCCCGAAGGTGCGGGCCACGAAAGTGGCTGCATCGACAAATATGTTACTGCCCACGATGAGCAGTGCCAGACCGTAAACTATCAAGAACACGCTCTTCCCCGTGCCATAGCCTTTCTGCTCTTCCTCTGTCACCTCCACCTCGCCTTTGCGGGCGGAACGGATGGTGTAGGCCATGAAGAGCAGGAAACAGACGAAGAGGATGGCGGCGTCGATACGGGAAATGGCGCCGTCGAGGCACATCACGCCCAACAGGATGCTGGCCATGAACGCCACCGGTATGTCCTTGCGCACCGTGGAGCGCGCTATAATCATGGGCGCCACTACGGCGGCCACACCCACAATGAGCAGGGTGTTGAAGATGTTGCTGCCCACCACATTGCCGATGGCCATATCGGCGGAGCCATGAATGGCAGAGGTGAGACTGACGAAGAATTCGGGCATCGATGTGCCGCAGGCCACAATCGTGAGGCCGATTACCATTTGGGGTATCATCATGCGCTGGGCCAGGGCCACGGCGCCGTCGGTCATTCGTTCGGCTCCCCGCAATACAAGGAAGATGCCCAATACGATTAGACCAATGTTGAGCGCTAAATCCATTTTGCTTTACTCTATACTAATATTGTAAGTTGTATCATTCTTCTGTGAGCAGACAGGTGCGCGACAGCGAGAGCGAGGAGAAACAGCTCTTC
>CACYUZ010000109.1:0-4296 GCA_902777645.1 uncultured Prevotellaceae bacterium | reverse complement strand
CCTGCATGTGGTGTACCATGTCACGGCGCTCTACAATCTGGGCGAGTCGGCTGCCGATGACGCTGAGGTGTTCTTCACCGAGGGCATCAAGGATGCCACTGTGAGGACGACCGCTCCTGAAGGTGTCTACTCTGTCGATGGCCGGCGCCTGACAGCTCCCGCCCGCGGTCTGAACATCATCCGCCAGGCCGACGGCACCACCCGCAAAGTCTTCATAAAGCACTAACCTCCCTGCCCCAAGGTAATCTCACTCCCCGCCCCTGGTAGGGGCGGGGCAGGGGCGGGGTCTCTGCTCATGACCCAATAACTGCCTGAACTTCAATCCGATAAATCGACTACAGCTCCCCATCTCTATAAGCTGTCAGACACCCCCGCCCCAAGGTAATCTCACTCCCCGCCCCTGCAGGGGCGGGGTCTCTGCCAAGGAAAGATAAAAAGTTAATAATAAATATTAAGATCTAAACATAAGAAAATCATTATATCATATTCCACCAGTCCTGTTGGATTTACAATCCGCCACTGCACATGAAATTTCCGCACATTACGATAATTTCTTTCAATTCCACAAAAAAACACCGTTTTGCTCTTCTTTTCCTCGTTTTTTGTTACTTTTGCCAGTCTAAAATGTGAATACCTAACACTAACATAACTTTATATGAAAAAACTTTTTACATTATCCTTGCTGTGCCTGGTTGCAGCGCTTCTCCTGCCATCGACAGCCGAAGCCCAGCTGCGCAAAGTTGTCAAGACAACACCGGGCATGCGCACAAGACCGGTCAAGCCTGCCTGGCAGCACAACCGGAATCTCTCCCAAGCGCCGTTACACAGGTCGCTCAACAGCGACGGTGCCGGCACCACGCTTTACGGCACGGTAATCTACTCCGACCTTTGGGAGGAAGAGAGCGAGTATGGCGTCTATGCCATACCGGTGCAGCGAAACACCACCCTGTCGAAAGTCTATGGCGACTACCAGTTTCATATCAACGGGGCTGCCGTCTATCACAACGGCTGTTACTACCTCATGAAGGGGGAAGACTACGGACAGGGCATCGAATCGGTCACCTGCTATGTGTACGACGCGGAAGAGTGGGAACAGACCGACGAACTGGAACTGCCGGCCAATTGGTTTGCCGCCGATATGAGTGTTGACCCGACTTCCAACACGGTTTACGGCCTGTGCGCGTCGTACGATGGCGGACAGGAATTGGCAATACTCGACTTCGATAGCCAACAGCGCTCTACCGTGGGCAATCTCTCTAAGAATTTCGTCGCTATCGCCATCGATGCCAGCGGCATCGCCTATGGCATCTCTACCGAGGGTACGCTTTTCCGCATCAGCACCGACGACGCTTCGCTCACCGAAGTGGGACCAACCGGACTGACACCCGAATTTGTGCAGAGCGCCACCTTCGATTGGGCCACCGGCAAACTCTACTGGGCTGCCACCACCGATGCCAGCGTGGGGGCGCTCTACGAGGTGGACCTGGCATCGGGCACGGCCTCGCAAGTGTCGCGTTTCAACGGCAATGAGGAGATTGTAGGCCTCTACAGCCTTTCTACGGGTTCGCCGTGGGAGGGACCGGATGTGCCTACACCGCCGCAGGATGTCACACTCTCTTATACCGATGGACTCATGCAACTGGCATGGACGGCTCCTACGGCCGGACTGCATAATGGTGAACTGGACCCCAATGCGCTCACCTATACGGTGACACGTTATCCCGACAATGTGGTCGTGGCTGACCATCTCGCAGCAACGTCTTTCTCCGAGGCGTATGCCTCTGAGTCGCTGAAAGCAGTCTATTACACGGTGGTGGCTCACAATGGCGACCTCACCGGCGAGGTGGCACAAAGCAACTACATAGCTGTGGGCGACGCTGTCGACCTACCTTACCGACCGGATATGACCGACGAGGCTGCCAACAGTCTCTTCTCTGTCATCGACGGCGATATGGACGGCTCTACTTGGTCTATCAACGCGCAGAGCGGCAAGGCGCTTCTCTATGGCGCTCCCTTCGAGTTCACCAACGATTATCTGGTCACGCCGCGTATGAGATTGGATGCCGACCATGTGTACCGCCTCTCGTTCAAGACGTCGTGCGATTGGGCGGGCAACTATCCTTACAGCGTGGCGGCTTATGTCGGACTGGGCAATGGCGAGGAGGACCTGCAGCAGGAACTGCTCAACCGACAGCGCATCGGCGACAACGGTGAGCAAATCTTCGAACAGTTGTTCCGCGTGGAGGAGAATGGGGCTTACCATATCGGACTCCGTGTCTATGGCTATGACATCCAGAACATCGCGCTCTATGATATTTGTGTGGAAGAGGGGCCGGCGCTCGCCGCTCCTGACTCGGTGACAGATCTCCGTGCCACAACCAGCGGACTGGATGCCGTGGTGCACCTTGAGTTCAATGCGCCTGCTGCCTCTATCGGCGGCGATGCGCTCTCTGCGCTCAACCATGTGCTGGTGTATCGCAACGGCGAAAGCATCGCTACGCTCGAGGCGCAGCCGGGACAGCATCTCTCCTTCACCGACGAACAGGCCTCTATGGGACAGAACAACACGTATCGTGTGGTGGCGGTCAATGAGGCGGGCGAGGGCTTGCCTGCTGTCACCACCGTCTGGGTGGGCTCGGATGCGCCTACCGAACCGCTCCATGTGTCGCTCACCGAAACCGACGGCAAGGCGGTGCTCTCCTGGCAGGCGCCTGTCGTGGGACAGAACGGGGGATTCATCGAGCCGACCTCACTGAGATATGCTGTGCTGAGAAGTATCGACAATGAGGTGGTGGCGGCCGGCCTCTCCGAAACAGCCTATGAGGAGCAGATAGACCAGACCATGCCGCAGCAACTGCTCTTCTACGGGGTGCAGGCGGCCAACGAACTGGGCTACAGCACCGTGGCGCGTTCCAACGCTATCGTGGTGGGAGCTCCCTACGAACTGCCTTTCTACGAGGGATTCGAAAATGGCTCGAGGGCTAACTTCTGGACCGCGGAAAACTACAACGAGAATGGTTGGGGCGCCTCTTGGGGCGGATATGCCGATGCGCAGGATGCCGACGGCAACGGGGGCTTCATCGCATTCGGCACCAGCGGCGGTTACCAGAACTCGGGCAGCCGTCTCATCTCGGGAAAAATCAGCCTGAAGGGGGCCGACAACCCTGTGCTCGAATATGCTTACTGCCATCGCTCGGAGAGCCAGGGCGAACGCCACCCGCTCAAAGTCTATGTCATAAAGAACGGCACCGACACGGTGCTCGTCAAGGAGAATGAACCTATCTTCTTCTATGAAATCAATACCAACGATCCTTTCTACCACGAAAGGGTGTCGCTGGCCGACTTCATGGATGCTGACTATATCCAGCTGATGTTCGACGCGGTGATGGATGAGACCACTTACACGTATCTTGATGCCGTGCAGGTGCGAAACTATGCCGACTACGACCTCGCTGTGACAGTCTCGGCACCGGAGTCTGTAGTTGCAGGCGAGAATATCACGGTGACGATGACCGTGAAAAACGTGGGCGCCAAACTGTCTTCCGGGGCCATGGCTTATCTGAAAGATGTGCAGTCTGGCGACATCCGCATCATCGGCGTGCAGGAGGTGCCCGACTTGATGCCCGACTCGGTTGCCACACTGACTTTCGAGTGGCCGGTCAATACGCTCTATGACGCATTCCATCTCTTTGGAGATGTGTATTATAACGATGATAATCTGACAAAAATTAGTCAGTCACCGCAGGTCGATGTGATGGTAAATCTGCCCATCTTCCCGGCACCCACCGATTTCGCGGCCGAAATGAATTTCGACGAGTCGGTGTCGCTCTCCTGGCAGGCACCCAGCTTTGAGGATTTCGTCCTGCCTTTCACCGAGGATGTGGAGTCGTACGAGGCCTTCAATGTGGCTGCCGACTTGGGCGAATGGACGGTCATCGATGCCGACGGCCTGCCCACGCACGACGATATCTACGCCGAAGACGTGCATGTGGAGTATGAGGGAATGGGACAGCCGTCTTCCTGGCTGGTGTTCAATCCCATCGACCGCAACTATCCCACTGAATCTTGGTGGGGTGGCGGCAACGGATGGAACCCGGTGTCGGGCAAGCAGTTCTTCGCATCAATCTCTGTCAAGGAGGGTACCTCCGACGACTGGCTCATCTCGCCCGAACTGACCGGCGAGGCGCAGACCGTCTCTTTCTTCGAGCATGGCTACTACTCGATGGAGCATTTCGAGGTGCTTTATTCCACTTCCGGCCGCAATCCGGAGGACTTTACACTGTTGGCCAGCGAGTC
>CACYUZ010000108.1:0-4417 GCA_902777645.1 uncultured Prevotellaceae bacterium | reverse complement strand
GAAGGCACGCTCGCTTTCCTTTCGGAGGTGACCATGAAGACCCTCCGCGACTACCAGTATAAAGCTTCGGCAATGGTCTATTTCCTCACCATGAAGGAAAGCTGCGAGGCCGTGGTGGCCATGAAGAAGCTGAAGGCTGGCGAGGAAGACCTGGCCATGAGTGCCGAGAACCTGATGGTGAAGAGTGCCGAGATGCTCGACTACATGTCACTGAACTCAGTCGACGACCCCGTGTTCCTGCAATATAAGAAAGATGTGGATGCCGGCAAGATAGAAGGCGTGGTGCCTGGCGACTACCACAACCTGACAGCCATACTCACCGAGACGAAGGGTATCTCCCATGAACAGCTGCTGGAGAAAATAGCTAAAATCAAGGACTGTCTTTCGCAGTTCCGCCTGTATATCCCCGCCGAGTTCACCGAGGATCCTGCTGTCTATGGCAAATACTGGGCCATCCGCTCAGGCATCTTCCCCTCGGTAGGTGGCACGCGTCCCGTGGGAACCTCCTGCCTCATCGAGGATGTCGCCTTCCCCATCGAGTCGCTGCCCGAGGCTACGGTGAAGTTGCAGAAGCTCATTGCCGACCACGGTTATTCTGATGCCTGTATCTATGGCCATGCGTTCGAAGGAAACTATCACTTCATCCTCAACCAGAGTTTCAAAAGCAAGAGCGAGGTGGACCGCTATGCCGAGATGATGCGCGACGTGGCGCGACTGGTGGTAGAGGACTATGACGGCTCGCTGAAGGCTGAACATGGCACGGGGCGCAACATGGCTCCGTTCGTGAAATATGAGTGGGGCGAGAAGGCTTACGAGGCCATGAAGGAGCTGAAGGCCATCTTCGACCCGCAGGGGCTGCTCAACCAGGGTGTCATCTTTAACGACGACCCGGAGTGCTTCATCAAGTGCCTGAAGCCGTTGCCTGTCCTCGACTATGATTTCGACAAGGTGCCCGACGGCGGACACTACCTCATGGATGCGTCGCGCTCCACGGCCAAGGAAACCATCGAGCAGGTGAAGCGTGCCAACAAATGTATCGAATGCGGATTCTGCGAGGTGAACTGCATGTCGTGCGGTCTGACGCTGTCCTCACGAATGCGTATTGCCGTGCAGCGCGAAATCAGGGAACTGGAGACCACGGGGGCTGACCCGCAACGGGCAGCAACGCTGCGCAGACAATATAAATATTATGGTGACCAGACCTGTGCTACTGATGGTCTGTGCTCCACCTCGTGCCCGATGAAGATTAACACTGGTGAGCTGACGCACCTCATCCGTCAGATGGACATGCTTGATAGTAAAATGGGCTACAAGATGGGCGAGTTTGCGGCCAACCACATGGCTGGCATCAAGTCGGGGCTCAGACTTGTGCTCGATGTGGCTCATCTCGGCCACATCACGCTCGGCTCAAACATGATGACAAAACTCTGCAGGGGAATGAACAAGATGGGACTGCCGCTCTGGACCACCGCCATGCCGAGAAAAAAACGGCAACCGAAGCCGTCGGACATCACCAAGCTGATTATCGAGACTGCCATCCCTCATCAGGAACACGCCGACTACCCGTTGAAAGTGGTCTATTTCCCCAGCTGTATCAATCAGACGATGGGACTGGCCAAGGAGGCACCAGCAGACAGGCCGTTGGTCGACGAGGTGTGCCACTTGCTCCACAAAGCTGGCTACGAGGTCATCTTCCCAGAGGGAATGGAGAGAATGTGCTGCGGACAGATTTGGGAAAGCAAGGGCATGCTCGACATTGCCGACCGCAAGAGCGCCGAACTGGAGGCTGCGCTCTGGAAGGCATCGGAACAGGGACGCTATCCTGTACTCTGCGCCCAGAGTCCGTGTCTGCATCGTATGAGGAAGGTGATGACAAAGATGAAACTCTATGAAACGGCTGAGTTCATCATGAAATACCTTGTGGAGCGCCTCGACTTCCACAAGATAGACAGGCACATCGCCCTCCACATAACCTGCTCGACGAGGGAGATGGGCGTGGCCAATGACTTGATAGCGTTGGCACGCCTGTGCTCAGACCATGTCTACTTGCCCGAAGGTGTCGGATGCTGCGGCTTTGCCGGCGACCGTGGGTTTACATTTCCCGAGATGAACAAGTATGCGCTGAGGAAGCTGAAACCACAAATTGAGGAGCATCACATCGAGGTGGGCTATTCCAATAGTCGTACTTGCGAGATTGGCTTGCAGTCGAATACGGGGATTCCTTATCTGAGCATTGTGTACTTGGTGAACGAGTGTACCACAAAGAAGCAATAAAAGTACTAACCTAAAAATAGAATGAAGATGAAAAAGCTAATCATGATTGCCATCGCGGCATTTGCATTGACAGCCAATGCACAAAACAAATGGTATGACAACGTGAAGTTGAGCGGATACGGCATGCTGCAGTATCAGGCTAACGATAAGAAAAACGCTGAGGAGAACGCCTTCAACCTGCGCCTGATGCGTTTAATCCTCGATGGTAAAATCAGCGACTTCGACTGGCGTGTGCAAGCGCAGGGAACGTCGAATGCCGGCCCTGGCAATCCCACCGTGATGCTTGTCGACCTCTATGCGGAGTGGGTCAGACACAAGGCTTTCCGTGTGAAAGTGGGTCAGTTCAAGCGCGCTTTCACCTTTGAGAACCCCACTCACCCTATTACGCAGGGATGGTATTCCTATGCGATGGTGATTAATAGTCTGGTGGGATTCGGCGACCGCACGGGCGAGAAGTCGTCTGGTGGGCGAGACATCGGTCTGCAGGTGCAGGGCGACCTGCTGAAGATGGCCTCCGGCAGGAATCTGCTCCATTATCAGGTTGGCGTCTACAATGGTGAGGGTATCAATGCCAAGGATAAGGACAATCGGAAGGATATCATTGGTGGATTGTGGCTCATGCCCATAGACGGCGTGCGTATCGGCGCCTTCGGATGGACTGGTAGTAAACAGGGCATTGGAGCAAAGAACCGCTATGCGCTCTCGGCTGAATACGACAAGAATGAGTTCACCTTCCGCACGGAGTATGTGCACAGCCAGGGAATGGGAGCCGACCCCGCAATGGGCGACAAGGCCGATGGTATCTATGCTTTCGGCATCGTGCCTGTCATCAAAAGCAAGCTCCATGCCAAGGCTCGCTATAACCTTTATAGGCAGTCGAAGGAGTGGTCTACATCGAAGACAATGTACGAGGTGGGGCTCAACTACTTCCTGGCCAAGAATATGCAGATTAATGCTGAGTATGCAAGGGTGAACGAACGCACCAACCATAGCAACTATAACTTCGTTGATGTGGAATTCGACTTCCGCTTCTGAACTTTGTAGCACGACGGCAATAGTGAAAAATCATTATAATTTACGGAATTATCAGTACAATATGCTGGCCGTTAGAATTATTTTTGTACTTTTGCACCGTCTTAATTAAATTATTTGGTATTATAATGGATTTCGAAGAACTGAACTATCAGCCTGCAGTGACTCGTGAAGAACAGGTCTCTGCAGCTTTTCCTGCGCTCATGCGCAAAGTCTATCTGTGGATGACGCTTGCACTGGTCATCACGGGCTTCACGGCGTATATCGTGGCTACGAGTCCGGCATTGCTCAACATCGTCTACTCCAGCCAGGCGGTCATCTGGATTCTTTTCGGTGTCGAGCTGGCACTTGTCATTGGCATCACGGCCGCCATCAATAAGCTCTCACTGCCGGTGGCAACGCTGCTGTTCGTCCTCTATTCGGTCGTCAACGGCGTGGTGTTCTCATCCATATTTATGCTGTTCTCCATGTCAACCATATCCACTGTGTTTTTCATCACAGCGGGAACGTTTGGTGCTATGTCGGTCTTCGGCTATACGACGAAAACTGACCTTACGTCGTGGGGAAAATTGCTTATGATGGCACTCGTGGGGCTGATTATTGCCACCGTCGTGAATATCTTCATGAAGAGCTCGGGTCTGGATGTCATCATCAGTTACGTGGGTGTCCTCATCTTCGTTGGACTGACAGCCTACGATACGCAGAAGATTAAAGAAATGTGCATTCAGGCTCCCGATGCAGGAGAGGTGATGCAGAAGTATGCGCTTCTGGGCGCATTGTCGCTCTATCTTGACTTCATCAATCTCTTCATCTACCTGCTGCGCATCTTTGGTCGTCGCGATTAATGGTAGCCATCCATTATGCATTATTTACCTGTTGGTAAGAAGTCCCATTTGTGGATAATTATATAGAAATGAGCAACCTATTTGGGGTGCTCATTTCTTTTTGTGTTTGCCGTTGCGTGAAATCCCATGAAGTACGGCATTCTCACGTTCCTTCCATGTATAGATGAGCGACTACCGACCTATCCGTCGCAGGTACTCCGCTCAGAAATGGGGCAGAGTGGGGGCAGTGTACTTCCCAAAATGTCAAAATCTTTCACAGAAAATTT
>CACYUZ010000107.1:0-4523 GCA_902777645.1 uncultured Prevotellaceae bacterium | reverse complement strand
CGGCACGGTGCTATACATGGTGCTTGTGCAAATGGTATTTTTTGCGCCCTAAGACAGGAGCGGATATACCGTCCGTCTTTAACTACAGCAAGGCCTTGATTGGAAAACAAAAGCGGATGGCACATAGCCATCCGCTTTCTAAGTTCTGCTATTATTTGATTCCTTTCTTGATTGGTTTCCACCAAAGGAATCCACGGAGCAGGCAGTTTGGCAGTGCTACTTTGACAGGGATGTTCGCCTGCGCAGCTACCTTTTTACCGATTAGGAACCATTCAAATACGTGACAAATCGCGGTGAGGCCGATGAGGCCAAGTAAGAATTTTGCAACTTTCTTCATGTTAGATTCCTTTCCCAAAGCACATCATCTCATAGGCTTTGTTTCATGCGATTATTCTATATTAGCCATGCAAAAAAGACAATCAAGCCAGTATCTGCATTGATGCTCTGCCTGAATGCTTTGATTTGTTTCAATAGCTCAAATTTGAAAAAAGTGTAGCATTACACACTTGTCATAAATATTATTAATTCAGACAAAACTGACCAAATATATATCGCGATACGGAGGACATAATGACTTTATACGACTACGAGAAAGAGCATCTTGAAAAGATAAGAGAGATACTTCCTGAGTGCATGGTATTGCTGAAGAAAGACGGAGCATTTCCTCTGGACGGACCATGCAAGATCGCGGCTTACGGAAATGGCGTAAGGCATAGCGTAAGGGGCGGCACAGGCTCCGGCGACGTGAACGCGCATGTAACTGTCAATGTCGAAGAAGGGCTTACTGCAGCTGGCTTTGAGATCATCACTTCAAGCTGGCTCGACCGCTACGATAAACATAGGGCAGAGGCGAAAAAGGCATTCATAAAAGAGCTAAAAAGAGAAGCGAAAGCAGAAAAAGAAAAAATCTATTTCAAGGCGCTGGGTGCCATCATGGCGGAGACCGATTACGATATCCCGCTGGACTTTGGCGCTGAGGCCGCGATATATGTTCTGTCCAGAGTTTCCGGTGAGGGCGCTGACAGAAAAGTGAAGCCGGGCGATGTTCTCCTCACTGAGACAGAAAAGAGAGATATTCTGGCTCTTAACGAACGCTATAAGAAATTCATGCTCATTCTAAATACGGGCGGGCCTGTCGACCTTACTCCTGTTAAAGATGTGAGAAACATACTCGTGATGTCACAGCTCGGCTCGCAGATGGGGCACGCTCTTGCTGATGTGCTTCTGGGCAAGGCAAGTCCGTCGGGTAAACTCACCACGACATGGGCCGCCGCGGATGACTACTGCGAAGACATTGTGCTTGGCGATGCAGACAACACGTATTACAAAGAGGGCGTTTATGTAGGCTATCGCTGGTTTGATACTGTAGGTAAGAAGCCTCTGTTCCCGTTTGGATATGGTGTTTCATACACGGATTTCAATATCTCAGGCGCTAAGGTCTCTGTAGACGGAAGCAAGATAACTGTAAATGCAAACTTCAAAAATGTCGGCAAGCTTTCCGGCAAGGAAACTCTGCAGGTATATGTGACCGCGCCTGAAGCGGAGCTGAAAAAACCTTGGCAGGAACTCGCGGGCTTCGCTAAGACACAGACTATCGAACCGGGAAAGAGTGAAAAGCTCAGCGTCAGTTTCGACGCGGCGGCTCTCGCTTCCTTTAGCGAGGCCAAGCAGGCTTATGTGCTTGAGGCAGGAGAATACGTAGTGCGAGTCGGCTCCGGCAGCGCGAACACTGTACCGGCCGCGATACTCACTTTAGCTGAAGATGTCTGCGTCAGGAAGGTAAAGCCTGTAGTTGGTGATCTGGGCTTTGAAGATAACTCTTATGAAAGAGCAACTAAGGACGAAGATCTTAGCGTTGTGCCTAGACTGGCGCTCGACCCGGCAGCTATCGCCTGCGAAGAGATATCCTACGAGGAACAGCCGATGGAAATCGATCCTGTCATAAAAGGAATGACCGACGAAGAACTGGAGAAGAACGTCGACGAGGCCATGCAAAACCGGCCTCGCCGCCACAACCTGGAACCGTTCCGCGACAGCAGCCGCACTCGTACGTTGCGACTCTGGCTTAACATCATCTTCATGGTTGGTGCCATAGCAGGACTTATCGTCTACTTCAACGCCGACCATGAGGTAGCCAAATGGATTCTCATTGTGTCGCTCGTCTTCAAGTTCGTAGAGCTTTTCCTCCGCATCTTCAAGATTTAGACAGGACAAGTCACGGACTCTTTACGGACATTTATTGTGAAAATCATTAGATACTACATAGCGTTATTCATATTCCTGCTGCCGGCCTTTGCCAGCGGTCAGACCTACAACCAAATTGACGAAAGCGGCAATATCACCCAGCGCGATGGGCGCAACGGCAATTTCAATCCACACAGTAACGACACAACTAAAGCCAAGGAGGTGCCGAAGGGTATCTACACCTGGACGGTTGACCGCCGTTTTGGCGACATGCACAAGGTTGATGTTGACACCCTCCCCCACCTCTATCCACAGTCTACGATGGCTACTGGCATGTATGGCGACTATAACACTATTGGGTCGAACTACACGTCGCGGCTCTCACGCATCTTTGCCGACCGCAAAGAGAGCAGTCAGTTCCTTTTTCTCGACACCTACGACCAGATGCTCCGCCAGCCAGACCAGTGGCACTTCACCAATACCTTGTCACCCATCACCAACCTCAGCTATGGTAGTTGTGGCGACAAGACTAACGGTGAGGACCTCATCAACGCTCTCTTCGCAGTGAATGCCGGTAAAAGAACGGGTATAGGCTTCAACCTCGACTATCGCTATGCCCGCGGCTATTATCAGAATCAGAATAATTCCCATTTTGGCGCGACCTTCTTTGTATCTCATCTGGGCGACCGCTACCAGCTACATTTGTTGTATCAGAACTGGCATCAGAAAGCTGCTGAGAACGGAGGTATCACCAATGATGACTACGTGACCCACCCCGAGCTGTTCACCGAGAGCTATTCCGACAACGAGATACCCACCGTGCTCAATTCCAACTGGAATCGCAACAACCACCAGCGGCTCTTCCTCACTCACCGCTACAGCCTGGGCTTCTACCGCCGTGTTCCCATGACAGAGGAAGAGATTAAGGCCAAGCAGTTTGCCCTAGCTGCCGCCAAGGAGAATGAACAGAAGAATGCCAACGAGGAAGGTAGGGCCGATGAACCTGCCCCCTCCGGACGCCCAGACGATGCCCGCATTGTAGGCGATGCGCCGACTCCTCAAGTTGCTCCAGCTACCCTTAATGAAGTGGCCGACTCGTTGCTGACCGATTCTCTGGCCAATGGAAATGTAGAGATGGCTGAGAACGGCCGCATCAGTGTCACGTCGAAAGAAATGGCTGACTCGCTCATCGCCGCTGAGAAAGCAGCTAACGACAGCATCGAACTTTACACCAAGCGCGAGTTCGTGCCTGTCACCAGCTTCATCCATACCGCTGAAGTTGCCAACTACAGGCATATTTATCAAGCCTACAATTCACCCGCTAACTATTACGCCGACACACTCTATCGTTTTCGTCCTAACACGGGCAGCTATAGCCGCGACTCCATCTATGACCCCACGAAGCACTTCGGTCTGCGCAACACCGTAGCCATCGCCCTGCTCGAAGGATTCAACAAGTATGCCGCAGCCGGGCTGAAAGCCTTTGCCACCCACGAGCTGCGCCGCTTCGACATGCCCTCGCTGGCCACTGCCGATAGCGCCATCATGGACCGCTGGACGGAGCACAACGTGAGCATCGGCGGTCAGCTGCAGAAGACTCAGGGCAAGCTGCTCCACTACGACATCACCGCTGAGGCATGGCTCGCAGGCGAGGACGCAGGGCAGTTGAAACTTGACGCACGCGCCGACCTGAACCTGCGCCTGTTTGGCGACACCCTTCATTTTGATGCCTTAGCCCACCTGCATCGTCTGAACCCCACCTTCCTGCAGCGTCGCTACCACTCGAAGCACCTTTGGTGGGACAACGACCACTTCAGCAAAGAGACACGCACACACCTGGAAGGCCGGCTCAGCTACGACAAGACGCATACCACCCTGCGCGTTGCCCTCGACGAGATCGAGAACTACACCTACCTCGCCACCAGCTTCGCCATCAATCAAGAGCAGCGCAACGCTCTTACGGCTTCTTTCCTGCAGCACGATGCCTCGCTGGCCGTCTTCACCGCACAGCTCGACCAGCGGCTTAACCTCGGACCAATCCACTGGGACAACATCGTGACTTTTCAGACCAGCAGCGACAAGGAGGTGCTTCCCCTGCCACGTCTGAACGTCTTTACCAACCTCTACCTCCAGTTCATGGTGGCCCACGTACTTCGTGTGGAGCTGGGGGCATCGGGCACCTGGTTCAGCCGCTATTACGCCCCCGAATATGTGCCACAGATGAACAGTTATGCCGTGCAGCAAAACGCTGATGCACGCATGGAATTAGGAAATTTTCCCTTTGTCGACGCCTATGCCAATCTTCACCTGAAGCACGCCCGTTTCTTTGTGATGATGAG
>CACYUZ010000106.1:0-4549 GCA_902777645.1 uncultured Prevotellaceae bacterium | reverse complement strand
TGAAATCAGTGTTGAAGAAATCATCAAATACTGTCGGAAACCAACTGTTTTTAAACATTACTGGTAACATAATCAATACCTCCTAATTATATTTTAGTTAAACTTTTTGTTTGCCTTGGCCTTGCGGCCTCAGCCGGGCTGTCTGTCGGCGGCCATTCAAGCTGGGCTTTTGTGGTATCCGCTTGCTTTCAGCTCTCACTCAACAAGTTGCAAGTCTTGTGCCAAAGCGTTTTTGAGACAAAATGTCTCATTTTCGTGACAAAAAGGCTCATTCTTGACGGGCTTTGTTGATAAAGACGGCAATATCTATCTTGATGAGGATGTGATTTCTCCAGAGCATCCTATACATGAATATACTCATCTGTGGGATAGGGCAGTAGCCAAACATAATCCCAAATCCCGAAAGACAGACGCCTTCAATTTCTATCAGCCCTCTTATGGAAATTGAAGATTTTTTTATACCTTTGCATTCCCTTTTCAGCTTTCGAAGACGAATCCGGATTAATTTAAGGTAACAAGACGATGATAGATTTTGACGAGATATGGAGATACCAGGACGAGGTGAGGACTCAGGTAAACGCCTATTTGGGCGACTGCGTCTGGGACATCAACTACAACCTTGCGAGGCACTGCGTGGAACTGGAGCTCGACCGGCATCTCGACGATGACAGGCTGGAGCGGATGACGAGCCAGTTCACCCTGACCGCCGATTATGAGGGCGAAGGGGAACACGGCTCCCTGTTCGCGCTCTATCCATAAACCACACCGTCGATTCCGTCAACAAAAAAAGCAAAAGGGGCCGCTCCACCAGGAGCCACCCCTTTGCTGTTTTATGATAATCTTGCTTATGAGATCTCGATAGTCTTGGTCTCTTTCTTCTCTTCTTTCTTCTCCATCTTCGGTAGGACAACCGTCAGGATGCCGGGTTGTCAATCCAAGACGGTGTTCCTGAACGAGTTGACAGCCTTGCTTGCGCTATTATTTCCTCACTATTTCACAAGTATTAGACAGGGCAAGTCTACTATGAACGCAAAGAAACAAAAAAATATGCGCAACACGAAAGAAAATAAGATTCTCTTTCTGTTGGCTGCTGGTCGTCATACAGGTGTTAACAATCACTGCACTATGACCATGCGAAAAATTCAAGTATTGTGAGTGGAGAAATATTCATATTAGAAGCGACAAACTATGTCCTTTAAGTGAAAAATCCGGAAATAAAATGCTAAATTTGCAAATTCATACGAGAATTCCATCAAGAGAAAGAAGGATGCGACTGGTGTTTTTATCACTCTTAGCGACATTGGGCTGTGCCCCTCTCCAGGCAAACAGCGGTGTGGGAGGCATTCTGGAAAAGATAGCCGCCTACATGGACCGCTCTGCCTACCGCGGCATCGACACGGCCTACATCGCCGTGCCCAATGAGCCCTGGCTGGTGAAACTGTGCGGCCACATGAACGAGACCACCTACCTCATGGAGGCCCACATGAGCCTCGACCCAGAGGTGCCCTCCGACTATGGTCTGGACTTCCGCCCCGAGGTGACCACAGGCACCGGTATCTCTGCCGGCGTGAGGATAGGCTACCGCGGCCACGGTGTGGAGTTGAGCAAATCGCTGCGTAGCAACTCCGACACGCGCCTCACGCTGAGCACAAACTCCAGCAGATACAGTTTGAAATTCCGTTTGCGCCGCTACCAGGCGAGAAACCTGAAAATGGAGTTGGAAGGCAAGTTTGAGAACGAAAACGGTCCTGGCGAGAAACATTATTCCGACTGGATGGACCTGAAACTGGATGCCCCCGTGAGGGTGAAAACTGTGCTCTTGGAAGGCTACTACCTGTTTAACGGTTCACACTACTCGAACGCCGCTCTCTACAGCCAAAGCACCTGTCAGATAAGGTCGGCGGGCTCGCCGATGGCCGGTTTCACCTGGTTCAAGTCGACTATAGACTACTCCGACCGGAAAAGTTACGAACTTATCAACATAATGAACAACGTGGGCCGCACCAAGCAGTGGCAGCTGGCCATTGGCGGCGGCTATGCCTACAACTGGGTGCCCGGCCGCCAATGGCTTCTCAACCTTCAGCTGATGCCCATGGTGTCGTTGCTGAACAAGATCCAGACATGGAATTACGAAGTAGACTTCTCCGACTTCGAAGACTGGGACGGTGAGAGTGATTATTACCCTACACTTTCGTCGCCCAGACTAGAGACTCACAAGAGTCGCCTGCAGTTGGGCGGGATGGTACGCGCGGGCATTTTATACAGCCAAGGCCGTCTGACACTTTCGGTCGACGGCCAAGCGAGCACTTTCAACTACAAGCACTCAGACAACACGGTGCGGCTGATTGACTGGTATCTGAACGCCAGTGTGGGCTACCGGTTCTGACTTAGGCGCTCTTCACACTATTCCCATTCCCCATATCAATACGGCGCCCCCTTCTCTTTGGACATACCTCCTGTGATACAATAAAAGGCACCCGAAGATATTATCATTCTATAATGGATATCAGGTGAAGGCGCAACGGAGCCGGAACCCGAAGGTGAAACTTTTCGTAGAGGATGGGAAAAGGCTTACAGACCTTAATTATGGCAATATTATAAAAGTAGGGGAAAATAAATTTGGGAGTTTAGGAGTTTTGGAGTGTAGGAGTTTAGACATTACTCTTGCAAGTCAAAGCCTATACTGGCGATGAGTCATCAGTTCTTAGCTCTCACACTCTGGAGACAAAACGCACTGAGGAGCTTAGAAGACTCGTGTGGCCGTTGCTGTTATACGTTCCGTATCACGGCGACGGCCATACCGTTTTTTGAAGAATGTACACTTTGAGGCAAATTTTGGTTGCCTTGACGGCACAGGGTTGCCTTTTTTTTCGTATATTTGCACACAGAAAGAACCTTTTGTTATGCCAGTTGAGGCGAGCCAAGCCCGCTTGCGCCTCGCCCTGGCGAGAGCCTGAACCCTCTGCCGGTGCCGCCGGCCATCTCACAGCCCCCACGCCACGACCGCAGGCAAATGACCATCGACGGGCGATGCGGAGAGTAGAATGGATGAATGAAAAACAACCTTAAATAATAACGTTTTGGTAGAAGAACCGAATTTCGAGTACAAGTACGAGCTGGCATACCAGAACTCTTTTGCCGCGAGGCTCAGTCTCAGAATCATGAGCATTGCGGCGGGCGTTTTCCTCGTGGCTGTCATCTTGTTCTTTCATTTCACCGGCGACAGTATGTCGCTGCCTCTGACCCACGAGATCGTGAAATACGGCATGGTGGTGTTCTTCGTGGGGCTGGCGTTGTTGTTCGTCTTCTGCACCATTGCCATCTATCAGATGGTGAAGCCGCTGCAGTTGTTCGCTGAGGCTGCGGTGAATATCGCCAAGGGCAATCTGGACACGCCGTTGCCGGAAATCAAGTCGAAAGACGAGCTGCTGCACCTGCGCAACTCCTTCGAATATATGCAGTCGTCGCTGAAGCAGCATATTGAGGACCTGAAAACCACCACGGCCAGCCAGCAGCGGCTCCAGAGCGAGCTCATCATCGCCCACGACATCCAGATGGGCATGATTCCCACCATCTTCCCCGAGCGCGACGACCTCGACCTTTTCGCCTCGATGACACCAGCCAAAGAGGTGGGCGGCGACCTCTACGACTTCATCATCGAGGGTGATGAGCTCTTCTTCATCATCGGCGACGTGGCGGGGAAGGGGGTGCCGGCGTCTCTTTACATGGCCGTCACCCGCACGCTGTTCCGCAACCTGGCGGGCAACTACCAGAGTGCGGCCAACATCATGCGCGAGATGAATCATGCCATCGCCTCCACCAACGACTCTATGATTTTCGTCACCGCTTTCATCGGCGTGCTCGACCTCAAGACCCATCACCTGACCTATTGCAACGCGGCCCATAACGCGCCGGCCATCCTGATGCCCGATGGCAGCTGCCGGCTGTTGGACGTCGACACCAATCTTCCCATCGGCATCGAGGATCACTTCAACTATGAGGAGCAGCAGATACCGTTTCCCGTGGACACAGCGCTGCTGCTCTATACCGACGGTCTGACGGAAGCCACATATATGGCCGGCGACGGCAGCCGGAAACTTTTTGGCGAGGAGCGCATCTTGCACGACTTGGGGAAGAACAAGAACGCCTCGGCCATAGAGACCGTCGACTATCTCAAGCAGCATGTCACGGTGTTTGCCGACGGTTTGGAGCAGGGCGATGACCTGACCCTGATGTTCCTTCGCCACGGCTCATCGCAGAAACACGCCTCACATGCGCCGCGCCGCATCATCATGAAGAACGAGATGTCGGAGGTAGGCCGTATGCGAGGTTTCATCTTCTCTGTATGCCGCGAGCACAATGTGGATGAGGAGACAGTGAAGACGCTGAATCTCGCCGCCGAGGAGTGTGTGGCGAATGTCATCAACTACGCCTATCCTAAAGGGATCCGCGGCCATGTGGAACTGACGGCGGAGATTGTGGGCGGACAGCTCACGCTGACCGTCAAGGACCATGGCGTCGCCTTCGACCCCACCCGGCACCAGGACAT
>CACYUZ010000105.1:0-4872 GCA_902777645.1 uncultured Prevotellaceae bacterium | reverse complement strand
GTGGCATCCTTGATGCCCTCGGTGAAGAACACCTCAGCGTCATCGGCAGCCGACTCGCCCAGATTGTAGAGCGCCGTGACATGGTACACCACATGCAGGTTTTCATTTCGCACCGGATGGTCCACATACGAGGTGGCAGAAGCCGGCAGGGTGGTCAGCAGTTCACCGTTGCGGTAGAGATTGTAGCCGTTCTCGGCCATCTGCAGCACGCCGCGGCCCGAAGCCGGACTGAAGTGGATGTCGTCGACAAAGAGGCAGTAGCTGTTGACATCGCTCACATTGCGAATGGCAAAATATCGGGCACCCTCAGGCAAGTCATAGGAGCGCTGTGTCCAGACAAAGGGAGCCGTCTCACTGGCCAACAGCGTGAAATCCTCAGTATTGCGTCCGGAAGTGGAGTAAAGCACCTCGAAATGTTCCGTCGTGTAGCCATGTACGAAAAAAGAGATGGTCTGCGCCTCGCCGGACAGTTCAGGCGAGATGAGCCAGTCGTCGGAGGTTCCATCCTTGACAGAGACCGATGCGAAGAACTGTTTGCCCGACACCGGGTTCCATCCGTTGTCGCCGCCCCACCATGCTACTGTGGGATAGTTGCGGTCGATGGGATTGAACACGAGCCAGGAAGACGGCTGTCCCATTCCCTCATACTCCACCAGAACGTCCTCGGCATAGATATCATCATGCGTGGGCAGGCCATCGGCATCAACGACTGTCCATTCGCCCAAGTCAGCGTCTACATTGAAGGCCTCGTACGACTCCACATCCTCGGTGAAAGGCAGGACAAAATCCTCATAGGCGGGAGCCTGCCAGGATAGCAACGCCGACTCGTCGTTGTTCATTTCGGCCGCGAAATCGGTGGGTGTCGGGAAAACAGGAAGGTCTACGGTCACGTCGACCTGCGGAGACTGACTGATTTTCACCAGATTATAATCGTTATAATACACATCTCCAAAGAGATGGAATGCGTCGTAGAGCGTATTGACAGGCCACTCGAAAGTCAGTGTGGCAACCGAGTCGGGCATCAAGTCGGGCACATCCTGCACGCCGATGACGCGGATGTCGCCAGACTGTACATCTTTCAGATAAGCCATGGCACCGGAAGACAGTTTGGCGCCCACGTTTTTCACGGTCATCGTCACCGAGATATTCTCGCCTGCAGCGACAGACTCCGGTGCCGAGACGGTCACAGCGAGGTCGTAGTCGGTATAGTTGCGCACCTGCACAGCATCAAGATACGTGTAAGTGGTCTCATCCATCACCGCGTCGAACATCAGCTGGATATAGTCAGCATCCATGAAGTCGGTCAGTGACACCCTTTCGTGGGAAAAAAGATTGCTGGTATTGGCTTCATCGAAGGAGATAGGCTCATGCTCCTTGACAAGGATTGTGTCGACCCCATTTTTTATGACAGAAACCTTCAGCGGATGGAGCTCGCCCTGCCCCTCAGAACGATGGCAGTAAGCATATTCCAGCACGGGGTTGTCGGCCCCCTTCAAACTAATCAGCCCTGAGATGAAGCGGCTTCCCGCCCCTTGGCTTCCGCCACCAGTTCCGAATGCGACGAAGCCATTGTTGCCATCGGCATCCTGCCAACCGGTGTATCCAGTTCCTATCCAGGTGGCAATATACTTATTATAGCTGTAGTTCTCCGTCATCCAGAATTGAGTATGCTGCCCATTTTCGAATCCCTCGTAGAAAGGCAGTGTGTAGGGAATGCCCGCCACAATAGTGTTGGAGGAAACCCCATTGCTGTATCCCAAATTGTTCGCAGCCGACACTCTGTAGTAAAGTTGTTGCTGCGGATTGATATAGTCAATCTGCTCCTCATAATGCGTATCAGTAATGTTCCTCGCCACCACACCATAGTTAAAGATTCTAACGACCGTGTATTTCAGCGAGTCCGGCTCGATGAAGCCACCGTTTTGTCCGACGACAGGCGCCTGCCAGGTGAGCACCGCCTTGCCGTCGGTTTGGGTCAGCGACACATGGAGTGGTCCTGTAGGAGCATCCGGTCCCACCAAGATGGTGGTGACAACGGGCATTCCTTCGCCTACCTCACTGACCGCCACCACACGATACGTGTGGTACTTTTTCCTGGTGGCCTGCTCGTCGGTGACAGAGAGATGCTGTCCCGGTTGTGCCTGAAGCGTAGCTATAAGTTCCCCATCTCGATACACCAGCACATGGCTGAGTGAAGAGAGAGGTGCCCCGTTGATAGCGGTGGCGGGGGCATTGAACTCAATGTTCACCACGGCATCCAATCCTACTATGGTGCGGAGGTTTGTCACAGAATCAGGGGCTGTGAGCAGCTGTCCCTCTTCCACACAGATATCATAGAGCCCAATATCCTCAATGCCATAACCATAGACACCGAACCCGATATGATAAGCCCCGTTTTCCTCCACACGGAACGTCTGTTCAAAGACATGTTCACCATTGTCACAGATGTACTGGCGGTTGAGCAGTTTCAGGTTCATGTCCTCCTGGCTATTGCCAAGCCCGGCATAAGCCACCACGTTGTAAGGAGAGTAAAACGCCCAATCACAGGAAGTCTTGAACGAGAACCGGTATACATGGTCGACATCCCATCTCATAGGTGGTGTGACGAGGAAATCGCTGGTAGACCTTGAGGAAGCCCCGTAAAGCCAAGCCTTGCCAAACAGCGTGTTGAAGGTCCATGTAGAGCCGTCCATATCCACGTCGATGAAAGTGAAAAGACTGTTGGCAGCCTCATCGGTCATATCCGGCCGGTAAGGCAAGTCGACAGCTTCGCCCACCACTATATGGTTGCTACGGGTCGCCTCGCTCGTAAGTTTTCCATTATTAGCCTCCACCGTATAATAGACCGCTTTGAGCGACTCTGAGGAATATGCCTCGGAGAAATACGTTGTGGCGAGATGTTCCGCCACGACCACATTGTCGGGATAGCGTGTCACCGTGTAAGTAAGCGCATCGGGATCCAATTCTCCATTATGGAGTCCGGCAGCAGGAGCTGTCCAAGACAGCTGCATGACACCGTCGGCATAAGATAGTGCGACATCCTGCGGCGGTGTGGGCACATCCGGTCCCTCCCACGGTGATACGGACGAAAGGCTGTAAAGCCCCACAATCTCCTCGTTTCCGCTGAAACGCGACACAAGCGAGGCCTGGCCCGACGACATGTCCACCTCATAGAGTCCCCTCTCTCCGGCAACGGTAGTAGCGGCCCAGTAAAGTTTGCATGTTGTCCAATCGTAAGTGGCGCTCTGTATGGTGCGTTTGGGCGTCAGTCCGGTGGGGCCTACTTCAGTGATCGATGCGTCATCGGAGTTGATTCGAAATAGGATTCCCTTTGTTGAGATGCCATATATAATACCGTTGGCATCAATGGCGATGGCGACAAAAGCTTTTGAGAGATAACCTACCATAGAGCTCTTTTGGTTCTCGAAATCGAATTTTCTCAGTTCAATTCCGCCGTCACACAGTCCGTAGACGGTGTTGGTGGTCGGATCAACGCTCATATCAATGGCATACCAGTCGGCCGACAATTCTATTTCATCGGTTTGTTCCCACGTTTCCACATCATACACATAGTAGGTAACCGATTTTATCCCCAGTTCGTTTTCTTTCTCATTCACTTTCATGATGTAGTAACGGCCATTGAGATAGACGGCAGTCCCATCGGTATGAAACAGAGAGTCGCCATACACTTTAGAGAGAGATGTGTTTTTCTGTACTGGTATGGCATAGACTCCATACTCACCCCCTTCCTCCCAGAGGTCGGAACTGATTACCGTGCCGTAAAGTGTTGTCCTGGCCACTTTGCGTTGCTGGGCTTCTGCCATAGAAGGCAGGAAGAGCGCTGCAATCAGGCATAGCAAGGAAGATGTAAAAAGTTTTTTCATGGGAAGTTATATTACAACAGTTTATACATTATTTTAGGATGAACAAAGATAAGAATATACAAAGAATAAAAAAAGAAAAGAATGAATTATTTTCTTTTTCCACTCGACTTTTCGTAACTTTGTCCCCTGAAAATAAAAAATAGGAAAATGGTAATTTCAGTTGACTTTGACGGGACGGTTGTGGAGCACAAATACCCGGAAATTGGCGAGGAGATACCTCATGCCACAGAGACGCTCCGAAAACTGATGGAAGACGGTCACAAACTGGTGATGTGGACCGTTCGGGAGGGTCCGCTGCTGGACGAGGCGGTGGAATGGTGTCGCGCACGTGGCGTGGAGTTCAGCGCCATCAACGAGACACTGCGTGCCGACACCAACGAGCACAGTCACAACACCCGCAAGATAGACGCCGACATCTATATCGACGACTGCAATATAGGCGGCCGCTTCGACTGGGAGACGGTATACCGTATGATACACGAGAACATCTCTTATTATACACTTATACGTGAGGCGAAGCGCGAGGCACAGAAGCAGGCTCAGGAACCGGTGAAAAAGAAAAAGCGCTGGTTCGGTTTTTAAGGGCTTGTTCTTGGGGAGTCGCTCTTGAGCAAGAAATCAATCAAAAGACTTATTGGGTGCGCCGGGTGGCGCACTCTTTTTTGGGGGTCGCTCTGCGAGCGAGAAAGATAGTGCCAACCGAAGGCAATCAAGCTTGCTTGAATTGCTGAGGTGCAGCCTATCTTATCTAAATCTTTCAAAATCTAAACAAAATCTTTGCGCTGCGCGCTGAAATCTGGGGCGTGCGCCGGTCGGCGCACTAATTCTTCGGCACGATTCGCGTGGAAATAATTGAATTTCATTCTACTTTTTCTCGCCATGGCAATGCTCAAGCAAGCTTGACATTGCTCATTTGGCTTAACGAAAAAGTTCAAAAATTAAATTCAAAATTAATCGCGCTGCGCGCTGAAATTATAGGAGTCGCCTT
>CACYUZ010000104.1:0-5083 GCA_902777645.1 uncultured Prevotellaceae bacterium | reverse complement strand
CTTGCATTGTATTTTATCTTTACTTAATCTTGCGCGTTTCCGATTTTTTTTGTAATTTTGCCGAATCAACCCATAAACAAACATTATTATGACTAAAAACCCTGTGCTTGCGATGATGGCCATCGCTTGTCTTGCAGTTTTATGCAGCTGCACCCAGCAGAAGAAGGCGACGGAAGTCGGCCTTCAGGTGAAAACCCAGTATGGCGTTCTGGAAGGTTTCGAACTAGGCGGCGTGAAGAAGTTCCTTGGCGTTCCCTTCGCCCAGGCTCCCGTGGGCGAGCTGCGCTGGAAGGCGCCACAGCCCGTTCAGCCCTGGGAGGGCGTGCGCGAAGCCAAGCAGTTTGGCGACGACCCTATGCAGCCCAACATCTTCGGCGACATGGCGTTCCGTGGGACTGGCCGAAGCGAGGACTGCCTCTATCTGAACATCTGGACAACGGCCAAGACAACGGCCGATGCCCTGCCCGTGCTGATTTATTTCAATGGCGGCGGACTGATGGCCGGTTCGGGCAGCGAGCCCCGCTACGACGGCTCGTCCATCGCCAAGGAGGGCGTCGTCGGTGTGACGTCCAACTATCGTGAGGGCGTGTTCGGCTTCTTTGCACATCCCGACCTCACGGCGGCTTCCGACTATAAGGGCAGCGGCAACTACGGCTTCCTCGACCAGGTGGCTGCCATCAAGTGGGTGAAGGAGAATATTGCCGACTTTGGTGGCGACCCTGACCGCATCACCATCGTGGGCGAGTCGGCAGGCTCTTTCTCGGTGTCGCTCCTGATGTGCTCGCCCCTCTCGAAAAACCTCATTGCCGGGGCCATGCTCTCGTCGGGTGCCGAGGTTCTGCCCTATCTGCCCGCTTCGCAGGCCGATGCCGATGCTGCCGGGGCCGAACTGCTGAAGCGGGCTGGCATCGCCAGTCTGGCTGACGCGATAGCTATCGACGCCGACTCGCTGCAGAAGATACTCCCTCCCAGGGGCATGTCGAACGTGGTGCTCGACGGCTATTTCATGACCGAGAGTGCCGACGATGTGTTTGAGCGGGGCGAGCAGGCGCAGGTGCCGATGCTTGCGGGCTGGAACTCGCTCGAAGCGCATCCCATGCAGGCGCTGCAGGGTCAGGCTCCCACCCTGAAGAACTACAAGAACGCCATGAAGGCGCAGTTTGGCGATATGACCGACGAAATATTTGAGGCGTACGGCATCACAGCCGACGAGGACGTGATGAGCCAGAAGGGCTTCGACCTCGTCTCCGACCTCTTCACGGGCTTCCCCACTTGGAAGGCTTGCGACTATCACGCCAAGACGGGCCTCCCCGTCTATCGCTACCACTATATGCACCCGCGTCCGCAGGTGTCGGCGAAGATGGGCGACAAGACGGGCGCCCTGGCTGGCGGCGTGCGCGAAAAGACGGAAGAGGAGAAGAAGGCCCAGCAGCCCTCGATAGCCCCCGGCGCCGTGCATTCTGCGGATATCGAGTACGCCATGGGAACCCTCGACACCAACGAGTATTACGACTGGCAGGAAGAGGACTACGCCATCTCGAAGCTCTTCCTCAGCTACTACGCCAACTTCTGCAAGACGGGCAATCCTAATGGCGAGGGCCTGCCTCAGTGGACGGCCATTACGAAGGACAACCTCGATGCCGCTCCGGTGATGAAGATTGACGTAGAATCGAAGGAAGTAGCCTCGCCCGAAAGGGAGAAGGCCTACCGCACGCTCGAGAAATTCTACAGGAGCAAGAAATAGGGCCTATAGCCACCCCTCGTAACCATTACGGACAAACGGCACGGATGGGAAGACCGACAAATCGGTCTTCCCATGTTTCGTATGCCTTCCCAAAAGACGATTGGATAGAAAAACAGAAGCGCCAGATTCTTGCAGTCTCAAAATACGGCAAAAGTGGGATTAAAGGGTTGTCAATGTAGATTATTCCCCTTCGGTATCGATGTAGAGTATCCTGCCATAGTGGTCGAAGAAGATGAATTGGGTGAACGCATCGTTTACCGGCCATGCATAGAGAGCAGCGTAGTCATCGTTGAATGTCACGTCCTGCAGCCACTCGTTGCCGGTGGTCATCAATGCCACATGGGTTTTGCTGTTTCGCGAGCCTGTGTTGCCGGTATAGAGCACGCACAGCTTGTCGTTGTCAATGAGATGGAAATGGGTGGGATGGTATTCTGTATTCTTGTCGTGCATCGTGTGCATCCATTCTATTTGTCCCTGTGCATCCACCTTGACAATCATCGAGCATGGATAATATGCGCCGGCATACATCTCATAATGGCCCAGGAAGTAAGTGTTGCCCTGATTGTCTCTGACAGACTGAATGAAGTCTAAGTCGAGGTCAAAACCCCTGTCTTCTGAATGGTCTGACGACGTGCCGACCACTTTACCCGAAGCATCGAAAGTGACGGCCACCAGCGTATCGCCGCCTTTCCTGCCCAGTGCCACCACTTGGCCGTCAGCCGTCTCGTGAACGATATCAAGTCGGTCCGCTAAATCGGAACTCTCCTCGTGAATCAGCCGGCCGTCGGCATCTAAGCGTGCGAAGTAGTAAGTGCCTGGAGTCTCGCCTCTGCCCACAATGGCCATGCCGCCGTCCTTGCATGCATAAGCCGCAGTGATGAAGCCTTCCTTCAGTTTTGGAGTGTACTGGTAGATTACGACGCCTGTCTCGGGATTTACTTTATATGCCGTTTGTGACCATACTGCTACGTTGCCTTCCTCGGAGACGGATGCTTCGGTAGCCGCTATGTTGCTTCTCCACTTCACCCGGCCGTCGGCATCGGTACGGCGCAGGCGGTAGTCTTCGTCGGAATAGTAGTATCTGTGGGTGAAGTCGAGGAAGTCGCCTCCTGGAAGTTGGCGGATATAGCCGATTTCCTCCTCATTGTTCCCATAGAGATCCATCTCGCGCCAGCCTATCAGGGTTGCATACGACTTGGGCGTGGTGAATGTCGTGTCTTTCTTGAGAACGTTTACGCCGTCGAAGGCGATGATCGACAGATGATACTCCGTGTCGGGCGTCAGGGCGCGCAGCGTCATCTTCTTTTCCTTGGCAAGTGTCTTGACGAGCACGCCGTCGAGGTATATATAATGTGTCAGGTCTTTGTAGAGCGTAATATCGACACGGTCGGTATGAGGCTGCACCATGGCGGGAAGCTCGCCGTAACTGTACGAGGGTTCTTCCTGACCGTAGGCAACCTCTTCCCAGATGGTATCTTTACTGCATCCGGCAGTCACCAATGCTGCGGCAACAAACAGGATTGATGTTATGACAGGTCTTGTTTTCATTTGAAGTCGAAGTTAATGAAGTGCATACACGTGGCGCCGGGATAGTCCATGTATTTCAACATGGGGCCCAGTATGAGTTTGCCGTTATGGAATGTGGCGGTCAGGATGGCAGAGTCTAATACCCTGACGTCGTAAAGGCCCAACAGCTCCCATTGCCTGGTCTTGAAGTCATAGCTGTAGATGCAAGGGTTTCCGCTGTCGATGTTGGTGGCACTTCCGGGACGGCCGGCATAGATGAGCTTGCCGTCGTGCTCAAGGAGACATTGCCCCCAGTTGTTAGAGAGATATACCGACGTCAGTTGCGACACCTTTTCCCACTCATCCTTGCTTGAATCATACACCCACAGGAATCCGTGGGGTGTCATCACATAGCCATTGGTCTCGCCATTGCCCGTCTGCATCACGTCCTCCCTGGTGGGTCTGTCGGCAACCCTTGTCCATTGGCCATTGGACAGGTCATACTTCCACGTCTCCATACATTGTGTATATATATAATAGGTGTTGTGGCCATCATCCGGGAACTGTCCGCCACAGAGATATACATTGCCACCGGCAGCGAACATCTTCATGTCATGAATCTCACCCGTCACAGGCAGGTTGCCCAGATCCTTCCAGCTGTCGGTCTGGGGATTATACTCATACAGCTTGTTCTGCACCGATTCGCTGCTGGCACCATACTCCTTATATATATCAGTGATGCCATACGCCTTGGAACCTATAGCTACCATTTCCGAGATGTCATAGTCCACATCCTTGTGCCTGGTCCATGCCTTCGTGTTGAGGTCGCAAGACACAAGTGTTCTATGTTCCATGCTGGTGAAATAGTACATTTCATCGCCTATCCTGAACGACGCTCTGGCATCGTATGGCTGATCCTGGAACTGGCTGAATGGAACCGTCTCCTCCTCTTCCGCTTTCAAGGGCAGGATTCTTATTTTCTTCGGTAGGGGGATTTCTGCTTCCGGCCAGTGCAGGGCGACATCGTAAATGCCTGGCTCAATGTCTGTCATCGTCACCTCCATCGTGGTGTCATCTTCGTCTTGTTGGAGCAAGCTGCCCCATACTACAGGATAGATATGGTCGCCCACCCTGACCTCAACGGGCTTGCCTTTCATGGCTGCCTTCACAAGAATACTGAAACGCCTTTCCGACGAGAAGTGCAGTGCAATGTCGTCAGTAGCATATTTATAGGGATATGCCATACCCTCATAGTGCACCTCCTCCTGATAGCGTGGCTGTCCCCAGACGAGGAGATAGCTTTCGGCCGTCATTTTGGCCAGACTGACAAAGAGCGACGCTGACTTGAATGAGTTCTTCTCGGTCTTCAGCACGGCGCTTACTATGTATTGGCCGTCCACGGCTGGCACGGTGAATGTCTTCTGAACTTCTTGCAGACGGTCTTCTCCAAGTTCCACGTTGACGGTGGAAAGGGCATTGTCCACATCTTTTGCGTCATAAACCAGTAACTGCAAGCTATGCTTGAAGAACTGCTCACCCTTGTCCACAGTCATATAAGCCGTGAACGAATTGTCAGAGGCGGCTACACACGAATCCAGGGTGATGCTCGGAAGCTTATAATCCACGGCCTCCTTATACTCCTCGGTGGTACAAGCCATTAGCGTCAGCAAAAAGGCAAATAACGAAATATATTTCTTCATACTGTGTGTGCCCCACATTTCTGTGGGTCTATTCTTTTATGGATGATTAACATATATTATTGCAAAGGTATATAATAATTATGAATAAGCAAAAGAACAGGAAGAAAAAATGGAAAGATGAGACATTAATTGA
>CACYUZ010000103.1:0-9427 GCA_902777645.1 uncultured Prevotellaceae bacterium | reverse complement strand
GTTTCTCTTCACATATCTATTATTATGATAGCGAGCGTGGCTGTCCGGGTGGCATCGTGCGACGCCTGAGCGACAAATATGTCAATGTGGGACGAGAGTGGGACCGCGACTTCTTCGTGCAGGCCAGCTACCAACACACCTTCCTCGACAAGCACAGCGTGAAGGCCAATGCGAAATACACCAACGAATATCTGCGCTACTGCACCGACTATCCTGAGAACCAGAACACCGCGCGTGTGGACAATCACTACCGCCAGGAGGACGGCTACGGAGCACTCTGTTATGCCTACCAGCCGTGGCAGTGGCTCACGCTCAGCACCAGCTACGATGTGCGCTACAGCAAACTGGCCTGCGACCTGAAGAAGTTCGACACCGTGCACCGCCTCGACCAGAAGCAGGTCGTGGCGGCTCAGGCTAACTGGAAAGGATTGCAAGGCGCCTTTTCTATGCTGCATCAGCACTATCACGACTTTACGTTTGCACATGTGGGTGCTGCTGATCCCCTCGACCGCTGGACACCGTCGGTATCTGCCTCCTACACCGTAAAGGGACTGACCGTGAGAGCCTGGTGGAAGAAGATTTTCCGTGCCCCCACGCTCAACGACCTCTACTATACGCAGGTGGGCAACCGCAACCTGAAGCCGGAGTATACTAAGCAATGGAACGTGGGTGCCGAATACCACTACAACGACCGGCACTGGAACGCATCAGTGCAGGCCGATGCCTATATCAACAAGATTGAGAACCGCATCGTCTGTCTGCCCCTGAAGGGCACCTATACATGGTCGATGATGAACTACGGCTATACCTTTTGTCGCGGTCTGAATGCCACGGCCAAGGGTCACTATAGCCAGAAGGACTGGCAGCTGTCGCTGATAAGCTCGCTGACGTGGCAGCGCGACCTGAACCGTACCGACCCCACCGATGAAGACACCTACAACAAGCCTATCTGCTATTCACCCACACTCAGCTACACGCTGACGGGCATCGTCGGTTGGCGCACCCTGCAATTCACCACCAGCTATATGCATGTGGGCGAACGTATGTGGAGCTATGCCGACACGGAAGATGTGCTCACACCATATAATAATATAGACATGAAGCTGACGTACACCCACCACATAGGTAAGACTGCCGTGGGCGCATGCCTTGAAGTGTGCGACCTGCTCGACGAGCAATATGAACATATACCCCGCTACCCGATGCCGGGGCGCAACTATAAATTGACATTGACATTCGGAATATGAAGATACTGTTTACACTTCTCATGTGCTTGCTGACAGGCAGCATGAGTGCGCAGGAGCGCATCATCCTGCTCAACGAGGGCAACTGGCAGGCCGACAATGGCCGCATGACCTACTTCGAGGATGGCCGCGTGGTTTCCAACCAGTGGTTTCGCGACAAGAATGGCTATAAGCTGGGCGACACGCCAAACGACATCATCCAGATCAACGACAATCTGATAGCCATCGCCATCAACTGGTCGAACATCGTGCAGTTCATCACTACCGAGGGTAAGGCCGTCGCCGCCACCGAAGATGTGCCCAACAACCGTAAGCTCGCTTCAGACGGGCGCTATGTCTATGTCAGCAGCTACGGCCATGAGTGCGGCACCGTCAGCGGCATGAAACACTTCACGAAGGGCTACGTGGCCAAGATCGACACCCGCCAGGGCTACAAGGTGGTGGCTGCCACCGAGGTGGGCTACGAACCCGAAGGCATCGCTCTCTACAAAGGACATCTCTTCGTAGCTAACACGGGTGGCTATGCCTTCGAGGAAGATCATGCTTACGAGACCACCGTGAGCATCCTCAATGCCGAAACTATGCAGGTGGTGAAGACCATTGACACAGGCGTCATCAACCTCTACGGAAAAATGTCGCAGAGCGGACAGTATCTACTCATCAACTCGCCCGGCGACTACTACGACACCGAGGCCTGCTGCCTCGTCTTCGACTGTGAGAAAGCACTCAGCCTCCCCTCCCTTGGGGAGGGGGCGGGGGTGGGTTCCTGTTACGCCCGCCTTGAATGTGCCGCCACCTACAACAGCCCACTGCTCGACGGACGTTTCCTCGCCATCGGTTCGCGATTCTCATATTACACCAGCGAGTACCACTTCGACTACAACATCATCGACCCCGTGGAGGTGATGCGCACCATGGGCGGTACAGGCATCGACCCCATCGCCATCGGCACGCTGGCCAGCGACCTGAAGCAGATGTCGCAGCCCTACGCCGTCTATCAGAATCCATACACCGGCTATCTCTATGCCACCGACGCCGGCTCTTTCGCCGCCGCCGGGCAGCTCTATCAGTGGAACGCCGAGGGAGTGCTGCAAGGCAAGCATAAGGTGTATATCAACCCCGGCCACATGCTCGCCCTGCCGCCCGACGGGCAGCAGTTCAGTGGGATAGAAGAGATAATAATCCATTTGCGTTCACGCCACAAGACTTACGACCTACAAGGCCGACCCACAGAAGTGATGCAAAAAGGACACATATACGTGACGGACGGAAAAAAGATCTTTGAAAAATGAAATGTTGGAATCAACATTAATAGTATTAACAACTTAAAATTTCAAACAATGAAGAAACAATTACTTCTTATGGCCTTTGGCCTCGTGTGTATGATGTCTGCTTCAGCGCAGTACACACTCCGCACTCTCACCTTCGAGGATGAAGACTATGCAGGAACCCAAGCCAACTACTTGGGCTACTACAACTGGTCATCACTTATCGACAGCCCACAGTATGGCGGTACACTGCTCTACGGAGCCAATCACGGTGACACCACACAGGTGTATACCAGCACTAACTACAAATGGTATGATCAGGGAAACACCTATCTCTACCATGAACTGCCTGAGAATTATGGAGTGACGATGTACTGGGGTGGTGGACATGCCATTTCCAACTACTGGAACGGTATTTTGAATGATGGAGACTATTTGCATCAACTTTCGGTCTATGTTCCAGACAGCATCAATTCAAACGGACAGGGTGGCCAAGGACACAATGGTTCTGATAATTTCTGCGTCCACTTCGGATATTCTGACGATTCTGGCTATTCGACCAGTAATTTACCTTGTATCTACTTCTATGATGGGGTAGAGCGTACGATTGACCACATGTATATCAACAATACAACATATTTTGCAAACTGTGTCGTCAACGGAAATGACCTTACTGGCAATTTGGCAGCTAATGAATATGTTCGCGTAAAAGCCACAGGTTATGATGTCAGTGGAAATGTAGTAGGAAGCACGACAAAAAATCTTGCATATGGAACTTCATATATAAGCTCATGGAAGAAGTGGAGTCTTGCAACACTTGGCAATGTTTACAAAGTGGAGTTTAATATAGAGAGCAACTGTGATAACGGTTATGGGATGTCACAGCCAGCATATTTTGCATATGACGATGTGGCTGTAAGATTTGCAACAGTAGAAAGCCGTAAAATGCCTGCAAAAAGGGCAGAAGCTGGAGAAGTGAAAACAATGAGAATCACAAGTTTGCCTTCCAATCAGTTATCAGGAGACATTCCGGAAGGTGTGACATTGCTAGTAGATGCTCCAAATTCAAATGCTCCTTTGTCATTAAGTGATGGAGAGGAACTGTGCTGCACAATAAAAGGAATGCCGTCAAATGCCAAGATTACAGGAATTTCAGTTTATGGAATGACTGATGGAATCATTGGACAGTCAAAAAACGAGGCTTATATAGGTGACAACATGTTTGCATCACTTAACTTCTGTGGCATTGCAGTAGATGAAGAAGGCTATTACAAGAGTGAATTTGATGAAGAAGAAGAAATGGAGATGAATATGGAAACACAACCATATTGTACCGACAATCTATACATCAAGTCATATGGCGTTGCTGAACAGACAGACATTGTATATTTTGACATTGATTATGTTATAGATGAAACGCCCACCAGCATTGAAGATACGATAGCAACAATCAAGTCCGCAGAATGCTATAGCCTTCAAGGTGTCCGCGTAAGCCAACCTAACAAGAGTGGAATCTATGTTAAAAACGGCAAGAAAATTCTCGTAAAATAATATTCCAAATTGATTTCAGTCCGTGCTATGGAATGCCATAGCACGGACTTTCAGATAATTACAAAATATGAACGATGACCCTTGCCAACAAAGCCACGGGCGAGAGCATCGAAGTGGGCGAGAAAAATGGCATGACCTATACCTTTGAAGTCCCTGCCGCCACCTATGTACTCACCGCACTGGCCACCGACGGCGCGACCGTCAGCGGCATCATAGAGCTGACGGTCAGCGAGGATGGCAGTGAACAGGAGTTTACCGTCGTCACCTGCACCGCCTATCTGTACAACGGCTGGAAGGTAGACGAAGACTATACATTGAGTGTTGACGTTGTGAGCCGCGAAGGCACACCGGTAGTGCAGACGCTAGGGAAAAGCACAACAGAGGGGCGCTCCACTTTCCTGGCCTTCAATGGCAACAGCTATTATGCCACTTTTACTCCCTCGGAGGAGCACCAAGCTGAGGGTTACATGCCACTCTACCTGCAAGGCACGCTAACAGGCAACATCAATGTGGCAGGGCAGATACGCAGGGGAATGGACTATACCATTACGCTGCCTGCCGACGCGGAGCTGTTCGTCGGTATGAAGACAGCGCACTACATTCCTTATATACCTGTTGAGCCTGTAAATACGGAGGTTGAAGGAACCCAGAAACGCGTGACCTACCACTTGACCGATCGTCAGGTGTATAACTACCGCACATGGCGCGAGGGTGGGCTGACACAGGCTGGCTACTTCACCATGTATATGGAAGAAGATAAGATGCCGCAGCTCACATTCACTGATAGTGATTATGACGCCTTCGGAGCGCAGACCATCAAGCACGATGTGAAATGGAACGGCGGCTACGAGACAGGCGACATTCTCTTGAACATCAATGAGCGCGGCCACCTGACCATGCAAGCTGGGGAGAGCCGCGAGCTGCGTGCGCTGCGCTCCTGGCAGCTCACCGACACACAGACCAACAACTACTTCATGGAGCCCGACTTCCACTACACCATCATCGGACTGGATGGTCAGCCCCTCGACGGCGTGGTGGCCATAGATGCCAGCGACAATGTTGCCGCCGACCCTTGGGTGACTCTGCGTGCCATAGGACAGGGCACGGCCATCGTGCTTGTCACTTACGATGCCATCGGACTGAATTACTATGAGCGCGAAAGTCCTGAGAAGAAAACCTACATGGGTGGCGAATACTGGGGAGCCATCTGGCCGGAGAATACGGCAGCCTTCGTGGTTACCGTAGGTGGCAGCAGCGCGTCAGGTATTGACCCGAACATGACCATCAATGAGACTTATAACGACGGTCTGAAGAAACTTTCCGGTAAGTATGTCGATGCAGAACATGACGTATTTTACTACCTCGACACAGAAGAGGGCTATCGCTATACCTTCACTCCACAAGGCGTAGCCAAGGTGGAGATGGCCCGTCCTGTCATCGGTGAACACATGGCTACCTACGTGGGCTTCAGCACAGACGGCGTAACAAAAAACGAAGACGGCTCTTACACCCTATTATTAAAGGAGGGACGCACCATCGTGCGTCTGAGCGATGCCGCTGGCCAAAGCGTCTATCAGGTGCTCACGGCTAAAAAGTGCCATCGCGAGATAGTGAACGCCTCACGACCCGGCAGTCAGATCTTCCAGCCTGGCGACAAGGTGAAGGTACAATACAGTGGACTGCGCCATCCGGCCAACAAACTTGCAGGCATCTACAACATGTCGGCCTATGTCACCTATAACGGCACGCCCAACGGCACGTCGCTCATACTCAGTCCTAACCAGTACACATTCGGATCGGCAGCGTCGGCACAGGCCGTCACCATTGACATCCCCGTCGACTATGA
Source organism: uncultured Prevotellaceae bacterium (assembly GCA_902777645.1). Lineage (GTDB taxonomy): Bacteria > Bacteroidota > Bacteroidia > Bacteroidales > Bacteroidaceae > Prevotella. Next base: position 3,518 of record CACYUZ010000103.1, on the reverse strand, counting down.
CGTAGAGTCGCAACCAGAACTGGTGATGGGCGAAGGTGTCATCCAGGTGAACGGCTACGGCGACCCTATAGGCAACCATCGCAACACAACCCGCACAGGCGGACGATCAGCCAACTTTACCGCAGTGGCCCACAAGACCTACTTCGGTGCCATACCTGACGTTAGGCTGCAACTGTCGCCGGTAAAATATTTCATCGTGCGGCCCATAGTTAATGTAGAGGGAGCCTCTGTCAGCATCAGTCCTGCTGTCACAGACAATGGCGATGGCACCTACACAGCCACCTACGGCACCTACACCATTACTGTCGGCAAGGCTGGCTATCGCTGCTTCCGCTCGCAGTTCACCATCGCAGATGATGCAGAGGGCGAGCAGACCGTGGCAGTAGATATGGTGAAAGCCGAAAATCCCAACACATGGGACGGACAGACCGTCACCGAACCTGGGGTCGATGCCGCGGGTGTGTATAAGATAGCTACTGCCGCAGAACTGGCATGGCTGCAAAAGCATGTGAACGAGGAAAAGCAGTACGGCTCAAGTGCGGTGCTTACTGCCGACATCGACCTTGGCGACTACGAATGGACGCCCATTGGCGGACAGAAATTCAAAGAAGCCTACAGTGGCAGTTTCGATGGTCAGGGTCACACTATCAGTGGGCTCCACATCGACAATGGCGATGCCAACTATCAGGCACTGTTCAGCTACATTGCCAACAGCACCATCAGCCGACTCACGGTTGAGGGTACTGTGCGAGGCCGTCAGTATGTGGCCGGCATCGTGGGCCTGCAGGATGAGGAGAGCACTACTGACCGCTGTGTGAACCATGTCAAGGTAATCGCCACCTACGGCGTGGCAGGTGGTGTGGTGAGCCATCACAACGCATGGTCGGCCACCACCAGCAACTGCATCAATCTTACCACTATTACCGCACCCTCGTTGGCTGGTGGCGTAGTGGGCAGCAACTTCATCACCTCGCATGTGTATCATTGCCTCGGCATTGGCGAAGTAGTGGCCAACTCTGCACATGGTGCCTGCGTGGGAGGAAACGGTAGCAAGGATAACGTCAGCGACAACTACGGCACCCACGAATATGCCATCACTGGAGGTCAGACGCTCGTCACAGAAGAGCAACTGCGCAGCGGCGAGGTGGCATGGCTGCTGGGCGAAGCCTTCGGCCAAAACCTCGGCACCGAACCTGATGCAGCCGTTGCCGACACCATACCTGTCATCGACGGCATGAAGGTCTTCAAGGTCATCTACACCACCAACAGCACAGCCCAGGCCGACTCGCTCTACACCAATGGCACCTTGCCGACTCACGATGCCACCGGCAACTGGGAGCTGACCTGGCGCACAGCCCCCGATGGTGAAGTCATCACAAAGGTTACGACCGACAGCACACTATACGCCGAACTGAAAGATGTGAGCGGAGTCAAAGAGATTAGCAATGACCCACGAGCAATAGTCGGCAATCAGCCAACCTACGACCTCACCGGTCACCGTGTCAGCAGCAATGCCAAGCATGGCATCTACATCAGAAACGGCAAGAAGATTATGGTGAAGTAGCATTTGCTTTAAAGCGAGCCTTATAAAAGGAGCTAAGAGTGGTACGTCCACTCTTAGCTTTTTTGATTTATAAATAGACACGGTTGCGATTTCCTATACACCGGTTTACACACCTTATCGATGTCACCTTTACGACCCAAACAACTTCAACAATCCATAGACTATCTCCAGGAGTATAATGCCAAAGAAGGTACAGAAGACAATATATAGTCTTATGAATGTCTTCCTTCCGAAATACACGCCATCACCATTGTTGATAATCTCATAACACCTGTCCTTGTTTCGTTCAAGCATCTCAGCAATTTTATAGCGGTGCGTTTCGTATAGTTTTTCCTCTTGCTGGGAATACTCAAAGTATTTGTCCTGCAATTGCTTGACAGACTTATCATCCAGTTCATTCGTGATGACAACTTTCCGGCTGTCAATAATAGCCTGAGTGATGGCACCCACGGCATTGTCGGTACTCTTGCTTGCAGCAGTAAGGGCTACCACTATCTTTTTCAAATCGTCAATGGCGGTTTCAAGTTTGCCAACAGTTTCTTTTACGTCACTCACATTCTTTATGACTTGCCCCAGTTGCTCTGCCAGATTATCTTTCTGCTCGGCAATCTCTTCCTTCTTGTTGATTTCTTCTACAAGGTTACTATATTTATTACTCATAATGGTTTGTTTTAATGGTGAAGTCCTCTGGTTTTTCTTACTGACCTGGCCATCGGCTTACATAGCCAGTTGGCATGTTGGGCGCAACGACGTGCCCATTCACGTTCATCATCGTCCTTGTCCTTACCCCAATTTGATGGTGTGCTTCCACCGCCACCACAGGACTCGGAAATAGAAGTGGCAGCATCGACATAGTTCAGGAATAGCAGCATTGCCACATTCAGGACGTTCTCGAAGGGCACGGATTCATCAGGCACTTCGATGGCATCCTCCATAGCCTTGTATGCTTCCAACGGCATCGTGATGGAATATTTCTCTCCGTCAACAGACAATATCTTTCTGAATACAGATGGGGCTTCCGGCTTCGGCTGGGCAGCGTTCTGACGTTCGGTATATCGTTCTGCGAGAGGCTTCCTATCTGTAGCTCTGGAGGTGCCCACGGCAGGACTGGGTTTCACAACACTTGGAGCAACCGGGTGTAGTTTCTTCCATGTGGCTTCCAGTTTTGATGCGGTCAGGTTGCGACCTTTATCTAACTTGGAGGACTTGAAACGTGAGTTGCCACGAAGCACGGTGTACCCATGCAAAACTCCCTGCTTGTCACGTTGCTCATGCACTTTGTAGCCACGACTTTCAAGACCGTGCTTATAACTGTCCCAATCATATCTTGACATTCCACGGAGTATGTCGTAACAGGCATCCGTTATCTCCTGTAGGTGAGCCTCGTGAATATCCTCGGGCAACTCCCATCCACGTTCAATGTTGATGGCGTGGGCAGCCTTGACAGCACTTTCTCCGACGAAGGAGTCATTCATCAGATTGCCGTCAAGATCGATGCGGTTGATGAGGATGTGAAGGTGAGGAATGCCGGACTTCGCATCAAAGTGAAGACAGGCAAATATCTGTGCTCTGTCCAGATTGAACTTGCCAGCTCCCTTCTTCTTACCATCTTTGGTTTGGGCAGCTTTCTTGAACTCATCGAGGAACCGCTGCACATACTCGTACCAGTCATTGAGTGTCCATCCCTTTGTCTCATCAAGGGATGGGGAAACCTCCAGTCGAAGGGTCGGCTTTTCGATTGGCTTACGCCTGAATTTCGGTTCATACTTCTGGTGGATGGTTTCCATCGCTCCCCACATGGCGAGAGGAGTAAGCCCCTCGTCAAGGTTGCGTGTCAGTACGATGTCTGCGCGGTTATGCTTGGTGGCATAATTCGTCATGGCAGAACCATGAGCTATAGACCTTGCTTTCGCTATCATACATTTATCTTTTGAAAATTCCTTCTATCTCTACA
>CACYUZ010000102.1:0-5414 GCA_902777645.1 uncultured Prevotellaceae bacterium | reverse complement strand
CTCGCGCATGGTGCTCATTGAGGAGTTCACCACCGAGGAGTGCGTCAATTGCCCGCGTGTGGCCGCCTATATCCACGAGCTGCTCGACAAGGAGAAGTACAAGAACTGTGTCACCGCACTGTGCCACCATGCCGGCTACTACACCGACTGGCTCACCGTGCCCTGCGCCTCGAAGTATCTATGGTACTTCAATGCCGGCGGCTCCACCTACGCCCCGGCACTGATGACCGACCGCTGGACCACCAGCGGCGCCTCCACTCCCGTATTCAACCCGAGCTCGCTGTCACAGTTGGAGTCGGTCATCGACCTCCGATTGTCGAAGCCCGCCTTCGTGTCGCTGACCCTCAAGGCCGAGATTGACAGCGAGGCAAACGTGGTGAAGGTGAATGTGAGCGGCAACCGCGCCAAGGAAGACATCACCGTGAATCCCGCCCGCATCACCGTGTATCTGGTGGAGAACAACATCAACGACCGTGCCCAGGCCGGTGCCGGTCCCGACTTCGTTCACCAGCACGTGGTGCGCAAGGTGAACAGCGACTGGGGCGAGGTGCTGGAATGGAACGGCAACGACTACAGCTATGACTGCCAGCTCGACCTGCGCGCCGACTATGTGCTCGACAACCTGCAGGTCATCGCTATGATTTACGACTACGACCAGAACGACGCTACACTCAGCGAGGTGGCCAACGCCGCCGCCCTGAGCTATGCCGACTTCACTACCGACGATATCCGCAGCATCAACGCCGAGGATTCGGAACAGGTGGTCTACGACCTGCAGGGCCGCCGCATGAGCGGCGACAAGCTGCCCAAGGGTCTCTACATCATCAACGGCCGCAAGCAAGTGGTGAAATAACAGGCATCGCCCGGAAGTGGCACTGATATCAAGTGACACCTATATAAAATAAGGTCTTCGTGCACAGAATTGTCACGAAGACCTTTTTATATACTGCTAAAAAAAGCGTAACTTTGCAGTGCCTTGGAAGGAGCCGGCCACTTTCTGGCGCCTGTTTTTCCTCACCACACTCATCGCATCGGTCATAGGGCTGAAGACTATATCATAGAGCGGGCCACCCCACTCGGTAAACATTTTTGTTAAATAATGTTTACACCGATTTTGGTGGTCGACAGAATCAAAATAATATTCCATTAATAGGTGGAAAAACAGCTATAATATTTTGATTTTATCGACCAAATATCTATTTTTGTCGCAGATTACAAGCAAAATTCATATGAAACATTTTTGTTTATTGGTACTGACGCTGCTTCTGGCAGCCCCCCTCACCACCCACGCCCAGACCGCGGGCCGTGAATGGACCCTGCAAGACTGTATAGACTATGCCCTGCAGAACAATATCCAGCTTAAAAAGAACCGTATCACCCGCCTCTCGGCCGAGGAAGACGTGTTGCAGTCGCGCGCCGACCTGCTCCCCTCGCTGTCGGCCAGCACCAACCAGAATGTGGTGTACCGCCCGTTCGTCTCGTCGGGTCAGAGCACTGTGGCCAACGGCTATGTGCAGTCGAGCATCGACAAGGTGTACTACAACGGCAGCTACGGCATCAATGCCAACTGGACCGTATGGAACGGCAACCGCAACCGCAACACCATCAAGCTGAACCAGCTCAGCGCCCAGCAGGCCGAGATAGACTCGGTGACGATGGCCCGCACGATAGAGGAGCAGATTGTGAAGCTCTACGTGCAGATACTCTACAGCACCGAGGCGATAGAGGTGAACCGCCAGAGTCTGGCCACGAGCCGTAAGAACGAGGAGCGCGGTCAGGCCATGGTAGAGGTAGGCAAAATGAGCAAAGCCGACCTGGCCCAGCTCACCGCGCAGCGCGCCCAGGACGAATACAACATAGTGGCCGCTGAGAACAATGTGAAGAACTACACCTTCCAGCTTCGCCAGGTGCTGGAGCTGACCGAGGCCGATGCGTTCGAGATAGCCGTGCCCACCTACACCGATGCCCAGGCGCTGGAGGAGATACCCGCTCTGAGCACCGTCTACGCCCGCGCCCTGGAGTCGCGTCCGGAGATACAGAGTGCCCGGCTGGCCATCGAGGGCAGCGAGGTAAGCATCGACATAGCCAAGGCGGCCAAATTGCCCACAGTGGGTGTAAACGGTACGGTGGCCACCAACACCACTTCGATGGACAACCGTTCGTGGGGCTCACAGCTCAAGACCAATTTCGACATGGGTGTGGGCGCCACCGTAAGCATCCCCCTCTTCGACAACCGCCAGGCCAAGACGGCCCTCAACAAGGCCCGGTTGCAGCGTGAGAAGAGCCTGCTCGACCTGCGCGAGCAGGAGAAGAACCTCTACAACACGATAGAAGGCTATTGGATAGAAGGCATGACCAACCAAAGCAACTTCAAGGCCGCCCGTGAGGCCACGAAGAGTCAGGAGGCCAGCTACGAACTGCTGAGCGAGCAGTTCCGTCTCGGACTGAAGAACATCGTGGAACTAATGACGGGCAAGACCAATCTGGTGAATGCCCAACAGAACGAACTGCAGAGCAAATACCTGACCATACTCGACATCTACCTGCTGAAACTCTACCAGCGGTAAGACCTCAACCAACCAAGAACCATAGGCAGTTTGTAAAAAAGATAACATCAAATCAGGAAACAAAATGAAAAAGATCAGCAAGATTTGGGTATTTGTCATTCTGTTGGCCCTTGCAGCCGTAGCCTTCTGGCTGCTCTCGGGCAACAAGAAGCAGGAAGTGGTGCATTTCAACACTGTGGAGGTGGAGGAAAGCAATCTGCAGAACAGCGTCACCGCCACCGGCACCATCGAGCCGGTGACCTCGGTGACGGTGGGTACCCAGGTATCGGGTATCGTGAGCCGTCTGTATGTCGACTACAACAGCGTGGTGAAGAAAGGGCAGGTGATAGCCGAACTCGACAAGACCAACCTGCTGAGTGAGCTCAACACCGCCAAGGCCAACCTCTCGAGCCTGCAGAGCGCGCTCAACTATCAGGCCGCCAACTTCAACCGCTATCAGACGCTGCTGAACAAAGGTCTTGTAAGCGCCGACGAATTTGAGAACGCACAACTCACCTACCGCCAGGCCACCGAGCAGGTGGCCCAGGCCAAGGAGCAGGTGCAGCGCGCCCAGACCAACTTAGGCTACGCCACCATCACCTCGCCCATCGACGGTGTGGTGCTCTCCAAGTCGGTGGAGGAAGGCCAGACGGTGGCCGCCAGCTTCAGCACCCCTGAGCTCTTCAAGATAGCGAAGGACCTGACCAACATGCAGGTAGTGGCGAATGTAGACGAGGCCGACATCGGCAATGTGCGGGCCGGCGAGCGGGTGAGCTTCACGGTCGACGCCTATCCCGACGACAAGTTCCAGGGCACGGTGACCCAGGTTCGCCAGGAAGCCACCACCACCAACAACGTGGTGACCTACGAGGTGGTAATCAACGCCCCCAACGGCGACCTGAAGCTGAAACCCGGATTGACGGCCAACGTGACCATCTACACCTCGGAGAAGACGGGTGTGCTGTGCGTGCCCACCAAGGCGCTCCGCTTCACCCCCACCCCCGAGACCGTGGGCAAGGAATGGAAGATAGCCGACTGCAACGGGAAGAACAAGCTGTGGACGATAGAGGGCAACACCCTGAAAGCCCATGCCGTGAAGACCGGCATGACCGACGGTAGCCAGACCGAGATAGTGAGCGGCATCACGAAAGGCACCACCATCGTGAGCGAGATCAAGGTGAGCAGCGGCGACGAGGAAGCCGCCCAGCAGGGCAACACCGAGCGCAGCCCCTTCGCCCCCGGACCGCCCAACCGCAACCGCAAGAAGTAACCCCTCATCGCATCATCCGACATGGAGAACAAGAAAGTAGTCATAGAGCTGCAGGATGTGCGCCGCGACTTCATCGTGGGCGAGGAGACCGTGCATGCGCTCCGTGGTGTGAGTTTCAAGATCTACGAGGGCGAGTTTGTCACCATCATGGGCAAGTCGGGTTCCGGCAAGTCGACCCTGCTCAACCAGTTGGGCTGTCTTGACACCCCCACCCGTGGTGAGTACTATCTCGACGGTGTGTCGGTGCGCACGATGTCGAAATCGCAGCGCGCCGTGCTCCGCAACCGCAAGATAGGCTTCATCTTCCAGAACTACAACCTGCTGCCCAAGACCACCAGTGTGGAGAATGTGGAGCTGCCGTTGATGTACAACAGCAGTGTGAGCGCCCGTGAACGGCAGGCCAAAGCCGTAAAAGCCCTCGAGGCGGTGGGTCTGGGCGACCGTCTGTACCACAAGTCTAACCAGATGTCGGGCGGCCAGATGCAACGTGTGGCCATAGCCCGCGCGCTGGTGAACGACCCCGCCGTGATATTGGCCGACGAGGCCACCGGCAATCTCGATACACGCACCAGTTTTGAGATACTGGTGCTCTTCCAGAAGTTGCATGCCGAGGGCCGCACCATCATCTTCGTGACGCACAACCCCGACATCGCCAACTATTCGAGCCGCAACATCATGCTTCGCGACGGGCGCGTGATCAGCGACGAGGAGAACCACCACATTCTGTCGGCCGCCGAGGGATTGGCCGCCCTGCCTCAGAACACCGACGAATAACCCATCAAACGCAAGAGAAAGATGAACTATTCCAATCTGATGAAAATAGCCCTCCGTGCCATTGCCGCCAACAAGATGCGCTCGTTTCTCACAGCGCTGGGCATCATCATCGGCATCGCGTCGGTCATCACGATGCTGGCCATCGGTCAGGGCACCAAGAAGAGCATCCAGTCGAACATCTCGGAGATGGGCTCCAACATGATTATGATCAATCCCGGTGCCGACATGCGTGGCGGCGTGCGCCAGGACGCCTCGTCGATGGAGACGCTGAAGCTGGCCGACTACGAGGCCATCAAGGACCAGTGCACCTATGTGAGCGCTGTAAGTCCCACGGTGACGGCCGCCGGTCAGTTTGTCTACGGCAACAACAACACGCCATCGAGCATCTACGGTGTGAACCAGGACTACCTGGAGATACGCCAGCTCACCGTGGCCGAAGGCGAGATGTTCACCGACGCCGACATCAAGTCGAGTGCCAAGGTGTGCATCTTAGGCCAGACCGTGGTAGACAACCTTTTTCCCGACGGCGGCGACCCCATCGGCAAGGTGATACGCTACAAGTCGATCCCCTTCAAGGTGGTGGGTGTGCTGAAGAAGAAAGGCTACAACTCGATGGGCATGGACCAGGACGACCTGGTGCTGGCCCCCTACACCGCCGTGATGAAGCGCATTCTGGCTCAGAACTACCTGGGCGGCATCGTGTGCTCCGCCATCACCGAGGGTGTGACGGAGAAAGCCACCACCGAGATTACGGAGATACTGCGCAGGAACCACAAGCTGCGCGATGCCGACGAGGAGCTTGACATAGCCGGCGACGACGACGA
>CACYUZ010000101.1:0-6313 GCA_902777645.1 uncultured Prevotellaceae bacterium | reverse complement strand
ATAGTGATGTCGGTCACGGCGCTGTTCGCCCTTGCGGCACTTACTGCCTGCAGCGACGACGAATGGGGTAACGACAACCAGGATTATGAGAATGTGTTTATCGTGGCTTTCGCCGACTGGGGACCTAAGAGCAACAACGACAAGACGTATACCGTGAAGCAGGGCGCGAGCCTCGAGGTGCCGGTGCAGCTGTGGTGCGAGGGCTCCAGAAACTTCAATGCCGAGGCTTTCGTCTATGTGGACTCTAAACTCACGCTCGGTACCGATTTCCAAGTGGTCGATGCTGCGGGCAATGCGCTGCAGCCGAATGCAAAGGGTGGGTATACCCTCACATGGGACCTGCAGAAACCCGACAACACCAACAACCACCGGAAACAGAGCATCTACATCAAGGCGCTCAACGGAAAGAAGGGCGACGTAACCCTCATGACCTTCGACCCGAAAGATGTAGATGAGGAAGGCAAACTGCGTATCTCGAGCGGTGGAACCAAGGACGACGACACGCAGTACTACGTGCCCAACAACTCCACCAGCCAGTACGAGGTGCGATGCATCACGGTCAACTATAAGGTAAAGATAACAATCGAATAATGATGACTGATATGAAGAGAACGTTTGTATTAACAACCTTCCTTCTCTTGATACTTACAACGGCGGGCGCGCAGTCTATTTGGGACAAGGCGCACCTCGCCCAGGTAAAAGAGGGTCTGGGGCAGGCCGCCTATGCGGCGGCCTACCACAGCCTCATCAGGGAGGCGGATAGACAACTGACCCAAACGCCTCTCTCGGTCATGATGAAGGAAAAAACGGCGGTCAGCGGCGATAAGCACGACTACCTGAGCTTAAGCCGGTATTTCTGGCCGGACCCAGCAAAAAAAGACGGACTGCCCTATGTGAGCCGCGACGGGGTCTCCAATCCTGAACTGGAAAAGCTCGACCGGCCTAAACTGGCGCTGATGGCCGGTGGCGTGACCACACTGTCGCTCGCATGGTATTTCAGCGGCGATGAAAAGTATGCACAAAAAGCGGTGGAGATGCTGAGGGTGTGGTTCCTCAACAAAGACACGCGCATGAATCCCAACCTCAACCATGCGCAGATAGTGCCGGGACTCTACGGAGGAAAAGGCAGATGCTACGGGGTAATCGATGCGTACTCGTTCGTCGAGATGCTCGATGCCGTACAACTGCTCGAAGGCTCAAAGGCTTTCCCGAAAAAGGATGCCAAAGCGCTCAGAAAATGGTTCGCTGAGTTCCTCAACTGGATTCTCACCAGCGAGCAGGGCATCCAGGAGGGAAATCAGCTCAACAACCATTCCACGGCAAGGGATGTGCAGGTCATTGCCTATGCCAAGTTCGTGGGCAATAAAAAGGTCATGGACCAGTACTTCGACTCTTTCTATGAGAACCGTATCATGGCGCAGATCCAGCCCGATGGGAAACAGCCGCAGGAATTGCGGCGGACACTGGCCTTCGGCTATTCGCAGTACAATCTCTCGCACATGATTGATGTCTTGCTTATGGCACGGCATGCCGGCTACCCGACAGAGGGGCTCGACCTCGTGGAAAAGGCGGCCGACTTCCTCCTGCCTTACATGGGCAGGCAGGTGACCGACTGGCCCTATCAGCAAATCAGCGATTGGGACTTCAAACAGAATGAACTGGCCAAGGACCTCTACCGGCTGGCATGGCTCGACCCGCAACGCGGCGACTATTTGGCCTGCGCCAAGCAATGTCTCGTCAGACGCTTCTCCGACCGCTTCTTCCTCTTGTACTACACGCCGGATGCCACCGACAATGCTTTTGCTCAGGCCGACGGGCAGCTGCGCTACCAACTCAAGCAGGCCGAGACGATTAGAAAGGAGAAAAAGGACTGGACGCTCATGCCGCGGTGCGTGGAGCGCGATGGCTCCTTGAGAATGGTGCGCCAGCCTGATTGGTGCTGCGGCTTCCTGGCCGGTGAATTGTGGCAGATGTACCAATATTCTCACGACCCGTTCTGGAGAGAGCAGGCCGTGAGCAACACATGGCCTCTGGAAAGGGTAAAACTGCATGGGGGCAGCCACGACCTGGGATTCATGGTCTACAATTCGTTCGGCAAGGCGTGGGAACTCACCGGTGAGCAGTCGTACCGCGACGTGGTGATGACCGCTGCCCGCACGCTCTCTAAAAGATTCGACGAGAGGGTGGGGTGCATACGCTCCTGGAGCTGGGGAACGCCCGACCGATGGCAGTTTGCGGTCATTATCGACAATATGATGAATCTCGAACTGCTCTTCCAGGCTTCACGCATCTCGGGCGACAGACAGTTCTACAACATGGCGGTCAGCCATGCCAACGCCACACTGAAAAACCATTTCCGACCCGACGGCTCGTCTTACCATGTGGTGGACTACAATCCTGCCGATGGCTCCGTCATCAAACGCATCACCCACCAGGGGCTCTTCGATGAGAGCGTGTGGAGCAGGGGGCAGGGATGGGGCCTCTACGGATTCACCATGTGCTATCGTTACACGCACGACAAGGCTTATCTCGAGCAGGCACGCAAAATAGCACGCTTCTGGCTCTCGCAGCCTGATATGCCCGAGGATATGGTTCCTTACTGGGACATGCGCGACCCGGCTGTAAAGACGGGGGTGGGGCCGGCTGTCGACGGCGGATGCCCGCGCGATGCCTCCGCGGCTGCCATCATCGCTGCTGCGCTCTACGAACTTGCTTTGTATGTCGGGGAGGGCGAGGCGGTCGAATACCGTGAGGCGGCCGATAAGATGGTCCACTCGCTCGAAACGGCTTACCAGCCTGAGCTGCAGACGCATCAGGGCTTCCTGCTGCTGCATTCCACCGGCAACTATCCGGCTAAGGATGAGATTGACGTGCCCATCAATTATGCCGACTATTATTATCTCGAGGCATTGCACCGGAGGGCTTCCATGAAATAGGAATAGCGTATGGACAAACGTGGCTTCTTCCTGCTATTCAGCTGGGTGTGGCCCTTGCTCGCCGCGGCGCAGATAAGGGTCCCGCTGACCGACGGATGGCAGTTCATCCGTACCGATATGGCCGGACCGTGGGAGGTGTTCCGGCCTGTCAAACCGGGCAAACCGGAGAGCGTGCCGCTATGGACAGACGTCGTTCTTCCGCATTGCTACAATGCGGAAGATGGCGCCGACCCCTCGGTCAATTATTACCAGGGGGCGGCATGGTACCGTACCTCCTTGCAGGTGGACAACCCTTACCCGAATGGTCATACCCTGCTCGAATTTGAAGGGGCAGGACAGAAAACGGAGGTCTATGTGGATACTTCTTTGGTGGGGACTCATGTGGGGGGATACGACCGCTGGTGGGTGGATATTACACATTGCGGCAAAGCCTTGCTGCCGTTGGCCGTCAGGTGCGACAACAGCCGAGATGTGCAGATGATACCGTCGGATATGTCTGATTTCTGCCTCTATGGCGGCCTCTACCGCATGGTGTCACTGGTCTATATGCCGCATGATTACCTCATCGATGTGCAGCTCGATGTCTACGGCGATACGGTCCGTATCGGAGGCGGAGAGCGCCTGCGGGTGGAAATCTGCGCGCCCGACGGAAAAACGGTCTTCAAAGGCGACAACAGCCGGCCCATCGTGGTGAGAAAACCGCTCAGATGGGAGGTGGACCATCCGAATCTCTATACGGCTGTCATCGCTTATGGCGAGCAGACCATCACGAAGAAATTCGGCTTCCGCTCGTTCGAGTTCAAGAAGCATGGCCCGTTCCTGCTCAACGGCAGGCGGCTCCTCCTGAAGGGCACGCACCGCCATGAGGACCATGCGGGGGTGGCGGCGGCCATGACCGACAGCCTGATAAGGCAGGATATGCTCCAAATAAAGGAGATGGGGGCCAACTTCATCCGGCTGGGTCATTACCAGCAGTCGGAACGGGTCCTGGACCTCTGCGACTCGCTCGGCATCCTGGTGTGGGAGGAGATTCCTTGGTGCAGGGGCGGTGTGGGCGATGCCGGCTATCAGGAGCAGGCGCACCGTATGCTGGCCAATATGATTCAGCAGCACAGGCATCATCCTTCTGTCATCCTCTGGGGACTCGGCAATGAGAATGACTGGCCCGGTGATTTCGACACCGTGCTCGACTCGGCTGCCGTGCGAAGCCTGATGGCGTCGCTCCATGCTGAGGCTCACCGCTTGGATCCTTACCGGAAAACGGTAATCCGCCGGTGCGATTTCTGCGCCGACATCACGGATGTCTACTCGCCTTCCATCTGGGCGGGATGGTACAGCCGCCGCTTCCGCGATTACCGCGAGATGGAGGAGAGCGCCATGGAGCGCTTCCCTTTCTTCCTGCATGCCGAATGGGGCGCCGACAGCCATGCCGGAAGGCATGCCGAGACGGGATTCGATATCGAGGCGGGCGACAGGAATGGCGACTGGTCGGAGAGCTATGCCGTCAGACTGTTCGACTGGCACCTCAAGGAGCAGGCGCTCATGCCAAACCTTACGGGGTCTGCCTTTTGGACCTTCAAAGATTTCTGCACGCCGCTGCGCCCCGACAATCCTATCCCTTATGTCAACCAGAAAGGGGTGTGCCAGCGCGACGGCACGCCCAAGGAGAGCTATTATGTCTTTCAGAGCTATTGGGCGCAAAAGCCTATGCTGCATATCTACGGCCATTCATGGCCTGTGAGATGGGGCGATGCGGGCGAGGAAAAGGAAGTGCTGGTCTATTCCAATGAGCCGGAAGTGGAACTATTCGTCAACGGACAGTCAGCGGGCAAGAGAAAACGCGACTGCCGGGATTATCCCGCGCAGGGCTTTCATTGGAAGGTGGTCTTCCGGCCGGGACACAACACCGTGGTGGCACGCTCACGCCGCCTGACGGATGAGGTGGCTTTCGAATACCAGACAGGGCATTGGGGGAAACCTGCCACCATACAGCTCGCCCTAAAAGACGACAGCCTTGTCGAGGCGGTGATTGTCGACAGTCAGGGGCGGCGCTGTCTTGACAGCCGCGACTGGATGGAATTCTCCGTCGCAGGCGATGCCCAGCTGCTCCGCAATCAGGGCACTGCCACGGGGTCCACACGCATACAGGTGGCCAACGGAAGGGCTGCCATACGGTTGCTGCAAAAGGACGGACCCTGCGCCGTGGCGGCCAAGACCGTGGGGCTGCCAGCAGCGCTGCTGAGCCTGCCTTGATGTATTTCGTCATACTTACTACAATATATAGTTTTGGCTGATTTCAGCACACTTTCATTCAGAATATTTGCAGTTTAGTAGTTTATTTTTAGGTTGTTTCAATAATTGAATAGTTTTTGAATTGACTGAAAGGAGGAGGCGCAATTGTGAAATCGCGCCTCTTCCGCATGATTAGCATGTGTGTAGGTGAACTCCTTCTATGAGTGTTTGCCTTTTCCTCGTTTCTCCCAAAACCTGAATCTGTCTGGTATGTTGTTTATTGTATAGACAAAGGCCTCTGGCTTCAGAATCAGCGACCATCCAATGTAGACTATAAGGTATACCACCAACCGGATGATTCCTGTGACATAGATGTCGGTATGGAGGAAATAAGTGCTGGCAAGACTGACAACAAAGGCCGCCACCGACATGATAGTGATATGGAGAAGGTCTTTCAATTGGGATGTCCATTTATAGCCGATATATTTGGATACCAGCCCAATGTTCACGGCGTAGCTGAAGTAATTGAAGATAATCACTCCTACAAGAAATCCTTTCATGCCGTAAGTCAGCAGACCGATGATGATGGCACTCGAACCGATACCACGTTTCATCAAGGTCCAGTTGAACATCTGCTTGCTCTTGCCTATGGCGGCAATACTTTGTGCATTGATGGTCTGCAGACAGGAGGCGATGCCGATAGTGCATAGCACCTGAAAGTAGATAACACTGGGGAGCCAGCGCTCAGAATAGAGCAGAACAAAAAGAGGTTTGGCTATGAGCATCAAGATCAGCATCAGCGGGAAGGTGATGTAGGCAATGCTCATGGTAAGACGTTTGATGATGTTGCCCAGTATCTTCTTGTCGTCTTGGGCTGCTGAATAGAGGGGAAAGACAATGTTGGATATGACACCGCTTATGGTCTGCGAGGCCATCTTTTCCGTACCCGCGGCCTTGGAGTAGTAACCCAAGGTGGCGGCATTGAATAGTTTTCCTATCAGCAAACCGGGTATATGGCGGCAGAATTCATTGACGAAGTGACTCAGCAGCACATAGGAACCGAAACTGAACAATTGGCGGAAACTGGACCAGGAAAAAGTCTTGATGGGACGCCACTTTACGTAAAACCAGTAGAAAATGGCAGG
>CACYUZ010000100.1:0-6614 GCA_902777645.1 uncultured Prevotellaceae bacterium | reverse complement strand
TTGGGACAGGACCGGACAACTCTTTATCCGAAGAGGATGGCGCAAAGAAATTCGCGACTGCTACCTGGCATGGAAGAAGACGGGGGTCAAATATCCCCTGCCGCGACAGAACAATCCGCACTCGAAAAGTCATCTGGAGAGAATAGAAAAGAAAGAATTCTAATCTGTTTATTATATCCCAAAGCGGGGGAGCATGCCAACCATGCTCCCCCGCTTGATATAATGGCTGTACGGATTCTCAGAGCTGTATCTGCAGCATCACCAGCGAATAGGGGGCCATGTCGAGCGTCATCTTCTTCTTCATCTTGATGGTCTCCTTCTTCGGCTCTATGGGCTGCTGCTCATAGTTGTTCTCATCTTCGGCCTGGCCGCTGATGGTGGTCTTGGTGGCCACCGACTTCATCCCCTTGAAGCGGGAGAGGTCGATGCGGGCCTGCTTGGTGTCGGCACTGGCGTTGCACACCTTCACGAAGAGCTGCCGTGTCTTGGTGTTCAGCACCACCGACTGCTCCTGCAGATTGGTCTTGCCGTCGATGGCCACACAGTCGCCGTAGAAGTAGTTGCCGGCCGAAAGGCCGAACAGCTGCTGCACATAGTAGCTGCAGGTGAGATACGGACGCTCATTGTCGAAGTAGATGAGGTCGGGATTCCAGTTGGTGGCGTCCTTACGGGCGAAGAGGGGGGCGTAGGAGGTCATGTCCACCACGTCGCCGTTGCGCTCCACATGAATCAGATACAGGGCCTCGGCCAGCGCGTCGATGAGTTTCTTGTCCTTGGCGGCATACTCGCCGAGATACACCTTGGTCTTGCGGTCGCGGGGATAGTTGTCGTACTGGCGGCTGCTCAGGAAGTAATCGCGCTGTTCGTAGTAGTGCTCGTCGAGGATGGGTAAGCCTAACTCTTCGGCCAGTTTCCAACCGTTCTCGTAGTCGGGATTGCCGGCGTGAGAACCGGGACCTGCGGTGCCCACAATGATAATCTCAGGATGGGCGGACTTTATCTTGTTGTACATATACTTGAAGCGCTCGCAGAATTCGGGCGATATGCGCTCCTCGTTGCCGATACCTAAATACTTCAGTCCGAAGGGTTTGGGATGTCCGGCTTCTGCTCTCACTCGGCCCCATTTGGTTGTGGCGTCGCCATTGGCCCATTCTATCAGGTCGAGTGCGTCGTCCACCCACTCGTCCATCGCTTCCATCGGCACCCATTCCTGGGCCTGGTCTTTCATAAACCAACCGCCGTTGGTGCCTTGGCAGCTCACACCGCAGGGCAGGATGGGAAGCGGCTCCATGCCAAGGTCCTCGCAGAACTGGAAATACTCATAGTAGCCCAGTCCCATCGACTGGTGGTAGCCCCAGGTGTTCTTCAGCGGGCGGCGCTGCTCTTTGGGTCCCACGGTGGTCTTCCAGCGGTAGGTGTTCCAGAATCCGTCGCCGCCGCCATGCACCACGCATCCGCCAGGGAAGCGCATGAACTTCGGGTGCAGGGCCTCCAGCGCCTCGGCCAGGTCTTTGCGCAGGCCGTGGCCTTTATAGGTGTCGGCGGGCATGAGCGACATCATGTCCACATCGACGGTGCCCGGGTTCTGCACCAGCATCTGCAGTACGGCCTTGTTCGAATTTTCGCTTGCCGTGAGCTGGGCCTCATATTTCTGCCAGTTGGCGGCGCCGGCCTCAAAAGTGGCTTCTGCCAGCAGTTTGGGGTCTTTGCCCCAGCCTTGCGGTTCCACGAGTGCCACACGTATCTGCTTGGCGTTGCCCTCCACATTGCGCAGGAATACGGAGAAATCGTATTTATCGCCCGCTTTCACGGCCATGCCGTCGAAACCGTCGTTCTGCAGACCGAAGCCTTTCCATCCGGTGTAGTCGTAGTATTCTTTCACGCGCTCTATATACAGCCGCATGTAGGTGGGGTTGTTGGGGTGGAGGGGGGCGTCCATGCGTGGCTCCATGCGTCCGAGCGAGTGGCCCGGGCGAAGCATGCGCCAGGCGGTGCCGGCTCCCCATCCGTCGCGTTCGGTGGGATTGTATTCAAACGAGCCGTTCTGCAGCAGTTCGGCGTAGAGACCGCCGTCGGCCGAGCTGCTGATGTCTTCGAAGAAGATGCCTATCAGGTGGTCGCTGATAGCCTTTCCACCGACGGGCGGGGTCATGGTTTTCTGTGCCTGCATGCCCATCGATGCCATGAGCAGTGCAGCGCAAAGGGTCATTGTTTTTTTCATGATTATAATAAGTTGTGTGTTTGTTTTTTCTTTTGCGAAATTAGTGATAATTTCCCGAATTAGGAAATGTTTTCCACAAATTGATACAAATGGACCTTATAATTGAGACTTTTCATTCGGTCTCTGTCTTACGGGGCTTGATAGGCTCCCTATTCTTTTCTTCGGGCCAATTTGTCCATGTTTGGATTATTTTTTATATCTTTACCACCTGAATGTGTTAAACTGACCCGACGGTATGAAGAATAAGTGTTTTTTTGCGAAAGCGTTGATGATGTTGGCGGCCGTGTTATGGATGGGGCAGCTGTGTGCGCAGACCCGCAATGCCGGCAATGCTACCGGTCCACAGCCCTTGGTGGGCGACTACCTCAATGTGAGAGTGCCGAAGCCCGGCGAACTGGGAAAGCAGATTTCGCCCCAGGCGGCCAAGCAGGTGAGGACACTGGTGGTGGACGGCGTGCTCAACTACGACGACATAAAAGTGATAAAAAGCATAGCCGACCGCTCGCGCTGTGAGAATGAGCGCGGAAAGAGTGTGGAGAATTTCCTCGACCTTGACCTCTCGCATGCCCATTTCGCCAACACCTGGCGCACCGACCGCTACGCAGTGGCCAGTGAGATGTTTTACAGTATGTCGGCACTGCGCAGTGTGCGCTTGCCGGCTGATGTGCGCGAGGTGGGAAAGAAGGCTTTCTACAACTGCCACCGGCTGGTGACGGTGGAAATGTCGCAGGCGGTGCGTGTGTTGGGCGAGGAGGCCTTCAGAGGCTGTTCGCGGCTCAAGCATGTCACCATGTCCTCGCAGCTCGACGAGATAGGCAAACGCTGTTTCTACGAGTGCAAGGAGTTTACATGGGTGCGCCTGCCCGACCATCTCTCCATCATCGGCGACGAGGCGTTCTATGGCTGCTCGCTCACCGAGGTGCAGTTGCCGGCCCGTCTGCAGACTTTGGGCTACAATGCCTTTGGGGACAACAAGCTCAAACAACTCTATCTGCCGCAGACCACCCAGGTGGTAAACGGTTTCCCGGGCGGGGGCACCACGATGGAATATATTGAGGTGGAAAGGGGCAACCGCTATCATGCCAGCCTCGACGGCGTGCTCTACGATGCCTCCATGACCACGCTGCAGTTCTTCCCACGTGCCCTGAGCGGCAGTTTCTCGGTGCCCGCATCGGTCACGTCGATAGGCAACTATGCCTTCTTCGGCAGCCGGCTCTCGCAGGTGGTGCTGCCCGAGACTGTCACCTATATCGGCGACGGCGCTTTCCAAAGCTGCAGCCTGCTGCAGTCGGTCAATCTGCCCTCGCAGCTCACGGAAATCAGGCCCTCTACCTTCTTGGGATGTGCTCGATTGTCGGGGGTGGTGTTGCCGCAGGGCATCAAGGCCATCGGCAAGGCGGCTTTCTCCGGGTGCGTTTCCATCACCTCGCTTTTCCTTCCCGCCGGTGTGTCGCAATTAGGCGAGGAGGCTTTCAAGGAGTGCAAGGCGCTGGCGCGCATCAACCTGCCCGAAGGCGTTACGGTGCTGCCCCGAGAGTGCTTCCGCAATTGTGAGGGCTTTACAGGCGTCGAATTGCCCCAACGTCTCATCAAGATAGACGAAGAGTGCTTCCGTGGTTGCTTGAACCTGACGACCGTGCGTCTGCCCTCGTCGCTGCGGGAGATAGGCGATGAGGCTTTCCGCAGCTGTGGTCTCCTGCAGGAGGTCGAGATTCCCGCATCGGTCACGGCGATGGGCAGCAAGCCTTTCGCCAAGTGCGAGGGGCTCAAACGAATCGTGTGCCGCGCACAGCAGCCTCCCTCACTGAAGTCGACCGACCACAAGGATGTGCCGCTCTTCGTGCCGGGTTCCAGCATAGATTCCTACAAAAAAGCCAAGACCTGGAAAAAATTCAAAAATGTGAATGTGCTGTAAAAAGGATGAGGCTGTTGGGCGGATTCCTTGATGCCTTGCATTGATAAAAAAAGGAGGGTGTGGACACACCCTCCTTTGCTTTCACCGATGGGCCTTATTCGCTCACTGGTATCTTGTCGATGCGGCGCTGGTGGCGGCCGCCCTCAAACTCAGTGGCGAAAAACTCGTCCATTATCTGCCGGGCCATGTCGTTGTCGATGAAACGGCCGGGCATCACCAGCACGTTGGCATTGTTGTGCTGACGGATCAGATGGGCTATCTCGGGTATCCAGCACAGACCGGCACGGATGCTCTGGTGCTTGTTGAGCGTCATGTTGATGCCCTCACCGCTGCCGCAGATGGCAATGCCGGGGAACACCTCGCCCTGCTCGATGCCGCGGGCCAGGGCATGGCCGAAGTCGCTGTAGTCGCACGAGTCCTCACTGTAGGTGCCGTAGTCCTTGTAGGCATAGCCGTGCTCCTCGAGATACTGCTTCACAAACTGTTTCAAAGCATAGCCGGCGTGGTCGCTGGCTATGCCGATGGTCTTGATGTCCATGCTGTTATTTTCCCAAAAGGGCTTTTACTTGCTTGTACACATTCTCGCCGGTGTAGCCGAGCTTCTCGTCGAGCACCTTGTAGGGAGCAGAGAAACCGAAGCTCTCCAGACCCCATACACAACCCTGGTTGCCCACCAGACCCTCAAGGGTGCAGGGCAGACCGGCGGTCATGCCGAAAATCTTGGCGTCGCGCGGAAGCACTTTCTCCTGATACTCCTTCGGCTGCGAACGGAACAGACCCTCGGAGGGAACGCTCACCACGCGCAGACGGATGCCGTCCTCACGGAGCAGCTTGGCACCTGCCTCGAGGGTCGACACCTCACTGCCGCTGGCCAGCAGAATCACGTCGAAGTCGTCGTCGCTGCCGGCCACGATGTAGGCGCCCTTCTCGGCTCCATTGTAGTCGTTGCCCTCGGGCAACATCTCGATGTTCTGACGGGAGAAGATAAGGGCCGTCGGGGTCAGGGTGTTCTCCATGGCCATGCGCCAGCAAACGGTGGTTTCCTCGGCATCGGCCGGACGGAGCACCAGCATGCTGTTGCGGCCGTGGTGGTTCTTCAGTTTCTCCATCAGGCGGATCTGGGCTTCCTGCTCCACAGGCTCGTGGGTAGGACCGTCTTCACCCACACGGAAGGCATCGTGGGTCCAGATGAATTTCACGGGAAGCTCCATCAGGGCGGCCATGCGCACGGCGGGCTTCATATAGTCGGAGAACACAAAGAAGGTACCACAGGCGGGTATCACACCGCCGTGAAGGGCCATACCGATGCAGCAGCAGGCCATGGTGAGCTCGCTCACACCAGCCTGGAAGAAGGCACCGCTGAAGTCGCCCTTCTCAAGATTCTTGGTCTTCTTCAGGAAACCGTCGGTCTTGTCTGAGTTCGACAGGTCGGCAGAGGCGCAGATCATGTTGGGCACCTGCTCGGCCAGCACGGAGAGCACCGTGGCGGAAGCACCGCGGGTGGCGGCACCGGCCTTCTGCTCTACCTTGCTCCAGTCGATGACGGGGGCTTTGCCGGAGAACCACTCCTTCAGCTGCTCGGCCTGGGCGGGATTCTTGGCGGCCCACTCGGCCTTGGCGGCGTAGCGCTCGGCCACAATCTTCTTCAGCTCTTCCTTGCGGGCAGCATACAGCTCGGCCACTTCGGGGAAGATGACGAAGGGATGCTCCGGGTCACCGCCCAGATTCTTCACCGTGTTCACAAAGGCGTCGCCGCCAAGCGGGGCACCGTGGGTCTTGCAGTTGCGCTCGTAGCTGCTGCCGTCGGCCTGAAGGGCACCCTTGCCCATGATGCAGTGACCGATGATGAGCGACGGACGGCTGCTCTCGGCCTGGGCGTTCTTGATGGCCTCGCGAAGCTGGTCTACGTCGTTGCCGTCTACCTTCTGCACATACCAGCCCCACGACTCGTATTTCTTGGCAGTGTCCTCTGCCATCACCACCTTGGTCTCGGTGGAGAGCTGTATGTCGTTGGCATCGTAGAACATGATGAGGTTGTCCAGACCCAGCACACCGGCAATACGGCCGGAACCCTGGGAAATCTCTTCCTGCACACCGCCGTCGGAGATGTAGGCGTAGATGGTCTGGTTCATCACGTCGCCCAGACGGGCCTTCAGGAATTTGGCGGCAATGGCGGCACCCACAGCGAAGGTGTGACCCTGGCCCAGAGGACCGGAGGTGTTCTCAATACCGCGGGCCAACTCGCGCTCGGGATGACCGGGGGTCACCGAGCCCCACTGGCGGAGCTGCTGCAGGTCCTCAAGGGTGTACTTGCCGATGAGGGTGAGCTGGGCATAGAGCATGGGGGCCATGTGGCCGGGGTCGAGGAAGAAACGGTCACGGCCTTCCCACTCGGGATTCTCGGGGTCGTAAACCAGAAACTCTGAGTAGAGCAGATTGATGAAATCGGCACCACCCATGGCGCCGCCGGGATGACCC
>CACYUZ010000099.1:0-6694 GCA_902777645.1 uncultured Prevotellaceae bacterium | reverse complement strand
GCCCGTGGGCCACAGCTTCTGCGTGATGTTCACTGCTCCATCCAGTCCGAGGTAGTCGTTGCGCACGAACGACAGCGAGCCGTCGGCCTGCTGGTACGAACTGTAGCGCTTGTTCCATGACGGGGCTGTGCCCGACAGCGACACCTCCGGCAACAGGTCGGCCCGGTAGCTGCGCCACTGCCAGTAGGCCGAGCGCAGTTCGCCCAGGGCCACGGCTGCGTCGATGCTCTGGCGGCGCGCCATTGCGATGCAATCGTCGAGGGAGAGGTGCAGGGTGTCCGTCTGTGCCAAGACAGCGAGGGGCAACCAAGCGAGGAAGAACGCGAAAACTCTATTCATGATGTAAGGCTTCTACGGGACGTTTGTACATGGCGCGGAACGTGGGGACCACCATGCCGAGGGTGACGATAATCAACAGCAGCACGTACTGGATGGCGCAGACGATGAGGAAGTGCAGCCAGAAGGTGTTTACCCAGTCTTCTTCTTGTCCCGATACACTTTTCCTGAAACCGTCTGCGAGTCCGACGTTCATGGCGAACTGTAGCCAGATAACCTGTCCGATGACAGCGGCAATGAACGTCAGCAGCGCAGCCTCCTTCCACAGCATGGCGAAGATGTGGCGGCGTTTAGCACCGAAACTGCGCATAATGCCGATGTCCTCGGTGCGCTTGCGGATTTGCAGCCAGAAAGTGCCGAGGGTGCCAAGCACGACGTTCAGTAGCAGCAGGGCGATGAATATGCCCATAATGCTGAAGACAATGGTGTACTCGCTATTCCCAATTCGGTCTTTCTCGTAGTCAGTGTATGTTTCCAAATAGGCGAGACTCTGATTGCCAGCCTTTATGTCGCCAGGAAGGGTCAGACGACTAATGAAAGCCACAGGATCCACTTCGGGGCGCAGTCGGACAAGCATTTTCGGCCCGTAGTCCCCTGTCACTCTGTCGGGTATGATGATGGAGAAGGCATGTCGCTCATAAGGGCGGAGGCGGAAGTCCTCGATGACACCCGCAATGCGATATCGGAATAATACTTGTTGTGCATCACTGTGGTCCATCTCCACGATGCGGCGGCCAATGACTTGGTCAGTGCCGAAGAGTGTCAAGGCCATAGAGCGGGTGATGACGGCGCCGTCCTCTGGACAGTCTTCAGAAAGTTGGGCAGCTGAAGGACTGCCGTCAATAGCTGTCAACCCCAGCGTCTCAAAGAATTGTTCGCCTGGAATGAAACTTGCTTGAAAGGCGTCGCACCATTTGGCGGTGTCACTCTCAACGCAGTAAATATGTGGGTTGTTAGAAAAACTGGTGCCTGCATGGTAGTCAATCAGACCAGCGCTCTGCACCTCAGGCAGGGCGCGGACTTGGTCGCGAAGTGCTTTCTGGTTGGCTATCTTCTGCAAGGCTTCCTGCTCGAAGGGCTTCAGACGGGCACTATCAGCAACGTTATTGCCAACAACTACTGACGATTTGTCTGCGGTGATGGTTCCAATAGTTCCGACGAGCAAGTGCTCCCGCTCGAACTCACCAGCGGGACGACAGAAATAGGTGTCGTAGGCGGTGACAACAAAGTTGTCGAGGAAGAAGAAACTGAGGAGGGCAACGAGGGCTATCTCGACAAGTACGAAGCCATCCTGACGGCGGTGCGCCCAAAAATTCTTAATGGTATTCATCTCTTCTGGTTCAATGATTCAACAATCGGTTTTCTGAGTGAGCGCCACGCGGGGATGAGCGCCGCCATCAGGTTGAGCAGCGCGCAGCAGACGAAGGCGATGAGAAAGAGCGTGGGGGTGAAGAACATCTGGAAGTCGAAACTCGGGTCGTAGTGACCGTTCCCCCTGAATATATTCTTCATGACCTCGCTGTTGGCAACGGCGTTGATGAAGAGGCCTGACAGCACCCAGCCAACGAGACCACCGCAGAGCGTCAGCACCAGATTCTCGTGGATGACCTCGTTGAGCAGCGTGCGCCGCTTGGCGCCGAAGGCCTTGCGGATGCCCATCTCGGCGCGTCGCGCCTCCATGCGGTTGCTGACCAAGCCGCTCAGGTTGATGGCGGGCAGGAAAAGGAACAGCAGCATCAGAATGGCGGGCACCATCAGGTTTTTAGCCTGGTCTTTGAAGCCTTCGGCATCGATTTCTCCAAAGAAGTTTAGATTCTTGAAGAAATGAGAGGTGGCACTGACCACCCATTCCGTATTCTCGCCTAACTGTGAACTGACTACGACTTTGTAGTGCTGGCGCATCGGCTCTAACTCCTCAAGGAAGTCCTTCCGCGAAAAACCTTTTTGCAGCATAACCTGTACAACAAGGTGACCACTGTAGGAAATCCCCTCAATTTGTTGGTCTGGCTTAAAGAATACATCGCCCTCTAACTTATATGGGACGTAGAGGTCGGCAGCGGTATTTTCCATCAGTCCGCTCACCGTCTTGACCACACCGACAATGCGGAGAGACAGGCGCTTGTTGATACGGTCGAGGACGATGTGAGTAGTGTTGCCCAACTGCTTGGCCACCTTGTTGGAAATGACGCACACAGGCTCGCCACCACGGAACTCTTTCTCGGAGAACGGGCGGCCATAGATGAACGTGAGGTCATAGATGCGGAAGAAGTCGGGGTCACAGCCTATGGCAAAGGCGTTCATTGTTTTCTTCTCCTCATCATCGCCGACGATTAATTGGGCGTATGTGACACCTGTGACCGCCTCGACGCACTCCATCTTGCGGAAAGTGGAGTCGATGGCCGCGGTGGAGACGCCAAATTGTAAACCGGAATTGTTGGCCTTTGCTGAATCCGTAACAAAACCGTTGATAACGTATAGCGTGCGGCTACGGTTCGACTCTGGTGGGATGTCGGCTATCTTGATATTCAGCACGATGGCAATAACCATCGCCGAGGCGATGGCCACCGCCGTGCCCGCGACGTAGATGGTGGAGAATAGCTTGTCTTCGCGGATGAGCGCAAAGGCATGTCGTATGATCTTAATCATCCGTGTAATCCGTTTAATCTGTGGTCGTAAACATTACATAATCTGCCGTCCGTCGAGGAACTTGATGATGCGGTCGGTCTGGGCGGCCTGCTTCTCGTTGTGGGTCACCATGACGATGGTGCGGTCGTCCTCCTTATTCAGTTTGTGCAGCAGTTCCATGATTTCGGCACCCATCTTCGAGTCGAGGTTACCCGTGGGCTCGTCGGCGAGGAGGATTTCGGGGTTGCCGATGATGGCGCGGGCTATGGCCACGCGCTGGCACTGTCCGCCGGAGAGTTGTGTGGGGCGGTGCTTCATGCGGTGGGAGAGGCCGACGCGCTCGATGACCTCCTTGGCCAGTCGGATGCGCTCGCTACTGCGCACGCCTCGGTAGATAAGTGGCAGCTGCACGTTGTCGAGGACGTTGAGCGTCGGGATGAGGTGGAATGACTGGAACACGAAGCCTAACGTCTTGTTGCGCAGTTCGGCCAGGCGGTTGTCACTCATCTTCGGGTTAATCACCTGTCCGCACAGTTCAATCTCACCACTCGTCGGCTCGTCGAGCAGTCCCATGATGTTGAGCAGCGTCGACTTGCCGCAGCCACTCGGCCCCATGATGCTCAGGAACTCGCCCTTGCGGACTTCGATGTTTACATTCTCCAATGCCTGTGTCTCCACTTCGTCGGTACGGTAGATCTTGTTGATCCCTGTCAGTTTGATTACTGTTTCCATTGTTTTTTTGTTATTATTGTTATTTGTTTATTCATCTTTTAATGCTTCGGTAATTTCGCTCCGGCAGATGCGCCACGCAGGGATGGCGGTGGCGATGAGCACGGCACATAATATAATAAGGTACACGATGACGGACACCACGAGGAAGTGGGGCCAGAAGCTGTCGGGCCAGCGGAGGTCGGTGGGCACCATGATGTAATTGTTTGTGTAAAGATGCTCCAAGTATTCCACGCCGTCCACGATAGAATAACCGCTGTAGACGTAGTTGAGGTAGATAACGAGTCCCACGGCGACGGCGGCGGTGGCTAATAGGGCGTTGCACCAGAGTTGGTCGAAGAGCACACGCCGACGGGTGGCACCGAAGGCGCGACGCACACCGCACTCCTCGGTGCGCCGCTTGGCGTGGAGCCACACCGTGCCCACCACCGCCAAGACCAAGTTGACAAGGAAGAACAGGGCCAGGGCCAGGCTACGGTTCACCTCCTGCGTGCGACCTGCATCGAGTTCCAGCTGGCTCAACCAGTCGTCGTAGGTCATCAGGCGGCTGATGCGGTTAAAGTTGGTTTTTCCACTGCGGATGAGCTCTTCACCGTGTTCTTGGACGAAGCGGCGGGCATTGATGCCTTCTTGCAGGCGAATGATGTATTGGCACTGCGTGTTATTCAGTTCGGCGGGCCTGATGATGAGCGAGCGCAGCGTATTGGGCACGTTCTTGCGGAAGTCCTCCACGACACCCGCCACCGTCACTTCGGTGAGTTCTTGGTAGTTGAGATTGAACCGGCGCCCCACGACATCGGCCGTGCCGAACAGGGTGATGGCTCCAGAGCGCGTCAGCACCACCTGACGATCATGATTATTGATGTGCGACAACTCGTCAGCCGACGGACTGCCCTGCAGTGGTTGCAAGCCGTACGTCTCGAAGAAACGGGCGTCGGGCACAAAGTTCACATTGCACAAAAACGTCGTGTCACCCTCTTGTATTATTTCGGTATAGCCCTGGTTGTCATAGCCCACCGCACCGTAGTTGTCATTGAAAAGATAAACCGACGCCACACCTTCCACAGCAGAGAGCTGGCGTAGCATCTGCCGGCGGCGTTCCTCTGTAATCTGATAGGTGTCCAATATGGAATCGTTCTTGTCTGTATTGCTGCTACGCACCGTGCACTCAGCATAGAGCAGCCGGTCATGGTCATAGCCCATTGGCAGCAAGCGGTAGTAAAGGTTCACAACGGCAGGGTCGAGTACCGCCCATGCCACGACGGTAATGATGACCAGTTCGAGGAAAAGCCAACTCTTGGCATTCAGCATATTCAGTTTCATATCTTATCTCTTCTCCATCATTGATTCTACAATAGGTTTTCTGAGGCTCCACCAGGCTGGCACCACGGCGGCGAGCAGGTTTAATACGAGTATAGCGGCGAAGGCTCCAATGAAGAGGGTGGGGGCGAAGAGCATCTCACCCTCTACGACGGGAGCCGTAGCAAGCGTGCTGTTGTCGAAGAACATACCGAGTATCTCCCTACGCAGTCCGTAGATAGCGAGCCATGAGAGCAGAAGACCGATGATGCCACCAATGGTGGTCAGCACCAGGTTCTCTGTCACCACTTGATTGAGCAACGTGCTGGGCCGGGCACCGAAGGTTTTGCGCACGGCCATCTCTGCCGAGCGCCGCTCCATACGCCCCGCCACGATGCCGCAGAGGTTCAGAGCCGGCACGAAGAGTAGCACGAACAGGATGCCCGCGTAGTGCATGACCAATTGCCACCCCGTAACCACCCCGAACACGCTGTCGCGATTCTCGGAGCGGAGCATGTGCACGGGGTGCGTGGCCAGGTTTCGGGTCAAAACCAGTTTCATCTTTACACCCTCGCCAAAGTTGAAACTCGACTCTACCACTTCAGGATGTGCCTGCTGCATGCGTGCGGCCAGGTCGTCGAGTTGCTGCTTCAGCGCCAGCAGATGTGCGTCGTCTTTCACTGTGGCCACGATGGAGTAGAAGCCATGGTAGGCATTGCCGAAATGTGTTTCCACCAGGGTGTAGGGCACGATGATGTCAACATAACTGTCGGGGGTAAGCTGACTACCGCTGCGCACCACGCCCACCACGCGCACATCGGGGCGGTTTTCTATCGTTACCGTCTTACCTAAAGCATCCACGCCCTTTCCGAACAACCGTTCCACCAGGGCATCGCTGATGACGCAGACAGCCTCCTTGCCTTCCACCTCCTTCTGGGTGAAGGGCCGACCGCTCAGGAAGTCGTATTCATAGATGCGGAAGAAGTCGGCGTTAGTCTCGTTGCACACGACGTCCACATAGTCATCCTTGCCGCGTTCCACAAAGGTGTGGCAGCGCCCTTCCATTTTACCCGTACCTGCCGCCAACAGCGTGGGCGAAGCGTACTCAATGTTCGGGTTGGACTTGAACCACTCATCAAAGGCTTTGGCGCTGAAGCCCATCTGCCCCATGCCGCCGTTCTCCGCTTCAATGCGCAGACCCTCGAAGTAGACCGTCCTTGCGCGGTTCGGCTCTGGATAGATGGGAGCCAACTTGATGTAATAGACCACGGCCATCACCATCGTAAAGGCAATGGCCAAGGCCGTGCCCGCGATGTAGATGCCAGAAAAAAGCTTTTCCTCGCGCATCAGGGCGAGGGCCTGTCTGAAATATCTCATATCTGTTGCGATTATTATTCTGCCTTATTATATGCCAAAACCGTGCCAAATTCATAACTGCCTGATAATCAGCAACAGCATAAAACAAAGTGTCCATTTCTGGACACTCACGGTGTTCAGAAATGGACAATCGAATATCTGTTTCATGTAATAGATTCTATATCCGCAGCACCAACCAACTGCGGAGGTGCTGAGGTTTTTCACAAAATCTATTAACCTATTAACATAGCATGCCTCAAACCCTTTGTACATCGAGGTTTGAAGCATGTTAAATGTTTCGCAAACATTTAACATACTTCTAACATAAATGTGAAATGCATGTTAAATG
>CACYUZ010000098.1:0-7033 GCA_902777645.1 uncultured Prevotellaceae bacterium | reverse complement strand
GATGGCACATGGGGCCATGGGACCTGTCTTTCCAGAGTCGTGAGGCCTTGGGCAATCTCAACAGCGCGTCTACCCAATGTCCGCTCCTCTCGCTCATCCATGCGGCCGATGGCATGGCCGCCCATATTTTAGAGGCGTGATGCGCTTTTAAGGTGGATGCTCAGAAAATCCACCCAAACACGGCGGCTATGTTCGAAGCCTGTCCGCAAAGCAGGCGCCAGAAACTGGTGAAGACATTGTAGCCCGGGAAAAAGGCCACCCAGATTACGGCAAGGTTGATGCAGAGGGCTGTCGCTATGTAGAGATAGGAGAAGAGTAGGGGATACTGATTGATGTCGGGCTGATGGCGGCTGGTGTCTTTCTTGAAATTCACCACGTGGAAGGCCAGCGTCAGGCCTATGAGGATGTCGTAGACGATGAGTCCGTGGAAGTCCAACAGGGGGCGGAGCATCAGAAGGGCATAGGTATAGATGGGCAGACAGTAGGGGGCAAGCGATACCAATGGACTCAGCCATTTCGTCCTTCCGCTGGTGGTGATGACGCCCGACGACTTCTCGGCATGAAACGTGTGTACTTCGCGCAGCAGCAGTATGGCCACAATGGTGTGGGTGAATTCATGGGTGAATGTCTCAAACCATTGCAGGTTCCTGTACAGACTGCCGTTCATACGCTTGAACAGCCGGTACACTACGGCATAGGTCACCATTCCTGCTGCCAGCCATTGGTATAGGCTGAGTTGCCGCCATATGCTGACGGTCTTGGGCAGAAAAATGATGCCCAGCATCTGCACCAAGTAAGGCACGGTGAGCAGCAGGATGAGTGCGACAAGGGTGGTCCTTATGTTAAAAGTCAATGAAAAATACTTCGCCATGGGCCATGTTGATTGTTCTTACCTTCCGACGGTGCAAATATAAGGTTTTTGCTTATATTTTCATCTCGACAGGCTTGTAAATCCAAGATTTTTATATAAATTTGCACATAGGATTTAATAATTATGTCATTATGAAAAGGTTCGCTATTTTTCTTATGTTGCTGATGGGTGCCTTCACGGCTTATGCGCAGCACAATGGTTTTGTCTGTACGGGCAACAATGTGAATGTCCGTACCGGACCAGGAAAAAACTATCCCGTTTATGACTATAACAAGGAGACGGGATATAAGCGCCAAATCTTCAAAGGTGATGTGGTTGCCGACGAGGGGAAAAGGAAAAATGGTTTCTGTCTGATTAGCGGACCGCTCGAGTGGGGCGGCGATGAGCGCGACGGATGGGTTTCGGCACAATTCCTCAAACCGGTCACCATTTGCCCTGAATGCGGTGGCACCAAGAATGTCAATGTGGCCGAAGTCGACATCTCCCTCGATACTTGCAAAAGATGCAAGGGAAAAGGGTATTTGCCCGATTTGAAGAAATAGTCGACCTTACTTCTTGTTCCAACATACCAAGACCGGACTTTTTGCGCTTTTATTTTGTCGGGTGCTTTTTTTGGCTTAACTTTGTGGCCGTTTTTGTAAAAGCCCGATGAAACAGATTGCTAAGAGCATGGCGCAGAAAGTGAATTTGGCTGCCTTCAAGGGGGAGGTGGCCAATGGACTTCGCGATGGCATTCCTATCGCATTGGGCTATTTTGCCGTCGCTTTCTCGCTTGGCATCATAGCCAAGAAGGCGGGCATCATGGCATGGCTTGGCTTCGTGAGCAGCTTCTTCACAAGAGCTTCGGCAGGAGAATATGGCGTCTATACGCTCGTGGCGGCCAATGCGGCGTATGTGGAGGTGGTAGCCATGAGTCTTGTGGTCAACTTGCGCTATATGCTCATGAGTGCGGCGCTGTCGCAGAAAATAAAACCTAATACCTCCTGGTTTCACCGCATTCTCATGGCGTGCTGCATCACCGACGAGGTGTTCGGCATCTCCATCACACATAAGGGCTTTACGCCGCCTGCTTATACCTATGCCGCCGCACTTGTGTCTACGTTGTGCTGGGCATCGGGCTGTGCGGCGGGCATCGTGGCGGGGGGCATGTTGCCTTCTCATATCGTGGCGGCGCTGAGTGTGGCGCTCTATGGCATGTTTATCGCGGTCATCATGCCGCCGGCCAGGGACGACCGCAATGTGCTCTATGCCGTAGGGGCCAGCTTCGTTTTGAGCGGCCTCTGCGCCGTGGCGCCTGTTGTGGGCCAATGGAGCTCGGGCACACGTACCATCGTGCTAACTGTGCTAATCTCTTCAATTGCCGCATGGCTTAAACCCATTCACGACGATGACAAAGCATGAGATGATAGTATGCATATTGTTGGCCATCATCACGACCAACCTTATCCGTATCCTCCCCATGGTACTCATCAAGGGGCGTATACAGAATGTCTTTCTGCGCAGCTTCCTTTATTATGTGCCGTATGTCACACTGGCGGTCATGACGTTCCCCGCCATCGTAGAGTCTACACTGTCGCCCTTTGCTGGTCTCGCAGCCCTTCTCATCGGACTCGTGGCGGCATGGCGCAGGCTGGGACTCTTTCCCGTGGCTTGCATTTGCTGCGTCGTGGCTTATCTCATCGATGCCTGGCTGGCATAAATTTCCCTGTCTCTTATTTCAGCACAAGTCGCACCTCGGGCAGTGACATCCCTTTCACGCGAAGGGTGGTCTTGCCGTGACGGCCGTTGCTGCGCACCACGGCAAGGGCGCGTCCTTGCCATAGGTGGTGGCGGTTGTCGAAGTAGGGGTCCTCGTCTTTGATGTCGCCATTGCCGGCGGCCAGAAAATCGCCGCCGCCTGCGACGCTGAAGGTCAACGCTTCAGAGCAAGTAGGCACCACACGGCCCTCTGCGTCGATAGCTTCTATGGAAATAAATGCCAAAGAATGACCGTCGGAGGGCAGACTTTGTCGGTCGGCGGTCAGGCGGAGGGCTACGGCTTCGCCGGCGGTTTGCAACTCACAGCGGTCATCACCGGCTTCGGCACGCAGAAGGCCGGGCTGATAGGGCAGGGTGAAGACAGCTTTCATCTCATGGGTCGGTGCCTCGCCTTGCAGCTCGCCGTTCAGATAGAGACGCACCTTCGGGGCGCGGCTGTATACTTCCACTTCTATGGGCTTGCCTTCCCAGCCGGGCCATGTCCAACTGGCAGTCGTGGGCCAGGTGCTCCACATCGTGGTCTTCACCTGACCGCGGTAGCCGTCGGGCTCGCGCACGGCCAGGTAGGCACTGCCGCCGTTCCATAGCAGCGAGCGGTAGTGGCTGATGGGCTTGCGGTGTCCCGTCAGGTCGATGTCTCCACAGTAGGCGGCATGGCTGGGATATTGGGGGCGTTCCCACGACTCGCCCGCCACTTCGCCTTCATAGTAGTAGCGCCCGATGCCCGACTCGCCCAGATAGTCGATGCCGGTCCATACAAAGTCGCCCAGGATATAGCTGTGGTTCTGGGTGGCTTGGTAGTTTTGCCAGGCATCGCGCGGAAAACTCTCGGTCTGCATCATCACGCGGTCGGGTACCCGCTCGTGATCGCCCTCAGCCTTGAATATCAGGTAGTTGTAACCTACGATGTCGTGCTCGGCGGCCAAGGGGTCATAGATGTCCCAGTCGCTGTCCCAGGCGGCCAGGGCCGATGTCACGGGGCGGTGCTGACCGTCGATGCTGCGTATGTGCTCGGCCATCTGATGTGCCGTCTTGATCACTTCTATCTTCTTGCGCTCTATCACTTCGTTGCCGATGCTCCAGCAGAAGATGCTGGGGTGCAGACGGTCGCGTAGCACCATGGCATCGAGGTCGCGCTGCCACCAAGTGTCTATCAGGGTGTGGTAGTCGTGGTCGTTCTTCTTCTCACGCCATCCGTCGAAGGCTTCGTCTATCACCAGCAGACCCAGCTCGTCGCAGGCGCGGAGGAAGGCTTCCGAGGGGGGATTGTGCGAGGTGCGCACGGCATTGAATCCGGCTTCCTTCAGCAGTCTTGCCTTGCGGTACTCGGCATCGTCGTAGGCGGCGGCTCCCAAAAGGCCGTTGTCATGGTGCACACAGGCGCCGTTCAGCTTCAGGGGCTTACCGTTGAGCTCGAGGCCATGGGTGGCATCGTAGCGAAGGGTGCGGATGCCGTAGCGTATCTTTACGCAGTCTGTGCCAGGCTCTTCCAGCTCGGCTTCATAGAGATAGGGGTCGTCGGGCGACCACAGACGGGGATTGGTTATCTCAAGCGTGCGCTTCAGAGGTCTGCGGCTCCCGTCGGGGCTTACCACTTGGGCGCTCAGCTCCACATGGTGGATGTCGGGGGTCGTTACCTCGATGCTCCAGTCGTCGATATAGGTCGTAGGGGTGGTCACCAGCCACACAGGGCGGTATATGCCTGAACCGCTGTACCATCGGCAGTTTTTCTGTGCCGAGTTGTCCACACTCACCACAATCTCATTGTTGCCTTCATGGGCATAGGGGGTGATGTCTACCCAGAAAGAGGAGTAGCCGTAGGGCCAACCGCCGGCAGCATGGCCGTTCACATAGACACGGGAGTTCATGTACACGCCCTCAAAGTAGAGGCGGAGCTTCTTGCCACGGTAGGCTTTGCCGAGCGTAAGCGTACGGCGGTACCATCCTTTGCCGGTGGGCAGGTAGCCGCCTTCGTTGCCGGCGGCCGCTGTGGCGCTGAAGGGCTGCTCTATGCTCCAGTCGTGGGGGAGCGTAACGGTGCGGGCTTGGGTGAAGTCGCTGTCGTTCAGTACAAACTGCCATCGGTCGTTGAGGAGTTGTTTACGGGGAGGAATGGCGGTATTGTTCACTTGTTTGGCACTGGCTGTCGTGGCCAGCATGGCCAGCACAAAGAGGGTCAGAAGAAGGTTCTTATTGCTTTTCATGTTTATCGTTTTGGGGGCCTTCTGCAAGGGAGGGCGCGAATGATGTGGTAAAATTAATCTTTTTTTGTCAATTCTATGCTATTCCCCCGAAAAATGTCTGTTTTTTCCGTAAATGATGCCGATTACTTGGCTCTTATTCTTTTTATCTGCTGCGTCTGTGTAATAAAGTCGGCGGGGTGGTCGTTATTAGTATAGGTCTTATCTCTATCATTATGTCTATACGTCGTTTCCTGACTGTGGCCACCTGTTTGCTTGCGCTCGCTGTGGCTGCTGCCGGCAGGCCACGGGCCTTGCAGTATTATCCCGATGGCAGGGATATCGTGTGTGTCAATGGTGACAACCGCTATACCCGTGCACTCTACGGGGGATATACCGACTTCAGGGTGGAAACGAGCGATAGGCCCATCTTTGCCACTTTCAGCGGGAAGAACCACCGCAACGTGCGCTTTCGCCTCACAACAAAGGGCAAGACAGTAGCTTTGGAACAGACGGTACGCTGTGAGGCACGGTATTATGCCGGCCGACGGTCGTATAGGCTTACTGATCCAGCTTTCGGCAGGGGCTCTGTCGATATCACCGTATTGGCGGCGCCCTACCAGGACGCGGCTGTATGGCAGTTCCAGACCCACGGACTGCCGGACGATGCCGTGCTGCAATGTGTTGTTTGTAGGGTGAAGGCGAAATCCTTCAGCAGATGGGGTGACCTGAATGCTGACTCGAGAGACGGCTTTGACCCTGACCCGGAGGAATCCGACAAAATGACGGCTGAATGGAAAGCGGGCGACGCACTCTCCTATGCGGTGGTGGCTGTCGGCACCGACGGCCAGTATGCTCTCTCCACTCCTGTGGGTACTGCGGCCCAGGCGCTCTTCGATAAGGCAATGGACCACCACCGGTGGCTCGCCTCGCAAATCGTGTTCGATACGCCCGACCCGTATATCAACACGCTCGGGGCGGCGCTCATGGCGGCTGCCGACGGGGCTTGGGACGGCGAGGTGTGGCTGCACGGGGCCATCGCATGGCGCATGCCGCTCAACGGATGGAGAGCAGGCTATCTGGCCGATGTTCTCGGATTGCCGCAGAGGGCGCGCTCCCACTTCTCTGCTTATGCGCAGAGCCAGGTCACCAATGTGCCGCCGGTCTTGCCGCATCCTGCACAGGATCCGGAGAAGGGCCTGGCAAGGGCGGCCAAGACGTGGGGCTCGCAGATGTACAGCAACGGCTATATCTGCCGACGTCCGCACCGTGATGACATTATGCATCATTATGACATGAACCTCAATTTCATCGACGAGTTGCTCTGGCACTTCCAGTATGATGCGGATACGGCATACATGCGCCGGATGTGGCCGGTCCTGGTCAGTCACCTGCAGTGGGAAAAGCGTAATTTCGACCCCGACGGTGATGGTCTCTACGACGGCTACTGCTGTATATGGGCCAGCGATGCGCTCTATTACAACAGCGGGGCGGTGACGCATGCGTCGGCCTACAATTACAGGGCGCACACGCTGGCCGCACGTATCGCTGAATGCATCGGCGAGGATCCGTCTTACTTCAAGAAAGAGGCGCAGAAAACACTCAATGCCATGAACAGCAGACTGTGGCTCAACCAACGGGGGCATTGGGCGGAATACCAGGATTATATGGGACTGAAACGGCTCCATACGCATGCGGCGCTTTGGAGTATCTATACTCCCATCGACTGTGGGGCGGCTTCCGAAGAAATGGCCTTCCGGGCCACACAGTATGTCGACAGCTGCATTCCGCACATACCGGTCGTCATCGACAAGGCGGCGCTGGCCGATCGGCATCTTCAGACCATCTCTACCTCCGACTGGCTGCCTTATGAGTGGAGCATCAACAATGTGGCGGCCGAGGAGGTGATGCACATGGCGCTGGCGTATTTCCTGGCAGGCAGGCCGGAGGAGGGGTTCAACCTCATGAAGGCCAACATTATGGACCAGGCTTATCTTGGCGACAGTCCGGGAAACTTCGGGCAGGTGAGCTACTACGATAAGGCGAGGGGCGAACTCTACCGCGACTTCTCCGACAATACGGGTATCTCGGCGCGCACTTTCCTTCAGGGGCTCTTCGGCATCGTGCCCGATGCACTCAACGGACGCTGCATCCTGCGGCCGGGCTTCCCGGAACACTGGAAGAGGGCGTCGGTCTCCACGCCTTATTTCAAGTATTCTTTCCG
>CACYUZ010000097.1:0-7445 GCA_902777645.1 uncultured Prevotellaceae bacterium | reverse complement strand
AACGTCCTGCTGCCGCATATCCGTCTGCAGGTTGGCCGTAACCGCCACTTTTATCTGCGGTGCCCCCGACGCATAGGTGAGCGGTGTGACAGTGAGCCAAGAAGCCGAACCCTCCGTCCGTGAAATGGCGGCGCTGAGTCCGGTGAGGGCGACCACATCTTCCGAAGCCTCGGCAGGCATGTCGAGTGTTTTGGTGAGGAACTTCCCTTTGACTGTGGGGTTCGGCGTAGGAGTGACAGGCGGTGTGTACGGGTCGCCGCCATCATCGTCACCACCTCCGCACGCGAGGAGCAAAGACGCCATGGCAGTCGCAAAAGCCAAGGCAAGATATTTCATTTTGTTCATCGTCATGGTCATAGTTTATTTAGTTTTCCTGATTACCACTTTACGGTTGCCATAGAGATAGATGCCCGGTGCCGTTGGGCGCTGGATACGCCTTCCCTGCAGGTCGAAGTACGACTGCGGCTCCGTGGCTTCGTAGCTGAAGTCGGCTATGTCGGTCTCGTCGCCCTCGAGGAGATAGGCCGGAGCGGCCGCACTCTTCGGTATGGCCAGCCATGCCCGATGGCCCTCTATGCGGAAGGCCGCACCATTCTGTGCCCCCCAGAACCATCCGAAAGCGGAGGCCAGTGCCGTGCCCGACGGTCCGTAGGCCAGTTTGTAGTAGACGTTGTCGCCCGGTGCCGCCGTAGTGGTGGCCGCATCGCTGCCATAGAGCATGTTGGAGCCCGTGTAGGGACTTGCCCCGTCGGTGCTCGTCAGCGTATAGGCAGCCGCCTTTTTGCTGTCGGCCTCGAGGAGCACCGCCACGCCCTTGGGCACCACACCATCGGAGAGCGTTTGGTAGCTCAGTTTCTGGTTGCTGTAACCGCTCACCACGCTGGCTTTGAGCCCTGCCGGCAGTTGGAAGTCGAGCTGCGAGTCGTAGAAGGTGGCATAGCCCGCCTCGGCCACCTGCACCGTGACGGTAGTGGCCATACTCGTTCCGGAGGTAGTGATTTCCTTTTCGGGTACGATATCCTTCGGTTCGTTGTAGCCCACGTTATCGGTTGCGATGACGCAGAATCCATAACGAGTGCCGGGTTCGCAGGCCACGTTCACCTTAGAGCCGGTGATGTTGCCCGCCACGAGCACAGGCTCGCCGCCATTCTTGAAAGCGTACACATTGAAAGAGGCGACGCCCGAGGTGCCATCCTTGCCTGTGAAGGAGACAGTGACCTGTCCGTCGCTCTCTTTCAACCCTGTGACACTCGATGTCGGATAGTCGGTATCGATGGTATTGGTGTACGTATTGGTGGTGATGGGCGCATTGACATCGAACACGATAGTAGCCTTGTTGCTGATGCGCGACTTGGTGGCCAGTGCCTCCTTGTGGTTGACGGTGAAGGCCACGAATCCCTCGCCGTAGCCGTTGTCGTTGTTGGGCACGAGGAATCCCAGGTCAGGATCATCGATCTCATTGCCGTTCTTGTCGAGTGAGGCGAAGCTCCAACGAGCCACGCCCGTGGTCTCATCATACTGCGCGCTGACGCGCACGATGATATTCTTTCCACCCACTGTGTACGCCACGTCGCGTGTAAACGCTTTGCAGCCCCACTCATTGAGCGACACATGCTTGTCGGCCCATCCGAAGGCGGTGAAGGAGAACGACGAGAGGTCGTAGCGTGCCGCGTCGAGCGTATCGGTGACGAAGACCTCGTGGGCCGGAGCCGATGCCGATGCCTTGTTCTCGAAGGTCACAGTATAAGGCATCTGGTGGATGGGCTGTATGTAGTGGGCCGCATCGTCGTATCCCCACGGGCCTATCATCTCGTTGGGGTCGTAGCTGAATACACCCTTTATTTTCTTTGTGGTCTTCTTGCCCGCCAGGCAGCCCTTCAAGGTCTGGTAGTTGGCTACGCCGTTCCATGCGAAGGCGATGAGTGTCGCAAAGCATTTGGCCGCAAGAGTGGGCGGGAAGGCATCGGTGGCGCAGGATATTAACATGCCCCCACTGTTCCAGAGCAGGTTGGACCACCGTTCGGGCGTGCCGGCATCTTCAAACTGGAAAGCATAGGAAGTCCTCATGGAATTGTAGAAGCAGCCCATGAAAGGAACGACGCTGATCGACTCGCCTATCACGCCCCAGCCAATATATTCCATCACACAGTTAGCCCAGTTGATGCGCTCCGTGTTATAGGTCATGCGTATGAGTTCCTTGTCATCTTCGTCGAGTGCTCTGTTAAGCTTGT
The DNA here is from genome assembly GCA_902777645.1 of uncultured Prevotellaceae bacterium. Taxonomy (GTDB): domain Bacteria; phylum Bacteroidota; class Bacteroidia; order Bacteroidales; family Bacteroidaceae; genus Prevotella. The sequence continues at coordinate 5,214 of CACYUZ010000097.1, read as the reverse complement.
CGGGCGCCACATCATCATCGGAGAAAGCCCCGAAGGAGTCGTAGACCGCCGCCACGACGTTCACCTCACGGTCGCCGGGATAATCGGCCGGCAGTCTCAACCGGAACGTGCGCTGGTTGACGCTGTTGGGCGCCACATAAGGAACGAGGAAGGCGTATCCCCGCACGCCGATGCTGTTGCCCTGCTCATCGGTCACGAGCGCATAGTCGCCCAGTTGTTCAAGTGCTTCCACCGCCTCGTCGGAGAAAGCGTCGCTGCCCTTTATGACCTCAAAGTCGAACGACACCTCCAGTTTTCCGTCCTTGTCGTCGAAGAAGAGGAACAGGGGCACATTATAGGCCGGCGCATTGGTGGGATTGCCATACTCGATGGTGAAGTTTTTCCACTTGCCCATGAGCATCTTGTCACCGCCACCTATCTGGCACCACACATCGGGATATTCGCCCGCTTCCACTTGCAGTGCCTTGTAGAGCGTGTCGGTTCCCACGATGACATCGTATTGTCCCGTGGGCTGCCCCGTCATATCGAAATGCGCCATGGCCATATCGGCGGCATTGGTCACCTTGGTGTGGTCGTAGCCATCGGGCATGTCCCAGGTGCCCTCGATGACGGTGCTGCCCTGCTTGATGACCACCTTGGGCTTCGTCTTGCTGTTGAGCTGGTAGCCGCCGAAGATGCGTATGCCCATGTTGTCGCTCTTGCCCACCACACTGGGCTCCACCTTGGAGAGTCCGCCGATGGTGAACGACTGTTCTACTGTGGCGTAGGCATTGCAGTCGCCTGTGCCGCGCGTGATGAGGTTGACATAATAAGTGCCGCTGTTCTTGCCGAAGTCAATCTGCTGGTGCCCGCCTGTCTTTTTCGACCAACCGTTGCCTTTGTAGTAGTCGTAATAGCCCGGATAGCTATTATAGGGCAACAGCCAGAAGCAAGCCTGGCCGCAGACCGAAGCATCAGCGAACGACACAATCTTGCCGGTCATGTCCTTGGAGAGAATCATCTCCGGTTTTGGCGGCCGTATGCCGTCGTGCGGTGTGAGGACGAGGCGGTTGAAGGCCATGCCGTCGTTGCCATATCGGCTCTGGTCTTTGAGCGACCCGTCGAAGGTGAGCAGCAGGCGGCAGTTGTTCTCCCTGCCGGTGGGCGGGTTGAAGATATGCTCCTGAATTTCCTGCTGTGAGAGTGCGCGGTCCCAGATGGCGAAGTTGTCGACCAGCGCCTTGCTTTCGGTATTGGAGTTGCCCTCGGCGCCGATGACGAGCGGGTTCTTCCCCATGAGGATGTCGCCTTTCATGGTCTCATAGGCCATGAGCATGCCGTCGATGTAGAAGCGGAAATTGTCGGTCTCGGCACCGGCATCGTAAGTAATGGCCAAGTGGTGCCAGTAGCCGGTATCGTCGATGAGGTAGCGGCGTGTGCGCAAGGAGACGCCCTTTGTATCGGCCGACTTATCGGTGGTGAGTCCGGCATCGAAGGAGAAGTAATTGTCGTTGCTTCCCCACATGGATACCGACAGGTAGAAACCGCCGCGGTAGACAGAACCCAGGCTCTTCTCCGTGTCATGGCAGAGGCTGGAGATTTGGAACGACTTCATCTCATCGACCCTGACCCAGCACTCCACGGTGGTGGCCTTCCTGATTTCGCTGAGGCTGGATGTCATGGGCACGGTGACCTGGTGCCAGGCCCCTCTATTGTTGAATTCGTCGCGCGTGTTGGTCAGGTCGAGCGCCATGTCCTGTTTGCCCGTGGCCGGCTCCGCCTCATGGGTGCGGTGCAGGATGTACCACGGGTCGTAGTCGCTGAACCCCTTATGCGGTGTGGCATAGCCCAGGAACCAGTGTTCGGCGCCCTTGTCATCGAGGAGCACGCTGAGCTGGTGGTTGTTGCTGTGCTTGCTGTCCCAGGCCTCCTGCCCCATGCAGAAGCTGCGGCTGAGGGTGGAGAATCCGTCTTTCGTCTCGAAGAAAATCATGCGCGGCCCTGTGAGGAAGACGTGCCGGCCGGAGGCATCGTCGGGAGCGATGTAGAGCTGATAGCCAAACGATACATTGTACTGGTCGGCGACATTCCAGGAGCACGACTCCTGCCACGTCCAGTTTTTTCCGCCGTCGTGCGAATAGTAGAGTCCGTGTTTGTCACCCTTGGTGGAGACGATGTAGACATTGTCGCCCTTGGCGGCAATGGTGCCATGAGAGCCAGTCGACTCCGGAATGTATTTCTCGCCGCTCCAGGTCTTGCCGCCATCGGTGCTGCGGCGGTGCAGGGTGTGCCCCTTGTCGTAGCGAGGATCGGGGTCGCCGTCGTTGCCGTCGGACAGCGAGCCCTGGTAGAGCACATCGATGATGTCGCCCTGCTGCACGAGTTGGGGGTTATAGACGCAGCTATTCCCTTTTGCGTTGGTTTCCACCAGGCTGTAGGTATTGCCGTTGGCAGCCTCATGCCCCAGGTCCTTGATGGTCACATTCTTGCCGGCATCGGCAGAAGTGGCGAAAAAGACGCGTTCCACCCGGGTGTAGGCACCGCCGTCGGACCAAGTGCCGAGGATTGTCCACCGCTTGCCCGACACCTGGAGGTCGACGATTTTGAACGACGCATCGATGATGCACTCCTTGAAGGTGGCTCCCCCGTCGGTCGATGTCCACACATAAGGCACTGTGCGGTCGATGTTGACGGCCAGCACCACATTCTTTCCGTCGACCGCCACATGCGGCCGGCTGGGAAAGATATGGCCTTTTCCTGCCACCTGTTTCCACAGTTCTTTCTGTTTGAACGTCTTTCCGTTGTCGGTGGAATAATAATAAGTGACGGTGTGGAGTCCGTCGCTGGCCCAGCGTGGTACGAGGAAATGCACATTCTTTCCTTCGGCCACCATCCAGTGGCTGTTGTGGCCGGCAATATCATCGCCCGTACTGGAACTGGTCCAATTGGAGCTTTGGTCTCGTGCGATGACCTTCGCTTTCTCCCACGTCTTTCCGTAGTCGGTGCTACGTCGGTAGTAGAGCGGATACTCGCCGTCGTCCTGCTTGGCATCCTCCATCCATGCCACATGGACGTAGCTGCCTGCCATCTGCACCTGCAAGGGCTTGGGATGGCTGTCCCACAGGGTAGAGTCGGCCACACCGTAGGTCAGGTTCTGCCATCCGCCCCAGTCGGACGGCAGCGCCTGCTGCTGGTCGGCGCTGCTCTGTGCCGCCACCAAAAGCGGTGGCAGCAACAGCATGAATAAATACAAAACTTTTTTTCTCATATATATCAGCGTTTTGGTAAGTAATGGCTACTTTTTCGGGCCGCAGCTGTAGCCCAACGGTTACGCAAATATAATAAGAAGAGGAGCGAGAATACTTGCAATACGTAAATACCCACTTGCAAATCCCGAAATCAGCAGTGGTTTTGCGCTATCCACTCCTTGGGCGTCATGCCCGTTACGGCACGGAAAGCGCGGAAGAAGGTAGATTCGACCGAGAAACCCGAAGCGATGGCAAGCGCCACGATTTTGATGTCGGGCTGCTCACGGAGCAGTTTCTTGGCATGGTTGATGCGGTAAGTATTGACGAACTGAATGAAGGAGCAATTGTACTCGGCCTTGATGCACTCCGACACATAGCGGCTGTTGGTGGACAGCGCCGCTGCCACATCCGACACTTTGAGGTCGGGCTGGAGAAAGAGTTGCTGCTCCTCCATGAGCCGGCAGATTCTGGGAAACAGGTTGGCATAAGGCGAAGCAGGGGCATTATCGTCGGATACAGGTACGAGGTCCTGTGTGGGAGCCATCCGCCGGCTGCGCCGGCGGGCGAGCCGCCACACCAGGGCTGCGATGAGCGCCACAGCCCCCAGTGAAACGATTATACACCGCCAAAGGGCGGGTGCCGCAGTGCTCTCGGTTTCGCCCACACAGAGCAAGAAGACATTGGCCGAAGGTTTGAAATTATTGGCCGCCGAGACATCGTCCAACCTTGAATAACCGCCGGCTATCATCAAATTACCGTCTGGGGTGAGTCCGGGCCTGGAGTAAAAACATGGCCGCGGCATACGGTCAGAATAATAGAGGGTGAGAGGCGCCGGCGACTGCGTATAATCAATGCTCAGCACCAAGAATCGGTCTTTGCAAATGGCGGGGAGGTAGGCCCGTTTCGCCTTGCGGTCGCTGATGACCACCTGGTCATAAAAGATGGTATCGCCCTCCAACACCATAGGTACAGGCTCGGCTGTGGGCAAGAGCGAGAAAAGCGTATCGCGGAGCAAAGCCACGGCCACCTTGCCCTTTCCGTCGTGTACGGGCAAGAGGTAGGCGAATTCGTCTTTCTCACCCAAATCAATCCGGCTGTCGGCCATCGACTTCCCCTCCAAATAGGGAAACGGCTGCCATTTCTCAAACAGAGGGATGTAGAGCGGCGGTGCATTCAAGCGACTCGCATGGGTACAATGACGGGGGCGACCGTAATTGTCGCACGGTCCAAAGATAAGCACCTCGCCGCCGGCCACCGGCACCATAAACGGCGACGCCAGAGAATCGGGCATCGGCCCCAAGGCCCGGAAGGCATCGATGCCGTCGAAGATTTCCAGACTGTCGGCAGCATACCAGTTGCCCGCAATGACCACCTTTCCCCCCTCTATCTCGGCACCGCGGGCCATGCTGCGTTTCTGCTCGAGGCACCCGAATCCCTCGAACGAATGAGTGTCCGGGTGATACCACTCAGCCCGGAAGGTCTGTCCTATGCCCAGCGGCTCATGATGTCCGCCGGCGAGCAGCACCTTGCCCGAGGAGAGGGGCAGGCATAGACCGTCGTCGTGGGTATAGACCGTGGACATAAGGTGCCATTTGCCGTCGGCATAATACTCGGCGGTTTGTGTGGGTACGAATCCCGATGTATGTCCACCCGCCACCGTCACCTCACCATTCACACAAAACGTGGCATGGCCGTAGCGCGGCACGTTCAGGTCGGGCAGGCGCCTCACCTCCATTCTCACTTTGGGGCAAGAGTCCTGGGACGCCCCGACGGCCGCAGCCGCCAGCGACGCAAAGAGCAGTGCCGACAAGAGAAAGCTGCGAAGCAGTGAGCTTCGGAGGGTGAGAAGAGGAGGGACTTGTATCATTTCAGCAAAACATTGCAAATCAAATGGTAGTGTACCATTCAGTGTGTCTGAAGTCTGTTGACTTCACGGTGATGTCGCAAAGTTAATATTTTATTTTGAACAATCTCATATTTTGACGAT
>CACYUZ010000096.1:0-7464 GCA_902777645.1 uncultured Prevotellaceae bacterium | reverse complement strand
TGATGAAAGCTGCTGACCTCGAGAAATACGCCAAGCAGCGCTACGGAGAAAAATGGTTGGACGCCGCCAAGAACCTGGCCGGCACCCTGCAGCTCGACAAGAACCAGAGCCTCACCTACCAGGAAGTGATTGAGGCTCCCGGCAAGACAAAGAACCAGCTCTATGTGGCACTCAACTACTGGGCCACCGCCACCTTCAAAGACAAGCAGGCCATCACCCTCAACGACAAGGAGAACGGCTGCATCATCATCTCCTCCACCATCAAAGACATCGTGGAGCATATCGGCACCCTCAACGGCTACTCCGTGAGCATCACCCCGATTATCCGCATCGACATCAAGGACGGACGCATCCGCGTGACCTACACCGTGCAGAACTACGACATTCTCCGCGACAAGTCGGGCGGCTACCTGAGCGGACTCACCGCCACCAGCGACGAGCGCACCTACGGTGATGCCAAACGCAAGGCAGACGACAAGACCAACGCCAATCTCTACGATGAGCAGTGGGAAATTGTGAAGCACTACCCCTTCGTGGAGAAAGACGCCCAGAAGCGCACCTGCTCCAAGGCCCTCGTGATGGCACACGCCTACTCCAACGCCATTATGGACAAAGTGTCAGAAGCCGTACAGCACGGTCTGGTGGGCAACGACGATGACAACTGGTAAACGCTGATGGACATAAAGACACGATACGCCCGCTTCAAGGCATGGCAGCGGAAACCGTTCAATTACGGCTTCCGCAGTCATGATTTACAGCACTGCAACAACTGCGGGCACGATTTCACCGGCAACTTCTGTCCCTACTGCGCCCAGCGGGCAGGCACCGGCCGCATCACCTGGAATAGCGTACTCACCAGCGTGACGCTGCTTTGGGGCATGGACTCACGCTCTCTACCCTATACGCTGCTGCAGTTGGCGGGACGTCCCGGCTTTTTCATCCGCGACTATATCAGCGGCCACCGCCAGGTCAGTTTTCCTCCTGTCAAGATGCTGGTCATCGTGGCACTGATAGTCACCTTAATAGAACATTTCATTTTGCCGCAGGCCGAGGCTGTCCAGGAGTTTATCTTCCGCGAAGGTTCCACGCTCCAGTCGATAGAGGCGTGGTTCTACGCCCACAAAGACTGGTCGTCGCTGTTCAACTCCACGCTCTTCATCCTCCCTGTGTGGTTGTTGTTCCGCCATGCACCGGCCTATCCACACCACACCATTCCTGAGGGCTTTTTCATCCAAGTCTTCCTGTGCACCGTGTCAGTGCTGGCCGACCTCCTTCCCCGCAGTGTCGCCTCCACCTTTATGTGTTTCTATACGGTGGTGACCTTCAGACAACTTTTTGGGTACGGCTGGCGGAGCACCTTCTGGCGATTCTTCGTTTGCCTGCTGCTCATGTTGCTGCAGTTGTTCGTCGTTGTCATCTTTGCATTGGCCATCGCCGCACTCCTCAAAGAAAAGTCGGTTTGAGGACAGACTATCTTACCACCACTTTCAAAGTATGGCCGTCGGCCGTCTTGATGATGTTCAGGCCGCGTTGCGGAGCGGTCAAGCGGCGGCCGTCGATACTGTAGCGGCTCACTGCACGGTTGCCGTTCGACGTCAGAGCGTCATCGATACCGAGTTCATAGCCTTCTACCGGCACGATGGCGGCATTGACCACACGCCCGTCGGTCTTGTCGATAATAAAGGCGGCCACACTGAGTTTCGATTTGTCCTGTATCAGGGCATTGTTGGCCACACTGATGGTGTAGCTGTGGGTCTTCTCCTCATCCACCACGATGGGAGCTTTCACCGAGCCGGGCAGTCCCTCGCCCACGCCGTAGGCCGCCACGGCCACATCGTCGTAGACCACGCCTTCCATCACCTCACTGTCGGTGGTGAGGTATTCCTTGAAGTCTTCATACATCTGGGTGCCGGGCTGATATTCCTCATAATCCTTGAAATAGTAGTAGTAGTTTGCCTGTTCCCAACCAGTGGTGTCGCACTGCAGACCGTCCTCCACCAGCACATAGGCCATGGCATAGGGCGAGTCGGCCGAATTGTACTGGAAGCGCATCTTCGAGGTGACGGTGATACGGGTGAAGGCATCGTTGCTCCACTGGGCCTCAAGGTCGAGCGTGGCTTCGGTAGGTAGAGCCAGTTGTTGCTCCACATCGGTCTTCACGCCATAGGGAACCTGCAGCGAACCGGCGTAGGGGTCTACATCGAGTACTCGGTTGATGTGGGCAGACGGATAGCTGCGCACATTCTCGTAGATAGCCTGATAGCCGAGAATAGCCATGGGGTCGTCGGTGTGAATGGAGACAGCCACCACATCATCACCGAAGTCCTCATGAAGCTTGCGCAGACCTACGGTACCGCGGGGGCAGTAGCCGCACCAAGTACCGGTATACTCCTCCACCAGTGCGCGACGGTGCGAGTCCTTGGCCAGGGTGATGAGCGAGCCGGTGCCGGCCACATCGGCCTGAAGATTGGGTTGTCCGTTCACCTTGGTTATTTTCACTTTCTTCTCGGCCCATGCGTATTCGGGGTCAGCATCGAGCTCAACGGTGGTCCTTGTCTTGCCGCCAAACACCATATAGGGCTCGGGCAGCACCACATGTTTCTCCACACCGGCCACATCGTTGGTGTAGACCTGATAGTCGAAGTCGGTTATGCCAGCCATGCCGTTGTTGGTCAGGTCTACAGGCACTTCCACACTCTCACCGGCCACCACAATGTGGTTGCCCAGATTGCCGAGGATGGCGGCATTCTGGTTGAACTCACCCTCAAGCAGCACTTGGATGCATAGTTTGCCCATCTGGCCGCCGGGATACCACTGCCATCCCGACATGAAGGCCTCTTCCCAATCGAACATACTGCCCTCGGGGGCGATACGGTCGTTGGTGGTCATAACGGGATAGGTAGACTGGCGGGTGGTGGCGGCTGTATAGAACGAATAGCCCACATAGACTCCCGTATCGGGCACTGCATAGCCCTCAGGCAGCAGCACTTCGTTCCAAAGCGTGTCTTTCAGTTCTGTCTCGTCCACATCTACCGTCATGATGTGGCCCTCTGAAGCGGGATAGGGCATCTGCGGTGCCAGCCACACGGTGAAATCGCTCAGGTCGGGGGTACCCTGTATGCGGAATCTTACAGCCTTGATGGTCTTGCCGCTGATATTGGGGTCGTCGGCATTGATGTAAATCATCTCATTGATAACACCGGGAGACGGTACGCCCATGCCCACAATGGGCTCCGTGCCTTTGTAGTAGCCATACCACATCTGGTTGTCGGCCACATCGATGGCACGGTGTTGTACTTTATCCTCGGGAACGGCCGACTGACTGTCCAATTGGGGCTTCACTTGTTCCTGTGCCCATCCTTTAAACACCATGGTGGCTATAAGAGTCAGTGCCAAGGCGCTGCGTTGTAAGAACTGTTTCATAGGTTTGCAGTGTTTATTGTTTATACATTCATTCTTTTCTTCTATCTCACCACCACCTTCACTGTGGTGCCGTCGGCACGCCGCACAATGTTGATACCGCGCTGCGGAGCCGAGAGGCGGCGGCCGTCGATGCTATAGCGGACAGGTTCCGGATTTTGCACGACGGCAGAGGGGCTGATGGTGCTGGTCTCACCGGAGCCAACCTTCACATCGGCGGCATTGACAATGCGTCCTGTCTCGGTGTTGAGCAGCAACACCGCCAGACGCAGGTTCCGCTTGTTCTGTATCACGGCATTGCCGCTTATGTCAAGGGTATATTCCGAAGCATTGGGCTCGCCCTTCACAAACGGGCCATTTATGCTGCCGGCCAAACCGCGACGCAGTCCGGCGGTGGCCACGGCCACATCGTTGTAGGTCATATTCTTGATGCGCTGGTCGAGCGAGGTGAGATAACCCAGGTAGGGGTCACTGGCATAACCTTGCGCCATGATGAGGCAGAAGTCGTTGTTCTGGTTCCAGCTGTTGCCGCTACCGCGCAGGCTGTCGGCCAGCAACACATAGGCAAGGGCATAAGGGGGTGTATCATCGCGGTCATACTGCAGGGTCACCTCGGCGGTGGCCTTGATGAGGGTGCTGTCGGTATCGGCCCAGTCGGCCTTCAATTGCACGGCGGCCTCGGTTAGTTCTTCAAGATGGCGCTGCACATCGAGCGATATACCATAAGAGGGTTCGGAGCCCAGACCATAGGTGGAACCGAAGAAAGGGTCGCCGCTCTCCTGCCGGTCGAGTCGTTCGGAGGGATAGCTGGAGGGCAACAACTCGTCGTAGTCGCTGATGGCCATCGGGTCATTGTTGTGCACGGAGATACCGATAAACTGGTCGGCATAGTCTATTTCCAGATGCTCGAGCCCCACCATGCCGCGCGGACACCATCCGCACCAGGTACCGGTGAACTCTTCCATCACCACACGGCGCGGTGCCGATTCCTCTATGGCTATCAGAGCTCCATGCCCGGTTGCCTCGGCGGCGGAATACTCATTGGGCACACCGTTCACGCGGGTGATGGTGATGCTCTTGTGAGAGATTCCAGCCTGGGCAGGCGAGGTGAAGGGCAATTGGAGGGTGGCTGTTCCGCGCACGGTGTTCACCGGTTGGGCGAAGTCAAAGTGTTGTTCCGGCTGGGTCTCTCCATCGGTAGTAAGCACATAGTCGATGCTGCTCATTCCTTGGTTGCCCCAATTGACAATTGTCAGCGGAAGGGTGGTCTCCTGACTGGTGGTGGTGACCACCTCGCCGAAATTGCCCACCTTGGCGGCGTTTTCATGGAACTCACCATCAAGGAGCACCTGCACAGCCAGGTTGCCGTAATTGAATTTCGTCAGGTCCTGCCAGGTGGGATAGCTGTCTGAGGTTTTCAGGTAAAAGCTGTTATCCTGTGTGGGCACGCCAGTGGTGGCCATCACCGGGAAAGGATCGTCGCTGTCGAAACTATAGCCCACATAGAAGCCATTTCCTGTCACCGTATATGGGGCCTCGAGTGCCACATCATAGGGGGTGAGGTCAGCCACGGTGGCCATGTCTATCTCATGCACTTCCACATCCACGTCGTCGAGGGTGCCGGGCAGTGAAGTAGACACCCACACCCGCATATTGTGCACATCGGCCACACCCTGTATCACGAAGCGCACGGCTCGAAGGGTCTTGCCGGAAGCCTGTCCCTTGTCGCCGGGGAAGAAGGCTGCGCACATATAGTTTTCGGGCATGCCGGTGCCAAACTCCGACAGCGACTCGCTGCCGGAATAGTAGCCGTACCACTGCTGGCCCTCACCGGCCTCTATGGTGGAGGCGCTAAGGGAGACGCCACTGATAATGTAGGAGAGAAAGAGTAAGAATCTTTTCATGAGATATAATGCCTGGTTTTGCTTGCAAATTTACTATTTTAGCAGTAGGCTGCAAACAAAAAGTAGCAAGGATTTGTCTTATTACGGAAATTAAGACAGGGAACTGACACAATCACAGACAGGATGTCAACCCTGACGGGCCATTTTCTGATAAGCTGAAGGAGTGAGGCCTGTCAACTTCTTGAACAGTGCCACAAAACTGGTACGGCTTTTGAAGCCCACACTCTGCGCGATGGCCTCGATGGTGTAGTCGCCGTAATGCTCCAGGTCGGCAAGCCGGCGACTGGCCTCGTTCACCCGGTATTCACTGAGCAGAGAGGAAAACGACTTTCCATACTTGGTGTTGATCACCTGCGACACATAAGCTTGATTGGAGCCGGTGAGGTCGGCCAGTGTCTTGATGTCGAAATCCTCGGCATATATCTCTTCCGAATTTTCCAATACCTGTGCTATGCGCTGCTCGAGAAGAGTCAATGTGTCGCCTCCCAGTTTGCTGCCACTGTACTTGGTCTTCTGCTGCTCATCATATTTCTTCTGCAGTTCACTGGTCTTACGCATCTCGGCTATCATGGCGGCATGTTTCTCATAGAGCTGCCGGTTCTTGGTGCGCAGTTGTCGGTAGTTGTAGGCCAGCCCCACCAGCACGGCGATAATGGCCAAAGCGAAAGCCGCCACGCCTCCCAGCAGATAGCCTTGCATACGCCGTTTATACGACAGTATACGCACCTGCTCTCCGGTACGATTCAGTTGGGTCTGGAAGTTCAGTTCGGTGATATCGTTCAACTTGTCGTAGGTAAGCAGCGAATCCTTGTTCTCAAGATAGAGTTGGAAATATCGGTTGGCCGCATCGGTGTTTCTGCGGTCTTTATGGTACTGATAGTACACCCAGTAGGTATCTACGATGACGTCGCGTGCCCTGCAGCGCTGGGCCATGGAGAGCAGAGAGTCGAGTTGAGCAAGTGCTCCCTCCACATCGCCCATCTGAAAGAAAGCCTGCATTTTTTTGCTCACGGCCATCATGCGGTAGCGAGACGCCATGCCCTTCACAGGGGTGTCCACACACTGTTTCATTCGGTCGAAGTAGAGCAGGGCTTTTTCTGGTTCGTCATGGCGGAGGCACAAAGTACCGTCATAGAGGGCCTTGGCAAAGCGGTACATTTCCACTTGGGGCTTCTGTGGTATGCGCAAAAAATGGGCCAGTGCCGGACGGATATACTTCTGCGAATCGGCTGCGCTGGCGAAGTTGACAAGATTGATAAAGATAGAGGTCATGGCCTTGTAATCGCTCAGCGAATCGGCCTCGAAGAAGGCCTGCTTGTAGCAGTCCATCATCTTCAGCCGGTTTTCAGCATCACGTCCGTTTCTTTTTTCCAACTGATAGTAAGCGGCCAGATTCTGATGAATATAGGGCAGATACCGCTTCACACCGTGTTTCCGGCTTATTTCCAGTGCCGTGGTGAGAAAGCCGTAGCTTTTCTCATAGTCGAAATGGTTGTATTTGAAGAGATAGCCAAGTTTGTTCATAGCCCAGATGCTCTTCTCTATTTCCGGCTCGGTCAAGTTGCGCTCATAGTAGCGGTTGGCCACCACAGAAAAGCACACCAAGGCACTGTCGGTGTATTCGGGGTCCAGTCCATACCGCTCACCCATGGCCAGTAAGGTATCGGTGGGCAGTTTGGAGCAATGGTCATAAAATGGCAGATGATGTCCTTGCCGGGATGCTAAAACCGGCAGGGACATCATCCAGATCAGTATAACGAGCCATGCTCTTGGCCGCCTCATGTTTTTCCTTTTTTTGTGACGCTGCGAAATTACAAAGTTTTTTTTGCATTTTCGTCATCTCGATGGGAAAAACGATCGGGGCGGCAGCAAAAGACTATTTCACCATTACTTTTCGCGTGGAACCGTCGGCATATTTCACAATATTGAGTCCCTTTCGGGGCACCGTGATTTGCTGTCCGCTGAGCAGGTAGCGCGATGTGGGCATCAGGTCGGTTTGTTGTGCCGCACTGATACCGCTGTATTCGTTCACAAACTTGACCGTCACCACGGGGCCGTCCTCCACCTTCTCATAGCGGAAAGGCGGGAAGATGCCCGTACGCTCATACACGTTGAACTGAACCGTGGCCTCGCAGACACC
>CACYUZ010000095.1:0-7563 GCA_902777645.1 uncultured Prevotellaceae bacterium | reverse complement strand
ATGGCGAAATAGCCGATGATGAGGATAGGGTTTTTGAAGAGCATGTCGAGGCTCGACATGATGGAGTTTTCTATCTCCTGCACATCGCCGCTCATGCGTGCTATGATGTCGCCCTTGCGCTCTTCGGAGAAGAAGCCCAGCGACTGCGAGGTGATTTTCCGGTAGAGCTGGTTGCGTATGTCGCGCACCACACCGGTGCGTATGGGGATGATGGTGGCCGAGGAGAGGAAGTAGGCTCCCGTCTTGAGCATGGTCATGAAAGCCAGGAAGAGTCCTATGAGCAGCAGGGTGGTGGTGGGGCCTATGTCGGCTATCATGCCGTTCACGTAGTAGTTCATGTTGTTCATCAGCACATCCTGTGCGTGGCTCCAGTCCCAGGGCATGAGGGTGGTGGCCGCATCGGCGTCGCCCGTCTTGAAGATAATCTGCAGGATGGGTATGAGTGCGGCGAACGAGAAGATGTTGAGCACCACGGAGAGGATGTTGAAGAACACGGAGAGAGCGAGGTACCGCTTGTAGGGCGGCACGAAGCGTCGGAGCACTTGTAGGAATTCTCTCATATTCGGCTTATTAGGGTCTTGGGGTGCTTAGTCTACGGCCTCGCCCAGCAGAGTGGCGCTGGTAGAGCTGGTTATCTTCACGTTTACGGTCTCGCCGATGTGGTGCTGTCCTTTGTCGAACACCACGGCCTTGTTCTGCTCGTTGCGTCCCATGAGCTGCTCTCTTGAGCGCTTGCTGTAGCCCTCCACGAGCACGGGGAAGGTCTTGCCCACATCGCGCAGGTTGGCCTCGGCCGACAGTTCGGTCTGCAGGTGGATGAGTTCGTTGAGCCGTGCTATTTTCGTCTCTTCGGGCACATCGTCGGGCAGGTGTTTCGAGGCGTAGGTGCCCGGCCGCTCGCTGTACTTGAACATGAAGGCCGAGTCGTAGCCCACCTCGCGCATCAGTGAGAGCGAGAGCTGGTGGTCTTCCTCCGTCTCGCTGTGGTAGCCCACGAAGATGTCGGTGGAGAGTCCGCAGTCGGGTATGATGCGTCGTATGGCCTCCACGCGGTCCAGGTACCACTCGCGTGTGTACTTGCGGTTCATGAGCTTCAGAATGCGGTTGCTGCCGCTCTGCACGGGCAGGTGGATATGGCGGCAGATGTTGGGCACGTCGGCTATCACATGGAGTGTGTCGTCGCTCATGTCCTTGGGGTGCGAGGTGGTGAAGCGCACCCGCATCTGTGGCACTGTCTCGGCCACCATTCTGAGCAGTTGTGGGAATCCGATGGTCTCTCCCCCGCGCTCGAACCGGTAGGAGTTGACGTTCTGTCCCAGGAGAGTCACCTCCTTGAATCCTTTCTGCTGCAGGTCGCTCACCTCGCGCAGTATGCTCTCCACGTCGCGTGAGCGCTCTCGTCCGCGTGTGTAGGGCACGATGCAGTAGTGGCAGAAGTTGTTGCAGCCGCGCATGATGCTTACGAAACCGCTAAGCCGTGCTGTGGTGATGCGCCGCGGCACGATATTGCGGTAGGTTTCGGTAGTGGAGAGTTCGGTGTTGACGGCCTTGAGGCCCAGTTCGGCCTGTGCCATGAGCTCGGGCAGACTGAGGTAGGCGTCGGGTCCGGCCACCAGGTCGGCATGGTGCTCATCCACGAGTCCCTGTCCCACGCGTTCGGCCATGCAGCCCAGCACGCCCAGTATGCGTTTCCTGCCGCGCTTGTTTTCGGCGTGCAGGGTGTCGAGTCGTCGTGTTATCTTGTTCTCCGCATTCTCGCGCACGGAGCAGGTGTTCAGGAACACGGCATCGGCCTCGTCGGCGTTGTCGCAGGGCTCGTAGCCGGCCATCTGCATCACGGCGGCTACCACTTCGCTGTCGGCCACGTTCATCTGGCAGCCGTATGTTTCAATATACAGTTTCTTCATCTCGGCTGCAAAGTTACGAAAAAACGAGTGCAGAATGAAATGAATTTATTCATTTCTTATGCCGAGTGCTGAGTAACTTCGATTTTTTCATCAAAGTTACGAAAAAACGAGTGAAAAGCAAAATAAACGGTTTGTTATCTTTGCCGAGTGGGAGTCTTTGTCTCTAATTGCTTCTCTCATAGATGAGCTTTCGGTCTTGGTTAATACTTTCTCTAATTTGTGGACGTAACGTTTTTTCTGGTATTATGTCGACGGAACGGTCAAGAATTTTTTCCAGATCGCATATCATGGCGGCATGTTTCATTAGGCTTACCCTTGCGTTTTCATCAAATTGCACAAGAATGTCTACGTCGCTTACGGGTGTTTCCTCGCCACGGGCAAAAGAACCGAACAACCAAGCCTTTACTACGGGTTGTGTTCTGAAATAGTCGGCGATAGCCTTGTTCATAGCTTGTGTGCTCATACCAGAATAGTTTAAAATGATTGAAAATCATGCAGCCTTTGGTTGCAAAGATATGTTTTTTTTGTGATTATCTTTTAATTGTTTGATATTTTTTTATAGTTATCAGCATATCTGCAATGGAAATCCCTTAGCCTTGCTCCATTGAGGTTATACCATTCTTCTGCTCAGGCGGAAGAAGAGGGCATAGACGGCCAGTCCGCTCAACAGTCCGGCCAGGGCATCCACGGCATAGTGGGCCTTGATGTAGACGGTGGAGAAGAAGAGGAGCACGGCGAAAGGGATGAGCGTGTAGAAGAGCTGCTTGCAGCGGCTGTGCCATGCCAGCAGGAGCAGGGTGAGGCAGATGCTCACGTGGCTGCTGGGGAATGCTGCCGTGGGCCGCTCGCCCGACTGGTGTGCTGTCTCCACGAGATGGTAGAAGAAGCCGTCCTTCCACCCGGGGCAGGGCAGGCACTCCTGGTGCGTGAGGAAATAGTCGTGCAGGTTGGGGAAGACGCCTGCTGCAATCTGCTCCTCGCCTACGGCGCAGTAGTAATATTGCGGCCCTGTTACCGGCACGAGCACAAAGATGACATAATGCACAAAGAAAGCTCCCATGAGAATCACCATCATGCGTTCGAACTCCTGCTTTCTGTACAGGGCGTAGAACACGGCCACCACCACCATCATAGGATAGTAGCAGCTGTAGCCCAGGCACATCAGTTCGCTGAAGAAGGTGCTGCCGAGGTGTTGCGAGAAGAGCAGTGCCGGCTGACAGCCGAAGAGGCTCTGTTCGAGCGAGGCGAACACATGGTCCAGGTTGGGCAGGGCGCGGTTCAGCTCGTAGGTGTCGGGATACCACCAGCTGAGCAGTGCCATCTGTACGGTCGCCCTGATGAGGATCATGGCGCGGCAGGGCAGCATGCGGTATACGCCCCATAGGGCGAGCGTGATGGCCAGGATGCGCATTCTGCCCCATATCATGGGCTGCGCATTGGGAATGCGGCTGTAGAGCAGCAGCACCATGGCCAGTGTGGCCACGAGATACAGAATCATGATACCCTCGAAGGTGAGCAGTCCTTTTCGGGGCTCCTTTTCCAGGCCGAACCACGCATGCAGGAAGGTCTCGTTCTTGTTTTTGCGTTGGTTTTTCTTTTTCCTTTTCTGTTTTTCCTTCATTGTCTACAGCCAGTGGTTAGCCTTGTACCATTCGATGGTTTTTCTCACGCCCTCGGCCAGTTGCACCTCGGGGTGATAGTCCAGTTCTTTGATGGCGGGTGTGATGTCGCAGCGCCAGTTGCGCTGGCTCAGGATGTGATATTTGTCGTTGTTCAGCGCGCTTATCTTGCCGGTCCATCTTCCCATGTACTCTCCGCAGGTGGTGATGATGTGCAGCAGCCACAGCGGGGCTTTCAGGCGCAGCATCCAGGGGTGTCCGAGCTCCCGTCGCAGCAGGTCGCTGAAATCGGCCGAGTTGTACACCTCGCCGTCGCTGAGGAAGTATTTCCTGCCCGGCTTGCCCTTTTGGAGAGCGAGAAACACCGCCTGCACCACATCCGATACATAGACGAAGGTGATGTCCTGCTTCTTGTAGCCCACGGCGAAGTCGACATGCTGTTTGATGCTCTTGGCCATCATGAAGTAGTCGCGTTCGCGCGGTCCGTACACGCCGGTGGGTCTGAGTGTGACCACAGGCAGTTGGGGTGTCACGCTGTCGAGAAACTGCTCCGCTTTCACTTTGCTGTCGCCGTAGGCCGTATTGGGCTGTGGCGTGTCGGTTTCCAGTATCTCCGTGTAGGGCTGTTGTTCGCGGATGGGTCCGAAGATGCTGAGCGAACTGAGATAGACCATTTTTTTCAGCGGCATCTGCAGTTGGAGCAGTGCCTCGGCCAGATGGTGTGTGCCTTCGGTGTTCACCCGGTAGAAGTCGTCCTTCCTTATGCATTTGGTCACCCCGGCGGCGTGCACCACATAGTCGAAGCGGTGGTTCTTGAGCTGCTCGGCGAGCTGTGAGGGGTCCTGCAGGTCGAGATAGATGAAACGGATGCGCGGGTCGGTAAGAAAAGCCTTGGAGCTGCTCTTTCTCATGGCGGCCCATACCTCCATGCCCTGCCGCAGTGCCTCCTCCACGATGAAGCTGCCGATGAATCCGCTGGCGCCTGTCACTAAGATTTTGTCCATGAAATGCTATGGTCGGTGGAGGAGGTTATTGTTTGAGTGGCTCGCAGGTGAATCTGCCTTTCTCGTCGACCACATAACTCACTTTTTCCTGTGGCACACTGATGCTGATGCGGAAGGCGTGGTCGGTGGTCTCCATATTGATTTTGCTGCCAGAGGGAAGTGAGCCCAACTCTTTGTTGGTGAGCTGGAACCCGTTGGTCGAGCGGAGGAAGACGCTGTTTTTGGAGCGGTGCTCCATCTGTGCGTAGAACATGGCCCACAGCAGGCGGTAGGCATCCATCTGGTAAGGATATTGGAAGGTTTCTGCCTTGGTGCCCGCTTTCTTGTCGGAGAGGAGGACGAATCCCCATCGGTCGGGATTGTGGATATCGATTTTTCCTGTCGGAGCCCAAACCCAGTTTTCCTCGGGTCCGCCCTTCTTGAGCCATTGCACCCGCGAGAAGTTCATCCTCCACACTTTGCCCGCCTTGAGCGGGTTGTCGAAGTTCACGGTCACGGCCTTGTGGGGGATGGCCATCTCCACGGTCCAGGAGCGGTCTTTGTCGGCGGAGTTGTTGAGCGTCCCGTCGTGCGACACGGCCAGTTGCAGTCCCGGGCAGTCCCACTGTATCAGGAAGTTGCCGCTGGAGCGGTAGGGCCGGTCGAGCATGAGGTCGAACACCACACCGCGGGCGTTGTTTTCGATTTCGAAGTAGTTTTGTCCGTCGCCATCGGGGTCGAGAAACACCTCAAAGTCGTTGTCGTGATAGATGATGGTGTCGCGCTGTGTAAGTTTGGCTACGATATTGGGCTCTTCGAGCACAGCGGCGATGTACAGGCAGTCGTCGTCCCAGAGCATGCGTGCCCGGGTGGTGAATTTGGGGGTGGGGAATCCCTCGCCGCTGATATCAGCGAAAGGAGCCGTTTCGGCAGCCTTTCCCCACACCTCCTCATCGAGCTGTCCGTCGATGGTCATCTGTTGCGTTGTGCGTTGGCAGATGTAATAGGGTGGCAGTGTGAGTCGCTGTGCGAATCGTTCGGTTATGCTCTGCTGGGCCGATGTGGGCAAGAGAGCCGTGAGTACAGTTGCTAAGGTGAGTATCGTTTTTTTCATAAGAAAATAATATATCCGGTTTTGTCAGGGTGTGATGTTATGCAGGAGCTCGTCCAGATTTTTGGCGGTTCCGCTTTTGCCCGTGATTTTCGTATACAGCCGTTTCCGCATCATACTGTTGGCCGATGGGGTCTGGCAGCATATCTTGCAGATGTCGTTTGCCTTGTATCCGAGCCAGAGCATCATGCAGTTTACATATTCAGCTTGGCTGATGTTGCCGTTGTTGCGTATAATATCGCCGAATGCAGGAAATTCTCTGTCGAACACCTCTTCCATGTCGTCGTAGAGTGTTTCGGGCAGTAGGTTCTCCTTGTTCCATTCCTCAATTTCTTGGGGACCGTTGCGGAGCAGGTCATTCAAGTATTTGAAAATTTTGTCGTCAATGATAGCCTCTCTAATCTGTTTTATCTCGTCTTCCTTGCTCCTCCTCAATACTTGCATTTGGTTCAGGAGCAAGTCTATGGTGTCTTTTTTCTCTTCTTTCAGCTGTTTGATGAGCGTATTTTTTTCGTTTATATCCTCTTTAAGACATCTGATGTTCTGCTCGGATGTTTGTAAATCGGCCGCATAGTGTGTGTTTATTTCATGTTGTCTGTCGATTTCGGCTTTTAATTGTCGGTGTTTCCTTTCCACCCGGTGTTTGATGGCAGGAACTATCAGACATAGAGCGCATACGGCGAGCAGTCCACCCAAGAGAAGCATCCTGTTTTGCATCCGCATTTTGTAGGCCTCATGTTCCATTTGTCGGCTCTTCAGCTGATGCTGAGAATAGTCGAAAAGACTTTGCATGAGTTGCAGTTGGTCAGTGTTGGCCCGTGCATGCAGCGAGTCATTGAAGGCCTCGCTCAAGACAGCATATTTAGCGGTGGAATCGGCTGTTCCTCTCCTCTTAAACAGTTCGCGCAGTCCGGTATAGCCGGCATGCAGTCCGGATAGGTCGGTGGCGCGTTTTATCTCCTTCCTGAAGCAGGTCTCGGCGGAGTCTGCACGTCCTGTTTCCAGATAGTAGAAGCCTTTGTCGTGGTAGTAGAGTTCATGTCCGGGTGCCACTTCATGCTGCGAGTTGAACCGGCCTGATTCGCCTTCGTAGATAGCGAGTGCGTAAGCAGCCTCTTTATAGTTGCCCAATTGCAGTTGGGCATGAATGGACATGCCCAGCGCCTGTGCCGCCTCTGCCTTTTTGCCGTAGCGGCTGAAGAGCTCGTACCCTTTCTTGCTGTAGTATATCACAGAGTCGGGCATGTTCATTCTGTCGTATACCCACGAAAGCTGTTGCATTTCGTAGGTGGCGGCCAGTGTGTCACCATAAAGGATGGTATAGTGATATGCTTTTTGGAGCGCTTCTTTTTGCTGGGTAGGCATCAGGTGCAGGTAGAAGAGCTCCGCCATCTGTGAGTAGACCCTGCTCAAGGTCCATATATCACAGTCGGTTGCTGTTGTGTCGGCACTTTCTATGGCTTGGTGAAAAGCTTGCAGCTGGTTCTGCGGTTTTCTCAAGTCCCGATACACACACCCCAGCAAGTAATGGGCCGCCATGCGCTCGTTGGGTGTTCCGTGGCGGTCGTAGTAGCCGGCCACCTCGAGTGCCGCGCTGTCGCTGTTGAAGGGAACGTAGCATTTGTTTTGTGCCGTGAGTCTCAGCAGCTGCCATCGCATGCGCTCCGCCCTGCCCATGCCGCCGTCCTCCCTTCCTATTGAGTCGAGCATGCGCAGGGCCGTCTCCGGACGGCTGCCGAGCAGTGCCTCGGCCTCTTCAAGGGCCTTGGCGTGGCGCACGGACTCCGTGCAGGCCGCAAAGGCCAGGAATAGGAGCAGGAGTGGGAGGATTCTCTTCATGTTGTTTTTTATCGTGAACCTGACTGCAAAAATAATGGATTCCGACCGAATAACCAAACTTTCCCGCCGATTTGCACTTCCCCCGCAATACATGCGGTGCGTCA
>CACYUZ010000094.1:0-7619 GCA_902777645.1 uncultured Prevotellaceae bacterium | reverse complement strand
TGTATATCAGTTAAATAATGTAATATTTATATTTAGATAAAACTTAACAAAACAAAGAGGTTGAAGAGACCGATTCTGCAACAAAAGTGACGAAGATCCTCAATTTTCATGTGTTAGACCAGCGAAAAATCGGCAACCATCTAAATTTCAGATGGTTGCCGATTTTATTTTGTGCGCCTGAAAGGACTCGAACCTTCACGTCGTGAGACACCAGATCCTAAGTCTGGCGCGTCTGCCAATTCCGCCACAAGCGCAGGGGTAGGGGAGAACCAAACGCCACGATTGGCCCTTGGTATGACCCTTCAAGCCGCAAAGGTACGGCTTTTTTGTGAAACAGCCAAATTTTCGGTGCTACTTCTTTCCGGTGGTGAGCAGGCGGCGGGCAAACTCGATGAGAGTGTCGCGGCCACGGGCAAAGTCGGCGTCGGTCTGCTGCACGTTGTAGTCGGGGTCGATGCCGAACTCGGTGCTCTGGTGGTCGGCGTCGTAGATGGGGCAGGCCGAGAAGCGGATGCTCCATCCGCAGGGCAGCTGGCTGGAGAAGGGCATGCCGGCGCCACCCCCTGTGCGGTCGCCCACGATGGTGACCCGCGGGCAGCGCTTCATATACTTCACAAACTCGTTGGCCGCGCTGAACACACCGCGGTTGGTGAGCACCACCACGTCTTTCTGCCAGCGTATGCCGCTTGAGGGTTTCAGCGTCTGCGGCTCCATTTTCGAGAAGTCGTTGTGCCCCTTGCCCGTCTTGTGCTGCATGTAGCCCACGAGCAGCGGCTCGTCGGTGAACCGTCCCGCCAGCATCTCGGCCATGGTGAGCATGCCGCCGCCGTTGCCGCGGATGTCGATGATGAGTCCGCGGCAGGGTGCCAGGGCGAAGAGCACATCGTCGAGGTTGCCGCCCCCAATCTCGTTGGAGAAGCTGGTGTAGCGCACGTAGCCCACATTGTCGTCGAGCACACGGTAGTAGAGTCCGCTCGCTATCTTGTAGTCGGTGCCCAGATAGCGCCGCAGCAGGGTGTCGCTCACATTGGCGGGATAGTCTTCCTGCCAGCTCCAGTTGCGTGCCATGTCGAACGAGGTGTACAGGTTCACATGGCCGTCGCGCAGCTCGCTCAGCATGTCGGCCATCACCTCAAACTGCTGTGCGTTGGTCATGTCGTTTTCGAATCGGGCCGCGTAGCGTGCGTACACCTCGTCCCAGTCGAGTCCGATGGTCTGCCGTTTGTAATCGAAGAAACAATAGTGCTCGTCGAGGATGCGCCAAAGCGCCTCGAAATTGCCCGCCGGCGTGTCGGCATATTCGTCTTCGTCGACACAGGCTGTGAGCAGCGGCGTCAGGGCCATGAGCAGCATGGCGAGGACCGCAAGGTGTTGAGAGAGAGAGCGATGCTTCATGGCACGATATCGGTTATCTTGAAGTGTCTCACAAATCCTATCACAAGGGCGTGGGTGTAGACATGCTGCTTCAGGTTGTTGACAGCAGCCTGCTGGTAGTCGCCCAGGTAGCCCACGCGCCAGCGCACGCCCCACAGGTTGAAGTCGGCCGTCAGACTGTGGCGCAGGGTGGGGGCCGAGAAGGGCGTGGTGACCACGGCGTTGTGGTCGTAGTCGCCGCGCGAGAAGATTTCGTAGTACGACTGTCCGTAGTTGGGACTGAACATCACGCCCACGAGCGGTGCCATCACCTCATAGCGCAGGGCCCAAGGCTTGTGGAACAGCTGAAAGCGGTAGGTGGCCGCTCCCGACAGGCCCGCATGCAGGAAGAGCCGCACCTGGGCGGGATTGTTCGTGTTGCGCGTGTTGTTGAGCACGCCGAGGCCCGGATTGATCATGCCGCCGGCCTCCAGCTGCAGCCGTCCGCCTGCCAGCTGCCACGAGCGGTGCACGGCATAGCGGAAGTCGTAGAGAGCCGCCAGCGTGGTGCCGTCGCCCGACCGGTCTTCGTTGGTCGACACGTTGCCCTCGTGGATGAGGTAGCGCCGCCACGGACTGCCGGTGCGCTGGCGCACGGTGTGCGAGATGTAGCGCAGCTCGGGTCCGCTGTATTTCTCGGGCGAGAGGTACGTGTCGAGCACCTCGCTGGCTCCGAAGCCCAGCATCTGGGTGTTGGTCACCTCTTGGAGCCTCGGTATGGTGTCGCTCTGTGCCCATGCGAGCAGTGGCGCCAGGCAGAGCAGCACGGCAAGCAGTCTATTTGAAATCGTCATCGTCGAAAAGTCGCAGTTGACCGGTTATCTCGTCTATCACCTCCTGCTCGCTCTTGCCGGCGTCAGGGTCCAGATTCTCTTCCTCCACCTCGTCGGCACCGTCGTTTTCCGGCTCCGGTTCCGGCTTGCGCAGCGGTTCTATCTCTTCAATGGTGTCCACCTGCCAGGTGGTGAGGCGTTTGCCCTTGGCCTTGAAGCCCTTCACGGCGATGAACTCCTCCACCTCTATCTCCATGGGCTCGCGCACTGAGTCGTGGCCGCCGAAGGTGATGCGCAGGCGCGGGTACACCTCGTCGGTGAGCAGCACGGGCTTGTTGAGCGGGTTCTCGCCCAGATAGTTCTGGTGGCGTTTGGTGGCCTCCATCTCAAAACGCTTCACATAGGGGTAGCCCTGCTGGTCGGCATCGTAGAGCACGGCCGTCCACACCTTGTTGGGCCGCCATTTCTCTATCACCTTTATGTTGTCCTCGTAGTGGTTGTTCACATCGAAGTTGGAGATGTAGAACTCGCCGTTGTCGAGCACCACGAGTATGGCATCGTCTTCGTTGAACTCGCCCAGCAGGGTGCCGTGCTCGTCGTAGTTGAGACGTTTCACATCGGGGTCGAACCACACCTTGCGGCCGCCCAGTGTGCTGTGGCCGTGGCTCTTTAGGCGTATGGTGTTCACAGGGTTCTTGGTGAGCAGGTTGCCCTTGCTGGCGCGTCCCTTGATGATGATGTCGGCAAAGCTCTTCTCGATGAAGATTTTCTTCAGCTTGGGGTTGGGCATGAGCGTCACCTTGATAACCTCGGCCTCGCCGTTGGGGTTGGCGGTGAAGTACATCACCTTCGAGCCCTCGGTGCCCTGTGTGAGGTCGTACTCCTTGTCGCGGGTCAGGCTGGTCACGTTGAAGCGCTTCATGAAGTAGCTGCCGCGCTTGCCGTCGCGGTATACCACGTTGTAGATGGTGCGCTTGTCGTTTTTCTTGAACACCTGCACATGCAGGATGTTCTTGCCCACGAACACCTTGTCGGCCACGCGTATCACCTTGTACTTGCCGTCTTTGTAGAAGATGATGATGTCGTCGATGTCGGAGCAGTTGCACACAAACTCGTCTTTCTTCAGACCCGTGCCGATGAAACCGTCGGCGCGGTTGATGTAAAGCTTCTCGTTGGCCTCCACCACCTTCGACGCCACGATGGTGTCGAAATTCTTGATTTCGGTGAGACGCGGGTGGTCAGGGCCGTACTTGCCCTTGATAAACTCGAACCACTGCACGGTGACGTCGACCATGTGGGCCAGGTCGTGTTCTATCTCGTCGAGCTCGGCGCGTATGCGCGCCATGAGTTCCTCGGCCTTGTCTTTGTTGAACTTCAGGATGCGGTGCATCTTGATTTCCATGAGGCGCAGTATGTCGTCCTTGGTCACCTCGCGTATCATCTGCGGGTAGAAGGGTGTGAGCCGCTCGTCCACATAGGCGCAGGCGGCGTCCATGTCGGGAGCGTTCTCGAAGGGGCGGCCCTTGTAGATGCGCTCCTCGATGAAAATCTTCTCCAGCGAGCAGAAGTGCAGTTGTTCGAGCAGTTCGCCGCGCCGTATCTCCAGTTCGCGGCGCAGCAGGTCCATGGTGTGGTCTACGGAGTGGCGCAGCACGTCGCTGATGGTGAGAAACTGCGGTTTGTTGTCCTCAATCACGCAGCAGTTGGGCGAGATGTTCACCTCGCAGTCGGAGAAGGCGTAGAGGGCGTCGATGGTCTTGTCCGACGACACGCCCGGTGCCAGGTGCACCTGCACCTCGGCGTTGGCGGCCGTGTTGTCGTCCACTTTCTTGGCCTTTATCTTGCCCTTGTCGATGGCCTTGAGAATCGACTCGATGAGTGTGCCGGTGTTCTTGCTGAAGGGAATCTCGCGTATCACCAGCGTCTTATTGTCGAGTTTCTCTATCTTGGCGCGCACTTTGAGCACCCCGCCGCGCTGGCCGTCGTTGTAGCGGCTCACATCGATGCTGCCCCCCGTGGGGAAGTCGGGATAGAGATGGAATTCCTCGCCGCGCAGGTAGCTGATGGCGGCGTCGCATATCTCGTTGAGGTTGTGCGGCAGAATCTTGGAGGAGAGGCCCACGGCGATGCCCTCGGCCCCCTGT
Organism: uncultured Prevotellaceae bacterium; assembly: GCA_902777645.1. Classification (GTDB taxonomy): domain Bacteria; phylum Bacteroidota; class Bacteroidia; order Bacteroidales; family Bacteroidaceae; genus Prevotella. The sequence goes on along the minus strand of CACYUZ010000094.1, from coordinate 3,289 downwards.
GCCAGCAGCAGCGGGAACTTCACCGGCAGCGTGATAGGCTCCTTGTTGCGGCCGTCGTAGCTTAGCTGCCACTCGGTGGTCTTGGGGTTGAACACCGTGTCGAGGGCAAACTTCGACAGTTTGGCCTCGATGTATCGGGGTGCCGCGGCGCGGTCGCCGGTCAGGATATTGCCCCAGTTGCCCTGTGTGTCGATGAGCAGGTTCTTCTGTCCCATCTGCACGAGTGCGTCGCCGATGGAGGCGTCGCCGTGCGGGTGAAACTGCATGGTGTGGCCCACGATATTGGCCACTTTGTTGTAGCGTCCGTCGTCCATGCGCTTCATCGAGTGGAGGATGCGTCGCTGCACGGGTTTCAGTCCGTCGACGATGTGCGGCACGGCACGTTCCAGAATCACGTACGAGGCATAGTCGAGAAACCAGTTCTGGTACATGCCGCTCAGATGGTGCACGGCGGCGGCGTCGAACCGGTTCACCGGCTTGTAGCTGCTGTGTCGTTCTTCCTGTTCCTCTTGCTGTTCCTGTTCTTCGTCTTTCGGGGTGGTGTCCACGCCCTCTTGTTCTGTATCTTTTATCTCGTCGTCCATAAAATCAAAGCAATTTGGGGTCAAAGTTACGAAAAGTTGAGTGGAGAACAAAATGAAAATTCATTTTTCTTCGCATTCCTCAGCGCCAGGTACCTTCGGCGTGAGCAAAAGAAAACTCCCGCTGCAGCGATGAAGCCCAAAAGAGCAGACCGCAGCGGCGGGAGCGATGAAGTAAGTAAAGCAAGCGTGTTACTGTCCGATGGTGCCCCAGGGCGACAGCGCTTTCACCGTATACTTGCCACCCTTTTCAACAACCATGGTCGTTTGAGTGGTGCTGTTGTAGAAAGCCCCATTTCGGAACACGAGGTAGCCACGAGCACCCTCAACGGGTTTCCACTGCAGCTGTCCGCCTTTCCGTGCTGCTTTCACAGCCGGCAGTTGGCGGCATTGAGCGGCTGGATTCCAGTGGTCCTCGCCTCCCATCACCCGCTCTGCGGTATATCGAGCGGCCTCTTCGGCCGTGAGGTGGTTCTTCGCCACGCACCAAGTAGTGTCGTTGGTGTTCTGGTCTACCGTATAGTAGCGGCTGATGCGCTTGCTCAGGTCCACCGTGTTGCCCTTTCCGTCGGTGGTGTTGAAGTCGGCGAAGAGGGTGGGCCAACCGCCCATTGTCTCATACCATCCCTCGGGCGGTATCGTCACCTCGGCCCGCGTGTCGATGAAGACCGTCTGCGGATTGTAGTGCCAGGGGCGACCCAGCCACACCTGAGTCTCAGAAGGGATGCCCGGAGCGGTGATGGTGGTGTTTCTGAACACATATCCCCACCGGGTGGTGGCGGCATGCTTGGGTGCCACGATGAATCCCCCCTCTTTGCGGTTGATGAGCAGGGTGCAATGGTCGAAATAGGCATTTCCAGAGCCGTAGATGAAATCGACAGCCCCCTCTATTGTGCAGTCTTTGATGTAGTTGCGTCCGTTGTCGGTATTGGCGGTGCGGTAGGTGTCCTGATAGCTCCATAGTCCGCATTTGTTCACAATCACACGGTCATACTTGGTGTAGAGTGCCAGCGCCTGTGGACCGTCTTGCTGTTCGTGGCCCCAGGAGTTGACCAAGCTAATGCCTTCCAGATATACCCCGTCGGCCTCGCAAACCATGGTGGCCGCTATGTCGACCGGCTGCGCCTTCGGGCCTCCGCTCACCCTGTCGTCGGTAATCCATACCTTGTCGGCCCCTTCGCCGATGATGCTCAACTGGTGTTTGGAGCGCGGTATGCCCACATGCCCTTTGTAGGTGCCCTCTTTCACATAGATGATATAGGGATGGTCGGGATAGTCGGGCGCCTGGTCCACCGCTTCCTGCAGCGAGGTGTAGTCGCCGGTTCCGTCGGCGGCCACCACGGCGTCGACGGCTTTCTGCGGAAGCGGTTTCAGATGCTCGTCGAAATAGTCGAGCACCCGTTGCTGTATGCCTTTTCCGCAGCTGTGCGGCACGTCCCACATTTCAGTGGTGAGATGCTGCGGACGTCCCACCTTGTTCCACACCTCTCTCATCTGACTGAAAGCCTTCTCGGCCCCCCTTACGGGAAACAGTTTGTCTTGCCGGCCGTTGATGAAGAGCATGGGCTTTGGAGCCGCCATGGCAGCGATGTGCGGGTAGTCCATATATTGCCGCAGGCCCGGCAGGCAGTTGGCGAATCCGCCATACTCCCTTTTCCCGTCGGCGGTGCTCATCTGCACATCGGTGGTGACCATCCAGCAAACCGAGGCCCCCGCCTTGATGCGGTCGCTCAGTGCCGAGAGCATCCAAGCCCTGTAGGCACCCATGGAGCATCCCACACAGCCAATGCGTGTGTTGTCGACGAAAGGCAGCTGTGCCAACAATTCCGTGCCGGCCATGTCGTCATAGTGCATGAATGCGCACAAGTCGCGGCCCAGCATCATCATGTTGCCGGCTATATATTCATACATGCCGCGGTCGATACCTTCCTCCCGTCCACGCTCTCCCCACATAGGAGCATCGGCTGAGAAGCAGACATAGCCGTGCTGTGCCAACCAGTCGCCCATATACTGTCCGTCGTACAGGTTCTCGGCCCATTTGTCGGCATCGTCGAGCACTTCGTCGCTCACCCCAAACGGCCGTATCATCTTCTCCTTGCCGATGAAAAGGTGACCGCCATGGTCGTGCAGCAGATTGATAGCCGGGAAGGGACCTTTGCCATCGGGCACCAGTACATAAGCCATGGTACGCGTGTAGTCGTTCACATTGAACAGTATCTTCAGGGCTTTATAGCCTTGGCGCTGTTCCTCGGCCACCACTTCCATGTTGAAGTCGTCGGAGGCCTTGGGAGGTGTCATCATGCACTCCCTCACCTTGGCGCGAGCCGTGCGCTGCCACTCGCTGAAATCGGCTATGCCCGAGTTTTCCCAAGCCAGTGGGTAGGTGAGCTCTTTTTTCAACTGCTCCACATAGCGCGGTAATTCGAAACTGAACTCATAGTTCTCACGCTTCTGCTGTGCCGTGACAGGCAGAAAAGCCGCGACGGTCAAGGCGAATAATATAGACTTGCAATGTGTCATTTTTCTTGTTTTTCATTTCACAGTGCAAATTTATCCCGATTGTGCGTTCCCGAGGTGCAGTTTTATGCTCAAATGGTGTAAATATTGGTCTCAGAGACTATTGTGAACGATTTTTACACCACAATCACCGGATTTTACACATCAAATTACCTATTTATTACTTTCTTTGCACCGTCATTATAATGTTC
>CACYUZ010000093.1:0-7706 GCA_902777645.1 uncultured Prevotellaceae bacterium | reverse complement strand
AGAAAGACGGTCTTTTTCATGGCAATGGGGTGGGGCGGTGCATTATTTCTTGGCCAGGGTGTAGTTGTAGTAGTCGGTGTTGCCGGTGATGTCTTCCAGTATCTTCAGGAAGGGAGGGAAGTGGATGGAGGCATGGTCGGTCACACCTTCTATCTCAAGGATGTTGAGGCCGATGGCGGGCTCTATGTAGGTGTCGAGCTCGAAATACTGGCCCTCCCACTCAAAATTCTTCCTGATCTTCTTGATGGGGCGACGCTCGGGGTCCACCTGCTGCATCAGCATGTAGTACTGGTGGGGGGTGATGTGGCGCTCGGTTTCTATCATCTCCGTCTCCGACACCTGCTTCTTCGCCGTCTGGAAGTATTCGTAGCTGCCCTGCCAGCCGCGTTTGCGCAGACGCACCTCGCTGCCGGGATCGGCCAGCAGGTAGGTCTGGGTTATCTCGCTCTCTATGTAGCCGGGTATCTCGCCTGTCACTTCCACGATGTACTTGCGCTCCGACTCGATGGGGGCGGGGGCGCCCAGCACCTTCGATATCTCGGTGAGCACATGATGGAGCTTGGTGTCAAACTTCTCCGTGTTGCCTATCACGCGAAGGTGGGGATGACCCGTCCAGGCGGCTATCACCTTGTTGTCGAGCTCGCGGGCCAGCTCGATGCCCTCGGTGCGCTGCTGGTTGTTGCTCGTGGTGTAGAACTGCTCGGCACCATTGGCGGCCGACACCAGGTGCAGCACGGCGTCGTAGCGGGCGTCGCGAAGTTTTACGGTGTTGGTGGCGGTCTCGTCCATCAGCGCCTGCCACATCACGGGCGACATATAGGCCGAGATGTCCATCGTGCCGCGGTCGCACACGATGATGACGGGCTTCTCGCACGTCTCGGCCATGCGAGTGAAGTGGTCTTCTATCTCCAACTGGAGCTTCAGCGTGGCCTTCTCGCCTTCGTAGAATAGGTTGGGGTTCGTGGTCAGGTAGTTCATGCCGGCCGTGCTCATCATGGTGGGTATCTCGGGAAGGGTGAATACCTTGTAGCCCAGACTGGTGAAATGTTCCAGAATCCTGACCAGGGCGGTGGTCTTGCCGGCGCAGGGACCGCCGGTCAGACATACTTTCGTGATTTTTTTCATGTGTTCTGTAGGTGCTGTTCGTATGCAAGGATTGCTTTGCAAAGATACTGCAAAAAGGGCAGAGCACAAAAAGAATTTAGCGTTTTCTCTTCACACTATCAGAGATTTTCTTTGCCCCTGGACATGGTTGCCTACACCATACTTGGGAAAAAGAAATGAGGGATGTCCTTCACAGGGCATCCCTCAATAGCTTTCAGCTTAAGTTCGTCGCGATTACTGAGCAGCAGCGGTGTCAGCAGCAGCAGTGTCAGCAGCAGCGGTGTCGGCAGCGGTAGTGTCAACAGCGTTGGTGTCAACAGCGTTGGTGTCAACAGCGGTAGTGTCAGCGCCCTCAACAGGAGCAGCGGTCTTGGTCTCGTCACAAGAAACGAAAGAGAGAGCCATCATGGCAACGAACATAAATGCTAATTTTTTCATTTTTCTTTGCTTTTTAGTCTGTAAAACAATCGTTAGTTTATTAAAACGATGCAAAGGTATACATTTTTCTGATACGCCATCACTTTTTTTTGCTTTTTTTTTGCTTGTTTTTGTAACAAATTATTAAGTTGCTGAAAATCAGTGATTTATAAAATGTTAATCTTGTTTAAAATCTTTTTGTGCGCGTACACAATACGCATCTTCACCACTTTTCTTACGATTTTCCGAAATCCCTTCTGCCGCCCCAACAAACGTCTACACTCCTGCAAAAGGTAATGTCTCCACTCCTACACTCCTACCTCCTACACTCCTAAAAACAAACCCTACTAAACAAAAAAGAGGTGCCCTTCGGAAAGGGCACCTCCTGGTTCTTTTAACCTTAAGTTCGTGCTTTGATTACTGAGCAGCAGCAGTGTCAGCAGCAGCGGTGTCAGCAGCAGCGGTGTCAACAGCGTTGGTGTCAACAGCGTTGGTGTCAACAACCTCTACGCTATCGGTCTCCACAGCGGGAGCAGCGGGCTTGTTCTCGTCACAAGAAACGAAAGAGAGAGCCATCATGGCAACGAACATAAATGCTAATTTTTTCATTTTTCTTTGCTTTTAATCTGTAAAACAATCATTAGTTTATTAAAACGTTGCAAAGATATATATTTTTTCAATTCCACAAATAATTTTTTTTGCTTTTTTTTGTGCCTCTTTTGTAACTTTTTTATAACCTATTGAAAATGAGGTATTTATCGTTTATTAAATAGAGTTAATTTTCTTGTTTTTCTTGTCGATAGCCATTCTTTTGCCTTTTTTTACCGTTTTTTTCAATGGCGAAAGTCAGTTTTCCTCCTTTTCATGCCGATAATGCGCGATTTTTGCCTAATTTTGCATACCTATTTATATATATGATCGATTCATCTGCTTTTCAAGGCAAAAAGGCTGCCTATTTCACCCTCGGATGCAAGCTCAATTTCTCTGAGACGTCCACCTTCGCCCGCATGCTCGCCGATATGGGCGTCACGGAGGTCCGAAAAGGCGAAAAGGCCGACCTCTGCCTTATCAATACCTGCTCGGTGACCGAAGTGGCCGACCATAAGTGCCGGCAGGCCATTCACCGCATGATACGCAACCATCCCGGTGCCTTCGTCGTGGTGACAGGATGCTATGCGCAGTTGGCACCGGAGCGGATTTGTGGCATCGAGGGCGTTGACCTCGTGTTGGGGTCCAACGAGAAGGCCAGTCTGGTGCAGCATCTCTCCGAGGCATGGAGCGGAATGCCCAAAACGGCCGACCTGAACCGCTTCCACACTGTGAAGACCAAGGAAATCACTTCCTTCGCACACAGTTGCTCCAGGGGCAACCGTACCCGCTTCTTCCTCAAGGTGCAAGACGGGTGCGACTATTTCTGCACCTACTGCACCATTCCCTATGCACGCGGATTCAGTCGCAGCCCCTCCATCGAGTCGCTCGTGGCACTGGCACAGAAGGCGGCCAGTGAGGGCGGACGCGAAATTGTAATCACCGGAGTCAATATCGGCGACTTCGGCAAGCAGACGGGGGAGTCGTTCCTCGACCTCGTGCGACAGCTCGACAGGGTGGAGGGAATAGACCGGTTCCGCATCAGCAGTCTGGAGCCCGACCTCATCGACGATGCGCTCATCGACTTCTGTGCCTCCAGCCGTGCCTTCATGCCGCATTTCCATATCCCGCTGCAGAGCGGAAGCGATGAGGTGCTCCGGCTCATGCACCGCCGCTACGACACGGCCCTCTTCGCCCATAAGATAGAGCGCATCAAGACGCTCATGCCCGACGCCTTCATCGGCGTAGATGTGATGGTGGGCACGCGGGGCGAGACACCCGAGTGCTTCGAGCAGACCTACCGCTTCCTGTCGGAACTCGATGTCACCCAGCTGCATGTCTTTCCCTATTCCGAGCGCCGGGGTACCGCGGCCCTCAAGATACCCTATGTGGTCGACGAACCCACCAAGAAACAGCGCAGCCAACGGCTGCTCCGCCTCTCCGACGAGAAGACAAAGGCTTTCTATGAATGGCACATCGGACAGACGGCCGAGGTGCTCTTTGAGAAATCGGCCCCCGCACGGCCCATGCACGGATTCACACCGAATTATATCCGGGTGGAACTGCCGGCCGATGTGGCGCGCGCCGAGTTCGACAACCAGATTCTCACCGTCAGAATGACCGGCTTCAACCGCGACAAGTCGGCCCTCCTGGCTCAACTGATTGGATGATGGACAAAACTGCTATCGTAATACTCAACTGGAACGGGAGCAAGATGCTGCGCCAGTATCTGCCCTCGGTCATCGAATGCTCGGGCCATGCGGCTGTCATCGTGGCTGACAATGCCTCCACCGACGACTCCATGGAACTCCTCGAGAGGGAATTTCCTTCTGTGCGACGCATCAGGCTGGAGAAAAACTGGGGATTCGCCGACGGCTACAACAAGGCGCTGCAGCAGGTGGAGGCCGACTATTATGTGCTGCTCAACTCCGACGTGGAGGTGACGCCCGGATGGCTCGAAACAATGGTGCATTTTATGGATGACCACCCCGAAGTGGCGGCCTGCCAGCCCAAACTGCGCTCCGTGTTCCGGCGCGATTGCTTCGAGTATGCCGGTGCCTGCGGTGGCTTCATCGACCGCCTGGGGTATCCTTTCTGCCGTGGAAGATTGTTCGACACCGTAGAAGAGGACCACGGACAGTATGATGAGCCGATGTCGGTGCTGTGGGCCACAGGAGCCTGCCTGCTTATACGGCGCGACGACTATTGGAAGGCAGGCGGACTCGACGGACGCTTCTTCGCCCACAATGAGGAGATTGACCTCTGCTGGCGGCTCCGCACCATGGGACGCCTCGTCTACTGCCTGCCGCAGAGCGTGGTGTATCATGTGGGCGGGGGCACGCTGCCCAAGAACAACCCCATGAAAACGTTTCTCAATTTCCGCAACAACCTCACCATGCTTTATAAAAACCTGCCCGAAGAGGAACTAAAACCGGTGATGAGGCTCAGATGGTGGCTCGACTACCTGGCAGCCTTCCAGACGCTGGTGCTCAATCGCAACTGGGGCGACTGCAAGGCGATATTCCGCGCCAGAAAGGCTTTTAAGCAATGGTTGCCGCAGTTCAAGGCCGACAGAGAGCGCATACAGCGGCAGCGCACTGTGCCCGTGGTGCCTGAGCGCATGCGCTTCAGCCTGGTATGGCAATATTACGCCAAACGAAAAAAACATTTCTCCGATATCGTCTGAAAAAGAGGCGGGAGCACAGCCCACAGCTGCACTCCCGCCTCTTTTCAATCCATAGGGTAATGTCTACACTCCTGAAATTTATTTCTTAAACACCTCCTGTATCGCATTGCCGATACAGCCGTTGGGCATCTGGATGTGCAGCATGGCGCAGACGGTGGGGGCGGCATCCACAATGTAGGTAGGGGTGCTGGTGGCACCCTTGTTCACCTGCCAGCCGAAGAAGATTTGAGGGATGTGGGCGTCTTCCGGACTCCAGGTGCCGTGCGTGGTGCCCTTGTAGTCGGCCCCGGCCTTGCCGTGCATCATGTTGGCACGCAGCATCACACCGATGTCGCCCGTGCGGCCATGGTGATAGCCGTTGATGATGCGCTCGCGCAGCACCTGCGGAATGCTCTGGCTCTCTATGTTGTCATAGTCTACCACATACAGGAACTGCGGGTCCTCACGCAGCAGTCTCACGGCCTCCTGCTTCACGGCGGCATAGTCCAGACCGCTCTTCTCGATGAAGTCAGTGTTCAGGTAGATGCGCATGTCCATGATGGCCTTGATGTATTTGCCGTCGGCGCCAAACTTTGCCTTCAGACCTTCCTGCAGCATCCTGTCGGTGGCAGAGCCGTCCCAACCGGCTGCGGGTATCTTGTGGTCGCGGCTGAAGTTGGGGTTGTGGATGGCGCCATGGTCGGCAGAGAGAAACAGCAGATAGTTGCCGTGACCCACGGTCTGGTCCAGCTTGTTCAGGAAGTGGGCCAGCTCCTTGTCCAGCTGCATGTACACATCGTGGTTCTCCTTGCCGCGCGTGCTGAAGGCATGGCCCACACCGTCGGTGGGGCTGATGCTGATGGCCAGCAGGTCGGTGAACTCGTCTTTGCCCAGACGCTCGCGCGACAGCAGCTCCTCAGCCATCTGGAAGGTCAGCGTCACACCCAGCGGCATCTCGTTGATGTTCTTGCCCGACTCCTGCTGATGCGTCTTGTTGAAGGTGGTCACCCACATGGGCAACTTGTCCATGTAGTAACTGCTCGTGATGAAGTGGCCGCTGGTCATGTCCCACCAGTAGGCTGCATCGGCAGCATGACCGGCAGGCAGGATGGAGGCACGGTCCTTGATGGCCACACCGAACACCTTCGACTTGAAGTCGGTAGCTATTTTCAGCGCATCGCCTATCGTGCCGGCAAGCAGGTTGCGAGGTGAGCACTTGCCGGTGCGCGGACCGGGATTCACCGCACCTATGGGGGTGACAGTGGTGTCGGTTACACTTGTCACGTGGCGCCCGTTCAGCAGAAAGTCGTTGCCGGCTATGCCGGTGATGCTGGGCACCGAGCCGGTGTAGATAGAGGAGTGGCCGATGGCCGTCACTGTGGGCACATAGTTTATCATCGTGTTCTCACAGCTGAAGCCTTCATTCAGCAGGCGTTTCAGACCGTCTTCACGATACTCGTCATAATAGTAATAGAGGTAGTCCCAGCGCATCTGGTCCACCACGATGCCTACTACCAGTTTGGGCCTGTCTATTTCCGATTTGGCCGAGAGGCCCAGACAGAACAGAAGGGCCAGCGCAAGAAGATTGAATTTTTTCATTGGGTATCAGTGTTTTACATTTAATGCTATGATGGCGCATTCCAAGCGCAGAACCGCCCGGCCCGGTTTGGCCGCTAATACCGGGATACTCTTGCAAATATAGCAATAATTTCCCAATGTGGCAAACTTTTCTGCACCAATGTATAAAAAGAGGGGATGCTGTTGATGCATCCCCTCCTCTCACTGCGGCCTTAGCCGCTTATTTCTACTCAAGAAGCGCTGGGCTTACTTCAGCTTCTTGTACATGTACTTCGAGGTGCGGCCGAGCTCTTCCTCGATGCGGATGAGCTGGTTGTACTTGGCCATACGGTCGGTGCGGCTCAGCGAACCGGTCTTGATCTGACCCGAGTTGGTGGCCACGGCGATGTCGGCAATCGTGGTGTCCTCGGTCTCGCCCGAACGGTGAGAGGTCACTGTGGTGTAGCCGTGACGATGAGCCATCTCGATGGCGTCGAGGGTCTCGGTCAGCGAACCAATCTGGTTCACCTTGATCAGGATGGAGTTGGCGGCACCCATGGTGATACCCTTCTCCAGGAATTTCACATTGGTCACGAACAGGTCGTCGCCCACCAGCTGGCAGCGGTCGCCCACACGCTCGGTCAGCTTCACCCAGTTCTCCCAGTCGTTCTCGTCCAGACCGTCCTCGATCGAGTAGATGGGATATTTGTTGATCAGCTCCTCGAGATAGGCAATCTGCTCCTCGGCGCTCAGCTTCTTGCCGTTGGGATCCTTCTTCTTGCCGTTCTTCAGCTGACGGTAGTCGTAGAACCACTTGCCGTCCTCGCACACTGCAAACTCAGAAGCAGCGCAGTCCATGGCGATGCGCACATCCTTGCCCGGCTCGTAACCGGCAGCCTTGATGGCGGCCATGATGGTGTCGAGAGCATCCTCGATACCGTCGAAGTTGGGAGCGAAACCACCCTCGTCGCCCACTGCGGTGGAGAGACCGCGGGCCTTCAGCAGCTTGGCCAGGTTGTGGAACACCTCAGCACCCATGCGGACAGCCTCTCTGATGCTGGTAGCACCTACCGGGCCAATCATGAACTCCTGGAAGGCGATGGGAGCATCGGAGTGAGCACCACCGTTCACGATGTTCATCATCGGAAGGGGCATGGTGTAGGAGTTGCAGCCGCCGATGTAGCGGTACAGAGGAATGTTCAGCGCTTTGGCAGCAGCCTGAGCGGTGGCAAGCGACACGCCAAGGATGGCGTTGGCACCCAGCTTGCTCTTGGTGGGAGTGCCGTCCAGTTCAAGCATCTTCATATCGATGGCGCGCTGGTCGAAAACGCAGTCGCCTTTCAGTTGCGGAGCGATGATGGTGTTCACGTTCTCA
>CACYUZ010000092.1:0-7751 GCA_902777645.1 uncultured Prevotellaceae bacterium | reverse complement strand
GCAAACGTTAAACAACGAAAAATAATGCGAGTGTTCACTTTTATAATTATTAATCTCTAAAAAAAAATTTTCGTGTCCACTGAAAGAGGGCAGTACAAATCGCGCTGCGCGCGGCATACTTTTGGTTTTGTTTAGGTTGGATTTTTGTAATAAGTCATGTGTTTTTGCATTGGATTTTTGAAAGTTTTCCTTAAATTTTGCATTGGATTTTAGAATTGTTTGTATATTTGCGTCATAAATGGAGATGTTATGACATATTACAAGAGACATATCGATGAGAAGCTACTTGAATGGAAAGATGGTTCAAGGCGCAAACCTTTGCTTATACGTGGAGCACGACAGGTGGGCAAGTCTACTGCTGTAAGAGAATTGGGCAGAACTTTCAAGTACTATGTGGAGATTAATTTGGAGAGACAGCCGTCGCTCAAAGCTTTATTTACTGAGGACATCGATGTCAAAAAGACATGCTCCAACCTCAGTGCAACACTCGCCATCCCCATCATTCCCGGCGAGACGCTGCTGTTTATCGACGAGATTCAGTCGTGCCAGACGGCCATCAGGGCATTACGCTACTTCAAGGAAGACTACCCGGAGTTGCATGTCATTGCTGCCGGCTCGCTCCTTGAATTTGCCCTGGACGAGCTGCCTTCCTTCGCTGTCGGCAGAATACGTTCTCTGTATATGTACCCGTTTTCTTTCGACGAATTTCTGTCTGCCCAAGGGCTTGATCTGCAGGTAAGGGCTAAAAAGGACGCCACACCGGACAGCACTCTCATAGAGCCTCTTCATAACCGGATGAAAGAGCAGATACGGTCGTACTATCTTGTGGGAGGTATGCCGGCCGCGGTAACGGAATGGATAGAAAGCAACAACTATTCCGAGGTGAGGCGGGTACACAACGACATCATCGACACTTTCCTGGATGATTTCCCGAAATATAAAAAACGTATATCTCATGTGCTGCTGCGCATGGTGCTCGACTCCGCTGCTCATCAGGCTGGCAGTAAGTTTGTGTATGCCCAGGTTTCCCGCGACATACACTCTTCAAGCATCAAGGAGGCTCTGTCACTGCTCTCGCTGGCGGGGCTGATTACACCTGTCACCCACAGCGACGGCAATGGGCTCCCGCTTGGTGCAGAGGCAAATATGAGCTATCAGAAATATCTGTTTCTTGACACGGGCTTAATGCTCACCATGCTTGGCACACCTGCTTCGGATATTCTGCTCTCATCGGATACTGACCTGGTCAATAAGGGGCCTCTGTCGGAGATGTTCGCCGGACTGGAGATAATAAAGTATAGCGATTGTTTCGTAAAGCCTTCCTTGTTCTACTGGCAGCATCAATCTAAGAATGGCAATGCTGAGGTGGATTATTTAGTGGGAAGAGACGGCCGGGTTCTACCCATTGAAATCAAAGCGAGCACGCGGGGAAGTATGCAAAGCTTGTATCTTTTCATGCGCAAACGCCATCTGGAGTATGCCATCCGGAGTTCATTGGAAAATTTCGCTCAGTTCGAACATGTTGACGCGGAAGACAATCAGGCTCTCAGGCATATTGACATCCTGCCATTGTATGCTCTCAGCAATCTGATCATCGGGGACGGTTCTCGATGATGATCATCGGGGACGGTTCTCGATGATCAACTTTTCAGGACGTACGCCTTGCGGCATACTTGTATCTCGGCACGCTTCGCATGGAAATTATTGAATTTCATTCTACTTTTTCTCGCCATGGCAATACGCAAGCGAGCTTGCATTGCTCATCTGGCTTAACGAAAAAGTTCAAAAATTAAATTCAAAAATTATTAGGGAGCCTCCTGGCGGGAAATAAAAAAAAGCGCTGAATGACCGACCTCGGTTACTCAGCGCTAACATGTTGGGGTACTCGGACTCGAACCAAGAATGACAGGACCAGAATCTGTAGTGTTGCCAATTACACCATACCCCAATGTCATGTGCAATGTCTGAATTGCGGATGCAAAGGTACGACTTTTTTTTGTTCCAACAAGTTTTTTGGCGTTTTTTTTCTAAAAAAATTAAATTAAGGGCCATTTTTCATACATATTCGGGGGTTTTACCGTAACTTTGCTGCATCAGAGCAATGACATTGCTCTGATGCAGCTAACTCAGGCGGCGCCTCGGCATAGGAAATGAACAAGCTCATTTCACTCTGCTCTCGGCTGGCACTGACTTTGCCTGAGAGGGATTCCGCAGCAGCAAAGTGTCATCACTTGGAAAAACTTAAAACAACATAAATTATAAATGAACGAAGAAAAAAAACTTATTGACGCTGTAATCAAAGGTATTCAGGAGAAAAAAGGGTCTGGCATAGTTGTTGCTGACCTGAAAAACATACCCGGCACGGTGTGCCACTATTTCGTAATCTGCCAGGGCAACTCGCCGCAGCAGGTGGACGCCATAACCGACTCGATAGAGGAGGTGGCGCGCGTGGACGCAAAGGAGAAACCCATCCATGTGATTGGTAGGGAGAACGCGCAGTGGGTGGCCATGGACTACGGCGACGTGATGGTGCATATCTTCCTGCCGGAACCAAGGGAGTATTACAGTCTGGAGACGCTCTGGGAGGATGCCAAACTGACACGCCTGCCCGACCTGGACTGAAAGAAAGAAAAAATAAGATATGAACGAAAACGACAAAAAGCCGAACGCACCGAAATTTAATGTCAGCTGGATATACATCGTAATCCTGGTGACCATCGGCATCCTGTTCTTCACAACAGGCAACGGCGAAAAGCAGGGCGGCATAAAACGAGAGGCCAGCTATGCCGACTTCAAAAAATGGGTGGCCAAAGGCTACAGCGACTCGATTGTGGTGAACAAGGAGACGAGCACGCTGCTCATGTTCGTGACACCGCAGAAGATTCGAGACGTGTTCCACCAGGGCGCCGACAAGACGGGGCCGAGACCGTTCCTGGCCGTGGAGTTCGGCTCGGTGGACAAACTGGAGGAGTTTCTCGCTGCCGAACAGGAGGCGGGACACTTCAACGGCAACCTGAGCTATGAGAACAAACGCAGCGACGACCTGATGAACATACTGCTCAACGTGGGTTACTTCGCCTTCTTCATCCTCATCATGGTGCTCCTGTTCCGCAGAATGGGAGGCGCCGGAGGGGGCGCCGGTGGCGTGTTCAACGTGGGCAAGAGCAAGGCGAAAATGTATGAGAAGGGCAACGACCTGGGCATCACCTTCCGCGACGTGGCCGGACAGGAGGGCGCCAAGCAGGAGGTGCAGGAGATAGTGGACTTCCTGAAAAACCCGAAGAAATATACCGACCTGGGTGGTAAGATTCCCAAGGGCGCGCTGCTCGTGGGACCTCCGGGAACGGGTAAAACGCTGCTGGCCAAGGCGGTGGCGGGCGAGGCCGGCGTGCCGTTCTTCTCGATGAGCGGCAGCGACTTCGTGGAGATGTTCGTGGGCGTGGGCGCCAGCCGCGTGCGCGACCTGTTCAGACAGGCGAAGGAGAAGTCGCCCTGCATCATCTTCATCGACGAGATTGACGCCGTGGGACGCGCGCGCTCGAAGAACCCGTCGATGGGCGGCAACGACGAGCGCGAGAACACGCTCAACGCGCTACTCACGGAGATGGACGGCTTCGGCACGAACAGCGGCGTGATTATCCTGGCGGCCACCAACCGCGCCGACATGCTGGACAGCGCGCTGCTCCGGGCGGGACGATTCGACCGACAGATAACGGTGGACCTGCCGGACCTGAACGAGCGAAAGGAGATTTTCATCGTACACCTGCAGCGCATCAAGCTGGACGACTCGGTGGACATCGACCTGCTGTCGAGACAGACACCGGGCTTCTCGGGGGCCGACATAGCCAACGTGTGCAACGAGGCGGCGCTGATAGCGGCGCGGCGCAACGCGAAGACGGTGTGCAAGCAGGACTTCCTGGATGCCGTGGACCGCATCATCGGCGGTCTGGAGAAGAAGACGAAGGTGATGACGGCGCAGGAGAAGCGCACCATCGCGCTGCACGAGGCGGGACACGCCACCATCTCGTGGTTCTGCGAGCATGCGAACCCGCTGGTGAAGGTGTCGATTGTGCCGCGCGGAAGGGCACTGGGCGCCGCCTGGTATCTGCCGGAGGAAAGGCAGATAACCACGAAGGAGGAGATGCTCGACGAGATGTGCTCGCTCATGGGCGGAAGGGCCGCAGAGGAACTCTTCACAGGGCATATCTCGACCGGCGCCATCAACGACCTGGAGCGGGCCACGAAGAGCGCCTACGGCATGATAGCCTATGCGGGCATGGGCGACGAACTGCCCAATATCTGCTACTACAACCAGGAGGCGCAGTTCCAGCGGCCGTACTCGGACACCACAGCGAAGGTGATAGACCAGGAGGTGCTGAAAATGGTGAACGAGCAGTATGACCGCGCCAAGCGGATTCTGCTGGAGCACAAGGAGGGACACAACCAACTGGCGGAGCTGCTCATCTCGAGGGAGGTGATCTTCGCCGAGGACGTGGAGAAGATTTTCGGCAAACGGCCCTGGAAGAGCCGCACGCAGGAGATAATGAACGACAACGACGGCCAGGAGGAGACAAAGGCGCTGGAGGCGGGCGACAAGGCCGCCGAGGGTGCCGCTGCTGTGGCGACGGGTGCTGAAGGCGCTGCCGCTGAGGGCTCGGCGAAAGCCGCTGAAGGTCCGGCGAAAGCGGGCGAGGCCCCTACCCTGCCGGAGGCCGGCAACGGGAAAAAGGACAACAACCAAGACGTATAAGGCATGACGAAGAAACAGAAAAACTTCATCGTGCGCACCATCACGGGCGTGCTCTTCGTGGTGATTATGGTGGCGGGATTCCTCCGGCCGCTGGCCATGATTTTCCTCTTCGCCCTGATTACGGGCATGACGACGTGGGAGTATGCGGCGCTGATGAACGCCTCGCGGCGGGTGCACGTGAACCAGTTTATCACCACCGTGGCATCGGTCTACTTCTTCCTGGCGGTGGCGGGGTGCTGCACGGGCATCACGCAGCCGGTGGTGTTCGTGCCGTATCTCATCACGGTGATGTACCTGATTATTGCGGAACTCTTCGCACAACAGCCGAACCCGATAAACAACTGGGCGTATACGGCGCTGAGCCAGATGTATATCGCGCTGCCCATGAGCATGATCAACGCACTGGCCTTCACCACCACGCAAGAGGGCGAGGTGGCGTTCAACAACCTGCTGCCGCTGAGCGTGTTTATCTTCCTGTGGGTGAACGACACGGGGGCTTACTGCACGGGCTCGCTCCTGGGCAAGCACAAGCTGATGGAGCGGGTGTCGCCGGGCAAGACCTGGGAGGGCTCCATAGGCGGCGGCGTGCTCACGATAGTGGCGGCGGCGGTCGTGGGTGTGCTCTCGGCCCGCTGGGACGGCGCTGAGACGGCAACCGCGCTGATGAGCGTGCCGCAGTGGATGGGCCTGGGACTGGTTGTTGTGGTGATGGGCACGCTGGGCGACCTGGTGGAGAGCTTGATGAAGCGCACGCTGGGGGTGAAGGACAGCGGCAATGTGCTGCCGGGACACGGCGGCATGCTCGACCGATTCGACTCGGCCCTCATGGCGATTCCCTCCGCCGTGGTCTACGTGTACACTCTCTCGATGATGTAGGCACTGCCCGCCAGGCACTCCCCGCCCCTTGCAGGGGAGCAGGGGTGGGGTCTCTGCGCGCCTGTGGCACGCTTATTCTTGAGGAGTCGCCTTCGGCGAGAAATCTATCAAAATCAGTTCAAAATCAAACAAAATCTGGGCGAAGCCCCGGTCGGGACTTCTTTGTTCTCGGCGCCCTTACGGGCGGAAATTATTCAAAAATTAAGTTCGAAAATTAATCGCGCTTCGCGCTGAAATTAGGTCGTACGCCTTCGGCATACTGATTCTTGGAGTCGCTCTTCGAGCGAGAAAGATAGTGCAAACCGAACCGAGAGAGCAGCGAGAGCAATGTGAGCTTGCTCATGCATTGCCGAGTCGCGTTCGAGGTCGACATATGTCAACGCAATCAAGCTTGCTTGAATTGCTGAGGTGCAGCCTATCTTATCTAAATCTATCAAAATCAGTTCAAAATCAAACAAAATCTGGGCGAAGCCCCGGTCGGGACTTCTTTATTCTTGGGGTCGCTCTTCGAGCGAGAAATTAATCAAAAATTAAGTTCAAAAATTAAGCAAAAATTGGTATTTTCACTCCCCGCCCCTAAAAAAATGCTAAGGCATTATTATCATAATTCTTATGACATGGAGATTCTTGCAATATCATTGAACTGTCCAACCATTATAAATAAATCATGGGAAATTTAAGCTATGGGGCATATCCCACGCACCCTGGTGAGGTGCTTAAAGACGAAATAGAAGAGCGAAGGATATAAAAAAAGTGGCGGCGGTATTCTAAAAAAATTATGCGACTGATAACATTTCTACTGTTTCTCGCCCTGATTCTGGGCGGTGTGAGCTACGCCGTGTGGCACGTGTGGTGCGTGCTGCCCGCCGGAAAGGCGGTGAAGGGCGTGGTGGTGGCGGTGCTACTGGCACTGCTCTTCAGTATGTTTTTCTTCCTGGGCGGCCGACTGGACCGGATGCCGCTGCAATGGGCCACACTGGTGTATGAGGTGACCACGAGCGGCATATTCGTGCTGCTCTACACGGTGATGCTCTTCATCGTGCTCGACGTGCTGACGATTTGCCGCGTGATGCCGAGGGCATGGCTCCACCACAACGGATGGACGACGGCGGCCATCGTGGGCGTGCTGGTGGCCATCTTCGTGGGCGGCAACCTGCACTACCGGCATAAATACCGCCAGGTGCTGAACCTGAAGACGGAAAAGCCGCTCAAGAAACCGCTCAAGATAGTGATGATGAGCGACTTGCACCTGGGCTACCACAACCGGAGGGCGGAGATGGCGCGGTGGGTGGACCTCATCAACCAGGAGAAGGCGGACCTCATCGTGATAGCGGGCGACATCATCGACATCAGTGTGCACCCGCTCATGGAGGAGGGGTCGGCCGAGGAGTTCAAACGCCTGAACGCGCCGGTGTATGCCTGTCTGGGCAACCATGAATACTACAGCCGAATGGAGAAGGCGAGGGATTTCTACCGCGACGCAGGCATCCACCTGTTGCGCGACGACTCGTGCGTGCTCGACAACGGGCTCTGTCTGGTGGGGCGCGACGACCGCACCAACCCGGAGCGCAAGGCGCTGAGCGGCATCCTGCCCGGCGGGGCGCCGAAGGACCACTTCACCATTCTGCTCGACCACCAGCCGTATCACCTGGAGGAGGCGCAGCAGTGCGGCATCGACCTGCAGATGAGCGGACACACGCACTACGGACAGGTGTGGCCCATCAGTTGGATAACGGATGCCATCTATGAAATTGCTTTCGGCGAGGGCCAGAAGGGCAACACGCACTACTATGTGAGCTCGGGCATGGGCATCTGGGGCGGAAAGTACCGCATCGGCACCCGCTCGGAGTATGTCGTGGTGGAGATAGAGCCCCTTGGTAAGGGGCTCTAATGCAGGGGTTTTCACATTTAGAGCCCCTTGGTAAGGGGCGGCTTTAATGCGGGGATTCTTCACATTTAGAGCCCCTTGGTAAGGGGCGGCTATAATGCGGGGATTTCACAACCACCCCGCCCCCTCCTTATCCTAAGGAGGGGTACCTACCTACCCCCAAACCCCCTCCCGACATCGGGAGGGGGCTTAACCGCTCCGCCTGTCGCTCGTTCATTAAGGTACTGCTCCCTTAGA
>CACYUZ010000091.1:0-14779 GCA_902777645.1 uncultured Prevotellaceae bacterium | reverse complement strand
TGGCCTTGGCAGCATTGAAGCTCTCCTTGTGCTCAGCGCTCTGCATGGGCATATCCCAGGCTGACATGTGCCAACGGATGGCAAGCATCTCTTCGGGTTTCAGTTCAAGCCCCCAGGAAAGCAGGAGGATGACCGATTTCTCGCCGTGTCCCACCGGCATTTGCGAATAGTCGACCGCGTAACGGTCTGCCATTCCCCACCTGCCATTGGCGCCCAAGCTCCATCTTTTAGACTTTTTGTAAACATTGGTCTTGCAGACATCATGCAGCAAAGCAGCGATGACGATACTCTTCACCGGAAGGCGGCTCTCCATATCAGGCCTCATGGCCACGATGGGTCCACGCATGGCCATGGCCATATTGTAGACATTCATGGAATGTTTCAGGAGTCCTCCCTCACTATTAAGATGATGTACGGAGGAAGCCGGCGCTGTGAAGAATCCAGCCTTCTCCAGATAGCTGATCACCTCGTCTATGCCCTGCCTTCCTGTGCTGCGCAACAATTCTATAAATTTCTCTTTCATATTCCTGATTATTGGATTGCGGGGCAAAGATAAATCCATCTTGTCCCACAACATGAAACAAGACATATTTTTTTCGATAAAAGGGGGCAAGCTATCGAAAATATACTTTTTTTGCTTATATTTGTCCATCGAGAAGAAACACCTTTTCGTAAGAACAAACCAAAAGACCACCGACATGAAAAAAATATTAAGCATTTTATTAGGCACAGCCATGTCGCTGAGCAGTCAACCGGCGGATGCCCAGGAGAAACTGACCACGTTCAGTTACGGTTCACACACCTATACAATGGAAGGGACGCTTACCGCCGACGCCTACGACGCCAAAGCCACCGGCAAAGTGACTTTCACCAACATACCCGCCGACTATGCCGAGTTTGAGGCCGTCTACACCCAGTTTTTAGGCAAGACGCCCCATGGAGCCGCCGCCATGATGCCGATGGCCATGGAACTCTACCGCCGCGACCGCGCACTGGGCCTTCAATGCCTGCAGCTCGTGTGTTATCCCACGAACGTGAACTCCGTGACCTCGATACTCAACACCAAGTACGGTGCAGCGAAGTTTGCCCCGGAGAACGACCCCTATCTGCAGCCCTACCTGCCCGCCGCCGTGCTCAAGGGCGCCACGCCCGACAACGGCTATACGCCTCAGCGTCCATACACCGTAGAGATGAAAGCCAGTGTGAACAAGCACCAGAGCCTTCAGATAAGCGGCAGCGGCACCGTGGTGTATATTTATGTCATGGGCAAGGGTTGGGACACCGAGCAGCGCCAGGTGGAGGTAATCCGGCAGACTGACAGCCCACTGTACCAGGTATTCAACTGCCCTTCGCTCTACACCCAGTGCAAGCAGATAAGGGGCCAGTGGAAAGGGTTGGAGTAAGCAATATTATACCATTATTATTCCGGTAGGACCCGTTCAGAGCGACCTCATAAGGCGCTCCATACCGGTTTTTGACAGTTCCACTTCGAGCAGTACGCCCTCCGGTGAGCGGAGGATGCATAAGTTGCGTTTCACATTCAGTTTATACACCAAGCGTGTATTGATGATTGTACCGCGGTCTACCCGTAGGAAGACGGATGTATCGAGAGCCTGACCTATCGAGGCCAGGCTCTCGAGTACATATTCTTGTTCGGCAAAGGTGTGGAGGAAAGAATAGTTGCCGTCGGCGGTGACGAAGGCGATATCCGCCACATCGACAAAAAGCCGGCCATTAGCGGTTCTGAGCGACATCCGAGATTCAGAGGATTCGCCAGCGGGTTTCAAGGAATGCAGTCTGCGCACCTTGGCGACGGCCGCCGCCAACTCATTTTGTCCGATGGGTTTGAGCAGATAGTCGACGGCCGCAAGTTTTATGGCGCTCATGAGATAATTTCTCTCAGCATAGGCAGTAGTGAAGATAATATAAGGCAAAGGAATGGTTTGCTTCACCTCCTCGAGCAGTTGCATGGCATCCCTTCCTTGCAGTTGGATATCAAGGAAAAGGAGATCGGGTTGAAGCCTCAGGATGCTCTGCAAGGCGCTGTCATAATTGTCGCAACTGTCTATCACCTCCACCTCCTGGTCAAGACCTTCCAGCTTTTTTAAGAGAGCGAGGCGGGGCAGCAGTTCATCTTCCACAACGATTGTTTTCAGCGTATCCATATTATTGTCGTTATTTTTCGAAGTTATAGTTTAGGGGTACGTACATTTCAAAAGAGGTGCCGGCAGGCCTTCCCTCAGCATCAAACAGGTCGATGACCTGCTGCCGGATGGGGCGTTTGTTGGTCTGGTTGCACAGTTCAATCTGTTCATTGAGCAACGAGAGTCCCTGTTTGGTTGAGTTTTTATTCAGCCTTGCCGCCTCGGTCCGTCCGACTCCATTGTCGCTCACCTTGACTACCACATCATCGTGGTCTCTCCAAATATGAACACTGATTAAGCCCCCCTCTTTTTTGTTTCCGATGCCATGTTTCACAGCATTCTGACAGTAAGTATAGAGGAGCATGGTGGGCAGGAGCGTCTGCCGGTCTACATTGTCGTCGATAGTGATGTCATACTTCAGCCGGTCGCCCATTCTAAGCCGTTCGAGTTCGAGATAGAGACGTATATAATCAGTCTCCTCACTGATGCTGCGAGCCGGTCGGTCGATATCTGTTAGTGTCAGGTTGGTGAAGTCGCTGTACATTTTGAGATACCTGCAAGCCTCCTCACTGCTGTTGTTCATGAGATAATACTCTATGCTGGCCAACACGTTTGCATGGAAATGAGGGATAGCCTTCAGGCGGACAGCATTGATTTGCAACTCTTTCTGTCGTTTCTCCCGCCTAAGCCTCTCCACCATTTTCCGGTTGGCACGCCTTTCGTAGAGATAGGCGAGACGCCAACCGAGCAGGATGGCCGCCAAGGCTATGGCCGTCCACGCCCACCATTGTTTCCACCAGGGACGTTTTCCCTCGATGATGGTGGAGGAAGGGTCGAAGGCCAGCAGCCGTTCGGGTCGGAACGACACCATCTCTTCCAGTCCGGCCATCCACACGGTGCCGTCGGCCGTTTCCGCCATCGGTGCCCCCATCGGTTCGACGATGGTGAATCCGTTGGTATGGTCAAACCATTGGGCGTCGCTGGTACGGTTGTCGCCGCTGATACGTGCCACAATCATTCCGTCGAGTGTTCCCACAATCAGGAAGCCGCGTGGTGAACGGTGCAGGGTGCGAATCTCATGACCAGACAGCAGTGGCAGCTGGCAGGTGATGTCCTCCACCTGTCCGTCATGGATGAGGAAGAGCGAGTCGTTGGAGGCGAAAAGGATGTTTCCACGGCTGTCGCCCTCCATGGTGGAGATGACTTTCTGTGCTATGCTTTCCACCTTGGTTTTTCCCTCTTGCCATCCCGTGATACGGTAGAGGCCCGAACTGCTTCCCACCCAGAGGCCACCGTTTTTGTCCTCAGCGGCGCACCAGGGGCGCATGATATCCGCTGTCAGCGTGTCGAGCCGTTGCCGTTGTGGGTCGTAGGCGAGTATTCCCTGCCTGTTGCCGATGATGAGGCGGCCAGAGGCCTGTGCCACGAATTGGTATCGGTCTTGTGGTAGTCCCATCCAGTGGAGTGTTCCCCCGTCGACGGCAGCCACGTCGCCATTGCCCACCATATATACCACCTGGCCAATCCGGGTGGCACTGGGATTGAAGAACTGTCCTTCTTCAGTATGGCATTGTTGTCCGTCGATGAGTAATGTGCCGTTGAGTGTTCCCATCACGGTATGCCCATCATGGTCGGTGCATAGTGTGCGCACTACATCGTTGTCATCATTGAGCCTGTGGATGGTGAAGTGGGTGTGGAAGAACAGATACACCCCTTGGTAGGTGGCCATCCACACGCGGCCCCATTTGTCGACGAGCAGGCTCTTGATAAGGTTGAACCCGCTGGCGAGTTTGCCGACGGTTTTTCCATCATAACGATAGAGATTGTGGGCATCAGCGATGAAGAGTTGTCCGTCCTTGCTCTGTCGGGCGAAGAGTCCATAGTCGGGAGCCTCGAAAGAGAAGGCTGATACCAGTTGCACTTTTCCGTCCACCACATAGTAGATGCCGTCACTGGCCAACGCACAGAGTTTGCCGTCCATTCTCATGAGCGTGAAGATGTCATCCTTCGCTGTCAGCAAACGCCATTTTCTGTCATGGATTACGTACAATCCCCGTTCGGTGGGCACGTAGATGTCATCGCCGTCGATGTAAAGTTTTCGGTCGGGCGTCATCCGGTCAAAGACGCTGGCTTTGAGCAGAGGTGTCCATCCTCCTTTGGTCAGGCGAACGAGCATGCGGTGGGTCTCCTGTTCATCCTCGAGCAGGACTATACCCGTGGGGAGGTCGGTGGCGTTGAAGTTGTTGAGCAGCCAGTGCTGCCCATTATCGTCATTGTTGGTCAGCCATTGCTGGTCGGGGTCTATGGGGCGCATCGTCGTTTTGTCGCCATCGACGAGCCACTGCCGCCGGAAGCCCAATGCACTCACTCCCTCCTCCGTCTCTGCGAAGGCCACTATATTCTCGCGCCGGCCTTTCAGGAAGGGGGTCAGCGTACGGCCGTCGTAACGCACGAATCCCGATAGTGTGCCTATCCAGACGTAGCCTTCGCTATCCTGCCACACCGTCTCGGCCTGCATCTGCGGCAGTCCGTCGAGTGTGGTGAAACGGCGGTAACTCAGTTGTCTGGTAAATCCGTCTTCTGCCCATGTGTTCATGGCAGCCAGCCAACAAAAAAGGAGTATTGTCAGTCTTCTCATCAACCGCAAAATTATGTTTTTTTCTACGTTTTTGCAATGGTAGCGGGCTTTTTGCCAAAAGATTTTTTGCTTCGTCATCCGATAACAGTGTTTCGTCACCCACTCATGGCGTTTCGTCAAAATGCCCACAGCGCATTCCCCGCCTCTTGTAGATTTTTCATAATTTTACGGCCAAACTACAGCATGTTTTATATAAATGAAACGATTATGAAGACACAAAATCAAAAGACAGGGCGTATATTATTCCTTACACGGACGGTGGTGTTGCTGTTTGCGGTCTTAATGGCAAACCTCTCGTCATGGGCACAGAGCAGTGTCTCTACTATTACAACGACTGAAAACATCACCAAGACCACCACCGTATATGCCGGTGAAGTGATAGTGGACGGCGTGACAATGATAAAATACCTCTATTCGGACAATATGAGCCGACAGGAGGAGGTCATCAACAACCTGTTAAATGGTCTGCAAGGCATGACCGACGACAGTTATGCCACGCTGCTCGATGGGGTTGAGGCTGATGAAGAGGCCAGCGGCTTGGCTCTTTGCTCAGATGCAGAACTTGTCGCAGCAATAGACGAGAATTGGAGCAGTGCGCGGCATGTCAGAACTCAATACTTCCCAGATAAAGCGGTTGCATCGGAGACCAATTCTAATCTATATGACATCGACGAGAGCTTCAAAGCGGCACTTGAC
This sequence comes from uncultured Prevotellaceae bacterium, assembly GCA_902777645.1. Lineage (GTDB taxonomy): Bacteria > Bacteroidota > Bacteroidia > Bacteroidales > Bacteroidaceae > Prevotella. The sequence goes on along the minus strand of CACYUZ010000091.1, from coordinate 9,301 downwards.
GCCCAAGTCGCGGCAAGGGCAGAGACCATCGAAACACTTGCCGATGTGGAAAAGAGCATTGTGACCCATCTCGATTCAAGAACAATAACCAACGTATGGTACGAAACTGTTGACGGCAATCGCATCAGACATTCAGACATTACTGTTGTATATGATTCGGAATCAACCACGGTGATTTACACAAAGGTGGTGCTTGAATCATCATCGGATGCGCCAAAACCGTTTGTTGACCTCGGCCTGACCAGCGGTACTCTTTGGGCTACGTGCAATATTGGAGCCGACACCCCACAGGACGCCGGTCTGTTTTTCGCATGGGGTGAAACAGAGGGTCACGGAAGCGACCCCTCCGACGGTTATTTCTTCAGCTGGGAGAACTACAATTGGGGAGAAGTGTCAGGATGGGAAACCTTCTTTACCAAATACTGTACCGACAGCAGCCGTGGCAAAGACGGTTTCGCCGACGGCAAATATGAATTTGACCCGGAGGATGATGCCGCCTACATCAATTGGGGCAGCGAATGGCAGACTCCGAGCAAGGAACAGTTTGACGAACTGAAAAGCGAATGTACCTGGACTCTGACAACCATAGGAGATGTCAAGGGTTACGAAGTGGTGGGCACCAACGGCAATTCCATCTTCCTGCCCGAGACAGGATGGCGTCTTGACGATTTGCTTCTCGACGGCGGGGCCTATTGGGCACGCTCGGCCAGTCCAGAAGATGTGGGAGGTGCATATTATCTCGGTTGGGATGATTGGGGAGAGTATGAGTATGGCGGAAGGTGCAATGGGCAGTGTGTGCGCCCGGTCAGGAATCCTCATAAGTATATCCGACTCGTAGACGATGCCGCCAACAGCGAGACTATTACCACAGCGGCTTCAAGTGCAGACACTTATGACGTGAAACTCGACGGCCGCACACTCTACAAGGATGGTGAATGGAACACGCTGTGTCTGCCCTTCAGCTTGACAGCAGAACAACTCTCCAACAGTCCACTGGCTGATGCGGAAATCCGCGCACTTGCTTCCGGCACAGTAACGGGGCATCATGTCNNNGACCTGGTCTTCGGCAGCAACGAGAGCAGTATTACAGCCGGCACGCCCTACATCGTCAAGTGGGAAGCCGACGAGATGGTTCCAACCATCATCGATCCTGTATTCCGTGGAGTGACCCTCAGCGAGGAAAAGAACGACTTCGTCTCCACTGATGGCCATGTCAACTTCACCGGCTATTACGATGCGTTCACCGCATTGCCTACCGACAACCCACTCATCTACTATCTTACCTCCGGCAACCTGCTGAAATATACTTCCAAGGAAAGGATGCTGAAAGCCTGCCGAGCCTATTTCACCTTTGAGGCGGGCAACGGGAGCGGAGCCAACGGTTTCACGTTCGACATTGATTTCGGCGATGGCACCAACGCCATACAGCATGCCGGGATTGAAACCCAAACCGGTGCAGACATCTGGTACGACCTGAGCGGCCGCCGTCTGCACGACAAGCCCCAGCAGAAAGGCATCTATGTGACAGGAGGAAAGAAAGCGATTATCAAATAAAAATGGAGGACAAAACGATGAAAACAAAGAAGACCTACCATAAGCCAACGACCGAGCAGACGTTACTCTACATAAACTACCATGTAATGCAGGAGCAAGACATCTTCAGCGGCGGCGACCCCAAGGATACAGGCATCGTCATCAGCATCGATGAAGACGACAGCGACGACGGCAACCGCATCAACCATTGGACCAATCATCTATGGGATGACTGACCGGCTCTGAAAGGTTAACATATAAAGGCACTGGAGTTAAAGTTCCAGTGCCTTTATTAACTAACTCACGTTTCTCCTTGGCTTAACTATCGGGAAGTGAAAGGGAAGTCGCCGAGAGGAATCAGCATGGAATGATTTCCACCTCTCCTGTCAAACAACCATTTTCGTTCTTACAAACTTTGACAGATGAGTGGTTGCTTTCAAGAATATCCATAATGCCGAGTGCTGTTGCGCAGACCGACAGGGTAATATCGAACCACTTCACCCTACCGTTATTTTGAGCCAGCCCCATCTTCAGGAATGAAGGATCCACATTATAGTCTCCATTGTTCTTAGCTTGAATAAGGCTGAGAAATTTCTTGATATTATTTTTGTCGTTTCCGCACTCCTGTGCGACCAAGCATGCCAGGAGGAATTTCGGGTCTGTGACCTTGACTGCCTGTTCTCCACTTTGAATGGCTGCGACCAATGGTTTTTTAGAACTGACTTCTATCATGATATCCTGTAATGATTATTAAGGTGACTCTTTGCAAAAATACAAAAACTATTGGTTGGCAGCAAAAAAAAATATATATTTGCGACTGAAAAAAGATGAAAGACCATGAAAAAATATCTATTGCTACTTTTGGCTGTTTCCGCCAGCCTCTGGGTTTTGGCCGCCGACAATTATTATGGCCTTGAAGAAATACGCGACCAGTGGAAGTCGCGCAACATCAAAGTGCCCAATGGCGGACAAAGCCCCGATATCGTAAAGTTGCTGACTGCTTTTCAGAATGTCTGGGGCACCCATGAGGTAGACCCTGTTTTGACATGTGCGAAAGACCCACGCTTCACGAGGATGCGGAAAGAAGAGTGGAATGAAGAAATCATCGTTGACCGCAAGAACGGTTATGTGTGCCTGGACAACGGCGGCGCCGACAGCGGCTATATGGAGGCCTGTATGTGGCGCCGCGACACCGGCCACCGGCTATTTGCCATCCGCCTGGGTCAGCCCGTGGATCCGGAGATTGAGTTCGTGTGTTTCTACGACTACGACCCCAAGACCTCGACCCTTTATCCAGAGACCGGTCCCGAGCAAGAATTCCGCCCACTGAACAAGGACAACTATATAAGCTATAATCTGCCCCAGAAGGGGAAAGATTTCATCATCATCGAATACGACAGCAACTTTCAAAGCAATATCAACCACGTATACACCTGGGACGGCAACAAACATCACTTCTCTCACATCAGCATCGACTTGAAATACGGAATGCGCTGGTTCAACCCCAAGGAGACGGATTATCTCGTGGAGATGACGAAGATAGCCTTCATAACCCTTCCCGGACAGGCTGACCATTTTTATCTGCTGAGCGACGATGAAGAAGAGGGCATGATGGTGCTGGCTCTCTACAAGGGCGATTTAGAACTGATAGGCATCAACAACCCCATCAGCGCCCATCAGTTAATTTTCTATCCGGATGTGGTAGTGACGAAGTCGGATGTGATGTCCCAGTACACCAGTTATGCCTTCCTCAAGGACAGCTATGTGTGGCAAATGATAACGGAATATCCCACCGTGGTCAGTCAGAACGGTGCTCCAAAGATTACCGTGGAAGGTTGGGAGGACATAGACGAAGAGGCTGCCCGCAAGAAAATCAATTCTCTGGGGCAGCCTATCCAGCTAAAGCCGGAATGGAGGGAAGTGAGAATAAGCGACAGTGAGGATGAGTTGTGATACCCCGCCGCGGCCTATTTGACAAGGATTTTCTTTCCCTCTCTGATATAGACACCCTTGGAGAGCGGTTTCACGACAGGCCGCCCAAAGACATCATACCACCGGTCTGGGTGCGCCTTAGCCGCTTGAACTGAGACGACGCCATCGTCGGCCATGGCTGCCAGTTGGCGTATTCCTTCCAGGCGTTGCGGATTGAGGAAGAACTCCATTCCCGTGTCCACATGGCCACCATTCATGGGCGACGGGAAAAACTTCACCATATCGCCGAAGCTCCGCTCCGCCATCAAGCAGTTCTGATAGGGCACCACATCATCGCCGGTGCTATGGTAGAGACAGACAGGATGTTCGGGAGTCCATCCCAACGTCAGGTCGTTGTGCATCATGGCCCGGAGCAATTTTTCGGGCGGTGTGTCGCCCTCAGGCATTGGTATGTCGCCGGCGACATAGTCAGGATATGCGTCGAGCAGCCCGTTCAGATAGTCGTAAACCTCCGGCTTCAGTATGTTTTTCAGCATGGCCTGCCCCTTGCTTGTAAGCACCGGGTGGAAATACGTCACGTCGCCGTCTTTTCCCTCATTGTAAAGCCGTTTGAACTCATCGGTGATATCATCCGTATTCCATTCCTTTTCTGCAATCCATTCGAGGACCCCCGTCTCCAGGAAGCGGTCCACCAAGAAATCGCTCACTTGGCATCCCTCAAGAGCTTCGTCGTATTCGCACATTCCCTTCAGGATGAGCGGGAGCACAACCGGCATGACCAGTTCGTTGCCTTCGCGGTCCTGCTCCAAATAATAGAGCACGGTGGCCGTTGGGGAGTAAGGTCCGTCGCCACAGAAAGAGCCCGCCAGGTGGAGTTGGCCGCTGAGTCCCTGTTCCTCGATGTAGCGCTGTGTGGCCATGGCCACGGCTCCGCCTTGCGAGTAGCCGGTGCAGATGGTGTGCCAGTTCTCTTTGAGTGGCCGTCTGATATCCTGCAGCATCGCATCGCTTTGGTAGAGTTCGATGCCATATCTCACAGCATCGGCCACCTGCCGGCCTGTTGTTTCTCCGCAAAGATATGGATGCGCCCTTTCCTTCGTGATGCCATATCCCTCATAGTCGGGCAGGATGACGAGGTTGTTGTACGCATTGTCATCCTGCTGATAAAGGATACTGCCGCCGGCCAACAGCATCGTAAAGTAAAGGTCGCTGAAGGAACTGCCCGAGGTGTTGTACTCCGTAGGGCATTCTTTGTTGGATGTGATCGTGATATGGCATCCGGCTATCACGTTGTTGATTACGGTTCCCTCGCCATTGCCATCGGGCATGCAAGCGATGGCCGAGAGTGTAGTGGGCTGTCCGTCGCCGCTTGTAGACGGATAGTCATAACTAAACCAGCAAAAGCTGAATACGTCGTCGGAACCTTTATCATAGAAGTCAGAGTTGTCGCCGGCCCTGTTGTTCATCGGGAGTGTAGTCCGCCCCACCCTTTTCACCACCTGTGCATACAGCCCGGTTGTGCCCAAGCAGGCACAAAAAGCCAGAAGTAAGAATCTTTTCATAATCAGTTTATTGGATTGTCATTCGTGCCTATACATTTGCAAATATAGCAAAAAAAACAAAATGAGGCTGATTTTTATCAAGGATTGTGTCCTTTTGCGAAAAAAGCACTGACAAAAGAAGGCTTCAGACATCAACCTGTCTCCAAATGGATTTACACCATCATTATCGCCCTGGTATTGGGCTTTGGCACTTATGGCTATTTCACCGTCAAAAAGTGGCTCCGATACGCGGCCATAGAGAGTAGCGAAAAACCTATCACCGGCACGGGAGGAGGAAATATTGTCGCGACCATCCTCATAGGCGGAGTTGGGGTGGTCATCGTCGTTATTATACTTATTTGCATGCTCATCAAATACATCAGGAAGAAGAAAGAATAACGGCCGACCGGCTGTCTAAGCTTGTTGCTTTAAACCATGAAATGGAGGACGGAAGGAGCCAATTCGGCTGGGATTCTTCCGTTCTCCGCTTTGTCCTGAAATGTCATTGGGCCATATAAACGAATGTCTTCATTCCCTGAGCGGGGAAGTGGTACATGAATTCGGTATACTCGGGCTTTTTCTTGATTACCGTATCCACAATATGGGCAATCTGCTCCATGCTCAGTTTCTTCAGGTCGAGCTGAAAGGATTCGAACTCAGTAGCCTTGGCTACACTCTGGTTGAAACTGAGTATAAAATAGCCTTCCGTTTCGCCGATGTGGATACCTTCTTTCTGGTCATTATGCAGATTGCAGTCGATATTGTATGCAAACGGAAGGGCCACGACGCCGTCGTTCAGCACACCCACTTGCAGTGTCTCTCCTGCGAGCTCGTCGCTTTCATCCATCAGCACAATGTCCTTGTACTTGCCGCCGCTCATCACACGGCATGCGAGGTAAAAATCGTCAGATTCCAACATGTCGGCCTTGACCGGGGCGCATTCTATGTCGCCGACATCCGATTTGGGGATATAAGCACTCTCCACATCACACCACTTCGTAAGGGTGCTCACCTTGAAGTAATCGCCTTCCTCACCCAGCACCGGATATACAGTGCCCGCAGAAGCCATGATGTCTGTGCTAAGCTCAAACCCTGACTTGCCCGGCTGGTCCGACCATTGGTAGATATTCTCGAAATCGTCGCTCTCGCTGTCAGACTCAATCCATCTGACCAAATAGGGACTGTCCTCACTGGGCGTCTTTAGCAGCACCGATTCCTCTACAGTCACCACCACGAATTTTTGGAATGGTGGCAAGGACACGTTGATTACACTTTCTGTCTTCGCAGCTGTGTTCGCCGCCGCTTCTTTCTCTGCAGTCTTCTTGTCACTGCAGTTGGCTGTCAGTCCGGCGAACAGCATTCCACAAAGCACAAGAAGAAATCTGGTCTTGATGGTTCTCGTCATAGTTGTAATGGTAGGGTTGTGTTATTGATTGTATTTTGATGAAGCTTATGAGTGCAAATATAATGAAAAAATCTCTTATTGCTTTGCCAAATGCCCAATAATTGCTATTTTTGCATGTCGTTAAAGGCAAAACACCTTCTCCGGTAGAAATACGGCCAGAAATAAAATAAAGCCCTAACGCCCAATCGTTGAGGGGGCATAGCTCAGTTGGGAGAGCATCTGCATCGCACGCAGAAGGTCGTGGGTTCGAGTCCCATTGCCTCCACCACCCTCAAAAACACAAGTCGCTGATTAGTAATGAATTGGCGACTTTCTTTTTGCGATTATCCCCAACTTTTCGGATTTTGGGGGGACAATTGGGGACGCAAAATGACGTTTTTTATTTCCATTCTTGCAACATAATCAGGCGTAGATGTGTTCATTTTGTTAAATTTGTTTGGTGCGCACATAGGGGTCGACGATTCCTATCGTCGATGAGCAAGAGGGTTTAGTTCAACAAAAATGAAATCAAGAGGGTGTGACACACCCTCCTTGTCGCTTTTATCGCTTTACACAAGTTGAAAGGAGTTTGAATCTCCTTAGCGTATGTCAAACAACTTGATGAAACCTGTCATGGTGAAAATCTTGAGCACTTCGCCTTCCACGTGAGTCAGCACCAGGCTTCCCCCTTTCGCCACGCTCTCTTTCTTCAACTGGAGCAGTCCGCGAAGCCCCAGGCTGCAGATATAATCCAATCCTCCACAATCAAGCTCTATCGACTTGTCGGCTCTGCTCATCAGAGGCTTCAGGTCTTCGAGAAACTGTGTTGCCACTGCGGTGTCTATCCAGCCAGTGAGGGTTCCGAGATAGGAACCATTACGTTCTTTGATGTTGATATTCATATTATTACGGTTTTCTATGGATGTTCAATGTTTTTTGATGTCATTCACGATTGACCACATACTCCGGTCATCTCACTGCAGTGGGGTGAGCGGGTAGATGATATTGACAATCAGGATATTGGCGGCGAGAATGATGAGGTTCATCAGCAGACCGACACGCATGAAGTCGCTGAACCGGTAGCCGCCAGGACCATAGACCAGCATGTGTGTGGGAGAGCCGATAGGTGTGGCGAAACTGGAACTGACGCTGACCATCAGAGCGATGAGGAACGGATAGGGGTCATAGCCCAGTTTCTCGGCAGCCTCATACATGATGGGGAAAAACATGGCTCCCGCGGCGGTGTTGGAGATAAATTCGGTGATGAATGTCCCCACTAAACAGATGGCTGCCATCACCACGATGGGATTGGTGCCACAGACATCGAGAATGCCAAACGCCAGCCGCTCGGCGATGCCCGTCTTCTGGATGGCGATGCCCAAGACGACACTGCCGGCAAACACCATCAGTATCTCCCAGTTGATGGCTTTCATCGCCTGGTCTACGTTGCAGCAGCGGAAAATCAGCATGGCCATGGCAGCGAGGAAAGCACATTGCAGGAGCGGTATCACATTAAGGGCAGACAGCACCACCATGGCTATCATGATTGTCGTAGACACCAATGTCTTCTTTCCGATGTTGGGCACCTGGGCACTATCGAAGAACTGCAATTGCGACGAGAGGCGTTCGGTGTGAATGTTGACATGTGGCGGACACTCGAAGAGCATCGTGTCTCCCGCCTGCAGCTTGACCTCACGGGGCGACTCGTCGATACGCTTGCCGCGACGCGCCACGGCTACGAGTATCATGTTGTTGTCTCTCTCGAAAGTGGAGGCGCCTATTGAGGTGTTGATCAGGCTGCTGCCAAAGGTGACATAGGCCGTACGCAACTGGCGGTTCTTGTCCACCTCGTCGAGGGTGAAGATGTGATGGTCGGCATTCACGAAACCGTGACTCTTCTTCAGGTCGAGCATCTCGTCTATCTGACCTGCGAACACCAGACGGTCGCCACCCATCAGGAATTCGTCGGCAGGCACAGGCGACACAATCTCGCGGTTGTCGAAGTGCTTGATCTCTATCAGCGTGCCGCCACGCACATCCGTCAGTCCGGCCTCCTCGATGGTCTCGCCAATATGACTGTTGTCTGAGGGCACAAGCAGCTCGACCGTGTAGTCGGAGGTGGACTCGAAGGCTGATTCGGGCGCTGTGCGGTCGGGCAAGAGCCGGCGCATGGCGATGATGGAGAGTACGCCGACGCAGAGGCAGAACAGTCCGGGGACCGTGGTTGCCAGCACGTTCATCGCCGTGCCGGTGCTGTCGGCGTAAAGACCGGAGATAATCAGGTTGGGAGGGGTGCCGATGAGCGTACACACACCTCCCATGCCCGAGGCGTAGCTCAGCGGTATCAGCAATTTAGAGGGCGAGATGTTCAGCTTCTTCGACCACATCTTGACGATGCCCACAAAGAGGGCCACCACAGTGGTGTTGCTGAGAAACGAGCTGAGGGCAGCCACAGGAAGCATCAGACGTACCACCGCCTTGGAATAGCTCTTGGGCTGACCTAACAGATGCTTGACAATCCATTGCAGGACGCCCGTATGCGTGAGCCCTGCGACCACGACAAAGAGCACTCCGATGATGACCACCGAGGTGCTGCTGAATCCGGAGAAGGCCTCCTTGGCGTCGAGGACTCCTGTGACAAACAGGATGGAGATAGCCCCTAAGAAGACGAGGTCTGCCCGCAGTTTGGTGAACAGCAGCACCGTGAACATCGACAGCACAGTGGCTATCGTGATCCAGGCATAAAGGTTGAATCCTAAGAAGACTGTTGATTCCATATTGATTCGTATTTAAGGTTTTAGTTGATTTGTTTGGTCAGCGTCAGCACATTATAGCCGTCGACGGTGCGCTGATAGGTCATCGTGTCCATGATGGTCTGCACGAGGTGGATGCCAAGGCCTCCGATGGGACG
>CACYUZ010000090.1:0-12652 GCA_902777645.1 uncultured Prevotellaceae bacterium | reverse complement strand
ATAAAACAATATGGAGAAAAATATGAAACCCACCTCAACCGCTACCAAGCCAACTGAGCGGCCCGCCCGCCTGTTTCACCGCGCCAACCACCTGTTGTTTCTGCTGTCGGCCCTGCTGCTTCTGACCGGCTATGCCCTCATGGCCGGCGGCAGCACCACCGCCACGGCCTATGAGCCCGACATCTTCAGTCCCCGCCGCACCGCCGTAGCCCCCATGGTCACCCTGGCCGGCTATCTCCTCATGACCATAGGCATCCTATGGCGGGGAAAGCCTACTGCACGATGTCGCTGAAGCGCATGAGATACGTGTCGTACTGCTTGAGGAAAGGCCGGAACGGCGGCTGTACGGTCTCCGGAGCCATGAAAAGATCTTTCAGCACCACCGGCATCCGTCCGGCTTCCACTCTATAGAGATAAAACTCCCCACCGACGGTGCCCACCTGGCGGGCCACGACCGGGAAAGCCGTACGTGCGAACTTCGGTCCCATTCCCGACACCGCGGCGTTGTAAGACAAGACGATGCCGCGGTCGGTCTGTTCGAACGACACATTGCCCTGCCGGCAGAAGATGAGGAGCCCATTGCCCACACTGTCGGTGAGCAGGGCCGCATCCACCCCGCGCCTGTTACCCTCGAAATAGAGGTCGCCCTGGCGGAGTGCCCAGAACCCATAGCGCCCGGCCCGGAAACGTCCCGGATAAGTAGGCATGACGCCCTGCCCTATCCACTGCACCCTGTCGATGGTCGGGTCGAGCAGGAAAGCGATGCCCAGTTCGGAGAGAAACGTATCGGTGGTATCCGGTGTGAGCGAGAAACTGCAGCGCCATGCCTCGCCCACCGGTTCCATGGCCCACCGGCTTCCCATGGCCGGCATACGCAGCAGATAACGCTCCAGGCGCTTGTCGGCCACCTTCAGCATCTCCGCCATGGTAGCCTTGCGGCCCGCCCTTACGAGCGGCTGCTCCTGCAGACAAGCCGAGGGACTTCCGGTGGACACATCGAGGCCGCCAAGCAACCGGTCGACAAGCACCGCCTCAGGCGTCGTGCCCTCCGGTGCCCGTCCCACCACCGGCAGCGACTGCCGCAGGAACACATGCCCCTGCGCATCGGCCAACTGCACCTGCAACAGGCACACCCGGCTCAGATTAGGAGCCGCAGGGAGCCGCAGTTCATAGGGCACAGCGCTGTGCGGCGGGCAGGCCGGCGAGAAAGCCCCCTGCGCCACTGTATCGCGGTCCTCGGTGTAGCACCAGCTGAACGCCACATTGTCCTTCAGGTCGAGGAAATCGAAGCGGTTACGGATATTGAGCGAGAGCACGCGGTCCGAGACAGAGAGCGTACTGTCGGTGATGGCCGCCCGCGCATAATTGTGCTGCAGTTCATAATAGTTGGGCAAGGGTGTTCGGTCGGCATAGAGCAGGCCGTCGGTCCCTTTCACGCCATACATTTCGAATCCCCCCTCAGAAGAAGTAAACACCCGCTCCTCGTAGCCATAAGGCTGTGAGAGTTTTTCCTTGAACGGCATGCCCTGGTCTACCCACTCCCACACGCTGCCGCCGGCTATGCCCGGTGTGCGCTCAATGATTTCCCACTGGCGGTCGTGGTCTTCGAAGGAGACGCCCAGCGAGTGGCAATACTCCGTGAAGATGACCGGCCGGTCAGGATTCTTGTAGAAGCCCGCTATCTGCCCCGTGGTAGGATAGTGCGGTGCATAGACATCGGCCACCTCCGGGAACTGGTAATTGAACTTGCGGAAATAGCTGCCCACCTGCGGGTAGCAGACCGGGCGCGAGGGGTCCAGATGCTGTTTCACATAACCGCCCAACTGCTGACAGATGGCCGTGAGCGGATTCTCATTGCCCAGGCTCCAGATGAGCACACAGGGATGGTTTTTATCGCGGCGGACGGTAGCCTGCGCCCGCTGCTGCAGCACGGTGTAGAAGGTGGAATCGGACAGATTTCGGTCGCCGAATCCGAACGGCACCTCATCGATGACATAGAATCCCAGCGAGTCGGCCAGTTCGTAAAACCTCGGTTCGCGCGGATAGTGCGACGTGCGGATATAGTTGACCGACGCCTCCTTCATGAGCCTCATGTCCTTCAGGGTGAGTTCATCGGCTATCACTTTGCCCGTGACCGGGTCGGTGGAATGGCAAGTCACCCCTCTCAGTTTTATGGGCACACCATTGAGCAGCAACTGGTTGCCCTTGACAGACAGTTCACGGAATCCGAACTTATGGTGAAACACCTGCAGCGTCTTGTTCTTTCTGGAAAGCGTGGTGCGAAGCGTATAGAGATAAGGCGTCTCTGCCGTCCACAGGTTGGGATTCTCCACCCTGTCGGACCCCACCACACGCCCCTGCGCGTCAAGGATCTCATGCCTCACCACCGTCTTGCTGTCGGCATGCGCCACCTCGGCCGTCACCTCCACCTCACCCGAGTTGGAGGTCCGTACGGTCAAGTCGGCCAAGTGCGTCTCCGGCACCGCCATGAGCGTCACATCGCGGAAGATGCCGCACGGCGTCCAGTCGTCGTTGTAGTCGAAGTCGCTTCCTCGGAACTGCGTGATGACCCTCATGGCCAGTTGCTGCACAGGTTTTCGCCGGTCGATGAACGGCGTGATATCGAAGAGCGCCGTGTTGTAGGCCGAGCGCCAGGAGCCCACCTCCCTGCCGTTTATCCACAGGTCGTAGCCATAGAGCACGCCGTCGAGTCGGAGCACGATGCGCTGTCCGCTCCACTGTGCCGGCACGGCAAACTCCGTGCGGTAGAAGCCTGTGAGCGGTTTCGGGCTGTCGTAGGCCGGATGGCAGAAGCCATACACCTCCCAGCATCCCGGCACCGGTATTTCGCCCCACGAGGCATCGCAGGGCGGCACCTCATGGCTCTCTGTGATGCCCTCCACCACTTTCAGTTTCCACGCGCCGTTGAGGCTGACGGTCATGGCCGGGTCGGTAACGGGCAGGATGCCCTGGAAGGCATCCACCGTCTGTGCGCCGGCAGCAAGAACACCGGCGATTACCCCCCAAAGGGAGAGCATCCATTTTATCATAATTTGATATATTTCAGGTCTATTTTGGTATATTTCCGTTCTTTCGGGTTGTTCCAGTGCTCCATGAGTCCGAGCGGCTGCTGTATGGGTTCGCCGCCGCGTTTGTAGACCGTTCCGCTCGGCGCGTTGGGCAGTGAAGCCGCCTCGCGCAGGTACTCATCGCAATAGTTGAGGCTTCCGAACTCCGGCCACTCGCCGATAAGGATGTCCATGGCCACGGCATCGCAGGCCAGTTCATCCTGCGAAACGATGAGCGAGCAGGCCCAGTCGCCGCAGAACGGCTCTTTCTGCCATTTGGGAGCAGGCGGTCCGTTTACGTCGCGCGAGCCATAGGTTCCGTCGATGAGGAAGAGGAGCGTTTTCTGTCCGAGGTCCTTGTGCGCTATGAAGTCGACGAAGGTCTTATAGCCCGGTTTGCCGTGTCGTTTGTCAGGGCTCACATTGTTGTGCGCGTTCTGCCGCCAGAGCAGATTGATATCGGTGGCCCCGTACCAGTTTTTCGCCGTCAGCGTCACGCCCGGTCCGGAGTGCGTCTTGAGCAGAGCCGAATTGATGAGATAGTCGGCATCGACGATGCACTTGGCCAGTCCGCGGGCCATTTTCCCGTTGTCCACCGAGTAGACTATCTGTTCCGGATAATACTCACACTTCTGCCGTCCGTCTCCCCCGATATTATCGATGAAGACCACACCGGGAAACTCTCTGTGCACCTTGTTGTAGATACTGTCGGTGATGGCCCGGCTCGGTTCGCAGAGAATGATGTCCTGCTGCCTCATGCCCGCATCGTGGACGAGCGAGCGCACCAGTGCCAGTGTGACATAAGGCGAGGAGTTGAGTTCGATGGTGTCGTGATGCGTGATGGCATTGTTGAGATTGAGTTTCACGGCCAGCGTCTCCCCCTTTTTGTAGCCCCTGTTACCCCTTCCGTACACCTTGTTGAAATGCCGGAAGAGCGCGCGCCACGCCTTTTTGGGCGAAGGCTGCCCCGTGAGTTGCGTCACGGCCTCACGCACCATCCTGTCGGCCTTCTCCTGGTCATTCCAGCGCTGTTCCACCCACAGGCCCGTTTTTCCGTCCCATGAGGCCACGCCCGGGCTGTGGACCCATGCCACACGTCCCGGGAAGATACCCTTGCCCTCGCCTATCGGCACATTGGGCGCCACGAAGAGTTTGGGTGTGACGGGATTGAATTCGCCGAAGAAGAGTCGGTCGCGGTTGACGGCATCGGAGAGCAGTTGAATGGTGGTCGACGGTCCGAGGTCAGGGCTTTTCCATGCTCTGAGCTGCCACACCACCTTGCCCTCCTTGTCCAGTTCCACGGCCTGCACGGGTGCATGTGCCGTATCCATGGGTGTCTTGTTCCACTCGTTGTACCAATTGTTCACGATATGGTTGCCGTTTTTCAGTCGGACGGTTTTCTGTGGCTGTGTCACCCCGCAGTCGTTGGTATTGATTTCCCACACGGTGTTGCCCATGCGTGTAATCTCCTGAATGTGCCCCTTGCGCCCGGTGACGAGGATATTGCCCTTGGGCAGTTCCTGCACCGACCACGGCAGGAACCCACCCCACCGGTAAATCTCATGTCCGTGGTCGTCGAACTCATGGATGCAGCCCATCGACATATTGGCCACGAGGAGTGTGCCCCTTGAGGTGAGGCGTGCGTTGCGGAACTGTCCGTGGACGGAGCCTTTCTCCGACACCGGCAGTTCAAACTCCCTGACGATGCGTGTGGACGGAATCTCCATGACCACGACCCGTGCCGGCCGGCCGTTCTGGACGAAGACCACATGATGGCGCCCTATAGGCTGCACGGTATGTATTTCGGTCCCCTCGGGTGCATCGTAGTGCCAGAGTGTCTTTTTGTCGGGCGTTATCTCCGCTATGCCATACTGGTGGGCCATGAGGATGTTGCCGTCGGTCATGAGGATAGCGTCGCTGATTTCGCCCCGTTTGTCAAGGTCCTCGAAAACCCAGTCGACCTTTCCATCACGCACGATGAACATACGCATACGCTTGCTCTGCCCGGCATAGAAGAAATCGTGACGTGCCAGGCTCTCGTCGGGCACGTTCTGTGCTTGAGCACTGATGAGCGACAAGCAGAAGAGAGAGAATAAGACGAATATTTTTTTCATAAGAACATCTCTATGGCACTTATTGTTTGATTTCCCATCCCAGGGCAGCCGCTCCCAGCACAGCAGCATTGGCATCGTCGAGTCCGCTGATGAGGAATTTAGGTTTGTTTTGGTACATCTTCAGTGCATGGCTGTTGTACGACTCCCGAACAGGCGCCATGAGCAGTTCGCCCGCTTTTGTCAGGCCGCCGAAGAAGATGAAAGCCTCCGGGCTGCTGAAGGCAGCGAAGTTGGCACAAGCCTCTCCGAGCAGACTGCCAGTGTATTGGTAGATTTCGATGGCCAGAGCATCTCCCTTTTCGGCCGCCTCAGAGATGTCTTTAGAAGTAATCTTCTCCGGATCCAGCTGGCGCAGCAGGCTGGGGCGGTCGGACGCCGCCAGCCACTCACGCGCCGTGCGTGCCACGCCCGAGGCCGAGCAGTAGCACTCGAGGCATCCACTTCGTCCGCATCCGCACGGCCGTCCTTCCTCTCCCCGCACGATGACCACATGTCCCAGTTCGCCGGCGAATCCGTCGTGTCCATAGAGCAGTTGTCCATTGACCACGATGCCCGAGCCGACGCCTGTGCCAAGCGTAATGACAATGAAATCGTTCATGCCCCGTGCCACACCATATTGTTTCTCGCCGATGGCGGCCGCATTGGCATCGTTCGTCATCGCCACGGGGAGATTGTTCAGGCTTTCGCTGAACATTTTAGCCAGCGGCACCACGCGGTCTTTTGCCCACCGCAGATTAGCGGCATACTCGATGGTGCCGGTATGATAGTTGGCAGCCGGTGCACCGATGCCCATGGCCTGTATTTTGGAGAAGCCACCCACCTTCTCAATCATGGGCTGAAGCGCCTTGACGCCAGCCTCGACGAATTCTTCGGCCGTCTCGTAGTTGCCGGTTTTAACCACTGTGGTTTCCAAGACGTTTGCCTTATCGTCCACGATGCCGAAGACGGAGTTGGTTCCGCCTAAGTCGAGTCCGATTACATAAGGTTTTGTTGCGCCTTGTTTGTCGTCGTCGTCATCATTGTTGCATGCTGCCAATACCATAGAGGAAATGACCATGCATAAAAAAAGTTTCAGATTTTTCATTATAGTAGATTATTATAATTGATCTATTATGCATTTTACAATTACAAAATTAAGCAAAAAAGTATTATAATCAAAATAAATGTGCGAATAATTACAGGTTGTGACGCAAAAAGCAATCGTTCACTTCAAGAGCAAGGTATCGGTTCAGGGCCAAGGTGTTTCGTAAACAGACGGTGGACAAAAGCCGTACGAGAGTCGGAAAGAACACGCCGCTGATGAAAAATAAGGTAAAAAAGTTATCGATATTGCCCTATTTTGAATAACTTTGCATAGCAACAAACTATTTAGGACAGAACCCACTTTAAAGTCCCTACCCGATGAGAAAACTACTACTGACCCTTATTATCCTTATAAGCAGCACATCGACAGTCCTGGCACAGCCCCGCTACAACCTGGAGCAGATGAGCCTTGAACCCCTGAACCGCGGTGTGGTGGCCCTGCGCGAGGGCAGCCATGTGGTGGTGAGCTGGCGCACGCTTCGTAGCGACCGTATCGGCGAGCCCTTCCACGTGTACCGCAACGGCCGGAAGCTGACCAAGAAGGCCCTCACCAAGGGCGGCACCTTCTACATAGACGAACAGCCGGAGACAGGCGACGCCGTGTATGAGGTGCGCGGCGGCGGCCATGACGGCCGCTACACCCTTCGTGCCGATGCCCCCGACGGCTATCTGCCCATCAAGATAGAGAAGCCCGACGGCGGCACCTCGCCCGACGGAGCCCGCTACACCTACCATGCCAACGACGCCAGTGTAGGCGACGTGGACGGCGACGGTCAGTACGAGATATTTCTGAAGTGGGAACCCTCGAATGCTAAGGACAACTCGTTTGCCGGGTTTACCGGCAACGTGTATATAGACTGCTACCGTCTGGACGGCACCCGCCTGTGGCGCATCGACCTTGGCCACAACATCCGCGCCGGCGCCCACTACACCCAGTTTATGGTCTACGACTTCGACGGTGACGGACGTGCCGAGCTGATGGTGAAGACCGCCGACGGCACCACCGACGGCCAGGGCCGCGTGATAGGCGACGGCACCGCCGACTGGCGCCACGGCATGGCCGCCATCAAGGCCGACCCCGCCGCCTATCAGCGCCGCCTGGAGGAAGAGCGTGCCGATGCCCGCCGCCGCTGGCAGGAGTGGGACAGCATAGAGCACACCCTGCCTGCCACGCTCACCAACACCGAGCGCCACAACATGCGCCGCCGCTATCTGAACACCAATGTGCACGGCGACACCAAGACCGGGCGCATCATGGACGGTCCCGAATACCTGAGCGTATTCGACGGCGCCACCGGTGCCGTGCTCGACACGAAGCCCTACCTGCCCGAGCGCGGCGAGAAGGCCCTTTGGGGCGACGACCACGCCAACCGCTCTGAGCGCTACCTGGCCGGTGTGGGCTATCTCGACGGCCGCCGTGCCAGCGGTATCTTCTGCCGCGGCTACTACACCCGCACCGTGATAGCCGCCTGGGACTGGGACGGTCACGAGCTGAGCAGCCGCTGGGTGTTCGACACGAGCGCCCCCGGTGCCGACGGCGGTGAGAGTCCCTGGGCCAGCTATGCCGGACAGGGCAACCACAACCTGCGCATAGCCGATGTGGACGGTGACGGCTGCGACGAGATAACCTACGGCTCGATGGCCGTGGACCACGACGGCACCGGCCTCTACAACACCGGCATGGGCCACGGCGACGCCCTCCATCTGACCGTCTTCGACCCCACGAGCGACCGTCTGCAGGTATGGGACTGCCATGAGAACCGCCGCGACGGCAGCGACTTCCGTGATGCCCGCACCGGTGGGGTGATATTCCAGATAAAGAGCAATGAAGACGTGGGCCGCTGCATGGCGGCCGACATAGACCCCACCAATCCCGGTCTTGAGATGTGGAGCAGCGAGAGCGGCGGTCTGCGCGACATAAAGGGCAACCTGGTGCGTCCCAGGCAAGCCGACGGCGGAAACCGCGACGACGGCGGCAACAATGCCCTTCGCGTGGGCGGCGTGCGCATACCCACCAACTTCGGAAATACGACTGGGAGAGCGGCCGCATGAAGGCCCTGCAGCACTTCGATGGAGTGCGGTTCAACAACGGCAGCAAGTCGAGCCCCTGCCTGCAGGCCGACCTGTTGGGCGACTGGCGTGAGGAAGTGCTGGTGCGCGACGAGGAAAGCACGGAGCTACGCCTCTACGTGAGCACCCTGCCCACGCCCTACCGCATCAACTGCCTGATGCAGGACATCCCCTACCGGCTGAGCGTGGCCTCGGAGAACACCGCCTACAACCAGCCGCCCGAGACAGGTTTCTACCTGGGCCCCGACAAGACCGTGAACCCCTTCTTGAAATAAAGACAGGCCAGGTTCAAATGAATATAATCTAAAAACGCTTCTATATAACTGTTATATCTCAAAAAGAAAGAAAAAGGGTGCGGATGGCACCTTAGGTGCGGGAACTGAAAGAAATTCCCAGAAATTATCAGAAATTTTCATTTTGTCACTGTGTCATACCTCAATGATATAATACAATCAAAAAAAACTTCTATATAACAAAAGGAGGAAAAAGATTTTGCGACCAAACGCGGAGCTCTTGAATGAAAAGCCCCGCCCTTTTTGGGGCGGGGTGAAGGCAGCTGGGGTGAGCTATGGGGTGATTGGCGTTGTAGTGCCACGGAGTGGCGGGATGTTATCTTAGTACTTTGATAACCCTGTCACCCTGCTGCACGATGTTGAGTCCGCGTCGCGGAGTCTGGAGTTTTCGTCCGGCCGTGTCGTAGATTTGTATAGCGGTATCGGTCGAGGCAGGTGTGCTCTCGATACCCTCTCCCTCCATTTCCTTTACCTGCGCGAAGAAAGGCATTCCGTCTTCCACGCTGTACACCCACGACTGGGCATTGTAGAAGTCGAGCGTGCCCTCCGGCACATAGAGTGTACCCTCTGCCATGAGCGTCTCAGATAGGAAGGCATAGGTCTCCACGTCGGTGAGGTTGGTAGGCATGCAATACACCTCGATGAGCGCCTCAGTCTGTGTGAAGGCCATGTCCTGAATGCAGTTGATGTCCTCGCTGAGCGTGACCGAAGTGAGGTTGATGTCGCCTGCGAAGGCCATGGGGCCGATGGTGGTGACGCCCGGCTCAGTGGTGTACGAGTCGTCGAGGCGGCCGCCGGGATAAGCAAGCAGTGTGGACAGCGACTTATCATAAAAGATTCCATCACGCGAAGCATAGGAAGGATTGTTCTCATCCACCTCGATGTTTTCGAGACCATAGCTGAAGGAGAAGGTAGCAGGCTCAATCTCCACGGCCGAGGCCGGGATATGGAGGTTGGCGCACTTGTCGAGTCCGGAGAAAGCCGCCTCGCAGATATAGGCCACGCCATCATTGATTTCAAACTCCTCGATATTGCTGCTGGCGAAAGCGCTGTACTGAATCTCACCCACGGTAGAAGGGATGACGACCTTTTTGACACCCTTGTTGAGGCAGAAGGAGTAAGGTCCGACGAGCGAGCATTCGGCGGGAATCTCATAGACATCCGCCTGGCGTGCGGTGGGATAAGAGATGATTTCGGAGAGGTCTTTCATGAAGAGCACTCCGTCGACACTTCTGATAGACGGGTTTTCCTCATCGACCACGATTTCCTCGATGCCCACGAGCGTATAGAACACGACGGGGTCGAAGCCCTCGCGGAGCAAGTTTTTCCCCAGCGACACCTTTTTCAGTTTGTCATCAGCCACGAAGATGGAGTTGTCCAGTTCGGTGATGCCGTTGCCCAGTTTCACCTCTTGCAGAGCCTCCATTCGTTGGAAGGTTCCGATACCCATGGCAGTGACCGAGTTGGGCACCTCGATGGAAGTGATGCTGTTGCAGAGCAGGAAGGGCGCCATGCCGAGCGTGGTAACGCCTTCGGGTATGGTGATGGCACTGACATTGGTACATCCGCCGAAAGCCTGCGTACCGATTTCGGTGATATTGACGGGCAGTTTCAGGTTGACGAGTTTATCAGCATTGAGGAAGAGATAAGGTCCCACCACATTGTCAGAAGTCTTGTAGCTCATGCCCGCATAGGCGAAATAGACATCATCGCTGGCCACGATTGAAGCCCCTGAGAGGTCGAGCGAGGCGAGTTTTCCGTCGGTCTTGGTACTGACATTTTTTGCGCCGGCCATATCCCTGAGCAGGATGAAGTCTTTTCCATTCACGTTTCCGGTAATGGTAAGGTCTGTGATGCTGTATTTTTCCTCTTCGGAGATTTGCTGGTCGAGTGTACCGGCCTCATCCAGTTGAATGGTTCTCTGTTCCTGTGCCATACCGAAGCAGGGCATCAAAAGGAGCAATGGGAGTAAAAATTTTCTCATAGATTGTATTGATTGTGATGATTGTTTATTATTGCTTGCAAAAATATAACAATGCCTGGTATTTTCCAAACATGAAAGAATCAAAAAGGAGGTTTTAGACGAAAGGATAACACTTAATAAGACTTTTCGGGGGGAAAAATCGGAAGTATCTACGGGAATATTAGCTGCTGTAGGTGTGGACGGAGGCACCTTGTGCGCTGGGCAGGTAGTTGATGCCCCACCAGCACATTTGCAAGAGGAGGAAGCTGACGATGAGCAATACAAGGGCCACCTTTTGCCGACTGTTGGGCAAGAGACGGTAGTGGATGTATCCCAGGTAGGCGAACCAAGTGATGGCGGCCCATGTCTCCTTCGGGTCCCACGACCAATAGTGCCCCCATGCCTCCTTGGCCCACAGCGCCCCGAAAAGCATGCCGAAAGTCATGAAGGCCAGTCCCACATAGACCAGGTTGTCGGAGATATCCATCTCCTCGTCGGAGGGTGCCGTCTTTTTGAAGAAGAGCAGGTAGGCCGCCATGACGGCGGACGCTCCAAGCAGCGCATAGGCGAACATATAGACGATGACGTGCGGTGCGAACCACGGGCTCTGCAGTGCCGGCATGAGCGTCTTGGAGTGGATTTCCGGTTTGAGCAGGTTGACGCAGATGAAGACGATGGCGAGCAGCGTGCTGAAAGAGAGGATCCACTTGTAGCGCCATCGCGAGTAGACGAGGAGTCCGGCCAGCGGCAGGAAGAAGGAGTACCACAGTCGCGTCTCCCCCATGGTTCGGAGCGGCGGCCTCTCGATTTCAATCCAGAAGAGCAGTATGAAGGCGAAGAAGACCACCAGTCCGGCGGTTGTTGCGGCTACGGCCCATGCTCTTTTGTTGCGCCATGCCTCTACGGCTCCTGCTATCCAGAGCAGTGCGGCCGCTATAGCGAAATAGATAAAGTGATGCCAGGTCATTTTTTGCGTTGTGCTAAGATAAACATAGATAGAGCTCCGAGCAGCATCATTCCGATGCCCGTATAGACGGCCGGCAGCCATGGGTCTCGCACCAGTTCGAGAATACTGATGCGGCTGTCGGCGCCTGCATTCGTATCGTAGCCAAACTGGTAGATTTTCCATCCCTCCACCTCGGCAGGTTTGTTCACATCGACGGTGGTGTGGAAGTTCTTGCCTTTTTTTGTCATGATTTGTATCTCAGAGGCGAACCGCTTTGGCGACCCATCGTCGTAGACCTCCATGATAAACTTTTTCAGTTCGATAGCGAGCGGCAGTTCGTGCAGGTTCATATCGGCGTCGAGTGCCCTCCACTCCACCTGGTCGATGGTGGTGAGCATTTTGAGCCGCTGCATGTCGGCATTGCCCAGGGTGGCGCAGGTGAGAGCGATGAAGAGTCCGAGGTGGTTGAGCAGGAAGGGGATGTCGCGCTTCCAATGGAAGTGGTGCAGATGCCGCAGCGTGACGAGCCCCAGGATGAAGGCCATATAGACATAGACAAGCACGAAGGGCCAGAAGGAGAGCATGTTGTTGAGTCCTCTGCCGTCGATGGTCTGCCGGGTGAGTCCCATCACGATGGTGAGCGCCACGGCATAGGCCAGTGCGGGCACCGCCGCCTGGAAGGTGCCGAGGAATCGGAAGGCGTAGACCTTGCTTCGGCAGCAATAGGCAACTATGATGAGCAGTACGAACACGGCGAGCACGATGATATTGGTGGGCCATGCGAAGACGTCCCAGTCGACGGCGCCTACTGTCAATTCGAGCAGCAGTCCAGTCACGATGAGTCCTGCTCCGATAAGGAATTCCTCTTTAAGAGTCCAAGGTTTTTTCCACATGATATTGCTTTACTATATTTCAGGCTACAAAGTTACGGAAAGTCGAGCGCAGAACAAAATGAATTGATTCATTTTTTATGCCGAGACGGAGTAACTTAGGGACTGTCGTTTAATTCTTTCAGCCGTACTCGTTTTGAGTTGAGTCCGGTCTCCTGTTTCACTATACGACCAGTTTCTATTGCTTTCTGCGGGTATGGCAGCGTTCCCAGGCGGTGATTCCGG
>CACYUZ010000089.1:0-8832 GCA_902777645.1 uncultured Prevotellaceae bacterium | reverse complement strand
CATCGCTGCCGCTAAGCCACTGGCCGACGCACCCGGTGATATCCATGGCAACAGCGGCTATTATCAAGGGACGTTCACCCTGAAGAAGGTGGGCGACACCTTCCTCAACATGGAAGCCTTCGGCAAAGGGCAGGTATGGGTGAACGGCCATGCCGTAGGACGCTACTGGAACATCGGTCCGCAGCAGACGCTCTACGTGCCGGGCTGCTGGCTGAAAAAGGGGAGAAACGAGGTCGTTGTGCTCGACATTCTGGAGCAGAAAGGCGATGCCGTGCTCTTCGGACAGGATCATCCCGAACTCGACAAACTGCATCTGCAGCGCTCACCCCTGCACAATGAGCCTGCCGACAAGCCCGACCTGAACTCGGCGACACCCGTTTGCAGCGGACAATTCGCCCCCGGCAACGGCTGGCAGCGCATCACCTTCGCCCAGCAGGCCACGGGCCGTTACTTCGCCTTGCAGGTGATGAACGGTCACGACGGTAAGGACCGCATTGCCCTGGCAGAACTTTATCTGCTCGACGGCACCGGAAAGCGCATCACCCGCGAACCGTGGACGGTGAAATATGCCGACAGCGAGGAGACCATCCGCAGCAACAACACCGCCGACAAGGCCTTCGACCTGCAGGAAAGCACCTACTGGCGCACGGTGAAAGGCACGCCGCTGCCCCATCTGCTGGTCATCGACCTGGGCCAGGAGCAGCCAATCAGCGGCATGGAATGTCTGCCGCGTGCCGAGGAGGGTGCCCCGGAGAGCATCAGGGAATACCGGGTGTTTGTATGGAGCAATTGATAACAGACGACAGATGACTGACAGTTGTCGTGATGATTCTTAACTGGAAAAAGAAAGACTTATGAGAAAATACACCTTATTCATATATATATTGTTGCTGATGTCAGCAGGCAGTGCCGCGGCGCAGGTCTCCGTCAGCAAGCCCTATGGCTACCTTTACTGCCACATGAGCGACAAGGGCGAGTGGACGGCCTATGCGCTGAGCCGCGACGGTGTGCACTATCGCGACCTGGCGGGCGGGCGCGAGGTCTACAACACCGAGGCCCTGAGCCGCATCGAGGGCGGTGCGCGCGATGCCTATATTGCGCGCAGTGCCGACGGCAAGGGCTTCGTGATGGTAACCACCGACATGTGCGTGCGCAAGAGCAAGCAGTGGTTCAACTACGGCATCGACCTGCTCAAGAGCGACGACCTGATCCACTGGACGTCGGTCACCGTAGATTTCCGTCAGGGCCCCGGTGTGTTCTGCAATCCCGATGCCCCGGACATCTATAGCGACTACTCGAAGATATGCCGCGTGTGGGCACCCCAGATTTGCTGGGACGACCGCTATGAGTGGCCCGACGGCACCAAGGGCGGCTATTTTATCTACTATTCGCTGCTCAACAGCAGTGAAGACACCTACGACCGCATATTCTATTCCTATGCCGACCGCTCATTCACCCGACTCACCAAGCCGCAATTGCTCATCGACTGGGGATATGCCACCATTGACACCGACATCAACTATGTGGCGAAAGACGGCAAATACCACATCATGATCAAGAAAGAAGGCGGCAAGCCGGGCATCTTCACCACCTCGGCCGACCGTCTCACAGGACCCTATCCCGAGCCCGATGATACCGACTACGTGGATTTCGAAGGCAACAAGAAGTGCGAAGGGCCATCGGCCTTCCAACTCATCGGCGACTCCACCTGGCGCGTGGCCTACGTGGAATATTCCTCAAAGCCCCACCGCTATCGCATCTGCAAAGCCGACGAGTATCTCCGCAACTTCCACGACCCCGAGGACATTCAGGGCGTGGAGGCACCGCAGCACGGCTCGTTCCTGCTGCTCACAAAGAAGGAATACAGGCGGTTGGAACGTTGGGACAAGGCGCAGCGGAAAGGAAAAGCCGCGCCGTAGCAGTGTTAGGACAGTTGCCACGGAACATCCTGATGGTCGTTTTGGAAGGTCCATACTGCCGAAATGGAGCGCTCAAACGGCAAGAATGAAACCGCCAGATGATAACTTCCGAAAAGTAAATTAATATAATTTGCAGAGTAAATTAAGTTGATTTGAAAAGTAAATTACATTGATTTGTGCGGTAAATTATATTAATTTACTTTTCCGTTCAGCGGCCACCGAGGCAGGAAACCACCGTAACCGAGGCAGAAAACCATAGGAACTGAGCGTGGAAACGGCCGCTTTAAAACAGACAAACCATCAAACTGAAGCATGAAGAGATATTTGATAACATTCGTTTGTATGCTGACCGCAGCAACCATGGCGGCTGCCGATGCCCAGCAGCGCATACAAGACGGCTGCATGCGCTCGCTCCTGCGATTCATGGAATATGCCAAGAGCATCTACGTGGATGCCGGCGTGAACAGCAGGGGCGACTCGGTGGGCTATTTCAAGGCGCAGAGCGCGGGGCAGAGTAACGAAGACGGCGTGCGCACCAATGCCGACATGGCCATGGTGGTGGCATTCGTCAACAAATACGGAAAACAATGCATGGAGGCTGCTGCCGATAACAGCAACGGGCAGGTGGCGGCACAACCGATGTCGCTGCCCGACGGCATCACCTTCGGCGAACTGCAGACCATGGCCCTGCGCGCCCTGCGCTATGCCTACAGCACCCACCGCAGCAACCGCCTGATGCGCTGCACCGACGGTCACTACTGGGGTTCGTCGCCCGACGACGACGGCCACCGCGAGCAGCGCCATCAGTGGGAGAGTTCGCTGTGGACGCTGAGTGTGGTGCTGGCCGGCGAGTTTCTCGGCGATGCAGTGCAGGGCGGCCGCGCCTGTATTGAGAACATGGTGGTGTCGGAGTGCGACTTCCAATTGGTGAGACCTGTGCCTACGGGCTATCAGGGCGACACCAAGGCCGAGGAAAACGGCTGGGAGGCGAATGTGCTGGCCTGCGGTTGTGGTCTGTTGCCCAGCCATGCGCATGCCGATAAGTGGCGCGAGGCCATGAACCGCTTTGCCTTTAACTGCTATACCGTGGCCGCCGATGCCGCCGACACCACGCGGGTGGAGGGGCGCATGGCCAAGGACTGGTATGAAGGGCAGAACCTATACGATGACTTCACGCTGCAGAACCACAACTATTTCCACACCAGTTATCAGAACGTGGTGATGCAGGAGCAGGCCGAAAGCATGGTTGCCCTGAAGATGATGGGGGCATTGGCCGACGGCCATGTCAGCGAGTCGCTCACCTGGCACTGGGGCGAAGTGTGGAGCCAGGTGCTCGCCCAGTTGTCGCTGGTCGACGGCGAGATGGCCATGCCCAACGGCAACGACTGGAGCATGTTCCTCTTCGACCAGTTGCCCGCCTATGCCGCCATGGCCGCCATCATGCACCATCCCGATGCGCTGATGCTCGAAGAGCGGTGCCTGCAGTCGCTCGTCAGGCGGCAGCAGACAACGGCCGACGGCTCCTATATGCTGCATCCCGACATCGGTGCGCGACGTATGGGCGTGACGGCTCATCGGGTGATGATGACCTGGCTGATGCACGAACTGTTCCCCGCCGACATCGTTCCCAGCACGTGGGATGATTTTGTGGCCCGCCATTGCGCTGCCAAGGAATTTCCGAGCCAGCATGTAGTGCGCGGCATGTCGAAAGACCGTTTCACCTGTTTTTCTTGGAGCAAAGGACTGAAAAACTGCACGGGCATCATCGTTCCCAACACGCCAGATGCGTCGAAGACCATGATTCCCTATAAGCAGGCATTCGGCGGCAATCTGATTGGCGAGCCGGAACGCATGGTTGAGCAGCCCGCCGTGATTGTAAAGGGCAATGAGTGGGTGGTCTTTGCCGGCGGTCATCATCCGTTTTGCATCTGGTCTACACCCGGCAATGCCGTCATCGTGCTCAACTGCGGTGTGAACATGGCCTTGTCGTTTGATCCGCTCACCAGCGAGGTGCGCGACATCCGGCATGGACGGGGGTGGGTGAGCATCGACAACAGCATAGGCATTGTGGGCGGAAAAGAGGTGGAACTGCGGCAGAAAGGGGTGGTGAACTCTATCAACACCGCCGTACTCGTATCTGAGAAGGCTGATGCCGTGGTGTATTACTCGAATGTTTCACAGGAGCAGACATCGCGGCTGGCCGGGCGCATGCAGGTGAGCCGTGAGGGAAATGTAATCAAGGCAAACGTGGAAGACACTGACGGCACGCTCTATCGGCTGGAATACGACATGGACAGCCGTAGGGTAAAGAAATACACAGAACGACAAATCACGGAATAACATGGAAGAAAACAGTTATATCAAGCAGTTTCCCGACATCATGAAGGGAAAGAAAATCATGTATGTGCACGGCTTCGGCTCCTCGGCGCAGACGGGCACCGTGGCGCGCATTCAGGAGATGCTGCCCAATGCCACGGTCGTGGCCGAAGACATTCCGGTGCATCCCGCCGAGGGCTTTGCCATGCTGCAGCAGATGGCTGCCTACGAAAAGCCCGATCTGATTATAGGCACCTCCATGGGCGGCATGTACACGGAGATGCTTCACGGCTATGACCGCATCCTCATCAACCCTGCGTTCCAGATTGCCGACACCATGGGCGCGCACGGGATGACGGGCAGGCAGGTGTTTCAGAATCCGCGCAAGGACGGCGTACAGGAGTTCATGGTGACCAAGGCAATGGTGAAGGAATACCGCGACATGCAGGAACAATGCTTCCGTTATATCGAGTCGCCGGAGGTGAGCGATGAGGAGAAGGCGGAAGAGCGGCGGCGCGTATGGGCCTTGTTTGGCGACAAAGACGACCTGGTGAACACCCGCGACCTCTATATGGAACATTACTCGCAGGGCATTTCCTTCCACGGCGAGCACCGCACCAACGACAAGGTGTTTCACAACAGCGTGATGCCCGTCATCCGATGGATTGACGACCGCCAGGAAGGGCGCGAGCGCCCTGTGGTCTACATCTCTATCGATGCCCTGCGCGACCACCGCAACATGCAGCACTCCAGTGCCATGAAAGCCCTGCGCATGCTGATAGAGGCTTATCAGGTGTATATCGTTGCCGAGTCACCCAACTACGACCTTGACTATGTGAAGCAGGTGCAAGACTGGACCCGCGAGGTGGTGAACGTGCCGGCCTATCGCCATCTGGTATTCACCAACCGGAAGGACCTGCTCTATGGCGACTATCTCATCGACCCGTCGGCAGCCAACGGAGCCGGCGACTTCATGGGAACGCGCATCGCCTTTGGCAGCGACACGTTCAAGACATGGGAGGAAATCATGGAATACTTTGGCAGACTGGGCGGCCAATAACAGAAAATATAACAGAAAGAGATGGCACTACCGACAGACAACATGCAGGATATTCAGACCTATCGCGTATCGGCTGACGACCTGTTTGAGCAGATTCGCCAACTCGCCGCCTTTGTGTGCGAGCAGGCTTACGGCGAGGAATCGTGCTCACGCACGTGCATTCCTATGCTCCACAAACTGCTGGTGCTGACATGTCACGAAGGCATTCGCGATACCGACCAGGCCTATGGCAACCTCTTTGCGCAGGTGGACTATCTCTGCAGGATACATCGCTTGGACGTGGGCGACCGCATGGCCGTGCAGACCATGCGGCGGCACAGCAACCGGATGGACGACTACACCAGCGAGGAACTGATGTACGACATCCGCGCACTGGTGCTCTTTGTCTCGGCAGTGTTCGGCGTGGGCGTGCCGGGAGCCGTGGCTTCGCTGATTCCGCCTGCCAACCGCCCGTATGAGAAGAGCGCACACATAGACTACCGATACATCAGATGCGTGGTCAGGGCATGGGACGAACAAACCATCACGGCCACTATCGACCACGAAGAGTCAGCATCCGAGGTGGTGGTTGACTACACCGCCGACCACCTGCGCTATCTCAAGGAGATGCTCTGCGAAGGCATGCAACTCAACTTGCTCGACTGCAGCAGCGACGACACGCAGCCAGTGCTCAGCGTGAGGCCGTCGCTCATCATCGTGGAGCCAGACTTTCTGCTCGACATCAGCACACTGGCGCGCTGCTTTGAGAAATATGGCCATCATCCGTTGAACTACACCCTGTTCCGTCTGGCATCGTCGGCTTCCACACAGCCCATCCTGCTGGGAAACCTGGCAGGCAGTCTGCTCGACGACACGGTGAACGCCACCGCCGACCATCCGCAAGACGTGAATGCCACCATCCGCAAGAATTTTGCGCAGCGGGCAACGGCTTTCTGCACCTGTCCCGACTTCCAGCCGACGCAGTTCGTGCAGGACGCGCGGCGACAGGCGGCCAACATCCAGCAGGCCGTGGATGTGCTCTTCGGCACTTTCCCGCGCAGCAAGGCCATTCTTGAGCCTTCGTTTGTATGCGAGCGGCTGGGCATTCAGGGACGCGTTGACCTGATGACCACCGACTTCCAACTGCTGGTGGAGCAGAAGTCGGGCAAGAACTGGAACATTGAGACGGGCCGCCCCGACGAGCACGGCAGCATGATGCTGGAACCAAACTACGTGCAGTTGCTGTTATATTATGGTGTGCTGCGCTATAATTTCCACCTGGGATTCGACCAGGTGAACATGCGGCTGCTCTATTCCAAATACCCTGCCGACAAAGGACTGGTGGTGGTGAACTATCTGCAGCCGCTTTTCCGCGAGGCCATCTGCCTGCGCAATCAGATTGTGGCATGGGAACTGCACATCGCCAGACACGGATTCGAGAGTGTCATCGACATGATAAGGCCTGAAACGGTCAACGTGAACCAACTCAGCGACCGCTTCTTCGTGCAGTGGAAACTGCCGGGGTTGCAGCAGTTGTGCCAGCCGCTGCACGCCCTTTCGCCATTGGAGCGCGCCTATTTCTGCCGCATGATGACCTTCGTATACCGCGAGCAGCGCGTGGCCCGACTGGGTGCCTATGAGGGAACGAGCAGTTGCAGTTCTGATTTATGGAACATGCCCCTGAGCCAGAAACTGGAAACGGGAAACATCTTCATGGACCTCACCGTGGAGAAGCGCGAGAAGAGCAGGCCGGAGGGTGGCTACGACCTCATCACACTGGCCATTCCACCACAGGGAGACACCTTCCTGCCCAATTTCCGACGCGGCGACATGGTCTACGTATACCGCTACGAGGGCGAGCCCCTGTGCACAGAGAACATCCTCTTCAAAGGAGTGCTCACCGACATACACACCCACCATCTGGTGGTGGCACTGGCCGACGGGCAGCAGAATCCAGCGCTCTTCGACCCGCAGCAGTCCGACTGCCGCTATGCCGTGGAGCATGCGCCGGCCGACACCGCCACGCTCTCCGTCCGTTCTCTCTATACGTTCATCGCGGCTCCTGAGCAGCGGCGCTCGCTCTTGCTCTCACAGCGGCAGCCGCAGCGCAACACGTCGCTTACACTTTCGCGTTCCTATCATCCCGACTACGACGAGATGCTGCTACGTGCCAAGCAGGCTCAGGACTATTTCCTGCTGGTGGGACCGCCCGGAACGGGCAAGACCAGCATGGCCCTGCGCTTCATGGTGGAGGAGGAACTGGCCACTGAAGGCTCATCTCTCCTGCTCATGGCCTATACCAACCGGGCTGTTGACGAAATCTGCGACATGCTCTCGCGTGCCGAGTTCCCCTATCTGCGCATAGGAAGCGAACACCGCTGCGACGAGCGATTCAGGCAACACCTGCTCTCAGAGGCCGTGGGACAGCATCCGCAGTTAGACCAGTTGCGCCGTCTGCTGCTCTCCGCACCCATCATCGTTGGCACTACCACCACCATGGCCAGCCATCCCGAACTCTTCGCGCTGAAGCATTTCTCGCTCACCATCGTTGACGAAGCGAGCCAGATATTGGAACCCGACATCGTGGGACTGCTCGCCCTGGCGGGCAGGTTCATCCTCATCGGCGACCATAAGCAGTTGCCCGCCGTGGTGCAGCAGAGCATGGCCGACAGCAAGGTTGACAATCCCCTGTTGCAGGCGATAGGGCTCACCAACTGCCGCAATTCGCTTTTCGAGCGGTTGCTCACCACGGCTTCAGCCAGCGCGATGGGCATTTTGCGCCGGCAGGGGCGCATGCATCCCGCCATTGCCGCCTTCCCCAACCGTATGTTCTATCCCAACGAGAGCATACAGCCCGTTCCCCTTCCTCATCAAAGAGAGCCTGAGGGCGAGGAACCGCGCGTGGTGTTCATTCCCTCAAGGCCCTGCATGCAGCCCGGACAGTCGGATCAGGTGAACACGCACGAGGCGCACATCGTGGCAGCGCAGTTGTGGCGCATCTTCAAGGAGCAGGGCGACCAGTTCGACCCGCACTCCTCCGTGGGCGTGATAGTGCCTTATCGCAATCAGATATCCGTCATCCGTCAGGAGTTGGAAACGCTCATCTCGTCGGAAGGTGAGGCGGTCAGCCATCCGTTGCACGAGGTCTCCATCGACACCGTGGAGCGTTATCAGGGCAGCCAGCGCGATGTCATCATCTATTCGTTTACTGTGCAGCGACCCTATCAGTTGGAGTTTCTCACCGCCAGTTGCTTCGTGGAGACCGACGGTGACGGCTCTCAGCGCGTTGTCGACCGCAAACTGAACGTGGTGCTCACCCGTGCCCGCAAGCATCTTATCCTTACGGGCAATCCCGAAATACTTTCGCTGGACCCCATTTTCCGCGAACTCGTGCAGGCGTATCGTGTGCCACAGTTTGGCTGATTGGATATCATACGCCTGATTTTCAGGTTTTTAAAAGCCAAGAATAATTTCACTCATGTTTATAAAGGTTTAAAAAACAGGGATTCCAAAAGAGACAAGGAGACAAAAAAAGAGGATGTGCCTATTTTGACACAC
>CACYUZ010000088.1:0-9081 GCA_902777645.1 uncultured Prevotellaceae bacterium | reverse complement strand
ATAATATTGATAGGGTGAAGGCATCTAAGTTAATTAGTCGTTACCTTTATGTGGGATTGTCACGAGCCACGTTCTTTATGGGTGTTACAGCAACCAGTACTGATATTGACATCCTTCCGGAAATCATAGATGAATTTGATACCACTGGAACGTGGGGAGAGGAATAAAGAATGACACCGCAATATCTCGGAAATAAAGCCTTGCTCAATAAGAAGCTGACTGCCTTCTTTGCGAGTCGCACAGTGCAGACAGCACGAGTGATGGCTTGTTATGACTGGGCGACAAGTCTCAGTGCCGAGACAGATTGCGTTGTTAGTGGTTTCCAATCAGCTATCGAACGTGATGTGCTACACTTTTTGTTAAAGAAAAAGATTCCAATAGTTGTGGTTTTAGCCAGGGCTATATACAAACACATCCCTGAGGAATTGAGAGATGCATATGGTAATGACAATTTGCTCTTTATCTCGGTGAGCAACGCGCCACGTACAAGCCAAGTAGCAGCCAAAGCTCGAAACCAATATGCTGCGGATATAGCCAGCACCATAGTTTTCGGAATGCTGACAAAAGAAAGTTCTCTATATGAGATCTATCTTCGACAGTCTGAAGTCCCTAATAAAGAAGTAAAACTTATAAAACCATAGATTATGTCACATCCTCTGCAATAATGCTCATATTGTGAATCTCGGCATACATCCGTATAGCATCCATACTCGTATTTCTTTTGTTTCACCAAGCAAACGCCTTCCACAGAAAGACCTCAAATAAGCCCCCTTTCGGATACGTCTCTTCCTGACGTGTGTGGCTTCTCAATCCAATCGGTGATGTTCCTCTCATGCGACGAGAATGCTATGCCAACCTTTGTCACGGGCCGCCCGTCATGGGTATATTTGTCGGCATAGCCCCGGTGGTCGATTTGTGCAAGAGCATTTTCTGCCGTATCGTCCACTTTCAATTCCACGACATAAATGCCCTTTGGCATTTTAAGAACAATGTCGGAACGGCCCTTTGCCGTAGGCTCTTCCACCACAATGTCGGCCCCGAATGCCACCAGCAACGTATAGAGGATGGCATGGTAATGGCGTTCGGCCTTTTCCGTTCCCCCGTCGTTTTGCGCCCTTTCGGCCAGATGGTAGGGTATTCCGGCAAAAAACGTCTTTATAGCCTCGATAAAGGCCGGGAGGTCGTCGTAGTCGTAGAAATCGTAATATGCCTGCTGCATGGCGTTGCGGTTTCTGTCGACACCCTTTGCCGCCACAACATACTGGTAGAGACAGTTGGCAAAACCGCGGCGCACTTCGGCGTTGGGCATTCCGAGCGTGTATGAGTCGCGGTCACTCCGGTAGTCCTTGATGGTGAGGTAACCGCTCTGGAAAAGCACGGGCAGCGGGTCGTCGTAGCTATTGAACGGCACGTCGAATCGGTCGGAGGGGCAGTTTACGCCGTCGATGTCAGCAAGGGTGATTGGCGGCATTTTTGCCAGCATGTCGATGACGGCACCGGGAGTGGCACTGTCGAACCAATAATCTTTGATTTCACCTGAATCAAAAGCATTGAACAGACTGAAAGGATTGTATATATCCGTTCTTTTGTGGCAGAAGTGGTAGCCGTCGTACATGCGTTTCAGTTCCGCAAAAGTCTTCTCTTTCGATTCACCCCGATTTTGTGCCAGCAGTTCTATGTCAGGCTGAAGCTGTGTGGTGAGTTCCTCCTCTGTGATGCCGCACAATGCCTCGTAGTTGGGCAACATGGAAATGTTCTTCAAATTGTTCAGTGTGCTGAATATGCCCATCTGCGAGAATTTGGAAATGCCGGTGATGAAGACAAACTGCAGGTGATCGTCAAGCGCTTTCAGCGGTCCGAAGAGGTTGGAGAAGCGGATGCGAACGCCCTCTTCCAGTTTTCTGTCGCCGATGCTGTGCAGCATGAAGTTATCATATTCGTCGACAATCACCACGACACGCCGCCCCGTCTGGCGGTGAGCCTCGGTGACGATGCGCTGGAAGCGCGTGCTGCTGTCGGTAGTAGTGGGCGTGATGCCATATTCCTGTTCGTATTGCGAGAGGGTGTTGTCTATTTGCAAGTCGATAATCTCGGTGGTGTAGATTTTGTTCTTGCTGAAGTCGAAATGAATGACGGGATACCGATTCCACTTCCAATTGGTGGTGGCGATGAAGAGCTGTGGCTGCTCTATGCCTTCCTCGGTGGTGAAAGCTTCAAAGAGTTCACGCCGCCCCTGAAAAACAGCCTCGAGTGTGGAACACAGCAGCGACTTTCCGAACCGTCTGGGACGGCTCATAAAATATGGCTTACCCTCGGTTATCATCTTGTAGATAAGCGGAGTCTTGTCCACATACACGTATCCGTCCATGCGGATAGTCTCAAAACTTTGTATTCCGACAGGGTATTTTCTCAATGTTGCCATAATAAGTGCTGCTTTTTCCTAATTCGGGGCTAAAGTTAAGAAATATATTGTAGAAACACAAACAAATGCCGAAAACTCATCTCTCGCTTCCCTTCACCATTCTCACCTCGTAGATTTCTCCAATCTGCTTACGGGGTTTGGCCACAAACTTCACCCTAACCTGTGTCTTGCCCTTGAGCAGGTGGGCGGGTATGGGATAGGTTTCGTATTTGAACTCAGAGATGCGGTACTTGCCCGTGTTGTTCACCTCCTTCACCAGCACATCGTCGATGAGAATGTCGAACTCGTGCGACTTCCATTCACCCACACCCCAGTATTTCAGGCGCAGGCTGAGGTCGGTCTGTCCGCCGGTCTGCATGAGGTAACTGAAATAATGGCCATCGCTGGCATCACGGAAGAACGTGTCGTTGTTATTGCCCACCTCCGAACGGTCGGTCTCCATCTTGTGGTCGGTCTCCGGCTGCTGTTCGCCCGGCTGCACCTTGTCTATGGTGCGTGCTTCGAGCGCCTGGCGCTCCTGCTCCGCCTTGGCCAGTCCGTCGAGATAACTCTGGTAGCTGTCCTCGGAGAGCGCCAGCCAATACATCATGTAGCGGGAGTCGTGAATCTCAAAGAAAGGCATTATCTCATTGTGGATGGGATTCACCATCTTCGTGCTGAGGGTGAAATGCAGAGGCTTGCCCGCTATGGGCTGCAACTGATTGGCGATATCGCTGATATGGTTGTTGATGAGAATGGGCGCCTCGTTGACAGGCAGTTTCCTGCCACTGGCATATTGTCCGAAACGGCTGTCATCGGCGATGAGATGGGCGAGGTCCTCAGTGCCGGTTTTCATGCCCAGGAGGATGGGACCATGCATGAGAGCGATGTACTGCGGCTCATTGGGCAGATACTTGATGCTGTTGTGCATGGGGAAGGTGATGTCCACCACATCGCCTTTCTTCCATTTGCGCGAGATGGTGACATAGGAAGAAGGCCCTGTGACGATGCCGACGGGCTGACCGTTGACCATCACCTTGAACTCACCCGGCTTTACCCATCCGGGATAGCGTACGAGCAGGTCGAAAGCCCCCTTGCCATGAGCGATGGTGATGCGGCTGGTCTCAGCATAAGGGAAGAGCGTCTCCTGGCGAAGGACGATGCCTTTTTCCTTCCAGTTGAGTTCTGAGGCGACAAACAGGTTGACGAAGAGGCTGGAAGCGTTTCTCGTATAGACAAACTGTCCGTATTTTCCGTGGTTCTCCATGCCAGTACCCACGCAGCACCACATGGCCTCGTTGGGTGCGGAGTAGTTGCGGTAGTGACGCGGGCGGGCAGGGGTGAAATAGACATAACCGCCATGGCCGGGATGCTGTGAGGAAAGGATATGGTTGAAGGTGGCCAGCTCGTAGTAGTCGGCAAAGCGGGCCTCGGGGTTGCGCCGGTGCAGATTCTCGGTGAGTTTCAGCATATTGTTGGTATTGCAACTCTCCGGTCCGTCGATGTCGTTGATAAAGTCCATGCAGGCATCCTTGCTGGGGAAGTGCTCACGGCGGCTGTTTCCGCCGAAGGCGAGAGACCGCTCACCGGTGACGACATCCCAGAAAAAAGCGCCGGCATCATGATAGGTCTCGTCGCCGCTCAGTTCGGCGATGCGCTCAAATCCCACCACTTTGGGCACCTGTGTGTTGGCGTGCATATTGTCGAGATTGTCCTGCCGCTGCGACATAGGGGTGAGCAGCCGGCGATGGGAGAAGCGGCGTGCCACGTCGAGGTATTTTTTCTCTTTTGTGATGGCATAGGCATCGACGAGCACCTCGTTCATTCCGCCGTGCTCATTGCCGAGCATCTGTTCCATCTGGGCATCCGTGAGGCCTGCGGTCAGGTCGATGGCCCAGTCGCAGAAACCCAGGAAAAGTTTTTTGGCCTGTTCGTTTCCACAGTAGAGCCATGCGTCGCGCAGACCGGCATACATCTTATGGAGATTATAGAAAGGCGCCCATGAACCGAAATACGTGCCGAAGTCACCCTTTTTGAAGGTAGACCAGATGCGCTCGCTGTTGGGCATGCCGCCCACGTAGCCACGTCCCCAGTCAGGATGATTCTTGTTGTTGGCGTCGGCACATTCCTGCAATTCGCTGATCATATATTCCATCCGCTCCCGGCATTCGGTGTTGCCCGTGGCGGCATTCAGGGCCAGGGCCGTCAGGTAGTGGCCGCCCACATGTCCGTCGAGTCCGTCCCAGTTGGGGTAAGCCTTGGCTTTCGGCGTAAGTCCGGCCTCCTTGCGGTAGGGAGCGAGGAGCCGGTCGCAGTCATACTGCAGCAGCGTCCTGACGTTCAGGTCGCGTGCTTTTTTCAGCGGACCGTCCAACAAAGTCACGTCGCCGAGCGGGAATTCATTATGGTACAGTTTGTCCTGTGCTTCAGCCCATGAGCCGAAGACTAAAAGAGCGGAAAGGAATATTAGTTTTTTCATTGCAGTTTTTTCAGTTGGGTTTTATTACTCTTGATTATATGCACAAAAGCATTTCTCACAGGTATGTTTTACGGGCAGGTAGTGAGCGGATTGGAGCAGATGCGGTCGGTGGGCATCCATCCCTTGACTCTCTTGTCGTCGGAGACCACCTTGATCCACTTCCCGCTGATGGCCAGAGGATGGAAGATGAGTTCGCTACAGCCCTCAAGCGACACTACGCTCGCCTTGTACGAGGGGCTCGTGCGCACACAGCTGGTGGGGTCGCCCGCAATGCCGAAGTAGATGAGCGAGTAATGAATCCAATAGCCCGTCTTCGACCCCTTCAGCGAGAAATCGCGGGGATTGTCGCCCTCGGTTATCACCTCCGGGGCTATTCTCCACCAGTTGTTCTTCACCGAGAGGAGCTCAACCACACAGTTTTCATCGGGATCAAGTTGCGCCACCACTTTTCCGTTGGGCGAATTACGCACATTGGTGGGTGTGCCGCTGTTGTCAATAATGTAGGCATACACGTTGTTGTTCTGCCCAAAACCTGTGAGGACAGTAAACAGCACAAAGGCTAATAAAAAAAACTTTTTCATGATAGTAAATATTAGTGGTGATTGATTATTTTCCGAGCATTTCGGCGCAGCTGTCGGCACAGCGCTCGCCGTCGACGCCCGCCGACACGATGCCGCCCGCATAGCCGGCGCCCTCGCCGCAGGGGAAGAGGCCGCGCAGGCGCACATGCTGGAGCGTATCGCCACAGCGCAGGATGCGCACAGGCGCCGAGGTCCGCGTCTCGACGCCGATGAGTACGGCCTCGTTGGTCAGGAAGCCGCGGCGCATCTGTCCGAATTTTTCAAAGCCCTGGCGCAGGCGGCTGCCGATACCCTCAGGCAGCCAGAAATGGAGCGGACTGGAGATAAGGCCCGGCGCATAGCTGCTCTTGGGCAGGTCGTAGCTGAGCCGTCCCTTCACGAAGTCGGCCATGCGCTGTGCGGGCGCCGTCTGTTTGCGGTTGGCCTGCTGCCAGCACTCCTGCTCCAGGCGTTGCTGCCACCGCATCATGCGCAGCGGGTCGTCGCCCTCCACATCGTCGGTGCGCAGTTCCACCACCATGCCGCTGTTGGACCACTGCGTGTTGCGCTGGCTCGGGCTCATGCCGTTGACCACCACCTGCTGCGGTGCGGTGGCGGCGGGAATGACGAAGCCTCCGGGGCACATGCAGAAGGAGTAGACCCCCCGACCGTCGACCTGCGTGACGAAGCTGTACTCGGCAGCGGGGAGATAGCGTCCGCGCCCCTCCTTGTTGTGATACTGGATGCGGTCGATGAGCGCACTGGGATGTTCCAGGCGCACGCCCACGGCGATGCCCTTGGCCTCGATTTCCACCTCATTGGCAGCAAGGTACTGGTAGACGTCGCGTGCCGAATGGCCTGTGGCCAGGATGACCGGTCCGCGGAAGGCACGCGTCTGCCCCGTGGGCAGATGAATCGTCTCCACCCCCACCACCTCATCGCCGCTCAGGGCGAGGGCAGTCATTTTGGTCTGGAAGTGCACCTCGCCGCCGCAGCGCAGGATGTTGTTGCGCATATTCTCGATGACGCGTGGCAGTTTGTCGGTGCCGATGTGCGGGTGGGCGTCGGTGAGGATGGCGGTGGAGGCGCCATGCTGGCAGAACACATTCAGTATTTTGTCGACACTGCCCCGTTTTTTGGAGCGAGTATAGAGTTTTCCGTCGGAATAGGCGCCCGCTCCCCCCTCGCCGAAGCAGTAGTTGCTCTCCGGGTCCACCTGCTGCGTGCGGGTGATGGCAGCGAGGTCTTTTTTGCGTTCCCTCACATCCTTGCCCCGCTCTATGAGGATGGGGCGCAGGTGGAGTTCGATAAGACGCAGTGCGGCGAAGAGGCCACCCGGTCCAGCTCCCACCACGACGACAGCGGGACACTCCGACACATCACCATAATGCGTGACGGTAAAGGGCTCGTCGGCCGGCATCTCGTTGACATAGACCCTCACGGTGAGGTTGACCACGATATTGCGCTGTCGGGCGTCGATGCTGCGCTTGAGCACCCGCACATGACAGATGGTGCGGGCATCAATGGCCTGCTCTCGGGCTATGAACTCTCTTATGGTGCTCTCAGCCGCCGCCACCTGGGGCGACACGCGAATCTGCAAATCCTTTACCATAGTTTGGAGGAGGGTGCTTATCCCTCTGTAAAAAAGGAAGATGGCGTCTGTCAAGAGCCAGGCGCCATCTTATGGTTTACAATAAAATTAGAAGTTGATACCGATGTTGAAGCACAGAGCGTGACCATGCGAAGAGGCACTGTTCATGCTGCTGACGACCTTCTTCACCTCATCGCCATCGGCAAGGTTGGTGACGCCGAACTGATAGGCCAGTTCCGCATAGAGATTGCTCCACTCGAAGCCGCAACCCAACTTGAATCCCATCTCAGGATGGTTCAGGAATTTGTAGTTGCCGCTGATGCCCATGCCCACATACGGACCCAGGAAAGGCAGGACAGCCACTTCGTTTTCCAGTCCGAAGCCATACTTGATGAGCAGCGGAGCCTCGAGATAGTTGAGGTGACCGTCGTGGTCGCCGAGGGCCTGACCATCCGCCTTCAGCTTATCACCACCACGCTCGGTATAATAGAGTCCCGTCTCCAGGAACACCGGAGCCGTCTCCGACACGCGCAGGCCCACGATTCCGGCCAGCGTCATACCGGTACGGCCGTCTTCTGCCTCAACGTCGCCACCGATACCACCGAAGGCCACACCAAGGCGGATGCCCCAGTAAGTATGCTCCTCATCGATGGAGAAACCTCCGGAGCTGAACTGTGCGAAGGTAGGAACTGCCAGCAGACATGCTGCGATAAAAGAGAAAATCTTTTTCATAATCCTTTGTTTTTAATATTTGACTGTTTATAATTGATGCAAAGGTAACAAAAAAAAACAAACCCGCAAATAAATTCCACTTTTTAGTAGGCGAGTACACTTTTTCGTGAAAAAATGACTTATTTTGACGAAAAACTTACTATTTTTGCAAATTAATAATGGCAAGTAGTTGTCTACGCCCCCATTTGTAGGCGGGGCCATACCTAAAAATTATACCTCAATAGAGATGAAAGTAATGAAATTTGGCGGAACATCCGTAGGTTCCGTAGAGAGTATTCTTAATTTGAAAAAGATTGTAGAGCAGGCAGCCGCCCACCAGCCCGTGGTGGTGGTGGTGAGTGCCCTCGGGGGCATCACCGACCAGCTAATAGCCACCTCGGAAATGGCCTGCAAGGGCGACGAGAGCTATGCCGTGGCCTTCGGGCAGATGCAGGCGCGCCACCACGACATGATAGGCGCCGTGATAGGCGATGCCCGCAAGCGCGCCACCCTGCTCGGCCAGGTAGACACCCTTTTCGACGAGCTGAAGAGCATTCTTTTCGGTGTATACCTGATTCACGACCTGAGCGGCAAGACCCTCGACGCCATTGTGAGCTACGGCGAGCGGCTGAGCAGCCGTATCGTGGCCACGCTGATGGACGACGCGCAGTGGTTCGACGCCCGCGACTTCATCAAGACCGAGCGCAAGAACGGCAAGCATGTGCTCGACAGCGAGACCACCTATCCCCTGGTGCGCGAGGCCTTTGCCCGCCTGCCGCAGATATCGCTGGTGCCCGGTTTCATCAGCCGCGACCGCACCACGGGCGACATCACCAACCTGGGCCGCGGCGGCAGCGACTACACCGCCGCCATCATAGCCGCCGCCCTGGATGCCGAGTGTCTGGAGATATGGACCGATGTGGACGGTTTCATGACAGCCGACCCGAAGGTGATAAAGAGCGCCTACACCATCAACCATCTGAGCTATATCGAGGCCATGGAGCTCTGCAACTTCGGTGCCAAGGTAATCTATCCCCCCACCATCTATCCCGTGTGTGTGAAGAAGATACCCATCATGGTGAAGAACACCTTCAACCCCGACGGACAAGGCACTGTGATACAGGAAGAAACCGACGATGACCGCCGTCCCATCAAGGGTATCTCCAGCATCAAGGGCACCTCGCTCATCACTGTGACGGGCCTTTCTATGGTGGGTGTGATTGGTGTGAACCGCCGCATCTTCACCACCCTGGCCGACAACGGCATCAGCGTGTTCATGGTGTCGCAGGCCTCGTCGGAGAACTCCACCTCTATCGGTGTGCGCAAGGAAGACGAGCAG
>CACYUZ010000087.1:0-9513 GCA_902777645.1 uncultured Prevotellaceae bacterium | reverse complement strand
GAGGGCAACAGTCTGAGCCATGCACAAGCTGTTGAGCTTACCCGCCTTGCCGCCAACGCATCCAATCACCGTATCACCATCTATGCCTGCCTTACAGGTCTCTGCGTGGAAGACCAGCTCAAAGAGGCCGATGCGCTCAGCGAGGCCGGTGCCGATGTCCTTGCCTCTACCCTTCCTGGCTATTATGCGCTCACCGATGAGCAGATTTTTCAATACTACACCCAGATAGCCGACCATGTGAAAGTGCCCTTCATGCTTTACAACATAAAAGCCACCACCCACATGAGTATACCGGTAGATGTAGTGCTGCGGTTGGCAGACCACCCCAACATTGTGGGTCTGAAAGACTCTGAGCGCAACGACCCGCGTATGGAGGAGCTTCTTGGCAAGTTGAGCGGCCGCTCCGATTTCAGTTATTTCTGCGGTTGTGCAGCCAACTCGGCAAAAGCCCTTGCATTGGGTGCCGACGGAATTGTTCCCAGCGGCGGCAATTTCATTCCCAAGATGTATGCCGGTCTTTTCAACGCAGGCTGGAATGGCGACACCGAGAAGGCAGAGCTCCTGCAGACAAGCACCGACCGTTTGGGTGAGATCTACCAACAAGGTTTTACCTTGGGTGAGTCGTTGGCAGCCCTGAAGGTCATCTGCCACAAGGCCGGTCTGATAACCACCACCTGCATGTTACGTCCTCTCACCCAGCTTGACGCTGCTACCACCCTTCGCATAGAAGATGCGACAGAGACCCAAGTGATGAACAACCTCTAAAAATCATCTCCATGCAATCCCTACACTGGATAGACTGGTCGATTGTACTTCTTTCCATCCTTTTGGCGATAGGTATGGGACTATACTTCTCGCACCGCCAGAAAGACAGCGACACCTATTTTGCCGGCGGCGGGCGCATACCCGCCTGGGCCGTCGGCATGTCCATATTCGCCACCCTGATAAGCAGTGTCACCTTTCTTGCCTATCCCGGTGCCGCCTATGAAGGCAACTGGATACTCTTGGTGCAGGGTTTGATGGTACCCATTGTGCTTCTGCTGCTCATAGGAATCATTGTGCCCCTTTTCAGGAGAGTGATTCGCCTGAGCACCTATGAGTATTTCGAGCGCCGTTTCGGACTTTTTGCCCGTCTTTACAGTTCGGTAGCCTTTCTGTTGGGCCACTTCTCGAAGTCGGGAACCGTATTCTTTTTGGTGAGCA
The DNA here is from genome assembly GCA_902777645.1 of uncultured Prevotellaceae bacterium. Classification (GTDB taxonomy): domain Bacteria; phylum Bacteroidota; class Bacteroidia; order Bacteroidales; family Bacteroidaceae; genus Prevotella. The sequence continues at coordinate 8,310 of CACYUZ010000087.1, read as the reverse complement.
TGGCGCTGTCCACGTTTTTAGGCATGCCCATCAACTATATAGTCATCATCCTCGGCATTACGATCATCCTGCTCACCCTGATGGGCGGTTTGGAAGCCATTGTATGGATGGACGTCATCCAAGGGTTCCTGCTGATAGGCGGAGGACTATTGTGTGTGGGCATCCTCTTCTTTGCCCCCTCCGGCGGTCCTCAAACCGTATTCAGCATAGCCTCCGAATACGACAAGATAGGATTCGGTCCCTACGACATGGACCTCACCCAGCTCACTTTTGTCGTCATGGTGCTGAACGGCATTTTCTATGCCCTTCAGAAATACGGCACCGACCAGACCATCGTGCAGCGCTATCTGGCAGCCCGCAGTGACCGTGAGGCCAAGCGAGCCGCCTACATCGGTGTACTGATGAGTGTTCCCGTGTGGGCCCTTTTCATGCTTATCGGCACCTGTCTGTTCGCATTCTACCATGCTTCAGGTGCTCCGCTGCTTCCCGACGGCATCAAGGCCGATGAGGTATTTCCCTATTTTATCCGCACAGAGTTGCCCACCGGTATCCGTGGTCTGATTATCGCGGCCCTTGCTGCCGCCGCCATCTCCAGCCTTGACTCCGACCTTAACTGCATCAGCGCCATTGCCACTCAGGACTACTACGTACGTTTCCGCAAACAAGTGAGCGACCGCGCCAAGCTACGTTTTGGCCGTTGGATGGTGGTCCTTTCGGGTCTCGGAGCAGTAGGCATCGCCCTTCTCTATGTATCATGGGGCGGCGAAGGCGTGTTGGGAGCCCTTTTCTCCCTTTACGCCATTTTCTCTGCCGGCATCGTAGGTATCTTCCTTTTGGGCCTGTTCAGTCGCCGTGCCAACAAGCAAGGCCTCTACATCGGCATTGCCGCCGCCGTTCTCTTTACCGCCTATGCCGTCCTGACCTCTACGAAGGTAGACCTGGACGGCGACGGCACCAAGCAAATACTTCTTGACATGGGCCGTTACAACTTCAGCCACCACAAATACATGCTTGGTGTATACAGCCATCTCATTGTACTTGTAGTAGGCTATGTGTCGAGTTATTTCTTCAAGACCCCGTTGGCCGACAAGGAACTCACCATTTACGGTTATCTTGAAAAGATGAAAGAATCCTCCAAAAGCAATAATTCATGAAAGAACTACCCATTCTCGCCATTACGACAGGCGACCCTTCTGGCATAGGTCCTGAGATTGTGGCGAAATCGTTTTTACATGCCGAGATATACACCGTGTGCCGTCCCCTTGTAACGGGCGACAGCGCTGTGATTCGGCATATCATCCACCATTTGAGTCTTCCACTTGGAGTCAACGTCATCCACCGTGTGGAGGAAGCTAAATTCGCACAAGGCACCATCGACGTATACGACATCCCCTGCATGGACATGAGCCGTTTCCAATTCGGCGAAGAGCAGGCCCAATGCGGTCATGCCGCTTTCTTGTCGGTAAAGGCCGCCATCGACCTGGCCATGAACCATGAGGTAGACGGCACGGTTACCGCCCCCTTGAACAAGTCGGCCCTTCACAAGGGCGGTCATATGTTCGACGGCCACACTGAGATATATGCCACCTTCACCCACACCAAGAAATACGCCATGCTGCTGGCCGACGAGTATCTGCGTGTGATACACGTCTCTACCCATGTGCCACTTCGCAAGGCCTGTGACCTGGTGAAGAAAGCCCGCATTATCGAAGTGACCGAACTGCTCGACGACGCCTGCCGCCAATTCGGCATTTCCCATCCACGAATAGGCATAGCCGGACTTAACCCCCATGCCAGCGACAACGGTCTTTTCGGCACCGAGGAAGCCGAAGAAATAGAACCCGCAGTGAGCGAGCTCCTTCAGCGAGGTTTCGATGTGTCGGGTCCCATACCCCCCGACAGTCTATTTGCCAAAGCCAAGTGCGGTCAGTTTGACGGTTGTGTAGCCATGTATCACGACCAGGGCCACATTCCCTTCAAGGTAGTAGGCTTCAACTGGAACAAGGAGACCGGCAAGATGGACAGTGTGAAAGGCGTGAACATCACCCTTGGCCTGCCCATCATCCGTGTGAGTGTGGACCATGGCACAGCGTTCGACGTTGCCGGCCGCGGTGTGGCCAGTGAAGATGCCCTGTTGCTGTCAATCGACTATGCCCAGCGAATGGCCCAGCACCGCAAAGCCATGGAGAGATAATGATTTACATCATAGCCGATGACTTGACAGGTGCCGCCGAGATAGCCGGTATCTGCGTACGTTATGGACTTCGGACCTCATTCAGTTTGGATGAGGTCAAGTCTTTAGACACCTATGATGCCCAGGTGATAGCAACAGAGACCCGGCAACACAGTATTTCTGCCGCAAGGAAGACAATCAGCCAGTTGTGCGACGCCCTCCCGCCAGGAGTCCCTCTTTTCAAGAAGACCGACTCGGCCCTTCGCGGACATGTAGAGGAAGAAATGGAAGAGATATTACAAAGCGGCCGCTACCGCAACTGTCTCTTTCTTCCCGCCAATCCCAGTAGAGGCCGTGTGATAGAAGGCGGTATCTATTATATAGACGGAATTCCCTTGGACAAGACCCCCTTTTCTACCGATCCGGAATATCCGGCCTGGTCGTCGAAGATAGAAGAGCGTTTTCCCAAGATGAAGCCTTGGAAAGGGGCACAGGAACATGGCCTTTATTATGCAGACGCCGTCTGTACCGAAGATTTAACAAAACTACTCAGACAAACTGAGCAGCAGACACTTCTGGCAGGAGGAGCCGACCTGTTTGAGCAATTTCTTGCGGCATTAGGCTATTCTGCAGGCAGCGACGAGTCACGTCATCAAGTCAGTTTTGAAGATGCACTAATGGTCTGTGGCAGTACACAAAGTAAAGGGATGCCCGGCTGGCCCATCAGTATGATGCCGCGCTCCACCTACCAGGGCGAAGCCGATGCCTCCCCTTGGGTTGGCGACGCTGTTTCGCTGTTGAAGCAGTTTGGGCACATACAGCTCCGTCTTCCCACCGACATACGTTATGATGCTTCAAGGGCCGCGTATCTAAGGACAGTGACAGCCGAGGCCGTATCGTTGCTGCTGCAGCATTATCCCGTAAGGGAAGTATACATAGAAGGCGGTGCCACCGCCTACAGCGTATTGGAGCGTATGGGGTGGAAAGAGTTGACCCTTTCGTGTGAATATGCCCCCGGTGTGGTAAGAATGCAGCATGCGTCATGCGGCATCACGGTTAAGCCCGGCAGTTATCCCTGGCCTTGGTGAATGAGACATGGTGAGACAATCCAAGACCTTTTACCTATTGGCGGGGAGCCTGCTGTGTGTCATGATGTATTATCTGTTTGACCCATCGAGCAGTCAGTTTTTCCCTGTTTGTCCCTTCAAGAAGTGGACAGGTTTCAGTTGTGCATTTTGCGGTATTCAACGAGCTTTTCACAGTCTTTTGACAGGAGACCTCGCCTCAGCCCTTCATTACAACCTCTTTGTCGTGCTCCTCACCCCCCTTGTGCTGGTGTTGCTCATCCCTATCGGCGGGAGGCCTTTGTATCGCACCCTATACAATAAGATAGGTAGAAATGCCGTTATCATCATGGTCTCCGCCCTTATTATAGGCTGGACCCTTATCAGGAATATGATTGAACAATAAGATGACATACCCCGAATCGATAAAAGTAATAGTTTTCGATGCCGATGACACCCTTTGGGACTGCCAGTCGCATTTCGACTTGGTAGAGAAGCAGTATCATGAGATGTTTTCCGAATACGGCAGCCCTTCCGACCTTCATGACCGTTTTTTTGCCGTGGAATGCGGCAACATGGAAGAGTTGGGCTACGGCTCCAAAGCCTTCACCCTGAGTCTGATAGAAAACGCCATCTCTCTGACAGAAGGCACGATTACAGGCATGGAACTGCTCAAGATAGAGCAGCTGGGGCGCAGCCTGCTCCGTCTGCCCGCCACCCCTCTGCCCGGTGTGGAAGAAACCCTGTCGCACATCAAGAGGCAAAACCGCTTCCGGATGGTGCTCTTTACAAAAGGCGACAATCTGGAGCAGGAATCCAAATTGAATCGTTCGGGTCTTTCCTCCTTTTTCGACGATGTGATTATCGTATCTAACAAGAGTAGCCGCGAATATCTGCAGTTGTGTGAATGGTTCCGAATCCATCCGGACGAAATGCTGATGGTGGGCAACTCTTTCAAGAGCGACATCGCCCCAGCCCTTGAGATAGGCGCCTATGCCGTCCACATCCCCTTCTATCTGACATGGCAACATGAGCAGGCCGAAGAATATGCCCATGACCGTCTGACCACCATAGACCATTTTTCAGAATTGTCAGATTTGCTGTCGTAATGTCTCAACCACAAGACGCCCTACCCTACAATGACTACGGTTCGTGGATTCGGGGGCAGTTAGGATGCCGCGTACAGAAGCTCTCCGTAGATGCCGGGCTGACCTGTCCCAACCGCGACGGCTGTCTGTCTACCGAGGGATGCCATTTCTGTGACAACACCGCCTTTACCCCCCGTTACTGCAAGAGCGGTCTGCGGGTGAGCGAGCAGCTGCAGGCCGGCAAATCCTTCTATTCGCGTAAAGAGAGTGGGCTAAAGTATCTGGCCTATTTCCAGTCGTACACCAACACCTACGGTACACTCGACCAGCTGAAAGCCCTTTATGAAGAAGCCCTTGCGGTAGAAGATGTGGCAGGCATTGTTATCAGCACCCGCCCCGACTGTCTTCCTCCCCTCATACTGGATTATCTTGAAGAGCTGAACCGGCAGACCTTCCTCGTGGTGGAACTCGGCATAGAATCGACCCATGATGCCACACTGCAGCGCCTGAACCGGGGCCATGACTACGCTTGCAGCCGCCAAGCCGTGGATTCATTGGCCCGCCGTGGCATTCGTGTTGGCGGGCATGTAATCTTGGGCCTTCCTGGCGAAGACGAGGCCATGCAGTTGGGTCAAGCCGACGAGCTGTGCCGCCTTCCGCTCACCCTGTTGAAGATTCACCAGCTTCAAATCATAAAGGGCACACGATTGTGGCAAGAATACCGCCGTGGTCCAGAAAAAAGAATGGAGGTAAACGACTACCTCCACCTTTTGTCCCACTACATCAGCCGTCTCAGGAAAGATTTTGTTCTGGAACGTTTTTTCTCCTCTTCACCGTTGGGAAAAGTGGTATCGCCCCGTTGGGGTCTCAAGCCCGAGATACTGAACAAGATGCTTTGCCAGTATATGCAGGGGCACGACCTATGGCAAGGCAAGGAAACAGCTATCTGACGAGGACTTTCTTTCCGTTTTGGATATACACCCCTTTTTCCATGGCGGTGACTTTTTGTCCTTGAAGGTTATAGACTGGTGAATTGTCAGACGGTGTCATGGTAGGCGTCAGCACCTCGGCGCTCCAGTCGGCCTGTTCCACCCCCTCCTTGATACCATTCATCATGTATGGGCAGACGATAGAGAGATTGCTTCTGTTGATGACGGTCATGCCCCGGGAAGAATTGGTGTCCCACACCATAGGTACGATGCCGTGCTCTATGCACTCCTTGTTCATGAACCTGTAATACGTTTGGATAGAAGCGTCGTGTTTTTCCTGGCTCTCCCCATTGCCTGAGATGACGCGCCAGTTGACCCCGTACTCCCCATTGATGACCGGAATGCCGTTGTCGACGAACTTGGTTTTCAGCTGGTCCATGAGTTTTCTCAAGTCTTCCTCCTCTCCATAAGTGGCATTGTGTTTCGATCCCGACACATGGTTGCCCTCTCCCCAATAGTAGAAGCAGTTGCCCCATGACTCATCATTTTCCATTCCCCAGAAATTCCACGGATAGTAAAGGTGCACCTCCACGGCCAGCCGTCCAGGTGTTATATCCTCCGGCAGGCGGGTAAGCATCTGGCAGGTACGCTCAGCATCCGTGCTAGGTCCTTGAACCACAAGGATTCTTTTTTCGTTGTTGCCCCCCGTAGCCCTGACGGCATCGACAAACACCTGGTGGTAATCCATCAATTTATTGGTAGCCGACTGGCTCTCGGCATTCGGCTCGTTGAAACCCGCGAAGAGCAGGTGCTCATCATAGTCTTTGAAAGCCTCGGCAATCTGTGTCCACAAGGCAGTAAGAGTCGCTTTGTGCTCGGCAATGGTGTTTGGGTCAGAATCGGCAATGTGGTTTTCAAGCCATCCCCCATCCCAATGGTCGTTCAGCACCACATATAATCCATCATTGATACAATAGTCGACCACCGTCTTTACTCTTTCCATCCATATTGGGTCGATGGTCTTTTTCTCAGCATCAACAATATGTCCCAAGGCCCATGCGCAGGGTATTCTGACAGAGCGGAAGCCTTGGTCCCTGACATAGTCGATTACCTCCTGTGTAGTTCTTGTGCCTTGCCATGAGATTTCGGCATCAAGTCCACCCTCGTTGTTCCACAATTGCGTGTTGGTTCTCCAATTGCTGGCCTCGAGCGTATTGCCGAGGTTCCATCCCGGCATCATTTCGTAAGCAATCTGCATGGCTGTTTTATCGAACCCCACTTGTGCCGGCGAGCATAAAGAGCCCACCAGGAAAGCCATGGTGAAGAAGATTTTTTTCATTTTTTCAGGAGCGTTTGAAGTAGTTTGAATGAAAGCCCTTGTGAGGCATACGTGAAAACGAGCCTACTTTAGGAAATGGTCATAATCCGTATTTTCCATCAAGTCGGCTATTGTAATATTCGGATGTTTGGCAGTATATTTATCAAAGACCGAGACGTAATCAGATTTGAAGAAATTACGTGCTATAGCTTTGTTGGTGACCCATTGGATTTTTGCCAGATGCAGATCCCTTGTCTGCTGTTCGGCCGTACTGAAATTGGGCAATGGATACCTGCTCAACAAATAGAAGCTGATACAATCTGGCAGGATACAGTCGCGTTTCATCAGTGTGCGCTGTTCGGCAGGATAATATTTCAGGTAAGCCGGATAGTCAGCCCCCAGATACTTGTCGATACTGATACCAACCGACTGGTCACCGACGACAATGCTTTGGTGAAGCGCGCAGATTTGTGCGTAAATCATGGGAACCGGCAGGTCGGGCAGCCATCCGGTGAGCCGTTGGAAAGCTTCTGTGAAATCCTTGTTAAGGTCGTTCATATTGGCATATTGCACCTCAGCATCAGAGATGATGACCTGTAGGGTAGAATCCTGAAAATAAGAAAGGAACCGCGCATTGATTTCCGGATCGCTCACCTCGCCCAGCTCCAGGACTTTCTCCAGGAGAGTTCTCGTCTCAATAGGATAATCGGTGCTCATCTGCTGCAGTGCGGAGAAATCGCCTGTTGTAAGATACAGGCTCTGCAGCCGGTCATAGCGTTGGATTTCCACTCTCTCCGACTCAACAGCCTCATCCTCCTGCAGTTTAAGTTTAAAATTGCAGGAAGTAAGCAACAATACACTTACTATGAAACAGAAAAGCCTCATGAAAACCAATCTGGTATATTAACGAATGCAAAAATACTTAAAATAATTTTTAAATCAAAACAATTTAATAAAAAAGTGTAGTCAATGTGCAAAAAAAGCCTTAAGAAGTGTTCAAACGAGAGATAAGTTACAATATATTTGACAAAAAAGGCAGATCTGTGATTGGTGTCAGAAGACGACATGATTTTTTTCATCAAAAACAACACCCAATTGCCACGATTTCCGACTTTTTGTTATAATTTTGCATGCAAATCAAACACAGCGTACAATGACTATCGGTTTTGACGACAAGAAATATGTAAAGATTCAGTCGGAGCATATCAGGGAACGTATTTCACAGTTTGGCGGGAAGCTTTATTTGGAAATGGGCGGCAAGCTTTTCGATGACTACCATGCCTCTCGTGTGCTGCCAGGTTTCAAGCCCGACAGCAAGCTATCGATGCTCCAGCAGTTGAGCGACAGCATAGAGATTGTGATAGTGATTAATGCCGAGGATATTGAGGAGAACAAGATACGAGCCGACCTTGGTATCACCTACGAAGAAGACGTGTTGCGTTTGCGCGCCGCTTTCTTGAACCGCAACTTTATGGTTGGTTCGGTCGTCATCACCCACTACGCAGGTCAGCGTGCGGCCGACACCTTCAGGCAGCGGCTCCAGCGAATGGGCATCAACACCTATTATCACTATCTTATAGAAGGTTATCCCCACAATGTGTCGCTGATAGCCTCTGACGACGGTTTTGGCAAGAACGATTTTGTAGAAACGCAGCGTCCGCTGATAATCGTCACGGCCCCTGGTCCCGGCAGCGGCAAGATGGCCGTCTGTCTGAGTCAGCTATACGGCGAGAACAAG
>CACYUZ010000086.1:0-9888 GCA_902777645.1 uncultured Prevotellaceae bacterium | reverse complement strand
GCAATCAAGCTTGCTTGAATTGCCGAGGTGCAGCCTATCTTATGTAAATCTTACAAAATCTGAACAAAATCAAACAATAACTATGATATGGGACTGTGCGATCTTGGTGCGCCGGACGGCGCACCCTTCTTGGGGCGAGGAGTGCCCTGGACGGGCAGAAAGATTACATATTTTGTGTTTTGGCAGAGACCCCACCCCTGCCCTCTCCCCTACAAGGGGAGGGGAGTGAGATTACCGGCTCACAAAGTACCTGCCCCCCTGTGGGGGGGGTGGAATTAAAAAAAAGTGCATAAATATTGTGGGAATGGGAAAAAAGATGTTACTTTGCAAAAGTTAACCGAGAAATCGAAGAATACAGCCAGCGATTATGATGAAGGATATTCACCCAGCGACCGCCCACTCCTATCCGCGCACCAATAAAGTGCTGCTCATCTACACGGGCGGCACCATCGGCATGGGCCGCAACCAGAAGACCGGCGCCCTTGAGCCCCTCGACTTTGAGCACATGGTGAGCAACATGCCCGAACTGGTCTATCTGAAGACCGACATCGACACCTACCAGTTTGCCCACCCCATCGACTCGAGCGACGTGACGCCTCGGATATGGGCGCAGCTGGTTCGGACGATAGCCGAGCGTTACGACCAGTATGACGGTTTTGTTGTAGTTCACGGCACCGACACGATGGCCTATACAGCCTCTGCCCTGTCGTACATGCTGGAGAACCTGACCAAGCCCGTGATACTGACCGGCAGCCAGTTGCCCATCGGCCAGTTGCGCACCGACGGCAAGGAGAACCTTCTGACGAGTATAGAGTTGGCCTCCGCCCACTACGACGACGGCCGCGCCATTGTGCCCGAGGTGTGCATCTACTTCGGCGGTGCCCTGTTGCGCGGCAACCGTGCCACGAAGCAGAGCGCCGACGGTTTCGACGCCTTCACCACCTACAACTATCCCGTGCTGTGCAATGCCGGTGTGAACTTCACCTTCCACTACCACCATATCCTGCAGCCCGACTACGACCGTCCGATGGTACCCCACACGGGCATGGACGCCAATGTGGCCGTGTTCAGCCTTTTCCCCGGCATCGAGGAGTATCTGGTGCGCTACCTGATAGGCGCTCCCGAGCTTCGCAGCATCGTGATGCGCACCTTCGGCAGCGGCAACGCCCCGCAGAAGCCATGGCTCATCCGTCTGCTGAAGGAGGCCAGCGAGCGCGGCGTGACGATTGTGAACGTGAGCCAGTGCATGGCCGGCGCCGTGGAGATGGGCCGCTACGACACCGGCTACCAGCTACAGAAAGCCGGTGTGATAAGCGGCCGCGACAGTACGGTAGAAGGCGCTGTGACCAAGCTGATGTATCTGCAGGCCCAGTATAAGGACCCGCAGATGATACGGAAATACATGAACCAATCCCTCTGCGGCGAGATAACGGTATGAGGCTGTCGTTCCGGCTCTTCCTGCTGCTTCTGCTCTGCCTGCCGCCCTGCACGGTCTGCGCCCAGGAAGACACCTGGGGCACCGACGTGAGCGTGGAGGTGACCAAGGACCTGAGCAAGCAGGCCGGACTGGAACTGGACGCCGAGCTGCGTACCCGCGACGGTGTGGAGACGTTGGACCGGCTGGAAGGCGGTCTGTCCGCCCACTACAAGCTATGGCCATGGCTGAAGCTATCGGGCGGCTACATCTTCATCTACGACCACGACGAGCGCCTCTCGCACTACGACGAGGACGACCGCGACGTGAAGAAAGGTCTGGCCCAGGTGGGCGACCCTAAGAACCTACGCGACTATTGGATAGTGCGCCACCGGTTGCACGCCGATGCCACGCTGACCCACAAGTGGGGCCGCTGGCGCCTGTCACTGCGCGAACGGTGGCAGTATACCTACCGCATGGAGAAGGTGGTGAAAGGGCGCTACAACTATCTGTACGACCGCAGCGACCAGGCCGAGCATCTGTACAGAGGCAAGGGCAAGAACGTGCTGCGCAGCCGGCTCGCTGCCCGCTACAAGATAAAGAAAAGCCCGTTCACCCCCGAGGTGAGCCTGGAAGCCTTCAATGCCTGGCGGTTGGAGAAGCTTCGCTGCACCGCCGGTGTATATTGGAAAGCCGCCAAGGGCCACACCCTGCACCTATACTACCGCTATCAGCACGGCGATGACGACAACAAGCCCCTGCGCCGCCATGTGGCCGGTGTGACCTATGAACTCGATTTATAAAGGAATATGACCCTTAGACCCCTGCTTCTGACACTGCTGACCGCCCTGCTGCTGAGCGCGTGCGACGACGAGGGTGTGGAGCTGAGCGAGAGCGACGTGCCCTACAGCGGACTGCCGCAGCTGAGCATCAGCACCCCCGGCGGCACAGAGGTGAAGCGCCAGTATGTGGAGCACAGCCGGCTGGAGGTGCGCCACGGCGGCGACCTAACCTCCATGGCCGGTGAAATCATGATAAAGGGGCGCGGCAACACCAGTTGGATTTTTCCTAAAAAGCCCTACTCTATCCGGCTTTCCGGCGGTCAGCCTACCGCCACAGCAGCCGACACCAGTTGGGTGCTTCTGGCCAACTACGACGACAAGTCGCTGATGCGCAACGAGGTAGCCTTCTATATGGGCCGAGAGCTGAGTCTGCTGGACTACACCCCCCAGAGCCACACTGTAGACTTCTCGCTCAACGGCCGCTATCAAGGCATCTACCTGCTGTGCCAGGCCGTGAGCGTGGGAGCAGGCCGTGTGGACGTGGGCGACGACGGACTGCTGATAGAAGTGGACGGCAAGGCCCGCTACCACGAGACCATCTTCAACACGAGCCGGCTGACCCACCCCCTTACCATCCACCACCCCGAGGTGAGAGAAGGTGACGCCCGATACGAAGCCATCAAGGCCAAGGTGCAGGCCGCCGAGGACGCCCTCTTCAGCGACCACTTCAGAGACGCCGCCACCGGCTACCGCCGCCACATCGACATGGAATCGATGGCAGAATGGTATCTGGTGAACGAGATAGCGAAGAATGCCGACGCCGCCTTCTACACCAGCTGCTTTATGCACGCCCGCCGCGACGGCCTGCTCACGATGGGCCCACTGTGGGACTTCGGCAGCGGTTTCGGCGGGTACAAGGACAACGACTTCGGTCGCGAGACAGCCAATGTGGCCGATGGTTTCTACATACGGCGGACAAAATGGATGGGCCGCCTGTTTGACGACCCCGACTTTGTGGCCCTGGTGAAGCGGCGTTTCAACCACTACTATGAGCACCGCCAGCAGATTTACGACCATATAGACCAGACCTGCTCAGCGCTGACCGACAAGGTGTACTACGACAACCTGCTGTGGGGCCAACTCAGGATACGCAGCTCGAGCGAAGAAGAGGTTCGCCGAGCCTACCGCGAGGAAGCCGACTATCTGAAAGACTGGATAGAGCGGCGCATGCGCTGGCTGAAGAGCGAGTTGGACAAGATGTAGATTTATCCCCAATCGGTCATCATAACAACCGATTGTGGATAAAAAATTTGGCAAATTGGTTCAAAATTGTTAATTTTGTATCTCTAAGATAATAGGAAACCATTAATACTTAAAAACATTATGAAAGAACTGAAAGGAACCAAGACAGAGAAGAATCTGCAGGAAGCATTTGCCGGCGAGAGCCAGGCCCGCAACAAGTATACCTACTGGGCTTCGAAGGCCAAGAAAGACGGTTATGTACAGATAGCCGCCATCTTCGAGGAGACCGCCAACAACGAGAAGGAGCACGCCAAGATGTGGTTCAAACTGCTGGAGGGCGGCATCAAGTCGACCCCCGAGAACCTGAAGGCCGCCGCCGAGGGCGAGAACTTCGAGTGGACCGACATGTACGACCGCATGGCCCGCGAGGCCGACGAGGAAGGATTTCCTGAGATAGCCGAGAAATTCCGCGGTGTGGCCGCCATCGAGAAGCACCACGAGGAGCGCTACCGCAAGTTGCTCAAGAACATAGAAGACCAGATAGTGTTCTCGCGCGAGGGCGACTGCATCTGGCAGTGCCGCAACTGTGGCCATATCGTGGTAGGTCCGAAGGCTCCCGAGGTATGCCCGGTGTGCGACCATCCGCAAGCCCACTTCGAGCTGCTGGCCCAGAACTATTAAGTTGAAGGGTAATTAAAGGGAAGTTAAAGGGACATATCCTAAGTTAAAGGGACATATCCTAAGGCTATAGCCTCTATTCCAGAGGCTATAGTTTTTTTATGACCGAGAGAAAGGCTATTCTTCTGAAGGCAGGAGGCGCTCCAGGAGGTTGACGATTCCTCTGACGCCGGCCGGATACTTTTCGTCGGCAGGGTTGACGGGGAAGATGGCATCGCCAGAAGAGAGGGAGGTGCTGAAGGTGTCGACCTGGAGCGAGGCCCTCCACCCACCGGCATCGAGCGCCATGTAACGTTCATCGGCCTCTATATAGGAAGGCATGCTGTGCAAGTGGCACGCATTGACGATGTTGATGATATGGCTCACGGTGGTGTCGGGCACCAGGATGGTGTCGTGTATCATGTGCATATCATTCTCGCTGTATTTCCACCGCGAGGTAGTGAGAATGTACTGTCCCCGGTCGTTGCGTGTCACCTGGAAGCCGCGGTCGAGGCTTCCGGTATACTCCGGTGAGTGGTATATCATGGAGCCATTGTGGTGCTCAAAGTCGAAAGCTATAAGGCGTGACACCACAACAGAGTCGGCGCCCTTTATGGAAGAAGATTTTGCTATACGTTCGGAGCAGCCGGCAGCCAGTTGGAGCGCCGACACGGCAAAGAGGGCAAGTGCGCCCAGCAGGAGCGATTTCATGGCAGTTTTTAGTTTTATTAAGGTCAGGTGCCGGCCGTCAGATCAGCACCTTGGTTTTATGATAGCTCTCACGGAACTCACTGGGGCTGCACCCTTTCTTTTTCTTGAAGATGCGGTTGAAATTGCTGAGGTTGTTGAACCCGCAGTTGAAGCTGATTTCGGAGATGCTGCGTGATGTGTCGACGAGCATGCGGGTGGCATACCCCAGTCGGATATCGATGATATAGTCGGTAAGGTTGCGTCCGGTATGGAGTTTGAAGAAGCGGCTGAAGGCGCTGGGACTCATGCCGGCGATGTCGGCGAGGGTGGCCAGGCGCATCTCGTCCATGAAGTTGGTGCTGATATAGTTTTTCACCTTGAGGATGCGCCGGCTGTCGTCTTCGACGGCCACTTTGGCATAGCTGGTGCTGGCCAATGTACGTGCTCCGTCGCACTTGGAGAGCTCGTAAAGGATGGTGAGGAACTGCATGACGGCGTAGAATCCCTCCTTGATGGAGCTGAGGCTGTTGAGCTGAGCATAGACCTTCATGATGGCCGGCATGGGGAAAGCGAGCCCTTTGCGCGCCTCGTTCATCATCTTTCGGAGCGAGGTGAAGGGCGTTTTGCCGAAGAGCGAATCCTCGCTCATGGAGATATCGAAATGGACCGTTATCTCCCTGATGTCCTGGCTTTTGCACTCATGCTGTTCCCACACATGCTCCAGGTCGGGGCTGGTGATGAGCACGAGTTCGTATTCGCCTATTACCTCGCTGCTGTCGCCCACTATGCGTCGCACGCCGGGAGCGTGCTCCACGAAGTTGAGTTCAAAAACCTCATGGTTGTGTATGGGATAGGTAAACTCCTTTTTGTGCCTGTCGGCAATGTAGAGCACATCTTTTCCCATGAGGGGTGTAATCTCGTGCAGGACCTTCCTTTCTTCCATATCTACAGCGGTGATTTTATCGTTTCAGACTCTTCAGGATATCGCTCATCTTCTGCAGGGTGGCCACGCGTGTGGGCACGAGCGGCAGTCGGAGCACATTCTCGATGAAGCCCATCTCATGGAGCAGCGCCTTAACGCCGGCGGGGTTGCCGTCGACAAAGAGCAGGCTGTAGAGGTCGGTGAAGCGGTGATGAATCTGCCGTGCTGCGGCGAACTCATTGTTGAACTCGAGCCGTATCATGCGTGAGAACTCCTTGGGCAGTGCGTTGCCGATGACGGAGATGACGCCCACGGCGCCACAGGCCACCATGGGATAGGTGAGCGCATCGTCGCCGCTGATGACCTCGAACCGGTCGGGCTTGTTCTTGATGATTTCGTCGACCTGCTCCAGGCTTCCGCTGGCCTCCTTGATGGCCACCACATTGTCGCAGGCCTGTGCTATGCGGCAGGTGGTCTCGGCCTTCATGTTGATGCCCGTGCGTCCCGGCACATTGTAGAGCACTACAGGCAGCGAGGTAGCCTGTGCTATGGCCTTGAAATGCTGGAAGAGGCCCTCCTGCGAGGGTTTGTTGTAGTAGGGGCACACACTGAGTATGCCGTCGATGCCGGGAATGTCGGCGTTGCGCAGTTCATCGACCACAGCAGCGGTATTGTTGCCTCCGCATCCCATGAGTATGGGCACGCGTCCTTTTACCTGTCGTACAATTTGCTGCCGTATGAGCGTTTTCTCCTCGTTGGAGAGACAGGGTGTCTCGCCGGTTGTGGCCAGTATGCACAGGAAGTCGGCTCCGTTGTCGAGTTGGTATTCCACGAGCCTTTCGAGAGCTTCGTAATCCACCTCGCCGTTTTGTTTGAAGGGTGTGACCAGTGCTACTCCGAGGCCTCTGAATATATTTTGCATAAATGGGTTGTTTTTTACTTAAAAGAGGGTGCGGGCCAGGGTTAGGCCCACAATCGTTGCAAAATTAGCAAAAAAGTTTCTGATTCGGCACTGGAAAGGAGGGAAAAATTAAAAATGAAAAATAATTTTTTCACAACCACCCCGCCCCCTCCTTATCCTAAGGAGGGGTACCTACCCTCCCCCAAACCCCCTCCCGACATCGGGAGGGGACTTAACCGTTGCCTTTGGCGATTTTTTCTCGCCATGGCAATGTTCAAGCAAGCTTAACATTGCTGGCTTAACGAAAAAATTGTCTACTCGTCGCTCATTCACTAAGGTATGCTCGACCCGCTCAAAGGGTCGGCATATCGCTCACGCATCACTTGATGCGATTGTTTTACGCAACAGAGTTGCGATTTTTTAACGCATCAAAGATGCGATTTTTTTTCGGATTGCAAATCCTGATAATTGATGCAGCTGGATTTAAATCCAGCTGAACTAGATGAACTAGAGATGAACTAGAGGGCCGTTTTTTATGAAAAATTTCTGCGCATTACGGGAATTTCTTTCAATGTAATTATGGATAATTTCTGCACATTATGAGAATTTCTTTCATTTCCTGTAACGAAGGTGATTCTTTTCCCTTTTAGTAGCGCCACATTGTGTCGTTTCATCTGGAGCCGATGTAGAGGCAGAGCATGCCGAGGACGACGAGGGCGAGATCGAGGGCCTTGCTCTTGAGGTTGTGCTCATGGAAGAAGAGGGCGCCGAAGAGGAAGGAGACGATGACACTGCCCCTCCGCACCATCGATACGATGCTGATCATGGCACCCGGCAGACTGAGGGCATAGAAATAGAGGAAATCGGCCGTGGAGAGGAAGACGCTCACACAGATGATGCTCCAGTGCCAGTGGAACGGTGTGGTGTGCTTGCGCTGCGGCCACCACAGCAAGAGGAGCATGGCCAGCATCATGAAACACTGGTAGATGTTGTACCAGCTCTGCACGAGCATGCGGTCGAGCCCCACTCCCCCATTCTCCGGCGACGCCATGAGATACTTGTCGTAGAGTCCGCTCACGGCCCCGAGGAGCGCCGATAGAACCACGAAGTAAATCCATCGGTCGTGCTTGAAGTCGATGCCCTCCTTTCGTCCGCTGCGGCTCAGCATGAAGAAGGAAGCCACCGCCAGCGCTACGCCGAGCCACTGCCAGCCGTTGAGTTTCTCGCCGAAGACGAGGAGGGCTCCCACGAGCACCATAACGGGTCGTGTGGCATTGATGGGTCCGACGATGGTGAGAGGCAGGTGCTTGATGCCGAAATAGCCGAAGAGCCATGACGAGAGCACGATGACGCTCTTGAGCAGTATATAGCGGTGCTCATGCCATCCGCCGCGCGCCACGAGGAAGGGCGAGTTCTGGAGCCAATCGGTGTGGTAGCTGGCCAGGATGCATGGCAGGAAGATGAGTGAGCAGAAGAGCGTGTTGAGGAAGAGCACCGGTATGACGGCGTTTGCCTGGAGCGCCTCTTTCTTGAACGAGTCGTAGCAGCCGAGCAGCGCCGCCGAAAGGAAAGCCAGAAGGAGCCACATCATGACAGCGGAGCGTTAGGTGATGGAACGAAAGCCGGTGCGGCATCATCGGTCGAAAGAGCGAAGGGAGCTCCCGCATCGGGCAGGACATCGGCGGAAGTCGGGGCATCGAAGGGATAGCGCACATCAACCAGATAGAGCGCATGTCCCGGCATACTCTCGCCTGCCGAGGTACGTTTTTTGTCGGCCACTATCTGTTGGAACTCCTCGACGGAGATACGTCCTCGTCCCACATCGATAAGCGTGCCCACTACGGCCCTTACCATATTGCGCAGGAACCTGTTGGCCGTGATGACAAAGCGCCACTGATGCGTTCCCACCCGTTGCCACTGCGCCTGCGACACCTGGCAGAGCGTGGTTTTCACATCGGCGTGGCTCTTGCAGAACGAGGCGAAGTCGGCCGTCTGTAGCAGCACCGCCGCCGCGCGGTTCATCGCTTCGAAGTCGAGCTGATAGTGCAACCGGCACGAAGAGAAGGTACAGAACGGGTCTTTCTCGGTATGTATATAATAATGGTAGGTGCGCAGCACGGCGCTGAATCGGGCATGCATATCAGGCTGCACCGGCCGTATGCGGCTCACCGCGATGTCGTAGGGCAGCAGTCGGTTCAGTTTGTAAGTCAGTTGTTCACAGTCGATATCCCTTTCAAGGTCGAAGTGCGCCACCATGCACGAGGCATGCACCCCGGCATCGGTCCGTCCGGCCCCCGTGGTGGGTACTGAGGTGCGGAGCAGTGTGGCGAGCGCCTTTTCCAGTTCGGCCTGCACACTGTTGCCATTGGGCTGCACCTGCCATCCGTGGTAGCGTGCCCCATTGTAGGCGAACCAGATAAAGTAACGTTGCGGCATGAGAAGCTGTATATTATAAAAACCGGTGCAAAGGTAATGAAAAAAAACAGGAAAAAGGCAGCGGAGCCAGAAAGAAAGGCAGTGCGCCGGCCTAAAAGACCGGCGGACGCCTGATGGGAAGCCTGCGCAGATGGAGCGCATCGCGCAGGCGCTGCCGCTGATGGAGGGCAGCGAGTTCGAGCGGCTGCGCCCTCTCCGGCAAGACGGTGCGTGCAAAGGCTGCGACGAGGAAAGCCGTGAAGAAGGAATAGAGCAGGCCCGAAATCATGGGAGCCAGTCCCGGGTCGAAAGCCGGCGGCATGTGCAGGTTGACGGCATACTGGTGACAGGTGTCGCCCTGGCAGGGTCCCACCCTGTAGCGGCTCAGGAGGATATCGGCCTCGCGGCAGGCAGCCTCCCAGAACTGCTGCAAGAGCGGTGCGTCGGACTCCTCGGGGAAGAGCGGCGCCGGTGCGGAGGTTTCGGAATCGGATGGGGAAGCCTGAGCGGCGATATAGGCAAACTGGCGCCCTGCTTCGTGGAAGCAGGTGGCGCGGGAAATGGAAAGAAACACGGGGAAAGATTAAAGATTAATAATTAAAAATTAAGATGGATAAATGGGGAGATTATTATGGAGGGTATTGGGGAATCGGAGTAATCAGAGTAATCAGAGTAATCGGAGTAATCGGAGTAATAAGAGTAATCGGAGTTATCAGAGTAATCGGAGGCCTATGCTCACTCCGACCACGCCGTGCCTTTCCACGTGACCACGTGCCCGCTGTCCGGGTCCACGCACCACCAGCCGGCATCCACGGGGCGCAGCGTGCGGTACGTCCTGCCGCCGTCCACCGTGGGAGCCACGTTC
>CACYUZ010000085.1:0-9972 GCA_902777645.1 uncultured Prevotellaceae bacterium | reverse complement strand
TGAAATCTCAATTCAAATCGAGTAAAAAATTTTTCATTGTAAATTATTTATAATCAATGAATTAAATCTGATGGTGCTGATTTTCTTTGGACAGTAGTGAAATGAAATGTGTAATTGCCGTCCTTGATGGCACGGAGCTTTTCGCGCACATTGTCTATTGCCTCTGCATTACGTTCTCCATCAGCAAGTGATTTCAAATCCTCCGACAAGCTGGCCAGTTCATCAGGAATGATAATATTAACTGATGCGCGAGGGTCTCCATCCGGCCAAGCACCCTCCTTTGCCATGGCAGCTATCATTTCATCAACATCCACCTCTTCTGTTTCTATTCCTTCAAAGAGTTCATCATTGCCCAACTGTGCTTTGATTAAATAACGGATTTCCTCGGGCGACAATTCTAACTCGTTACAATCGTCCCAGCCATTGCTGCACGCCCCTCCTTCTGAAGCATATAATCTGCAATTAAATGACTGCCATCCTATGGTTTCAATCGTCTTCTTAGCCAACTCAAATTGTGTCATAATTGATATCTTTCTTGTTTGATTTATGGGGCAAAAATACAAGAATAGAACCAATATGTCAAGCAAAAACAGGAAACAAGCCTTGCGACAGCGTCACTTTTTTCCAATCGCAGACAGAAAAATCACATTGAGCTTTTTAGGATTGCCTCTTTGATGATCGAGATTTTGCTCCTCGAAACAGGGATTGCTTCAGAACAATGCCTTACTACGAGTTGCATGCTGCCTGACTTATAAATAACTTGCTCTACCTGGCCAAGATTGACGAGGAAGGCACGGTGACAGCGGACAATCATCGGATAGTCATGAAGATCCTCTTCCATCTTTTTGGATGTAACACGGAGCATGTCGGCACGAACGGCCCCGTTACATAAGTGATACACTTTCATGTAGTTGCCGACAGCCTCTATATATATGAGGTTTGAGACCTGAAGCGTAACAGTCTCGTTGGTCGTGCCGGATAGCGTAATGCCAGACGGGCGGGCTAAAACGGGTGATGGCTTTATCGCTTTCAACTGCTCATTTAAGAGCTTAGCCTCTTCCAGTTCTTCGGCCAGATAGCGGCTGCGGAACTTGAAACGCCAATAGAGCCCGATGGCAAAGGAGCAAAAGGCGATTATCAGGAGCGTCTCGAAGAAATTGCTCCATGAAAGATGATTTGCTGGAATACGCTCGCTCATCACGAAATGCCGATAGAGACAAATCATCAGTGTCACCAATAGGGTGTTGATAATCTGGAAGTACAGATTTCGACGTATGAAGTAATTGACATCCCTCCGACTGTCGTCCATGCAAACAGGTATATGGATAAGGTACTTCATCACGGCATCGGTCAGCAAGCACACGATGACACCCAGCACAAAGATATTCGTCAGATGCATATATCCCTGCCAATGCCATGCATCAAGTCCGAAGGGCTTGAATACGGCAAGGGCAAGTGTAGTAAAGGCGGTACTGACGACACGCACGCGGATAATCTCTTTCTGTCCTTGATCCATAGGTCGGTAAAGGTACTATTATTATGCCATACAACCAAACCTTTCGTCACATTTAGTACCATTTATAGCATTATCTCTTACCATTCATCACATAATGGTGCAGAATATCCCAGATGTTTGCAATCTTCAACGATGCCGCTTATTTTTGCCACTGCTATCTTTTTTGGTGGTGTAAGTATAAAAATAGTAATATGAGAAGAATTGGTTTTAAGATGGCAGCATTGACGACTGCCTTGATGATCACAATGACAGTGTTTGCCAAGTCGCAAGACATGGGTGGTAGAGTGATTGACGAGAATGGCCAGCCGCTGCCGTTTGTGAATGTGGTACTGCTGTCGCTGCCCGACTCCGCTTTCGTACAGGGAGCAGTGACTGATGAGAACGGAATGTTCAATATCGTGACCAAACAGAGTGAGGGTTTGCTGAAACTGACGTGCATCGGCTATGAAACGCTTTACTTGCCTTATAAGGCAGCCAATGGTCTGACCATCCAGATGAAGGAGGAAACACAGATAATCGGCGAGGTGGTGGTGAAGGGGCAACTACCCCAGACCCACGCCAAGGGCGATGCCATGCGAACCACAGTGGCAGGAACTATTCTGGAGAAGGCAGGCACGCTAAGCGATGCCCTCTCGAAAATTCCATCCTTGGAGGCAGAGCGCGACGGAGCCGTGAAGGTGATTGGGCGCGGTGATGCCGAAGTATATATCAACGGGCGCCGGGTGCAGGACATGAAGGAACTATCCCGTCTTCGTTCCGACCAGATTCAGCATGTGGATGTGGTGCAGAATCCCGGTGCCCGTTATGCCGCTTCGACGAAGGCTGTCGTCCGTATTACCTTGAAGAAGGCCCAAGGCGATGGCTTTAGTTTCCAGGACAACCTCGGCGGCATGTACCAGTACGGCCACACGCTGACCAACAACCTCGACGTGAACTACCGCACGGGCGGACTCGACATCACAGCCTCTTTCTGGGCTGGTCGCTATGGTCACAGCAAGTCGCTGCAGGACAATACGCTGACCTACTTTGCAGGGCCTGAAAGGCAACGGGTAGGCGAGCAGAGCTCGGGAATCAAGATTGAGAGTGTCAGCACGCAGGAGTCAAAGAATATCTGGAAGGGCTGGTCGCCACAGTTGCAGGTGAACTACATGGTGAACGAAAAACACAGTCTCGGCGCCTTCTACAAGTACGACCGCCACCCGAACGGCAAATACAGCGGCATGTACTATACCAATAACTTTAAGAACGAAAACTATGTGGAGCGTTCAGAGAGCGACATCACCCAGAAGGACGAGTTCAAGAAGCACATCTTCAATGCGTATTATAATGGCAAGGTGGGCCAGTTGAGCATCGACCTGAATATCGACGGTCTGTTTGATGACACGAAGGCTCCAGGCAGTACTACTGAAATCACCAATCCGGCACCAGCACCAGAAACCGTAGATGTGTCATACGGTACTGTCCGTGCCATCAACAGCAACACCGTCAGCAGCAACAACTTTTGGGCCTCGAAACTCATCCTCGGCTATCCCGTCTGGAAAGGTAATCTCTCGCTGGGTGGCGAGTACTCGTACAACCACCGTACGGATGCCTACGACTTCACGGCTAACGATGCAGTACCCGTGAAATCCACCGACACCGAGATTAACGAAAAATCATCTGCTATATTCCTGGAGTATGGCCGACAGTTCGGCAGGGTCTATGCCCAGGTTGGTTTGCGCTACGAGCATTTGTCGAATGACTACTACAACTTCGGTCAGCGCGAGGATGAAGTCTGCCGCAACTATGGCGACTGGTTCCCCACGGCGGTTATCTCCGCCCCCGTCGGCAAGGTGCAATTGTCACTTTCCTACCGCCGCGACATCGAGCGCCCGCCATACGCCAACCTTACCAGTTCGACCATCTACGTCAACCGCTACACCTATCAGAGCGGCAATCCTTATCTGCTCCCCACCTATACCCACAGCCTCGTGCTGAATACCGCCTACAAGTGGACGAACCTGACGCTGAACTACGGGCGTATCAAAGATGCAGTCACGATGTCCACTGAGTCCTATCCGGGGGCAGCAGACCCACTCGTCAGTCTCATACACCCCATCAACAGTAAGGAGGATTACGACCGCCTCACTGTCATCGCCTCTGCCAGGCCAACTATCGGTCGCTGGCATCCCACATGGGCTGTTGTGGCCATGTTCCAAAACTACAAGTCACCTACTGCTACAGGCGAGGTCGTCACACTCAGCCGGCCCTGGTTCAACGGCTCATGGCGCAACACCATCGAACTGCCCCATGATTGTCGGCTGAGTGCCGATTTGGAGTGGGCCACGAAAGGTGAGTACAACAACTTCCGCATCACCGAGCCGCGCATCGTAGGCAGCCTCGGCATCCAGAAGGATATCTCACTCCGCCGTCTGGGCACACTGACTGCCGACCTGCGCTGCATCGACCTCTTCAACACCAACAAGACCGAGGCCATCCTCTTTGGCTATCGAGACCTCACCGTCCACAATCCCGCCCGTCGCACCTTCATCCTCGACCTGACGTGGAAGTTCAACGAGGCTCGCTCGAAGTATCGCGGCTCCGGTGCCGGCGACAGGCAGAAAGCAAGAATGTAAAACCAGCAAGCGTGCGTAACTTTGCTGTATAGAAGCAAGTCGTTGTCAAACGTATGATAAAGGAATGATGGCAGGCTTCGTGCTCTATGTAAAGAGAGTATGTTTGGTGTCATTCCTTTATGTTTGGCAAGAAGTAGGCCGCGATGCCCAGCAGCGGGAGGAAAGACGTCATTTGGAAGACGAACTGAATGCTTGTCAGGTCGGCGACCCAACCGAACAGTGCCGACCCGATGCCGCCCAGTCCGAAGGACAACCCGAAGAACGCGCCCGAAATCATGCCCACATTGCCGGGCAATAGTTCCGTTCCATAGACAAGGATGGCCGACATCGCCGACGACATGACCAATCCTACAAGGATAGCCATGATAATCGTCCATGTCAGGTTGCAGTAGGGGAGCAACAGGGCAAAGGGAGAAGAACCAAGGATGCTGAACCAGATGACGTATTTTCGTCCGTAGCGGTCGCCAAGTTCCCCTCCAATCAGGAGACCTACGGCCGTAGACACCAGAAATGCGAACAGCACATATTGTGAGGAAGCCACCGAAAGGCCGAACTTGTCAATCATATAGAAGGTGACGTAGTTCTGGATGTTAGCCGTGTAGAAGTCTTTGGAGAACATCAGCACCAAAAGGGCGGTCAGGGCAACAGCAATCTGACGCTTCGACAGATGGGTCTCGTTCTCTATGTCGAACTTGCTCTTGCTCCGGCCATATAGCGCCAGCTGTTTCCTGTACCAGTTGCCAATCTTGGCCAACACCCATATAGCCACCACTGCCAGAAGGGCAAACCACCGGATACTGCCTTGTCCGTGAGGCACCACAATCAATGCCACCATCACAGGCCCGACGGCCCTTCCCAAGTTGCCGCCTATCTGGAAGATGCTCTGCGCCATACCCTTGGCACCGCCTGATGCCATCCGTGCAATCTTTGAAGACTCGGGGTGAAGCACGGAAGAGCCTACACCCACAAAAGCGACGGATAAAAGAACCAGCAGAAAGCTATTGGCCACAGACAGCAACAGCAGACCGGCCAGCGTAAAGCACATGCCAACCACCAGACCGTATGGCCTGGGGTGTTTGTCGGAGAAGTAGCCTACCATCGGCTGTAAAAGTGAAGACGTAATCTGATTGGTCAGTGTGATGGCTCCTATCTGCATAAAACTCAGACCCAACGACTCCTTGATCATGGGATAGATGGAGGGTATCACGGCCTGGAACATATCGTTCAGCAGATGCCCCATGCTTACCATCAGGAGTACCGATATCGCAGCTTTCCTCTTTAGTCTGTCCATCTCTCAGCTTTTATCCTTTCTTTATACTTGTGTGAAGTTCTCTTTCTTGCTTCCATTGTGGCAGGCAGTAAGCGTGGCCAGCACAGCAATGTGTAACAAGGTCTTCTTTACCAACTCTTCATTGTGCAAATTTAATCATTTTCGGCCAGTTATCTTTCAAAAAAGGGTCTTTAAATTCATATATCATGAGATTACAGAAAAGAGACAGCCAGGTATGATGAGAACAAGGTCTTGATTTACCGATTTCTAAGTATTGTGGGTTTCTTGAATACCATGTATCTTTGCAACAATAAAAAAGTAGTTCATAAGTGGGTAAGTCGAAAGGGTTATCAATTATATTATTATTTAAGGTATGAAAAGTATTTTCAAGGATTTTTTCAGCCAGTGTGCCCGTCCCGAGGGGTTCCTGGGGCGTGTGATGCTGCGGTTCATGAATTTTGGCCATGCACCGCTCACCAACTGGGGGCTTGGCTTTGTCGCTTTCCACGACGGTATGACGATGGCCGACATCGGCTGTGGCGGAGGTGCCACGCTGAAGCGCCTGCTTAAAAGAAGCTCGGGAAGTAAAGTCTATGGCATTGACATTTCTGAGGAGAGCGTTATTAAGGCGAAGAAAGTGAACAAACAGTTGCTGGGAAGCCGGGTGTTTGTGGAACAGGGCTCTGCCGACCGTCTGCCATGGGGCAATCAGACGTTCGATGTGGTGACAGCCGTGGAGACTGTCTATTTCTGGCCTGACCTGCCGAAGTGCTTCTAGGAAGTGAAACGTGTGCTGAAGCCAGGCGGACAGTTTGCCATCATGCTCGAAGTAATAGAAGGTGACTCAGCATGGGCGAGTGTCGTAGAGGGTATGACCGTCCGTTCGCCCGAGCAGCTGAAGGACATGCTGGAACAGGCGGGCTTCAGCAATGTGGAGGTGTACAGGAAAAAACCATCGTATGCCACGATAAAAGGAACACGGAAATGAAAGAATGCATGAAATGGACAACAAAATAAAAGGATGTCGATGCAACCCGTGATTTGGAACGCTTTATCAGGAAAAAAGCATAAAGAAGACCCAAGTAACTGAACAGTTACTTGGGTCTTCAGCAGTCGGGATTACTGGACTCGAACCAGCGACCTCGCGCCCCCCAGACGTGTGCGCTACCAACTGCGCTAAATCCCGAATTGCGATGCAAAATTACACACTTTGGGGGGAATGACCAAATTTTTCGGCCACTTTTTTTGCTTCTTGCGCTTTTTTTCTGTTTTCCATGGCCTAAAACAGACTATTTCTCCCACAGGGGCTCCTTTTAGCAGTGGCAAGCATCAAGGTGAGTCACAGCTGAAGGATAAAAAGAACTATGTAACCATGCAGAATTACGTCAAAATGGGATGTGCATGAGACCCTGGCTTAATTAATGTTAATTTCTGTTCACTGTTGTCTTGCACTTTCATGTAAATTTGGCCATTAAAGTTCTTTTTTGTAAATTTACACACGTTATTTTCGTAAAACTGACAGTTTGTACTGGCTATCCCTCCTGTTCTCGTTGAGCAGGAGAGGTGGAAAAAACAGATTGGCGCATTATCTGCCTTAAAAAAAGGCCCGGAAACTATCAAGTGTAAAAAATGTTAATTTGCAAATCAT
Source organism: uncultured Prevotellaceae bacterium (assembly GCA_902777645.1). Lineage (GTDB taxonomy): Bacteria > Bacteroidota > Bacteroidia > Bacteroidales > Bacteroidaceae > Prevotella. The sequence goes on along the minus strand of CACYUZ010000085.1, from coordinate 2,923 downwards.
ATATGGGAAATCTTTACAAAAATATCTTCTTGCTGACGTTGCTGCTCCTTTCTGTGCGGCAGGCACAGGGCGTTTCGCTCAGGGTGGTCTCCGCTTCGGATGCCATTGTGCAGCTCAACGGGCAGACCAACCTTCAGGTGACGGTGGTCAATGAGTCGGCCGAGCCGCTCGTCAGTCTGGATTTTGTCCTTATCGTCAACAAAGTGAAGACGGGCGAGACACATGTAGACCTAACGGAGCCTGTTGAGGTCTTCGGCAGTGAATACGTCCTCTCGCTCCCCTTGACGGCCGACGCAGAGGCTGGCAGTGTGGCCAAGCAAGTTTCCATCACGAAGGTGAATGGCGCGAAGAACGAGTCGGCCGAAAGCAAGGCCGACTTCACGCTTCTTACCGTCACCCAGCTGGAGCCGCGCAGGGTGGTGATGGAAGAGTATACGGGCCTGTGGTGCGGCTTCTGCCCCAAAGGAGAGGCAGCCGTCAACCGTATGTCCGATGAGTATGGCGCCCGCTTCATCGCCTTCTCTATCCACTCGGGCGATGTGCTCGAGTGTGCCGACTATATCAGCGCCTCGCTCATGTCGTCAACCTTTCCGAAAGCCTCGCTGCAGCGTACGCTCAATTATATAGACCCTTATCTTGGCACCACGGAAGGATATACGGAGATATGCCCCATACGCCATGATGTGGAGCGTCTGATGGGGGTGCCGGTCGAGGCGGCAGTGGAGTTGGCTCCCGAGTGGACGGATGCGTCGGAATCTCAGATCCGCCCCAATGCCAAGGTCACTTTCCGCCTCAACAGCAGCAAGGCACGCTATGCCATGGGCTATGTGCTGATAGAAGACAGTATGTCGGGCACAGGAAAGAACTGGGCGCAGGCCGACTATTACTATCTCGATGACGACTATGCCAAGAGATTCCAGGGCGATGAGTATATGGACGAGTTTCTGCATCCCGAGGAGACGGTGGTGTACAATGGCACCTATTATATCCCCGACTTTGTGAACCGACGCGTGGTCATCTCCACACTCGGTATACAGCGCGGCATGGCCAACTCCATACCGCAACAGATTACTGCCGATGAGACACTGACGCTCGACCATGAGATGCCGGTGCAGAGCACCAAGGTGCAGCGCAAGGACCGGCTTGCGGTGGCCGCACTGCTCTTCAATGCCAATACAGGTGTCGTCGTCAATGCAGCCTTTGCAAAGGTGGGAGGCAACTCTGAACTGCACGCTGATGCGCCCACTGTCCCCGGTCATCTCAGTGAGGCCGCCCGCTACGGCATCGACGGCCGCCGGCTCGGCGCTCCGGCCAAAGGCCTGAACATCGTGAGGCTGAGCGACGGCTCCGTGAGAAAAGTAATCGTGAGATAGACCAATGGAAGAAAAATTCAAAAACATTATACCATTATGAGAAAAAAACGTACAAACCGCTATTATGCAGCCGCACTCGTGGCGTGGCTACTGCTGTGCGTGCTGGGTATCTCCGCCCAGCCCCCTATGGGAACGCTGAACCTGACACCTGCAAGAGCCAGTGTGCCAAAGGGCTCACTGCTGGAGAAGCGAAACCTGCTCAACAAGCAGCTCAACAACCGTTGGCGAAACATGATGGTTCAGACACCCGTCACATCGCTCACCCCGATGGCCAGACTGCCACTCGCTACTCCCACCGGGGCTACCTTCCGAAGCAACATCATTGCCGACTCGAGATGGCCGGAGGGGAAGCCTCTTTACGGACTCTACGACTTCCAGTCCACTTCGCCCGACCTGACCAATGTCTACCTCGATGACCTCGGCATCATGCACTGTGAGTACGGAGGCGCCTGGATAGGCGACTATTACTACATGGTCATGGCCTACGACTATGGTGGCTACGGACAGGTCTATATAAAATATGTGTTTAATATGGCCACCATGTCGTGGGAAGCCAGCATGTCCGACCTTATCCCCGACCAGGATATCACCTATCTGGCATGGACCAACACGCCTTTCGATAAGAAAGACGGGGTGTGCTACGGCTATTTCTACGACAGCTCAGGCACCTCGGTGGAGTTCTGCTCCATGAGATATTCCACCATGAAGCGACAGCTTATCGCCGTGCCGCAAAGACTCTTCATTGTGCTGGCCATCAATGATAACGACGGACAGCTCTACGGCATTGACATGAGCGGCGGATTGTACAAGATTGATAAGAAGACGGGAGCGGAAACTTTCGTGGGCAATACGGGCATCACGCCGAGCAATTATCACCAGGCTGCCGACATCGACCCCTCGATAGACGTGATGTACTGGACGTTCCTCGACGAGAACCTCAAGTCAGGACTGGCCATGGTCGACCTGGCTACCGGTGAGACTTCCATCTGCTACGAGTTCAGCAGCATTGTGCAGTTTGCCGATATTACCCTCACAGGAAGCACCATCGACCCGAATGCACCCGCCGTGGTACAGAACCTGATGTGGAGCGTCAATGTCGCCGACTATAACAAGGTGGACCTTGCCTTCACCATGCCCACACTCACCAACGACGGACAGACAAGTCTGGAAGGAAAACTCTCCTACACAGTGTCTTGTAAAGAGGAGGTGGTGGCCGAAGGCTCCGCTGATCCCGGCGAGCATGTACAGATTGTACTCGACGGGCTGCCTCTGCAGCAGGTGCTGCCCCTGACCGTTGCTGCCGGCAACGATGTCGGCGAGAGCGGCCTGTCTGCTATAGAGGCATGGGCCGGAAAGGATACCCCGAAACCGGTGCGCAATCTTACACTCGCCTCTAATGACAATTCCTATCACCTGACATGGGACGCACCTGATGGGGGTGTGCATGGCGGATATGTCAATGCCGATGATCTGAGGTATGAGATAACCCTCTTCCCTGGCAACCAACCGTGCGGGGTGACCGCCGAGAAAGAATTCTCCATCACATTGCC
>CACYUZ010000084.1:0-10141 GCA_902777645.1 uncultured Prevotellaceae bacterium | reverse complement strand
CCGACGGCGAGGCGTGCAACGAGTGCGACAGCTGCGCCGCCTTCAACCAGCAGCGCTCGCTGAACATCTTCGAGCTCGACGCCGCCAGCAACAACTCTGTCGAGAACATCAAGCAGCTGATGGACCAGACGCGCATTCCGCCGCAGTCGGGCCGCTACAAGGTGTTCATCATCGACGAGGTGCACATGCTATCGCCGGCCGCCTTCAACGCCTTCCTCAAGACGCTCGAGGAGCCGCCCTCGTATGTAATCTTCATCTTGGCCACCACAGAGAAGCACAAGATTCTGCCCACCATCATCTCGCGCTGCCAGATCTACGACTTCGACCGCATGAGCGTGCCCGACATCGTGGGCCATCTGAAACGTGTGGCCGACCGCGAGGGATTCACCTACGACGAGGAGGCGCTGCACGTGATAGCCGAGAAAGCCGACGGCGGCATGCGCGACGCCCTCTCCATCTTCGACCAGACGGTGAGCTACAGCCAGGGCAACCTGACCTACGACAAGGTGATAGAGAACCTGAACGTGCTCGACAGCGACAACTACTTCCGCATCATCGACCTGAGTCTGGAGAACAAGGTGGCCGACGTGATGCTGCTGCTGAACGACATTCTGAGCCGCGGTTTCGACGGCATCCACTTGGTGAACGGTCTGGCCAAGCATGTGCGCGACGTGATGATGGCCAAGGAGCCCGCCACGCTGCCCCTGCTCGACGTGAGCGACCAGCAGCGGGAGAAATTCCGCGCGCAGGCCGCCAAGTGCCCCGCCAAGTTTCTCTACCAGGTGCTGCGTGTGGCCAACCGGTGCGACATCAACTACCGCCAGAGCAGCAACAAGCGGCTGCTCGTGGAGCTGACGCTCATCGAGATAGCGCAGATAACGCAGGAGGACGACACCAGTGCGGGGCGCCGCCCGCATAGAAGACTAAAAAACCTGTTCCGCAAATCAGTAGCAAGCAGTCAACCCACGGTGGCCCCGCAGGTAGCCCCGACTGCGACAACAGCCCGCCGCGCCCCGCAGGCCGCGCCGGCGGCCGCCGCTACCCTTCAGCCTGCCGCCACCCCTGCTGCCCAAGGTCCCTCCACCCCACCCCTCCAGGGGAGCGGTGCTGCGGCCCAGGGCGCACAGTCCTCGGGTTCCGGCCGCATCAGTCTGCGCCGTCTGAGCACCAGTATAAACGGGCTGCTGAACCGTCCTCAGGAGGAGGCTCAGCAGCAGGAGGAGCAACTGGACAAGAACCAGACCTCGCAATTCGACCAAGACCAGGTGGAGAAAGAGTGGCTCTCCATGTGCAACCGCATGACGGCGGCCTACCCGGGCCTCTCGGCCCGCATGAAGAACTTGCTGCCGCACATCACCGACTATCCCAACATCGAGCTGGTGGTGGACAACAGTATTCTGCTCGACCAACTCAATGCCATCAGGTCGCGCATCAGGGCCACGCTGGCCCATTATCTGCACAATGGCAACATTGAGTTCACCATCCGTCTGGCGAAGGCCGATGAGGTGACCAAGATACTCACCAAGCGCGAGCTCTTCGACGAGATGCGCAAGAAGAACCCCGCCATAGAGCGTCTGCGCCAGCTCCTCGACCTGGAAATGGTGTAGGAAGGAAGAAACTACGGTTTTTTCTGATTTTTCTGATTTATTTCTGTAGTTGAAGCTTTGCTTCTTCTAATAGTATCAGATAAATCAGACAAATCCGTAGTTCTTATTTCCAACACTTTCATTGTCAATTTATCATCAGATAAATCTCAGACAAATCCGTAGTTTTTAATTACAACACTTTCATTGTCAATTTATCATCAGTTAAATCAGACAAATCCGTAGTTTTTATTTCCAACATTTTCATTGTCAATTTATCATCAGATAAATCAGACAAATCCGTAGTTTTAATTCTTAATCACAGAGAAATCCGTAGTTTTAAATCAGTTCCATTCCCAGTTCGCGGCAGCGGCGGCGCATGCCGTCGGGCCATATACTGGCCTGGATCTCACCGATATGCGCCTTGTGGAGCAGCATCATGCAGAGGCGGCTCTGACCGATACCGCCACCCACGCTGAGCGGCAGTTTTCCCTGCAGCAGCTGTTGGTGGAAGTAGAGGCTCTCGCGCTGGGTGAGTCCCTCGAGGGCCAACTGCCTGTGCATGGCCTCCTCGTCGACGCGTATGCCCATCGACGAGAGTTCGAGCGAGCGTCCCAGCACCGGATACCACACCAGGATATCGCCGTTGAGTCCCACCCTGCCGTCTTCGGCCACGGTCGACCAGTCGTCATAGTCGGGTGCTCGTCCGTCGTGTTTCTTTCCGTCGGAAAGTTTTCCGCCGATGCCGATGATGAACACGGCGCCGTACTCGCGGCAGATGGCGTCCTCGCGCTCATGCGGTGTGAGGTCGGGATAGCGCTCGAGGAGTTCCTCGCTGTGGATGAAGTGAATCTCGCGCGGCAGGAAGGGCTGTATCTGCGGGTAGCGCTCGCACACCAAATATTCGGTGCGGAGCACGGCCGAGTAGATACGGCGCACCACATCGCGCAGGAAGGCCACGGTGCGCTGGCTGCGCGTGATGACCGCCTCCCAGTCCCACTGGTCTACATAGAGCGAGTGGATGTTGTCCAGTTCCTCGTCGGCGCGTATGGCGTTCATGTCGGTATAGATGCCGTAGCCCGGCTCTATGCCATACTCCGCCAGGGTGAGCCTCTTCCATTTGGCCAGCGAGTGAACCACCTCGGCCTTTACGTCGCCGAGGTCGAGTATGGGGAAGGTGACGGCGCGCTCCACGCCGTTGAGGTCGTCGTTCACGCCCAGGCCCTTCAGCACGAAGAGGGGTGCCGTGACGCGCTGCAGCCTCAATTCGGTGCTCAGGTTCTGCTGGAAGAAGTCTTTAATCAGTTTGATGCCCTGCTCCGTCTGACTCTTATCGAGCAGGGCCTTGTATCCTGTAGGTTCAATCAGTTTACTCATACCTTAAAGTTCAGTTTTCTCTTACCTTGTTTCAAATTTTTCGGCAAAGGTACGTATAATTTGTCAAAACAACACGATTTTTAAGAATAATTTTGCAATAAGTAAGCATTTTTCTTGTTTCACTATCATTTTGACTGCTTTCAGCCGTGCAGTTCATCCCTCTTTTGCAAATGATTCCCCACTAATTGTTTTGTAGTTATGAAATATTTTTCCTATATTTGCACCCGAATTACGCCATGGTCCCGTAGCTTAGCTGAATAGAGCGTCAGATTCCGGTTCTGAAGGTCTTGGGTTTGAATCCCAACGGGATCACGAAAAGTTGAAAGTTCTCGAAGATGAAAATTTATTTTCAAATCTTCGGGGACTTTTAAGTTTTTGTAGGATGGCTGGCGCCAGCCTACAGGGATATTTAATCCCAACGGGACTACCTTTGGCATCACCCCAGCTGCCATGTTAGGGTGCTAAGTAACTTCATCGTCAGAAACTCATCGCAGGCTCTCACTTCACAATCGTGATGCCCTCAGGTGCGTCGACAGACGTTTTCACCTCGCCTGAGGACGATTTCTCATGCCTAATGGTCACCGGTCCGAGCGGTGTGGGGAAGTCGCCCTCCGCCCACTGCAGGTCGGCCAGGTGCGGCGTGATGCGCAGTTTGCGGCATCCCGGCTCCAGCACCTCCACGCCCAGCACATGCTGCGAGAGCCATGCCGTGGGTCCCGATGCCCATCCATGACAGAGCGAGTGGCGGTAGCTCAGGTAGCAGTAGTCGCCGTATTCACGGTGCACGTCGACCTTTCCCTCCGGCACCATCTCGTCGATGCGCGCCGCATTGCGCATCCAGTCGATGTCGAAGTCCTCCCAGAAGGTGGTGGCTCCCAGGTCGAGCATGGCACCCCAGTACTGCCTCATCAGGTCGAGTGCTTTCTGCCAGTGCCCGCCCTTGGCCAGCGCCTCGAGCATATAGTAGCCATAGAAGGTGGAGAATCCCTCCACTTCGAAGTCGGCAGTCGGTTTCTGCAGGCCCGCTATCATCTTCAGCGCCCTTGCCTGCTGCAGTCCGTTGTCCGGCAGCACTTTGCGTGCCAGCCGTTTCACCGTCTCACTGCATTTGGCCGCCCGCTCCTCGTCGCCCATCCACCGGCAGAGGGTCCCGGCATCCGTCATGGCCCATGAGATGAGCGCCCTGTAGCCCGCCTCCATGCCCTTTTTGTTGGGTGTCGACGGCCAGTCGAGGAACCGCGCCATGTCGCCGTTGTTACCGTCTTCCAGGTGTTCGGTTCCGTTTTTGTCCACGAGCGCCGCTATCTTGTCCACCAACCCTGTGATGTAGTCATGGTGCCGCATCAGGAAGTCACGGTCGCCCCCGTGCATGAACCAGTCGTGCTGAATGATAAGATACCAGAGCGAGTAGCTGCTCATGCCGTTGAACCATCTGGGCAGCGGAAATTCCTCGGCCGCCACGTCGAGCGAGCGCGTCACCACCTCGTTCTGCCCGAACACCCTCATGATGGTGTTCACCTCCGGGTGCATGTCGCCCAGCCAGATGCAGCGGTCGCGCTTTATGCCGTCCCAAAGATACTCCTGCATGCACATGTGCACGGTGTAGGCCCCCGTCATCCAGATGCTGTCGAGCCTCGGGTCACTGCAGCGGAACGACCCCACATAAGGCACGTCGCGGTAGCGCAGAATGGCCGTAGCCTCCTTCAGGCTGATGCTGCGTCCCGGTTCGAGCAGGTCGATGCGCACGAATCTGAACCCCGAGCTTCCTATCTCCATCTGTCCGTATCGCGGCAGCAGATATTCGGCGTCGCGGGTGGCATGGTCGTTGGTGGCGAATCCCTTGCGGTTCTGCCCCCCGTCGGCATCGGCACAGCACTCCGCCACGCTCTCGCCGAACCGAATCCTCACCTTGGCCGAAGCTGCGTTGGCATGCCCCGCCACCAGTTTCAGTCCGCCGTGCAGTTCGCGTCCATAGTCGAGAATGATGCTGGCAGTGGCGCTGTCGCCGTTTTTCATCAGGCAGGCCGGCACCCCTGCCAGGTCCGGCTGGCCGTTGCCCTCATGGAGCAGCAGTTCGGCCGACTTCAGTTCGCCTTGCATCCACACGATGCGCTTGGGTGTGAGGTAAGCGCGTGTCAACCGGTCGGTCTTGGCCTGCTGTCCCCACACGGGCGGCAGCATCGTCTGCGCCCCGGCCAGGGAGCACCACAGGAGAGCCATCAGGGCAAATATCTGTCTCATAAGCTATGACAAAGGTTAAAACTATCGCAAAAATAGAAAAAAAAGCAAGAAAGCGAGCGGTTCCTGCATTTTTTTGATTCAAAAAAAACTGTGTCTGCACACCGCGGGGATGCACAGACACAGAAAAGAATGATTGTATTTACAAATAGTCTATTTCAGCTTGATAGACTTGACAATCTGCTCCACGAGCGGCTCATAGACCTTGGCCTGCGACTCGGGGAAGAAGATATTGCCCGAGACATTGCCGCCGCTCTCGCTCACTATCCACCACCGCCAGGTGACGCCCTTGTCGCCCTCGTCGAGTTCGTGGTAGTGGCGCATCAGGATGACGTTGCCGTCTATTTTCGGTTCGTCGCACGTCTCCCCGGCAGCCTCCTGCGAGGCTTTCATCGTGGCCGCTGTCTCCTTGATGTTGGCCGGTTTGGCACCGTCGCTCATGAATCCGCAGTCGATGGTGGCCGAGCTTGTGGTCTCCTCACCGTTCTCCAGCTTCAGCGGGGCTTCCGAGTCGAATCGCACCGTCGTGGTGCCGCCGTAGTCCTGTTCGCCGGTGGTGGTGAATTCCTCGGGCAGACTGATGGTGAAGTGAGCGAACTCGTGTGTCTTGAATCCGTCGGGCACAGCGGCCTCGGCAGCCTCAGTCTGCTGTCCGGCCTCTTGCGCGCCAGTCTTTTCGCCGCAGGCCACCACGCCAAGTGCGGCCACCGCCATCATGGCGATGCTCATCAAAGCTTTTTTCATTGTCGAATGATTAGGTCTTCGATTATTTCAACTTGATGCTCTCAACGAGGGGCTTCAGCGGCTCGGCCTCAACGGGCAAGTTTTTCGAGAGGCTCACCACGAGCACACCGCCGTCTACCTCGGTAAAGAGATCGCTGTTGTTGTCGGAGCTGTCAGTATAGTAGAGCTGTTTGAAGGTCTTTCCGCCGATGGTCACGTCGGCAGCTTTCTCCTTGCCGGCACCGTCGCCGAAGTACTGGTCGCGCAGTTTCTCAGCACTCGTTTCCTCCTTGTTTACATAGATGGTTACACTCTCAAACTGACCGTAGTCGGGAGCATCCAGGGTGATGGTGGTCGACGAGCTGCCGTTCTCATTGTATTTCCAGCCACCGGGCACAGCCAGTGTAAAGTTGTCGCACTCTACGGTTTCACCGGCCTCGGGAGCCTGAGCCTCTGTCTGCTGCTCATCGCCGGCAGCCTCGGGAGCCTGCTCCTGCTTGTTACCACACGATGCCACGAGCAGACCAGCTGCCACCACTACGATACTAAAAAGAATCTTTTTCATAACAATAACGTTTTAATAGGGTTTTTGAATAAATAAAGGTTTTCTTCCGAGTGCAAAATTACGAAACAACCGGTCTTCTCCCGTTGTTAAAAACTACCAAAAAAAGAACTTCTTCTTGTCATTTTCTTCCAAATCCCTATTTTTTTGTTTATCTTTGTATCATCGTGGGGCACACTCCGCCCCTTTCAACCAAAAACCTGCCATTATGAAAAAGATTCTTATCCTTCTGGTCTGCTCGCTTGTAGCATTCACCACCCAGGCCCAGACCAAAGCCGACAAACTCAAGAACATCCGCCAGCTCTATGCCCAGGCCAAGGACAAAGTGGCCCAGAACGGCAAGACAGCCCCCAACAAGCACCAGCAGCTCGTGCTGAACAACCAGTTCGACGAGGCTCCTCCCTTCAAGGAAGTGGTAGACATTTACTTCGATGAGATTCGGCAGTTTGACAATGACGCCCTGCCCACGAGCACCGAGTCGCCCTATTTCATGACGCGTCGCTACACCTGCGGCGACATCGACATCTACCAGGAATGGCTCTTCGACGCAAAAGAGCCCGGTCGGTTGCTTTTCGCCTTTGAGTGCGAGCAGCAGAACGACGGCTCAAAACTGGAGTCGCGCTACTATTGGGACGCCAACGGCCTGATTGAGGTGAAGACCAACAACCCCGATGCCGACCGGGAGGGTGCCTTCATGCAGCGCTATGCCGGCGAATACCTCAGCGTCTTCAACACCATCACCAATCGTAATTGGGAATAGGACGGGCAGGGCTACAGACAGGGGGCATGCAAGTGGCCGGCGCTTTACCAAGCCAGCCGGAAGCCAGTCGTGTCACTTCCGCCCCATGAGGCAAAGCTATCCCTCATGGCTATGCGGCATTCTTTTTTGTCGCCGCCCCTATAGCTTCCACGTCTCACACGGTACTTAGGGCCTTCAGGTCCTACAGGGCCTTGTGGATTGTCCTTAGGGCTCACGCTATAATAGTCTTTCTCATAAACATCACTGCACCATTCATTTACGTTGCCTGTCATATCATACAGGCCCAGTTCATTGGCTTTCTTCTGCCCTACGGGATGTAGTCTTGAGCCAGCATTGCCCCAATACCATGCCACAGAGTCAATGTTGTTGCTGCCTGCATATAAATACCCTTGGCTCTTTTGTCCGCCACGTGCGGCATATTCCCATTCAGCCTCGGTGGGGAAGCGGAACTTTTTGCCCGTGAGCTCATTCAGCTTTTGTATGAACTCCTCGCATTCTCTCCAGTTTCTCGAGACGACGGGCAGCTTCGCGTCATTTCTGAAACTACCGCCCATAACAGCCTGCCACTCTTCCTGCGTCACCTCGTAGCGGCCTATGCTGAAAGAGGAAAGAGTCACCTCGTGGGCAGGTTGATTATCAGCCTTTCCACTCACTTCTTGTTCGGAGGTGGCGCCCATCATGAAGGTGCCGCCCTCCACATATACCATATTGGCAATGAGATTGTCAATGACTTGTTGTTCCTCCGGAGTGAGTACCCTTCGGGGAGTCTGTTGCCTTTTCGGCGCAGCTTCCTGTTTTCTTGTCTGAGTCGCAGTTTTTTTCTTCGCCGATGGCGTAGTATGGGTCGGTTTGGCGGAAGCCTTGGTGCTTGTTGAGGGTTTGCGCGTCACGGTCTGTATCTGTCCGAAAGCCGCGACAGCGGCGAAAAGGAGTAACAGCACAAACAGCAGTTTTCTTGTCATGGGTATAAATATATTAATGAGACTTATCTTTGCCTATTCGGCATACAAATGTAGCTATATAGACGGGGTTTCTTCAGGGATGGTGAAGACGCCCCAATGCCTGGTTGTCCACTCTATGGCATCGTATTCCACACGCTTAAAGGTGTCGCCGAGGCTCGTTTCCTTCACCTCCTGCACGAGTTTGGGCCATCCATTGTAGAAGAAGCAGAATTGCGCTTTGTTGCTCACCTTCAAGCCGCCCTTTTCCGTTTTCAGCGCTTCATTCATATATTTGGTGATGCTGTCGCCCACCTCTCCCGAGAAAAGGGCTCCCATGGTGGAGGTGGCCAGACTGCTAAAGTCGTCGGCCGACAAGGTGGTTTCCGTGGTCGTCTGCACCACGTAGTCACCGTCAAAGTCATACTCGTCGGCCGGTTTCGTGTAAAAAGCCTGCACCATGGTGTGGCTGGGGAATCCACTTCCCGAGACATCGTCCACATCGACCGGATTCATGGAGAACTCGGTGCCGTGAAGTCCGAAGAGCTGTTCCAGTTCGTCGTACTGTCCTTTAACGCCGTCCTCGGTAGAGCAGCCCAGGAGCAGCAGGTTCTCAAACTGCTTGCGCGGCATGATGCTGTCCAAGCCCGGCAGTTCGGCATAGAGGTGGTCGAAAGCGCTCGCATAGCCTTTTTTCAGTGCGTCGCGTATCTCCCGCCAGTTTTCTATGTGCTGCACGGTACCCCATTCGTCGGTGGTGAATCGGCAGCGCAGATTTTTTATTTCATTCCACATCAGCGAGGCCATACGCCCCTCGTAGCCCTCTTCTTTCCCCCGCACCTCGCACGAGAGAGGTGTGAGTTCCATCTTGTAGCCCTTGTCTGTGGAGTCGGTGACCACAATCATGAATTCCTCGTCTATCTGGTGCATCAAGGTGGTGTCGTTGCCGGTGATTTTCTCCCTGCCCTGCACACGATGGAAGGTCATGGTGTCGTTTTTGCAGAAATAGGCTACGACCATGATAGTGGTATCCTCCTCCTGCTGCTGCTCGAGTGTGGTGCCCTGCGCCTGCACGCTCAAAGCGAAGAATGCCGTCAAGGCAATGAAAAGAAACTTCTTCATATGCAAGATTGGAAAGAGTTGGTTATATGGGTGCAAATATATGTATAATTGTTGGATGGGCAAAATAAAAAGAAAGGGGGATTATCGCTTGCGCTGCGTAATGAGACAAGAAAACGTACTTTTCGCAGAAAAATCAACAGATGGCAGTGCTGCTATCGCCTTATTTTCACTATATTTGCATTATCTCTACAATATATAAGCCCATAACACCAATTTACAATACCATGAACGGAAAGAAGAAATGCGAACTGCTCCGGTCGATACGCAAGCATATTGCCGAGCTGAACGGCATAGCGTACACCCCGACTGAGTGCCATCACGAAGTATGCTCCACCGGCACCTGCCCCATGTGCGATGCGGAAGCCGAACATATCATGACCGAGTTGGAGAGACTCGAAGCCGAAGGAAAGACCATTCTCATAGGAGATGGAATGCCGGGAAAAGCTGAAGATTTACCTACATTTTTTTCAGATTATATTAAGGCAGAAAGAATTAAGGAGATTAAGAAATTATTTAAAGACATAGCTACGCCAGGGATTCCTAATTGTACTATTATTCCAGAAACAGAGGATAATCCTCAGGAGTGGGATTGATTTCTTTTATAGATGCCCCCCTTATAATAAAACGAAAAGCACAAACAACATAACAAAATAATGCGCTATGAAAAAGATTTATATTACTTTTTTCTTTCTGTTTTGCGTTCTTTTCGCCAATGCTCAGAAAGATGTGACAAAATTTCGACCTATAGCTCATTTTGCAGGATGAGACATAGCTCAAAGTTCTGATATTCATGCGTTTTTCTTGATTCAAACGTTTCAGGTCACAAATTGATGGTTGA
>CACYUZ010000083.1:0-10229 GCA_902777645.1 uncultured Prevotellaceae bacterium | reverse complement strand
CTGAGATAGCCAACGCCTTCTCGCCCAAAGCATGGCAGATATGGGCTCCCGAGGAGGCCGGCTTCAGCCTGGACCGCTTCGAAGTGCTCACCCCGCACTCCGGCAACAAGGTGATTGCCTCCTGGGCAGCCTCCGACGGTATCTCTCAGACCCTTCCCAGCGACGACTGGCTCATCTCGAGCGATGTGACCGGCGGCAGCGACGTATCGTTCTGGTACCGCGTGCCCAACGACGGCAGCGACCCGCAGGTGTTTGAGATTCTCTACTCCACCACCGACCAGGAATCAGAGAACTTCATCGTTCTGGACCGCGACTCAGTAAGCGGCACCACCGAGTGGGTGAAGTTTGAGTACACCCTTCCCGCCGACGCCCGCTACTTCGCCGTGCGCAACTGCTCCTACGGTTCCTACACCGTGGCCTTCATCGACGACATGGAGTACATGCCTCTCTTCGGTTCCACCTCCAAACTCACCCTGAAGGGCTACAATGTGTACCGCGACGGTGAGCTGATAGCCACCGAGGTGAGCGGCAACAACTTCAACGACACGGTGATAGACGGTGTGAAGTCGGTCTACAATGTCACCGCCGTATGGGCCGAGGGCGAGTCGAAGTTCTCCAACGACTTTGAGTCGAGCGGTGTCAACGGCATCAACAGCATCGCCACCGAAGGTCAGGACGGCCACTACTACACCATTGACGGTGTGCGTGTGCCCAAGACCTCGCGCGGTCTCTTCATCATCTCCGGCAACGGCAAGACCCGCAAGGTGGTTGTGAAGTAAACCGTATATCCTATTCCATTGAGAGCAGGCCTCCGAGGGTCTGCTCTCAATGTTCTTTTTAATCCAACACCCACTATGAGAAAACTACTTGCAACCCTCCTGCTGCTGCTCGGCTGCACAGCAGGCATCCAGGCCCAGGTGCTGCTGCGCTATGGCGCCGACATAGACAACGGCTGGGGCGACGCCGGCATGGTGGCCACCGCCTATGTGCAGTTTCCCTCCGCTGTCACCACCGCCTATCAGGGCAACCACATCACCCGTGTGCGCATAGGTCTGAACGGCCCCGCCACCAACATGTATCTTTACTTCAAGACCGACACACACGACTCGCAGAACCTCTACCGGCAGAAGCTCGACAATCTGGAGGCCGGCTGGAACGAAATAGAGCTTGAGACCCCCTTCGCCATCGACGGCCAGCCGCTGGCCATCGGCTACAAGGGTTCCTTCGCCTCTGCCCACGGCATAGGCTACAGCAATGAGAAATACAGCGATGGCGACATCGTCTATTATAACAGCAAGAACCGTTGGACCAGCACCGGCGGCTCCATCTGCATCCAAGCCCTCGTAGAGGGCGACAACATGCCCCAAAACGAGCTCCAGATGGGCCGCATGGGCAACCAGACCGCTCCCTATGAGGCCACGGAGATGACCTTCCCGGGCACCGTGCGCAACGTGGGCGGCAACGACATCACCTCCTACACCCTGCGCTACACGGTGAACGATGCCGACGAGCAGACGCTCCCCGTGGACCATGCCCTGGCCGTGAACGCCACCGACACCTTCCACATCACGCTGCCCGCCACTGTGCCGGGCGTGTACAACCTGCGCGTATGGATAGACCAGGTGAACGGCCAGGCCGACGGCTACAGCGCCAACAACGAGGTGAGCGCCACACTGACGGTGAAAGACCCCGCTTTTATGCGCCGCGTGGTGTGCGAGGAGTACACCGGCCTGTGGTGCGGCTGGTGTCCGCGCGGCATGGTGGGCCTTGACCTCATGATGGAGCAGCATCCCGACCATTTTATCCCCATCAGCGTGCACGGCGGCGACGTGCTCGAGATAGACGGCTCGCTCGACTACAGCTACCAGCCCTTCATCAGCTCCATGACGGGCGCCCCCTCCTGCAAGGTAGACCGCAAACTCTCCGGCGACCCCTTCTACGACATCCAGAACCTGTATAACATGGAGACGGGCAGCGACGCCACCGCCACCATCGATGCCACCGCCACCTGGAACGCCGACAGCACCGCCATCACCATGCATGCCGAGTACTACACGGGTGCCGACCTCTCCAACGCCGCCTTCAACATCGCCTATGTGCTCACCGAAGACTCCGTGACGGGCTACAACCAGACCAACTACTATGCCAACGGCCGCAACGGCGACTTCTACGGCTGGGAAGGCAAGAGCGACCCCACCTCCGACTGCTACTTCAACTACCTGGCCCGCGGTATCTACGGCAACTTCACCGGCGAGGAAGCCCACACAGGCGCCGTAACGGCCTATGAGCCCCTCACCCACGACTACACCTTCGAGGTGCCCGCCACGGTGGCCGACAAGCGGCAGCTGCACGTAGCCACCCTGCTGCTCGACCGCAACAGCGGTTTCATCGTCAATGCCACCCGCACCGCTCCCACCGGCGGGCAGTCGGGCATCGACGAGCATCCCTTCCTGCCTGCTTCCGCCAGCGGTCAGGCTGTCTACAACCTGCAGGGCCAGCGCGTAGCGCCCGGCACCCGCGGCATCCGCATCATCAACATCAACGGTCAGTACCGCAAGGTGCTTGTCAAATAACATCCATACCACAATGAGAAAGACCCTCTTTTGCTTTCTGGCGCTCCTGCTGAGCGCCGTGAGCGCCAGGGCCATCCCGGCCTATCCCGGCTGGCTCACCCATGTGCAGCCCGACGGAAGTGTAATAACCTATCGCCTGCAGGGCGACGAGCACTGCCACGCCGTGGCATCGACCGACGGCCGCCTGCTCAAGTTGGGCGCCGACGGCTGGATGACCTACGACGAGGAGGCCGCCGGCATCGACTTCGGCCAGTACTATGAGGAGAACAGCGGCCGCAGCCGCATCAAGCGTGCGCTCGACATCGACGGTTTCCCCACCATCGGCACCGTGCGCGGTCTTGTGCTCCTGGTGGAGTTTTCCGACAATTCGTTCAATGAAGCATACAACCGCGAGTTGTTCGACAGCCTCATGAACCAGCCCGGCTGCGACCTTTACGGCGCCACCGGCAGTTCACGCGACTTCTTCATGGACCAGTCGATGGGGCAGTTCACCCCCGAGTTTGACGTCTGCGGTCCCATCAAGCTGAGTCAGAACATCCGCTATTATGGTCAGAACAACAGCCGCGGCGAAGACATGCGCGCCCATCAGATGATCAAGGAAGCCTGCACCATCGCCCACGACAGTCTGCAGATTGACTTCAGCCAGTACGACTTCAACGACGACGGCAATGTCGACTTTGTCTACGTCATCTACGCCGGCTATGCCGAGAGCTACGGCGCCGCCTCCCACACCATCTGGCCCCACGCCTCCGACCTGCCCACCTGGGGCATACAGTTGGAGCTCGACGGCAAGTTAGTGTCGCGCTATGCCTGCTCGAGCGAGCTCAAGTACGTATCGGGCTCTACGCTCGAGGGCATCGGCACCTTCTGCCATGAGTTCGGCCATGTGCTGGGTCTGCCCGACATGTACAATGTCTACCAAAGCAGCATCACGCAGTTCGGTGCCTGGGATGTGATGGACACCGGCTGCTACAACAACGAGTCGCGCACCCCCTGCGCCTACTCCGCCTTCGAGCGTGCCAGTCTGCGCTGGCTCGAGTTCCAGGACATAGACACCCCGGCCGATGAGATCAGCCTGGAGGAGCTCACACAGAACAATGTGGCCTACCGCATCCGCACGGTCTACGACAACGAGTACTTCACGCTGGAGAACCGCCAGAAGGTGGGTTGGGATGCCCACCAGCCCGGCACCGGCCTTATGATTATCCATATCGACTACAACGAGGACACCTGGCGCAACAACGGCGTCAACTCGGGCATGCACCCCCGTTACGACCTGGTTGAGGCCAACGGCCGCCAAGGTTCCGACCAGCAGAACAACCTCTACCCCATCGCCGGCAACAACATCTTCACCGACTACTCCACGCCCAACTCCCTCACCTGGGACGGCACGCCCACCGAGAAGGGTATCACCGACATCCGTGTGGAAGACGGCGTGGTTAAATTCCGCTTCATGCACGACCGTCTGCGCCGTCCGAAGATGAACGAGGTGAGCGACATCACCGCCAACTCGGCCCTCCTGTCGTGGAACGCCGTCGACGAGGCCATCGGCTACCGACTGGTGGTGAACGAGGAGTTGCCCGACTCGCTCAATCCCATTCTGTTCGACGAGGACTTCTCGCTGATGGAAGACGGCAGCTATCCCGCCGCCCACTATGAGGAGCTGAGCACCGAGCTCGACGACCACACCCACACCCCCGGCTGGAGCGGCAGTCAGATTTATTCTGCCGGCGGCTACGTCAGGATAGGCATGTACGGCGCCAACGGCCGCCTCACCACGCCCCACATCGGTTTCAGCGGCGAGAGCGACTCCTGTTTCGTGGCCTTCCACGCCGTGAGCTATCCCGGCAAGACGGTGAACTATACCGTGAGCCTGCTCAATGAGAACGGTGAGGAGATGGAGAGCCAGACCCTCAAGGTCAAGAAGACGGAAGAGTCGGTGGTGCTCGTGTTCCACGGCGTGGCCGACGGCAGCCGTTTCCGTTTCGACACCCAGAAGGAGCGTCTGTTCCTCAACGACTTCCGCGTGCTCACCGACACGCTGTCAGGCATCTGGGAGGCCGGTCCGAAGGAGTGGACCATCGACAGCATCGCCGAGACCCAGTATCGGCTCGAGGGCCTGGAGCGCAGCCGCACCTACCACTGCAAGGTGATGGCGCTGGCCACCGACGGACTGACGAGTTCGCTCTTCTCCGACGAGCTGCAGTTCACCACCCTCTCCACCTCGGGCATCACCGCCGCTCCCGCCGCCCTGGAGCGTGAGGCATGGTACGACCTGCAGGGCCGCCGCGTATCGCAGCCCGGCCGCGGTCTGTACATCCGCCGCACCACCGGCGCCGACGGGCAAACCAGAACCGAGAAGATTATCTGCCGCTAAGGCACCATTTAGATAAGAAACGCCCCTCCTGCTCCGCTGAGCAAGAGGGGCGTTTTTATCCTCCCTCCGCCATGTCACGGTCACCTTTCGTGTCTCGCCGGGCATCAGGGTGAGATAGTAGGAATAGATTTGTCATCATCTCGGTGGTAAGGGGTAGTAATCAATTGAATGTCCAAAGATAGGAAAAAAACGCCGAGAAACCGAAAAACGGAGTGTTTTCTTTCAGCATTCAACAAATATTCGTATTTTTGGGCTGAAATACGTAAAAAGGGCATGAACAACCCGTTTATAAGCATCATTATGGCCGCCTACAATGCCGAGCGCACGATAGGAGCGGCCATAGAGTCGGTATTGTCGCAAACCTATAGCCACTATGAGCTGATAGTGATTGACGACCATTCCACCGACCGCACCGTACAGGTGGTGCAGTCTTTCCACGACGACCGCATCGTGCTGCTCTCTCATGCCCGCAACATGGGGGTGGCGCACTCCCGCCACGACGGGGTGGAGCATGCCCGTGCGGAATGGATTTCCATTCTCGACAGCGATGATCTGTGGCGTCCCGACAAGCTGGAGCGCGAGGTGCGCCATCAGGAGGCCACAGGGGGCGACCTCATCTTCACCGGCTCGCTGTTCATCTACGACGACGGCCGCCTGGTAAACTGGGTGCAGCATGCCCCGAAACAGATTGTGTATCGCACGCTGCTGCGACACAACGCCATTCCCAACTCGAGCACCCTCATCAGAAAAGAACTTTTCCAGCGCTATGAAGTCATCTCCGACCATGTGCACGAAGACTACGCCTGCTGGCTGCGCCTGCTGCGCGACGGATACACCGCCTTTGGCATCGACGAGCCCATGATTACCTACCGCCTCACTACTAACGCCCGCACGGGCAACAAATGGAAGTCGATGCGCATGAACTGGCGCACCTACCGCTATGTGGGACTGAGTATACCCGCCTCCTTATATTATATGGTGTGGTACATCAGCCACGGGCTGAGGAAATACGCCAATTTTTGAACCACCTTTTTCGTTCCGCACTCATGAAGATTTATACCGACAGCATCCACAAGATAGCCTATTCTACTGATGCCTCCGTCTACCGCGAGATACCCTACGGGGTGGCCTATCCCGAGCGCGTGGACCATGTGCAGCAACTGCTGCAGACGGCGCGCGACAAGCACACCCACCTGATACCCCGCGCCGGCGGCACCAGCATTGCCGGGCAGGTGGTGGGACCGGGCATCGTGGCCGACATCAGCCGCCACTGGAACCACATCTTGGAAATCAACGTCGAAGAGCGATGGGCCCGTGTGGAGCCCGGTGTGGTGCGCGATGAGCTGAACCTTGCCCTGCAGCCCTACGGTCTGTTCTTCAGTCCGGAGACCTCTACGAGCAACCGCTGCTGTCTGGGCGGCATGCTGGGCAACAACTCGTGCGGCACCCACTCGCTCGTCTACGGCAGCACGCGCCACCATGCCCTTGAGGCCACCGCCGTGCTCACCGACGGCACGGTAGAGGTGCTGAAAGAGTATACCATCACCGAGCTGGAGACCCGCTTCGGCTCCGGTTTCTATAAAAAATCCGACCACGGCAGCCTTATTGAGCGCATCTACGCCCAACTGATAGGCTGGGCGCTCGACCCCGCCACCCGTCAGCTCATCGACGAGACCTATCCCGACAAGGAACTGCGCCGCCGGAGCTGTGGCTACGCCATCGACGAGGTGATAGCCGACATCACCCCTTCTGCCGCCGACCCCACGGTGGCCGAGGGCCGCATCAACCTGTGCCGCCTCATTGCCGGCAGCGAGGGCACCCTGGCCTTCGTCACCGAGATGAAGGTGAGTCTGGATCCGCTGCCGCCCAAGGAGCTGATGGTAGTGTGCGCCCACTGCGATGCCCTGGAGAAGAGTTTCGAGGCCAACCTTGTGGCACTGGAGCACCACCCCACCGCCATCGAACTGATGGACGGCGACGTGTTGCAGCTGAGCAAGGGCAATGCCGAGCAGCAGAAGAACCGTTTCTTCGTGGAGGGCGACCCCGCCGCCCTGCTCATCAGCGAACTGCGTGCCGACAGCCGTGAGGAGCTCGACCGTCAGGCCGACGCCCTGGAGCGGCATCTCAAGGAGAGCGGGCTGGTGTATCTGTGCACCCGCGTCTACGGCGCCGACGTGAGCCGTGTTTGGGCGCTGCGCAAGGCCGGTCTGGGCATTCTGGGCGGCATGAAGGGCGACGCCAAGCCCATGGGCGTGATTGAAGACACCGCCGTGGCCCCGCGTCGTCTGCCCGCCTATCTGCGCGAGTTTCGCCAGATGCTGGAGCGTCTGCATGCCCACTGCGTGTTCTACGGCCACATCAGCACGGGCGAGCTGCACCTGCGCCCCATCGTGAACCTGAAGACGCGCGAAGGCCGCAAGCTGTTCCGCGACATCGCTACCAAGACCGCCCTGCTGGTAAAGAAGCACCGCGGCAGCATCAGCGGCGAGCACGGCGACGGCCGTCTGCGCGGTGAGTTCATCCGCCTGCAGTATGGCGAGGAGACCTATGAACTGATGCGCCAGGTAAAGCAATGCTGGGACCCCGACGGTCTGCTCAACCTGCACAAGATAGTAGACACGCTGCCCATGGACAGCATGCTGCGCTTTGACGAGAACCAGCCCTACGCCCTGGAGCGCGACATGGGCCCCGACGGCACAGTGATGAACTGGCGGGCCGCCTTCGACGAGTGCCGGGTGGAGGGCGCCAGCGGCGTCCGCTCGCAGGTACACGCCCTGATGTGCAGCATCGAGCAGTGCAACGGTGCCGGCGACTGCCGCAAGTCGACCCTCATGGGCGGCACTATGTGTCCCGCCTACAAGGTATCGGGCGATGAGACCTGGACCACGCGCGCCCGCGCCAATGTGCTGCGCGAGTTGCTCACCCGCGGCTGGGAGGGGAAAGGCCCCGCCGAACTGAAAGAGATAGCCGAGATGCTGCACACCTGCCTGGCCTGCAAGGGCTGCCGTAGGGAATGCCCCTCGAATGTGGACATGACCAAGATACGGGCCGAGGTGCTGCAGTGGCTCTACGACCGCCACGGCACCCCACGCCGCTCCTGGCTGGTGGCCCGCATGTCGCAGATAGAGACGCTGGGCCACTGGGTATGGCCCTTCTACAACCTGGCCGCCCGGTGGAAACCCACTGCCGCCGCCATAAAATGGTTTGTGGGCTTCGCCCCCGAGCGCACCATTCCCACGCTGAGCCGCACCACCCTACGGCAGGAAGTGGCCCGTGTGTCGCGCCCGGCTGATAAGCGCCCCCGCAACGGCCGCCGGGTATACCTGCTGGCCGACGAGTTCACCGACCATCAGGAGCCCGCCCTCGGACAGGCTTTTGCCAGTCTGCTCACCCATTTAGGCTACGAGGTGGTAGTGCCGCGCCATGTGGAGAGCGGCCGCGCCGCCATCTCCAAGGGTTGCCTGCACCGTGCCAAGAAGTTGGCCACGAAGAATGTGCAACTGCTCTCGCCCGTGATTCAGGGCGACGACGTGCTGGTAGGCATCGAGCCCTCCTGCATCCTCACCTTCCGCGACGAATATCCCGACCTGGTGCCCGCGCGGCTGCGCGAGCAGGCCAAGGCCTTAGGCACCCGAGCCCTGCTCTACGACGAGTTTATCATGCGCGAGGTGGCCGCCGGCCGCATCACTCCCGACATGTTCCAGGCACAGCCCATGGAGATATGGCTGCACGGCCACTGCCACCAGAAGGCCCTTGTGGGCGTGGAGCAGACGGCCGCCATGCTGCGGCTGCTCAAGGGCGCCACGGTGCATGTCATACCGAGCGGCTGCTGCGGTATGGCCGGTTCGTTCGGCTATGAGAAAGAACACTATAAGACCTCGCTCGCCATCGGCGAGCTGGTGCTCTTCCCCGCCGTGCGCCGTGCCATGCAAGAGGGTCGCGACCTGCCCCGCCCCACCTTTGTGGCCGCTCCCGGCACCTCCTGCCGCCAGCAGATACTCGACGGCACCGGCGTGAAAGCCCTCCACCCCATCGAGATTATGAGGATGTGGCTGGCTATATAATTTGCCACGAATGGCATTTTTAGTGCGTTCGTGGCAAATTATAGCGCTTTTTTTGCCACGAACATACTTTTTAGAGCCAATTCTGTTTTAGGCAGAAAAAGGCGACAAGTCGTGGATGCGACTTGCCGCCTTATTATATATAAAGAGATGTGGTATTATTTCACCACCACCTTCTTGCCGTTGTTGATGTAGACACCCTTCACGGCGGGCACGCCCTGCATGCGCACGCCCTGGAGCGAATACCAAGCGTTGTCGGTCTTCACAGCAGCATCGGTGCTGGCAGCGTTGATACCGTCGGAGCCACCCTCGAAGTTGAGTGTGAAGCCGTTGGCACCATTCTCATTGCTCATCAAAGAAGCGTCGATGTAAACGCGGTGAGCGGGAATCTTAGTACCGGTGAACTGCCAGAAACCGATTTCACCCGTTCCTTGCTCCTGCTCGCGACCAAGGGTGAGGACAGACTTAGCCTCTACGGTCTTGGCAACGAGTGTGCCCTCAAAGATATTGCCTTCAGGAATGGCAACAGGCTCCAGTTCATCAAGATTACGAGCGAAGTCGAAGAGACCAGGATTCTCGGCGGACTTCACATATACGGGCGTATTGGCGGGAATCACCTCACCGGCATCAGCCACTTTCACCATCGTGAGCTGCTCAGCCACCACTTTCTCACCATCCTTCACCATCTCATCCTTGCTCAGGGTAATGCCCGTGGCAATGTAAGCCTCAGTGCCCTCGGGAACAACGGCATCATAGTCGAGATAGATGGTGCCGGAGTAGAAGCCGTCGGTAAGGTCGGCACTCAGCGGATTGATATACATCACATAAGGATAAGTGGTGAGCGTAACCTTCAGTTCGGCATTCTGCTTACCCGGGCATTGGGGGTTGAAAGTATACTTCACCACCTTATCATAAAGGTCGGTATCGGCTTTCGGCTTGCCAATCACAAAATAATGCTTGCCATCCACCTCCTTATAATCCAGTTCTTCGGCATTTGTGCCGGGACCACTCACATTGGAGAACATATCTTTGCTGATTACAGAGCCATCGGTAGAGGGAAGCACCTCTACACCAATACCCTCGAAATCAATAGCAATGGCATCCACCTCTTTTGTTTGGCCCTTTGCAGAAACATAGGTGCACTTGTCATTCTTGCTCAGGTCGAGTGTGGTGAGATGATTATCTTCGCACTGCACATAAGTCAAAGCAAGATTCTGT
>CACYUZ010000082.1:0-10351 GCA_902777645.1 uncultured Prevotellaceae bacterium | reverse complement strand
CGAGGACTGTGTGAGCATCAAGGTTGATGAACCCTCGGCCAAGGGCGAAGTGACCACCCATTGCGCTGAGGCCGCCTTCACCCTGGTGACCAGCTATGCCGGCGCATCGCTCTACAAGGACAATGTGGACGAGCGCTACTGCAACGAGGCCGTAAACGGCACCGCTACCTATACGGGCTCCGTGACCGGACAGCCGGGCATCATCGACCTGGTGGCCGACGTGGAGGGCTACACCGAGGAAAACTTCGGCACCGGTGAGCGACCCGCAGGATTCGACTCCGACGAAGACGGTATCGCCGACGACTGGGAACTGGCCAACGGTCTGAATCCCAACGATGCCAGCGACGCCGCCCTCTACACCATCGACAGCGACCGCCAGTGGTACAGCAACCTGGAGGTTTACCTCAACTCGCTGGTGGAGCACATCATGCAGGCAGGCAACTGCGACGCCCAGAGCTCCGTCGACGAATACTACCCCGTCTATCAGAAACCGGCTGGCATTTCCTCGGTGAGCAACAGCCCGGTGAAGAGCATTGAATACTACACCATCGATGGCAAGCGCATCGCACAGCCTACCAAGGGTATCTGCCTGCAACGGCAGACCATGGCCGACGGCTCTGTGAAAACCTCGAAGGTGGTGTTTTAGGAGGAGTGTAGAGTGCAGAAAATGCTGGGACAAAAGATAACGAGCGCACAGAACCCGAAGATAAAACTGCTGCAGGCGCTGCAGAAGAAATCGGCCGAACGGAGAGCACAGGGGCTCTTCGTGGTGGAAGGCGTAAGAGAACTGGAGCACTGCCTGGAGGCAGGCTACCAGTTGCACACTGTGTTCCATTGCCCTGACCTGCTCCAGCAACTGCCGGCTGGGGTGAAAGCCCAGCAGTGCGCCTGCTATGAGGTGACAGCCGACCTCTACGCCAAGATTGCCTACCGCGCCACCACAGAAGGCATCGTGGCCGAGGTGAGAGAACGCCCGCTGGCCCTGGAGGACCTCACACTGAGCGAGCATCCCCTCATCGTGGTGCTGGAGAGCGTGGAGAAACCCGGCAACCTGGGAGCCGTGCTGCGCAGCGCCGATGCCGCCCATGCCGACGCCGTGGTGGTGTGCGACCCGCTTACCGACCTCTACAACCCAAACCTGATACGCAGCTCTATCGGTGCCCTGTTCACCGTTCCCTGCGTGGCCTGCACCTCCGAAGCCTGCATCCGCTTTCTCAAGGAGCACGGCATACGCATCCTGACCGCCCAACTGCAATCCTCGCATCTCTACTACGACACCGACATGCGGCAGGGCACCGCCATCGTGATGGGCACGGAGTCGACCGGGCTCACCGACAGCTGGCGCAAGGCCGCCGATGCCCATATCCGCATACCCATGTTGGGACGGCTCGACTCGCTCAATGTGTCGGTGAGTGCCGCCATCCTGCTCTTCGAGGCCGTGAGACAGAGAAACTGACATCATCACATCATTATATTATTGTGCCCAACTATAGGGCGAGGGCCTGCAGCATCGCGTTGCAGGCCCTCGCCATTATGGAATATGAAAATGGTGTGCGTACGGATTATCTTACCATCACTTTCGATGTTTTCACCGTACCGTCGCTCAGGGTGGCCACCCGTATGCAAAGGCCCTTGGCAGGTGCCGTGAGACGGCGACCGGAAAGGTCGAAGTAGGCTATGCTCTCTGCCTGCTGCCCGTCGGCCACCTGATGGATGCCGTTGGGGTCCTCAAAGGTGACGATTTCAGAGACACGCTCCTCGCCGCCGCCCTTGTAGACAGCCTGTACGCCGATGGTGTTGAAACCGCCCTTGTGGTAATAAAGAACGTGGATGTCGCCGCTGGCCACAATGTCGTAGCAGCTGTAGGCGTAGGGCACATCGGTCATGGGCTCCACATCAAGAGTGGGAATGAATTCGGTGTCGATAGTGGCCAACTCACCGTCGAGGTAGACACGGTAGAAGAGTTTGTCGGGTATGATATAAGAACCGTCCACATCGGTAGCATAGATATGGAACTGCGCCCAGCCATAGCCCCACTCCTCGTTGTAGGCACCGAGTCCCATCCATTCAGGATTGGCAGGCACTGCGGGTTTCTCCTCGAAGTAGTAGAAGGAGGGCTGCAGATAGGTCTCATGCGAGGAGATGCCGCTGTTCTTACCAGCATTGAGCACAAAGCCCTCAGTTTCGTTGGTGAACCGCTTGTTCGCAGAGTCGTAAGCAAATTCTGTCTGGTCTTTCTCCTCGGTGAAGATGGTTTTCCATCCCCACTCGTCTTCCTCAACCCAGTAAGAGCAGGCTTTCACATAGTCGAGTGTGCTGTACTGCGGGTCGACACCCACAAACTGGTTGTTCTTCAGCACGGCCTTGTCGCCTTCTATGTCGAGTGTCACGAACATGTCAGGATAGTGGGCCGAGAAACCTGTCACATAAAACTTATCCCCGGAGATGGCTGCCTGCACTTGATTCTGAGACACATCGCTCAGATAGGGCGAGTAGGACATCACATAGCTTTCCATCTGCAGATTCTCGGGCAGTGCCTGCGGAGTCTCGTCGAAAGGATAGAAGGTGCTGTTGATGTCGCCGTAGCCGGGCCATACGAGGTCGTCGCTCTGCACGGCACCCACCATCACCTTGTCATCGAGCGAGGTGATGGTACCGTCGTCCTCTATCTTCAACATGATTTTGTCCATATCCCAGTCGATATCATAGGTCGTATAGGTATACTCGTTGCCCTGCCAGTCGGTGCCGGTGGCCTCTACTTCGTGCAGTGCGAAGAGCACATAGGTGTAAAGCACATCGTAATACCACAGCTGGCAGGATATCTGTCCGGTCTCTATCTCGATGATGCCGTCGTCGACGGTGCCCTTCACCCAGGTGCCGCCGTTGCACATGTTGGTCACAATGTTTTTGAAATAGTAGCAACCGTCGGTGCCCTTCACCACATAGGTGCCTTTCTCTGTATAGTCGGCCGGGGCGGGCGATCCATATACAGGCAGATAGTCCGTACCCGAACGGCGCATCAGCATCAGTTCGCCCTCTGGCTGATCGAAGATGGGTTCTTGCCCGTCTACCACATCGCGCATGGCTCTTTTGGGCGTAAAGTCTTTCTGCGGCAATTTCAGGTTGCCGGCATCTTTCACCACACGCTGCTTGAGATAGGGATGCTGCTCCACATCATCTATGTTGCCATAAGGCCGCTGTGCGTAGGAAACGGCTGCCATAAGTAATGCAGCAAATAAAAGGGTAATTTTTCTCATGCTGAACTCTTTTTATTGTAGTTTGTTAATAATTCGGGCACAAAGGTAATAAAACGCAAGTAAAACATCGTTTCTAATTATGAATAAAATGTTGCAAAATGGGGAATTTCACTATTTGGGCACATCCGGAAAGGTTTTATGTCTACAAGTAGATTACATTATTTTCACAACATCTGTTAAATCCTCTCTCGACGGACAGTGGAAGAATCTTTTTTCCCTTTTTTTGCATTACCTTTGCAGGCAGAAAAAGGGTAACACATGAGCATAGACCTGAGACGCAAACGCTACGCCTGGCTGCTGTTGTCGGTATTCCTACCGATGATGTTCTTCTCCGTGCTGCATACGCACCGCGGTGAGCACCCCGCCATGGCCGACTGCCAGGACTGTCTGCATCATGTGCATCACAGCCACATCGTGAGCGCCACCGTGTGCTTGGACCACTGCGTACTCTGCGAGTTTCAGACGCTGCCCTTTCTCTCCACCCCATCCGTTTTTACTTTCTACGCCGCCGACAGCCACACCACTTCCCTTGTCTGTGCCACGGCCGCCCCTGTCCTGCACACCGCAGGCATTCTGATTCCCCGCGCACCTCCCGTGCTGGTATGATTTGAGGTTTTTTCCTATCACCGGATTCCATGACCGCCATGGAATCGGGCGCATCAGCACATTTATTCATCAACCGCAGAATCAGAATGAAATTATTGCATACCATCCTGGTGTGCCTGGCATGCTGCCTGGGCACACAGGTGCTGGCCGAACCGGCACTGACCGCAGCACCCCGGCTCACCCATCTCTCGGGCCGGGTGACCGACGCCGTCAACGGAGAACCCCTCATCGGCGTCACCCTCCACATAGCCGAACTGAGCAAAACCGCCGTGACTGACACCGACGGCCGCTACCGTTTCGAGGAGCTGCCCGCCAAGCACATCACTCTGCAGGTGAGCTACGTGGGCCATCAGACCATCATACAGCAGATAGACCTCACTACCACCACACAGGCCGACTTCACCATGCAGGAGAGCAACGCCATGATTGACGAGGTGGTGGTGACGGGCATCACCGGCGGCACCCTGACCCGTGAGTCGCCCACCCCCGTCTCTATCGTGAGCCACCGCGAACTGCTCACCACCGCATCCACCAACATCATCGACGCCATCGCACACAAACCGGGCATCGCACAAATCACCACCGGCAGCGGCATCTCCAAACCCGTGATACGCGGCCTGGGCTACAACCGCATCGTGACCGTGGCCGACGGCATACGCCAGGAGGGCCAGCAGTGGGGCGACGAGCACGGCATAGAGGTCGACGCACAGAGCGTGCAGCACATCGAGATACTGAAAGGTCCCGCCTCGCTCATGTACGGCTCCGATGCCATGGCGGGCGTGGTCATCATGCACGCCAACCCCACCCTGGCGGCCGGACTGACGGTGGGCAATGTGAGCACTGAATACCAGACCAACAACGGTCTGTGGGCCTACTCGCTGCAGACGGGCGGCAACCAGCAGGGCACCGTGTGGGACCTGCGCTACTCGGGCAAGATGGCACACGCCTACAAGAATGCCTACGACGACTATGTGCTGGGCAGCCAGATGCGCGAGCAGGCACTGCGGGGCATGGTGGGAATGAACCGCCAATGGGGTTTCAGCCACCTCACCCTGAGCTACTATCACTTCACACCGGGCATGGTGGAGGGCGAACGCGACGAAGAGACGGGACAATTTCTCAAGCCGGTGTACACTGACGGCGAGGAGGGCGAGGCCATCGCCTCGCACCATGACCTAACCACCTACGGCCATGGATTCCCCTATCAGCAGATACATCATTATAAGGCCGTGTGGGACCATTCCGCCTACATCGGCGACGGCACACTCAAACTCATCGTGGGCTACCAGCACAACCGCCGGCAGGAATTTGAGGAGGTGGCGGAACCTGAGGTGAGCGGACTCGACTTCATGCTCCACACCCTGAGCTACGACTTGCGCTACACCCTGCAGCAGAACCCGATGTGGCGACTGGCTGCCGGCATCGGAGGCATGTGGCAACGCTCACTCAACAAGGGCGAGGAGGCACTCATACCGGCCTATGTGCTCAACGACATCGGTGCCTACGCCACCGCCAGCCGGCAACTCGGCGGATGGAACATGAGCGGTGGCCTGCGCGTGGACCGCCGACACCTGCACTCCTTCGCCCATGAAGACCTCTTCGGTCGCTTCTCACGCACCTTCAACGCCCTCACCGGCAGCATAGGCGCCGTCTATGCCTTCAACAGCCAGTCGCAGCTACGACTCAACATAGCACGCGGATTCAGGGCGCCCAATCTGAGCGAACTGGGCTCCAAAGGCGAACATGAGGGCACCTTCCGTTATGAGAAGGGCGACCCCAACCTGCGTCCGGAGTACAGTTGGCAGGCCGATGCCGGCTACGACTTCAACTCACCCATGGTGTCGGCACAGGTGTCGGTGTTCGCCAATCTCATCCAGCATTTCACCTTTGCCCACCGCATGGCGGGCGAGGAGATTGACGAACTGCCGGTGTATCAGTTCACCCAGGGCGACGCACGCCTCTGGGGTGGCGAGGTGAGTGTAGACATCCACCCCGTCGAGCCGCTGCACTTCGAGAACACTTTCTCGTATGTGAACGCCGCATTGCGCCATCAGCCGGTCGACCGCAAGTACCTGCCCTTTACCCCGGCACCCAGATGGACTTCGGAGCTGAGCCTCGACCTGGTGCGCGACGGGAAAATACTGAACAACACATTCGTAAAACTGGGTCTGGAGTGCCATCTGCGGCAAGACCATTTCTATGGTGCCGACGACACCGAGACGGCCACTCCCTCTTATACCCTGCTCAGCGCATCGGCCGGCACCGACATACGCAACGGCCACCGCACCCTGTGCACCATCATGCTCAATGCCGAGAATCTGACCGACCGTACCTACCAGAGTCATCTGAGCCGGCTGAAATATGCCGCCGTGAATCCCGTTACGGGCCGCACCGGCATCTACAACATGGGACGCAACTTCAGTATCAAGGTGAGCATACCGCTACATTTATGCGGCTGACACTGCCAGAAGTGTTCCGGCAGATGCACTTGCTCGGCATAGGCATAGAAGACATAGAAAAAGCCTGGAGGGAACAGTAGCATCCGCTTCCACCCACCGGAAACCCGCAAAAACGGGGCAAGCAGACTAAAAAACGGCTCTGCATGCCCTGTTTTTGCGGCAAAATGCGTAACTTCGCTGCCAAAACACCACTATCACTATGAAAGAGAACAGAATAACCCGATTGTTTGGCATAGAGCGCCCCATCATTCAGGGCGGTATGGTATGGATAAGCGGCTGGCGACTGGCCGCAGCAGTGAGCAACGCCGGCGGACTGGGTCTGCTCGGCGCGGGCAGCATGCACCCCGAGACCCTCGTGGAGCACATACGCAAGATGAAGGCCGCCACCCAGAAGCCCTGGGGTGTGAACGTGCCGCTCATGTATCCTGAGATAGACCGCCTCATCGACATCCTCATCGAGGAGGGCGTGAAAATTGTGTTCACATCAGCGGGCAGTCCGAAGAAGTACACCGCCCGTCTGCACGAGGCCGGCATGAAGGTGGCCCATGTGGTGAGCAGTTCGAAGTTTGCCCGCAAATGCGAGGAGGCCGGTGTCGACGCCGTGGTGGCCGAGGGTTTCGAGGCCGGCGGTCACAACGGCCGTGAGGAGACCACCACGCTGACCCTCATCCCGCAGGTACGCGCCGCCACCTCCCTGCCCCTCATCGCCGCCGGCGGTATTGGCTCGGGCGAGGCCATGCTGGCAGCCATGGCACTGGGTGCCGAGGGTGTGCAGATAGGCACGCTCTTCGCCCTATCGCAGGAGAGCAGCGCATCGGATGCCTTCAAGCAGCGCTGCACCACGCTCGAGGAGGGCGACACCATGCTCACCCTGAAACTCATCTCCCCCACCCGCCTGGTGAAGAACGCGCTCTACAGCCGCATCCTGGAGGCAGAGAAGGAAGGCGCCGCCGTAGAGGACCTGCGCCAGATACTGGGCAAGGCTGCCACCAAGCGCGGCATCTTCGAGGGCGATGTGGAGAACGGAGAGTTGGAGATTGGGCAGATAGCCTCTGCCGTGAAAGAGATAAAGAGTGTGGCCGACATCATGGCCACGCTGGAGAAAGAATTCGACGCCGCCCAGGCACGGGTGGCGCAACTGTAGCCGCTACTGGGCAGACTGCTGTGTGAGGGTCGTCATCCAATGCCCGCGCCACAATCTGCCCAGCAGAAGCAGCCCTCTGAGGCAGAGTTCGATAGCCATTGCTATCCATACGCCACGCAGACCATAGTCGGCGGCCAGCCAATAGGCCAGCGAGAGTCTTACAAACCAAATGCAGGCCAGGTTCATCATGGCGGGTTTGAAGGTATCGCCGGCTCCCACACACACACTGAAAGCCACGATAGAGGCGGCGAACATCGGTTCGGCGAAAGCCTCTATGCGCAGACATTGTGCTCCAAGCATGCGTACTTCTTCTACGGGGGTCATCAGCCCCATCATCTCGGGGGCCAGCCAGAACATCACCGCTCCCATCAGGGCCATGATGAGCATGCCGCTGCCCACCGTCATCCAGGCGAAACTGCGGCAGAGCGAGGTGCGTCCGGCGCCGATGCTCTGCCCCACAAGGGTGGTGGCGGCCTCACCGATACCGTAGCCGGGCATATAGCACAGACTCTCGGCCGTGATGGCCAGTGTGTTGGCGGCGATGGCCACATTGCCCAGCGGGGCCACGATGAGCGTGCTCACAATCTGGGCACCGCTCATGAGCACCGACTGCGCCGCCATGGGCGTACCTATCTTCAAGGCATTGCGCAGGTAACTCCACTCCAGGCGGAACCGCTCGTCTTTGCGGCGCAGGGAGAGGATGTCGCTGCGGAACACGGCAAACCACACTAAGATGGCGGCTCCGATAAGGATGGAGAGTGCCGTGCCCATGGCCGCACCCTTCACACCGAGGTGCAACTGGTAGATGAAGAAATAGTTGAACACCACGTCGAGCACACACTCCAAAATGCTCACCACACTGGGTATCACCATGTTGCCCGAGCACTTGAGCATGGCGGCACAGATACCGGCCAACTGGAAGAAGGGGCCGGCCAGGGAGAAAATGAGGAAGTAGGCCGAGGCGTCGCCGGCGATATCGGCCTTGCCGCCCAGCCAATAGGGCAAGGGCTGAGCGATGCACACCGCCGAAAGAGTAAGAATCAAGGTGAGCGCCATGGTGGCCATGAGGCCGTGGCGGAACACCTGTCGGGCCTTCAAGAAGTCGTTGGCCCCGATGAAATGCGCCACCTGCACAGAGAAACCCATCGAGGCGGCACCTGTCATACTGCCGTAGAGCCAGGTGGTGGTCTCCACAAGTCCCACCGCTGCTGAGGCATTGGTGCCCAGATGTCCCACCATGGCCTGGTCGATGAAGAACATCACCACACTGGTGATTTGTGCCAGGATGGAGGGAATGCTCAACAAGACAATCAGGTTGAGTTTGTCGCTGGTAGTCATCGGCTTACCGCTACGGATAAGCTCCAGCATCGATTCGCTTTTCTGGGTGAGTCGCATTGCGTCTGCAAAGTTACAAATAAAGCAGTGCATGGAGAAGAAAAGTCGTATTTTTCTTCTTTTGGTATATAAACTGAGCAGCATGGTCTATTACGGCCACAAAACGGCGAGAAAAAGCATAACATACAGACTCTACATGCAAAAGTGGCAACTTTTTCGACATTTTTTTTTGAAACATTCACATTTTTGCATATTTTTGTGGCATAAAATCAACCAAACCAAACAATCAACATGAAAAAAGCACTTATATCATGTCTTTTGCTCACCCTATGCTGCTATGTGAGCACGGTTTTTGCCCAAAATGTACAGAAAGTGACATGGCGACACAATTTTGTGTATGGCGACATTACTGAATCCAACTACAATTCACCACTTGTTTTCTCTGATGTCAACGGCGGGGAGTCCTTGACTTGGAATTTTGATGCAACTTGGGCCACCCCTGGTAATATTTACTTTGGGAACACCCCCCTTCAAATTGGAAGTGCTAAAAAATCTGCAGAATCTTTTGAACTAAGCACAAATGACATTGCCTACAAAGTAAAAGAAATCAGTGTGGGTGCTTCAGGTGCGAAAAATATCAATGGAACTGTATCTGTAAGTATAGGAGATGAGGTATTGGGAAGTGCATCTTTAAGTAATAGTGTAGAGAATTTCTACTTCACCAATACCAATGCAGCAATGGGTACTATAAAAGTGAAATTAGAACAAAGCTCTACTGTTGCCCTCTACCTCTCCTACATCGAGATAACCTATGAGGTAGAAACGGCCACCGACGCCACCATCACGATTGGCGAGAGCGGCTATGCCACCTATGCCAGCGACAAGGCGCTCGACTTCAGCCAGGTGACTGATGATGAAGGCAATGCAGCCGACATCGTGGCCTATGTAGTGCCCACCTATTACACCAACGGCCTGGTGAGCCTGCTCAAAGCCGGCGGCAACGCCATCTGCGAGGACCGCACCGTAGCGGCCAAAACCGGTCTTATCGTGAAAGGCGCACCGGGCACCTACCACGTGGCCTTCTCCGAAGAGGTGGGCAACTGTTTCGCCAATCTGCTCAAGCCGGTAATCAGTGCCATCACCCTGCAACCCACCGACGGCGAATATACCAACTTCGTTCTTACCGCCGATGGCTTCAACCCCACCACAGGAGGCACCTTCGGTCCCAACAAGGCGTATCTGCAGATTCCCACCAAGTTTATCACCGACCATCAAATCAATACTTTCAGCCTGGCTGAAGATGAGGATGTCACCGGTATTGAGGAGACAGTGACAGAAAAGCAGCATGAAGGGTGGTACACGCTGGGCGGCCTGCGCATCAGCCAGCCCCGCCAAAAAGGCCTCTACCTGCACAACGGCAGGAAAGTGGTAGTGAAATAAGCTCGAAAAAACGACCTATAGCTCATTTTGCAGGATGAGACATAGCTCAAAGTTCTGTTATTCATGCGTTTTTCTTGATTCAAACGTTTCAGGTCACAAATTGATGGTTG
>CACYUZ010000081.1:0-10901 GCA_902777645.1 uncultured Prevotellaceae bacterium | reverse complement strand
CGTTTTCGCCGTACATGTGGTTCTTGTCTTTGCTGTAGCGCTCACCGTCGATGGTGAAGGTGCCGTTGTCGTACACCACACCCTTCCAGTCGTAGTTCTCGGGTGTGCTGGCGGCGGCCACATAGTTGCCGTTGATATAGTAGCGGCTGGTCATGCCGATGAGTGCGTTGGGGGTGGAGTTGCCCGATGCGCCCACGGTCACTTGTGTCACGCGAGTCTTGTTCTTCGTGGCCGGACCGGCTTTGTAGTAGTTGTTCACCATGTTGATGTATCCGCCGCCGGGGCCGCCGTAGCAGCCGCCCGTGCCCCAGTTGTACAGCACGCAGTTGCGGAAGTCCACAATCTCGGCCTGCACATAGTTGTCCCAATGATAGGTGTTGTATTCCGAGTTGTTCTTGTAGCCGCTCCACTGGTAGCGGGCACCGTTGAAGCGCGGTGTGCGGTTCTGCATGTGGAGCAGGAAGTTGTGGTGGAAGGAGGCCAGTTTGCCGCCCCAGATGCCGCCGTAGCCGTGGGCACCCTTGTTGTGTCCGGCGTTGGTGAGACTCTCTGCTATGGTGCACCACTGCATGGTGAAGTTGTTGTTGTCGTAGAAGGAGGCCACCTCGTCGATACACCAGCTGAAGGAGCAGTGGTCTATCAGGATGCCGTTTTTCTCGCGCTGCCAGATGGCGTCGGCCCCGTCGTTCACATCCTTTTCCTGTCCGCGTCGTATGCGTATGAAGCGGATGATGTTGTTGGCGCCCGGGCGTACGGTGCGGTAGCGCAGCGTGATACCGGGGTAGGGAGCCGTCTGTCCGGCTATGGTGGTGTTGTTGCCGATGGTGAGGTCGCTCTTCAGGGCGATGACACCGGCCACATCGAAGACGATGATTTTCTTCGAAGAGCCGTTGACGGCCGCACGGAATGAACCGGGGCCGCTGTCGTCGAGATTGGTCACATGGATTACCTTGCCTCCGCGTCCGCCGGTCACATAGCGTCCGTGGCCCTCAGCGCCGGGAAAGGCGGGCACCTGGGCGGTGACGGTGAGTGTGCAGAGAGCAACGAGGATGGATAGTAGATACTTTTTGGTAGTTGTTTTCATTGTTTTGGGGTTCTTTGGCTTTATTGGATTATATGCGTGTTGAGACAACAACGCATATTCGGTGCAAAGTTACGAAAAAACGAGAGCAATGAGAAGAAAAAAAAAAGAATTTTTCTTCACATTGCAGAGTGCCGAGTAACTTATCTAAAATTACGATAAATATTTGAGAAATAGGCACGTCTGTCTAAATAGTTTTCAAGAGTGCCATGCACATAGGGCCATGCGTCTGTTCATCTTTCTGTTTTTACCTTGGATTTTGTCAGTTTTGTATAATCCGACAAGGTGAAAAACGTTGAAGGTGTGCTCTAAAGCATTAGAACACACCTTCAGATAGAATGGGCAGCAGGTGCAGCCGTATCATTTCACCACGAAGTCGAGGCACTGCAAGTCGCTCTCGCGCGAGGAGCTGCCGTAGAGTATCTGGTAGCGGCCCTTGCGGGTCGACAGTTCGTCGATGCTGGGGTCATAGTATTCGAACGACTCGCCGGTGAGTGTGATGACAGCCTTGGCGGTCTCGCCCGCCTTGAGGTGGACGCGCTGGAAACCTCTCAGGTCCTTGACGGGAGCCTCGGGATAGTCGAGCGCCTTGACATACACCTGTACAATCTCATCGCCCTCGCGCCCGCCGGTATTGGTCACCGGTACGGTGAGGGTCACACTGCCGTCGGTGCGCATGCTCTTGCGCGATAGCTTGCCCTTGCCGTAGGCAAAGCGGGTGTACGACAGCCCATAGCCGAAGGCGTAGAGCGGTGTGCCCCGGAAGTAGCGGTAGGTGCGGCCCTCCATGCTGTAGTCGAGGAAGTCGGGCAGGTCGTTGTTCGAGGCGTAGAAGGTCACGGGCAGTTTGCCGCTCGGGTTGTAGCGGCCCAGGAGCACATCGGCCAGTGCCTGGCTGCCACCCTGCCCGGCATACCAGGCCTGTACCAGAGCGTCGTATTGCCCCTCTATGCTGCCGAAGGCGATGGCCGAGCCGGAGCAGTTGACCAGCACCACAGGCCGTCCGGTGGCGTGCATGGCCCTGACCAGGCGCTGCTGCACCTTGGGCAGTTCGATATCGGCCTTGTCGCCTCCCTCGCCCTCCAGTTGGGCGGAGATGCCGCCTATCACAATGATGGCGTCGGCCTGCCGGGCCTCATCGGCCAACTGGGTGAAGTCGGCCAGGTGGCGCTCGCAGAAGTCGGCGTGCAGCACGGCGAAGTTGCCGTTGCCGCGGCGGTACTCCACGCTGATGTCGTAGGTCTGTCCCTCCACCACGGGAATCGACTTATACTCCACCTGCCGGTTGAAGAAGCCGCCGCGCCGCTGCGAAGGTTGTGCCTCCTCCACCACGGCGCCGTTCACCCGCAGCACATAGCCGTTGTCGGTCGTCACGGTGTATTTCAGGTCGCCGCTGAAGGAAGCCTTGAACTGTCCGGAGAGCCTCACGGAGAGGTTGTCGTTGTCCACGCCCTCGGCGAATCCCCAAGCCCCGAAGGTGGAGAAGCTGAGCTCTTTGTAATAGCCGGTCTTTACCGGTTCCCCGTTCAACTGCTTGTTGTTGAAGAATTCCACCAGCATGCCCTTGCCGTCGTTGAAGTCCTGCAGGTGCGGCAGGGTGTTGTATTCGTCGGTCAGTTCGCAGGCCTTGTGGTAGATGATGCGGGTGTGGGGTAGGGCCGCTTTCAGTCCGTCGAGCAGTGAGTGGGTATGAGCCCGGGTGGGGGTGCCGCCGTAGTTGCCGTTGAGCATGGCGGCGTCGTCGGCATTGGGACCCACCACCATCAGGGTGCGCAGTTGGGAGGAGAGCGGTAGCACACCGTTGTTGTGCAGCAGCACCATCGACTTGCGTGCGGCCTCCACGGCCAGTGCGTTGTGGTCCTCGCTGCTGATTACGTCCTCGCCCAACGAGGCCCACGGACTCCTGTCGGCGGGGTCGAACATGCCCAGTTCGAAGCGTCCCATGAGCGTCCGGCGCAGGTGACCGTCGAGTGTCTCCTCACTGATCAGCCCCTTTTTCAGCGCCTCGGTGAGCACCATGAACACCTTGCCGCACTCCAGGTCTGTGCCGTTGAGCACGGCGTCGACCGATGCCGAGAGAGCGTCGGGGTGTGTCTCGTGCTGTCCCTTGGTGTAGAAGTTGTTGATGGCGTCGCAGTCGGTCACTACGATACCGTCGTAGCCCCACTTGCGGCGCAGGATGTCTACGAGCAGCCGGTCGCTGGTGCAGCAGGGCTTTCCTTCATAGCGGTTGTAGGCGCACATCACCTCGCGCACATTGCCTTTCTTCACCAGCGCTTTGAAGGCCGGCAGGTAGGTCTCCCAGAGGTCGCGCATCGACACCGAAGCGTTGTAGGTGTGGCGCAGGGGTTCCGGACCGCTGTGCACGGCATAGTGCTTGGCACAGGCATGCGTCTTGTAATAGCGGCTGTCATTGCCTTGCATGCCCAGCACGGTCTGCACGCCCAGCACGGCATTGAGGTAGGGGTCCTCGCCGCAGGTTTCCTGTCCGCGTCCCCAGCGCGGGTCGCGGAAGATGTTCACATTGGGGCACCAGAAGGTGAGTTCGGGGTTGCCGGGGTAGTAGATGGTGCCCATGGGCACGCCAAACTGGTTGTGGTCGGAACGGTTCCAGTTGGCCCGTGCCTCGTCCGACACGGTGCTGAACACATCGTACACCATCTGTGCGTCGAAGGCGGCCGCCATGCCGATGGGTTGCGGATAGACGGTATAACCGCCCTGGCGCACGCCGTGGCACGCCTCGCTCCACCAGTTGTAGGAAGGGATGCCGAGGCGGTCTACCGACACCGACTTGTTCATCATCAGTCCTACTTTCTCCTCCGGGGTGAGCAGGGAGAGCAGGTTCTCCACCCGCTCCTCATTCGAGAGGGTGGGGTCCTGGAAGGGGTATTTGCCTTGTGCGGGTGTGTCGTTCACCACGGCTTTCACGCTCAGCGCACCGAGCGTCTTGCCCTCGGTGTCGAGGAGCTCCACATGGCGGTAGGTGTTGCCGAGCGCATGGGCGGGGTCCATCACCACCATCACCTGGGCTGTATTGCCCGGAGCGATGGGCTCGGTGGGGTAGAGGGCCTGCACACACTCACAGCTGGGTATGTCGCGGCCTATGCGTACGGCATGGTCGGAATGGTTGGTCAATGTGAAACGGTGGCACACGGCCCCCCGCATGGCACTGAGCGTGCCGAAGTCCCACTCATAGGTGTCGAACGCGATGCTGCCTTTGGCGGCTGTGCTGAGCGGCAGCGCCATCAGGCAGAGGGTGGCTATACAGGCAGAAAAAGTACGTTTCATGATAACGGTCGTTTTA
Source organism: uncultured Prevotellaceae bacterium (assembly GCA_902777645.1). Lineage (GTDB taxonomy): Bacteria > Bacteroidota > Bacteroidia > Bacteroidales > Bacteroidaceae > Prevotella. Next base: position 6,516 of record CACYUZ010000081.1, on the reverse strand, counting down.
TGTCAGGTTGGTTTTATTTCAGATTCAGCAGCAGTTTTTCGAGAGCGGCCTGCCGTTCGGCCCATGTGGGGTAGTCGTCGGCTTTCAGCGTGTGTACAGCGGTGCTGCCCGCGTGGGGCAGTGCGCTGGTGGTCAGGCAGCAGGGCCGCGTCTTGCCCTCGGCGATGAGGCGGTCGGCCAGTGCGTCGGCACCGCCCACTTTGAACCAGCTCTCCATGGTGTCGCCGCGGCCGGGCACCAGTTGGACAACGGGTGCATCGGCGCAGTCGGTTGCCGGCCGGTACCAGGCCTCGCCGTTCTGCAGGTCGTAGCTCACGGTGCCGTGCCTCACCTCCTCGCCCATCGAGGCGAAGTGGTAGCGGCTGGCCGTGTGGAGGGCGATGCTGGGCTTGAACCCCTTGGCGGGCGACAGGTACATGTTGTTGGGGTCGGCCACGGGCGTGCCGTCCACCACGAAGCAGTAGGTGAAGGGCCGGTCTTTGTGTCCGTCGAGAGAAAGCGTCCACACCCCGTCGGCGTCTTTCTGCATGACCTGGGGCCGGGCGGTCAGTTCCGAGCTGAGCAGCACCTCCTTGGCATCGGGTGCCTTGAAGCGGAAGATGATGCCGTTTGCGGTGTATTCGGGCGAGATGATGGGTTTGGGAAAGAGGCGCGCCATCACCCCAGGGGTGAACTGCTGTTCCTTTCCGGTGGCGGCCAGTGCCGGTTGCCCGTGGCGCATGGCCTCGGCGGAAGCCTTCTCGTTGAAGAGCAGACGCAAGGTCTTGTCGAGGAAGTAGCGGGCGTTCATCCAGGTGTGTCCGAACTTATCGTGGGTGAACTCCTTCACGGAGCGTATGCCTTTCTTGTCGAGAAACTCCATGTAGTCGCGGGCTGTGCCGTAGAGGAAGTCGTCGGTTCCCACTCCCAGCCAGAACAGATGAATCTTGCTGTTGGTCTCGTCGGCATGGTCATAGACGGCAGGCAGGTCGGTCGTGGTGAACGAACTGTAGGAGCAGAGATAGGAGAAACGGTCCAGGTGGCTCAGTCCGTTCATCAGCGCCTGATTGCCGCCTCTGGAGAAACCGCCTATGGCGCGATGGTCGCGGTCGGCGATGGTGCGGTACTGACGCTCGATGAGGGGCATGAGGTCGTTGAGCAGGTCGAGGCTGAACACATCGTTGCCGAACTGCGTCTGCGGCACGCCGGCTATCTCGGGCTGCACGGGGAGCAGTTTGTAGGGATTGCCGTAAGGCAGCACCACAATCATCTCCTGTGCGGCTCCCTCGGCCAGCAGGTTGTCGAGGATGTAGTTCACCCGCCCCACCTTGTAGTACACCTCGTCGGTGTCGGTGGTGCCGCTGATGAGGTAGAACACGGGATAGCGCTTCTCATTGCCGGGCAGCCCGTAGCTGGGCGGCAGATAGACCACGGCGTTGTTGGTGGCGCCGAGGCTCTTCGAGTAGTAGTGCAGGTACTCCACGGTGCCGTGGCGCGGTGCCTGGTCGTCGTGCAGCAGCGGACCCGTGGGGCTGGGTATGCTGAGCAGACTGTTCTTGAACCCCTCGTTGGGGAAGTAGCCGTCGCACTGCGGGTCCATGATGCTCACTCCGTCGACGATGAAGCAGTAAGGATAGAGGTCGGGTGCGGCAGGTCCCAGAGTGACGCTCCACAGTCCGGCGGCATCGCGCTGCATGGCATGGCGGCCGGCAAACTGCACATCGACGAGCACCTCGCGGGCATGGTCGTTCCGGTACTGGAAGGTCACGGTGCCGTCGTCATGGCACACGGTCGACTGATAGGACTGCGCCCCGATGGGCTGCACGGCCAGCAGCAGGGCGATGCAAAGGGCTGTATAGGCTTTTTTCATACAGGTAGCTTTCATTTGTTGCAAGGTTTGTTGGTTGTAAAAGTGTTCACAAAGATAGATAATTTAGACCAATATGGCAACCCTCCGAGCGCCACAAGGACTTGAAACCGCCAACTTGTAACAAATGCGAAAATACATGTAACGATGAGACGGTTTTTGATTATCTCTTCTTGCTTATTGAAATAAAAAACGTATCTTCGCAGCAGAAACGACAAAACCAAGAGCTGTATGCAAGAAAACAAAGAACTGCGCACCGCGTGGGACTTCGTGGAAAACACTGGCAAGAGCATCTTCCTCACCGGCAAGGCCGGCACCGGCAAGACCACCTTTCTGAAAACGGTGGTGGAGCGCTTGCGCAAGCGCTCCATGGTGGTGGCGCCCACCGGTGTGGCGGCCGTCAATGCCGGCGGTGTCACCATCCACTCCTTTTTCCAGTTGCCCTTCACCCCCTATGTGCCCAATGCTAAGATAAAAGACCGCTTCGAGTACAGTCGTGAGAAACGGCGCCTCATCGCCTCGCTCGACCTGCTCATCATCGACGAGATATCGATGGTGCGGAGCGACCTGCTCGACGCCGTCGACACCGTGCTGCGCCGGTTCCGCAACCACCATGTGCCCTTCGGCGGTGTGCAGCTGCTCATGATTGGCGACCTGCAGCAACTCACCCCGGTGGTGACCGCCGAGGAGGAGGCTCTGCTCAACACCTATTATGAGACTCCCTACTTCTTCAGCTCCAAGGCCCTTTCGCAGGTGGACTATGTGACCATCCAACTGGAGACCGTGTACCGGCAGCAGGATACCGACTTCCTGCAGCTGCTCAATGTGGTGCGCAGCGGGCAGGCCACCGAGCGCGAACTGTCCCTGCTCAACAGCCGCTGCCAACCGGCCTTTGCCCCCCGCCCCGAGGAGGGCTACATACGGCTCACCACCCACAACTGGCTGGCCGACAACTGCAACGAGGCCGAGCTGCGCAAGCTCACCACCCCCTCGTTCACCTACGCAGCCGAGGTGGAGGGCACTTTTCCTGAGTACGCCCACCCCACGAGCGACCGCCTTGAGCTGAAGGTGGGCACCCAGGTGATGTTCGTGAAGAACGATCCCTCGGCCGACCATCTCTTCTACAACGGCCGCATAGGGCGTGTCACCCACTTGGACAGCACCCACATCAGCGTGCTCTGTCCCGGCGATGCGGAGCCCATCGAGGTGACGCCCCTCGAGTGGGAGAACGTGCGCTATAAAATCAACGACGAGACCCGCGAGATAGAAACCGAGGTGCAGGGCAAGTTCCGGCAGTTCCCGCTCCGCCTGGCCTGGGCCATCACCATCCACAAGAGTCAGGGCCTCACCTTCGACCATGTGGTGATAGATGCCGCCCGCTCCTTCGCTCCCGGACAGGTGTATGTGGCGCTGAGCCGCTGCCGCACCCTCGGCGGACTGGTGCTCTCATCGCCCCTCTCGCCACATTCCATTATCAACGACACACGGGTCGACGGCTTCATCTCCCGCCAGGAGGCCAACGCCCGGCAGAGCGTAGAGCGGCTGCCGCAACTCAAGGAAGATTACTTCCGCCACTTGCTCGTGGAACTCTTCACCTTCGACACCCTGGTGCAGCAGGAGGAACTGCTCACCCGCACCTTCGTGGAGTATTTCTCCAGAAACTATGCCCAGTTGGAGTCGCTGCACAAACAGACGTGCGGCCAACTGCGGGAGAAAGTGGTGGGCGTGGCCCGCAAGTGGACCGCCCAAATCGTGCAGATGCCGCCGCAGGCGCTCCATGAAGAAGCCTTCCTGGAGCGGGTTGGGCGCAGCGCCGCCTATTTCGCCGACATGCTGCACCAGCTGCTCGCACAGCCCCTCCAGCTCACCGCTAAGGCCGAGCCGGGCAACAAGCAGGCGCAGGCGCGGCTCAAGCACGAACTGCCCGAGTTGGTGCAGACCTACCACGCCACCCGCCAGCTGCTCACCCGGATAGCCGAGAAAGGGTTCACCGTGACCACCTATCTGCGCGAGAAACAGAACGCTCTGCTCGATGCCATGGACGACGGCACCGCCAAGGGTTCTCGCCGCCGCAAGGAGCGCAAACCGAAAGAGAAGAAGGAACCCAAGCCCAAGACCCACGAAGTGACCCTGCAGATGCTGCAGAGCGGCAAGAGCTTGGAGCAGATAGCCCGGGAGCGCGCGCTCACTTTGGGAACCATCTACAACCATCTCATGAAGTATGTAAAGGAAGGCACCCTGTCCATAGACCATCTGGTGAGCCGGCCGCACCAGGAGGCCATCAGCCGGGTGATAAGGCGTGTGGGCGCCGAGAGCGGTCTGCAGGCCATCAAGTCGCTCTGCCCGCCGCAGGTGTCGTACGAAGAGATACGGGCCATGTTGGCCCTCAACGGCGAAAGCTCTGAGTAATCGGAGTAATCGAAGTAATCAGAATTAATAGCACATACCATAAAATCTATGAAAAAGAATCTATTGCTTGCAGCCTGCCTGTGCTGTCTTTGCCTGACAGCCACACAGCGCGTCAGGGCACAGTATGTGCCCACCCCCGAGAACCTTGAGGCCCGCAAACAGTTTGAGGGCTTCCGTTTCGGCATCTTCCTCCACTGGGGCATCTACAGCGAGTTTGCCCAGGGTGAGTGGTATCTCAACACCGGCCAGCTCAACAAAGACGAGTACGCCAAGGCGGCCTCCTGCTTCTATCCCGTGCGGTTCAATGCCCAGGAGTGGGTGAAGGCCATACGTGAGTCGGGCGCCCGCTACATCACCTTCACCTCGCGCCATCACGACGGCTTCTCCATGTTCCATACGGCCCAGAACCGTTACAATATCGTGGATGCCACCCCCTTCGGCCGCGATGTGCTGCAGGAGTTGGCCGACGCCTGCCATGAGCAGGGTGTGCGCCTGCATCTCTACTACTCCATCCTCGACTGGATACGCGACGACTACCCCATAGGCCGCACCGGCCGCTTCACCGGCCGCACGCTGAAACCCAACTACGACACCTACTTCGCCTTTATGAAGAACCAGGTGCGCGAGCTGCTCACCCGCTACCGCGATGTGGAGGGCATCTGGCTCGACGGCTACTGGGACCACGATGCGGACAGCATCCCCTTCGACTGGCGCATGGAGGAGTTCTACCGCTATATCCACAGCATTAAGCCCGCCTGCCTCATCGGCAACAACCACCACATCACCCCCATCGAGGGCGAGGACTTCCAGATGTTCGAGCGCGACCTGCCCGGTGAGAACAAAGCCGGCCTGTCGGGGCAGGACATCAGCCATCTGCCCCTGGAGATGTGTCAGACCATGAACGGCATGTGGGGATACAAGGTGGCCGACCAGAACTATAAGTCGGCCGAAGAACTCATACAGCTCATTGTGCGGGCCGCCGCCAAGAACAGCAACCTGCTGCTCAACATCGGTCCGCAACCCAACGGTGAACTGCCGGCCCTGGCGCTCGACCGCCTAAAGAAAATAGGTGTGTGGATGAGCCGCAACGGCCGGAGCGTGTACGGCACCCAGGCCACCAGTCTGCCCGAGCAGCCATGGGGCGTGACCACACAGAACGGCAAGAGCCTCTTCCTGCATGTGCTGCAGCCCGGCTCCGCAGTTGAGGTGCCGCTGCCCAAGAAACCGCACGGTGTGTTCAGCATCGACGGTGGCCAATATCCCCTCGGCTGGAACTACGACCGGCGCCGCAAGGTGCTCACGGTGTCGCTGCCGGAGGCCCTGCCCCAGGACGATTATGTGATAGAAGTGGTGAGATAGAACCGCGCTGTTGTCAGCCCTGCTCCATGGTGTCGGCTATCTTGTCTACATTCATGCTGCGGGCGCTGGCGTCGAAGATGTCTTTGTAGACACCGCCCTGCTGATACACCTCCTTCGGGGTGCCGTTCTGCACCACACGGCCCTTCTGCAGCACATAGATTTTGTCGGCATCGATAATCTGGCCTATGTTGTGCGAGATGATAATCACCGTGCGGCCCGCCTTGATGGCATCGATGCTGGCTTTTATCTGCTCGGTGGCGATGGCATCGAGGCTGGCGGTGGGCTCATCGAGGAAGATGATGGGCGGATTCTTGATGAACATGCGGGCAATGGCGATACGCTGCTGCTGACCGCCGCTCAGTTGCAGGGCAGAGGTCTCAAAGCCGTTGGGCAACTGCGTAATCTGGTCGTAGATGTAGGCCTGCTTGGCGGCTTTCACCACTTCCTCATGGGTGGCCTGCGGATTGCCGTACTTGATGTTTTCCTCTATCGACCCGTCGAAGATGTGGTTCTTCTGCAGCACCAGTCCCACGTTGTCGCGCAGCCACTGTGTGTCCCAGTCTTTGAGTTCCACGCCGTCGAGCTTGATGCTGCCCTTGCCCGGGTGGTAGAACTTGTCGAGCAGGTTCACGATGGTGCTCTTACCGGCACCGCTCAGTCCCACCAATGCGGTGATTTTGCCGCTCTCTATGTGCATGGAAACATCGAAAAGGGCCTGCGTGCCGTTGCTGTAGGTGAAGTCGACGCCGTTCAGTTCGAAGTCGCCTTTCACCGTGGCGGGATGGTGCTTGCCGGTGTCTTCCACCTCGTGGTCGGCATGGAGAATGCCGAAGAAGCCCTCGGCATAGATAAGCGCATCGTTCATATCGTCGTAGATACGGTGCAGTTGGCGTATGGGAGCG
>CACYUZ010000080.1:0-10964 GCA_902777645.1 uncultured Prevotellaceae bacterium | reverse complement strand
TGACGGAGGGAACGACGATCAAAAGCATCCGGGATCTCATTTCCCGCATTCAGCCATTCGTTCACCATGTAGGAGCCTTGATAGAATCCAAAGTCTCCCTTTATCGTGTCCACGATCTGAAGGCCGTGCTCCGCAAGCGCATCCTCAAGAGCCCGCCTTCTCTCCGCGCACTCAACATTGCCGTCATTTCCGCTGACATAAACTACCTTTTTGACGCCATGTACCTCTATCAGATGCTTTGACAGATCATAGATACCGCTATAGTTACCGGTACCCACCATAGCCATTCCGGGAATCTTGACCTCTGTTGTGACTATGGGTATATTATGTCCCTTAACCCTCTCCGACAGCTTTTGGATCTCCCGCTCCGTATTAAAGGTATGCGGCTCTCCATCTCACTGCGCGAGGATACCGACAAGGACAACCTTATATGGGTGAGCCTCAGGTCGGTCGACCAATACTACTGCAACACCCTGGCCGAAAAATTCTTCAATGGTGGAGGACATGCCAATGCTGCGGGAGGCAAGCTCATGTGCTCGATGGAAGAGGCTATACAGATTACACATATGGCTATCCTCCATTTTGCCCGACTCTATAATTAGAGGTGGTTAAATAATGATAATATAAGGGATTCGTAGCGTGATTGCCGTTTATTTTCACTAATTTTGCATGTTCTAAACGCTATTTTTTATGAGATATTTACGCACTTGTCTTTTAATCCTGTCGGGATGGCTCCTCCTCTCGGCATGCAATCATCATGAGACGTATGCTGACCAAAAGAAAAAGGAACGGTCGGCGATCAACCAGTTCCTGGCCGATTCAAAAATCAATGTCATCTCCGAATCCACTTTCAAGCAGAATGGCTGCGTCACGGATGTCAGCAAGAATGAGTATGTGCTTTTCGAAAATACGGGCGTATACATGCAGATAGTACGCATGGGATGTGGAGATAAACTGAAAGACGGCGAAACGGCCAATGTGCTCTGTAGGTACAATGAGTACAACCTCTTTACCGACTCCCTGCAAACCACCAACAATGTGCTGCACTATTCGTCAAGACCCGACAAAATGTCGGTCACAAAGACTTCCGGAACCTTTACCGCCTCTTTCTCCTATGGCGTGATGGTCGATTACTACGGCACCTCGGTGCCATCAGGATGGCTCGTGCCCTTTGCCTATATCAATGTGGGCCGACCCGTCAACGAAACCGACGAACTGGCACAGGTCAAACTGATTGTACCGCATTCTGAAGGACAACGACTGGCCACACAGGGCGTTTATCCTTGCTATTATGAAATCACCTTCGAAAGAGGGGTATAGTATAATTGTTTTATTATCTTCGTTTTATGACACTTATCAAGTCTATTTCAGGTATCAGAGGTACTATCGGTGGCCCGGCAGGCGACACCCTCAATCCTTTGGATATCGTAAAGTTCACGGCTGCGTACGCCACCTTCATACGTGAGGCAAAGAATATTGAAAAGGGTAAAATCGTGGTCGGACGCGATGCACGCATCTCCGGCGAGATGGTACGCAGCGTAGTCTGCGGTACCCTCATCGGTATGGGTTTTGATGTCGTAGACATCGGACTGGCCACCACACCCACCACCGAACTGGCTGTCACCATGTCTGAAGCCGACGGGGGCATCATCATTACGGCCAGCCACAATCCCCGGCAGTGGAATGCACTCAAACTGCTGAACGACAAAGGCGAATTCCTCACAAAGGATGATGGCAACCGCGTACTTGAAATCGCTGACAAAGAGGCCTTCTCTTTTGCCGAGGTCGACCAGTTGGGCCATTACTTCTCCGACAATTCTTTCGACAACCGGCATGTGGAGGCTGTGCTAAAACTGAAACTGGTCAATACGGAAGCTATAAAGAAAGCTCATTTCAAGGTGTGTGTCGACGCTATCAACAGCGTGGGGGGAGTGGTCCTGCCTAAACTGTTGGACAAACTGGGCGTGAGCTACACCATGCTCAACGGTGAGCCGACAGGCGACTTCGCCCATAATCCGGAGCCGCTTGAGAAAAATCTCTCGGGCATCATGAACGAGATGGCCACAGGCAAGTACGACCTGGGCATCGTGGTGGATCCAGATGTGGACCGTCTCGCATTTATCTGTGAGAACGGCAAGATGTTTGGCGAGGAGTATACGCTGGTGTCCGTGGCCGACTATGTGCTGGCACATACACCCGGTTCCACGGTTTCCAACCTCTCTTCTACCAGGGCGCTGCGCGATGTCACGGCCAAACATGGCGGTACCTATGCTGCAGCTGCAGTGGGTGAGGTCAATGTCACGACCAAGATGAAAGAGACGGGGGCAGTAATCGGAGGCGAGGGCAATGGTGGCGTCATCTATCCCGAGTCGCATTACGGACGTGATGCGCTGGTGGGCATCGCCTTGTTCCTCTCGGCGCTCGTTGAGAAAAAATGCAAGGTCAGTGAGCTCAGGGCTCAGTTGCCCGACTATTGTATTGCCAAGAACCGCATCGACCTGAAACAGGGCACGGATGTGGATGCCATACTGGCCAAGGTAAAGGCTATCTATGCCAATGAGCAGGTCAACGACATCGACGGCGTGAAAATCGATTTCCCCGACAGGTGGGTGCATCTACGCAAGTCGAACACCGAACCTATTATTCGTGTTTACAGTGAGGCGCAGACCATGGAAGAGGCCGACGAACTGGGTAAGAAGGTTATGCAGGTGGTGCTCGAACTGATCTGATTTTTATCTACAGACTAATTAACCTTTAAAGCTGATACCATGAAAAACACGTTTTTAGTTCTTGCGTTCATGGCTCTTTTCGCAATTGGCGGCCATGCTCAGCAAAATGCCGATTTCAATGTCGTGCCGCTGCCGCAATCGTGTGTGATGGGTGATAACGCTTTGACACTCAAAAATATAACCAGAATTTGCTGCGACGACAATGAGGACATGAAACGCAATGCGGGTTTTCTCGCAGAGTATCTCCAACCTTATTTTAAAGGACAGGCCTTGCCGCTCGTCGTGGAGAAAAAAACGAAGAAGCCTGCCGATGCCGTACAGTTGCGCCTCAACAAGAAACTGGTCGGCGACGAGGAATATTGTCTCACCGTTGGCAAGAAAGGCATCCTTATTGAGGGGAAAACCCCGCGTGGGGTGTTCTATGGCATACAGACACTGCGCAAGGCGCTTCCCGTGGGAGCCGAGGAGGTGACGGTTCCTTATGTACAGATAGCCGACAGCCCCCGTTTCTCCTACCGTGGCATGCACCTCGATGTGGGCCGTCATTTCTTCGATGTCGATTTCGTCAAACAGTATATCGATATGATGGTGCTGCACAACATGAACACCTTCCACTGGCATCTTACTGAAGACCAGGGATGGCGTATGCAGGTCGACAAGTATCCTTTGCTCACTGAGGTGGGTGCTTGGAGAAACCGGACGGTCATCGGACGCAACACGGGACTGTACGAATATGTGAGGTACGGCGGATTCTATACAAAGGACCAAATGCGTGAAATTGTGAAGTATGCTGCCGACCGGTACATCACCGTCATTCCCGAAATCGATATGCCCGGCCATATGGAGGCTGCCCTGGCGGCTTATCCCAATCTGGGCTGCACGGGCGGACCCTATGAGGTGGAACCCAACTGGGGCGTTTTCGACGAAATCCTGTGTGCGGGCAAGGAAGAGACGTTCACCTTCCTCGAAGGGGTGCTCGATGAACTGATGGAGATCTTTCCTTCCGAATATATCCATATCGGCGGCGATGAGTCGCCACGCACACGGTGGAAGAGTTGTACGCTCTGCCAGAAGCGTATCAAGGAGGAGGGACTCAAGCCGAACGGCAAGCGCACGCCCGAGGATTTGCTGCAGGGCTATTTTACCCGCCGCATAGAAAAGTACATCCATCAGCACGGACGCAAAATCATCGGATGGGATGAGCTGCTCGAGTGCAATGTGGAGCCGTCTGCCACCATCATGAGCTGGCGCGGACCGGAAGGTGGTCTCGCCGCTTCCGAATTGGGACATGATGTCATCATGTCGCCCACCTCTTCTTTCTATTTCGATTATTACCAGACCAAGGAGTCGGAATGGAGCCATCCGCTGCTCATAGGCGGCTATCTGCCTCTCGACAAGACCTACAATGCCGAACCGGCTCCTGCCTCGCTGTCGGACGAGGCAAAGAAGCATATAATCGGGGTGCAGGCCAATTTGTGGACTGAGTATATCGGTGCTCCCGAATTGGCTGAGTATCAGGTGCTGCCGCGTATGGCTGCCCTTGCCGAGGTGCAGTGGATGCAGCCGGAGGCAAAGGATTTCGAGGCATTCAAAGTGAGGGCCAAGAGGCTTATGAAGTGCTATGATGCTTTGGGATGGAAATATTGCACGGAGGCCTGGCGCACCGACGCTCACTGAGCCGACGGCTCTGTGTCGTCGTCCAATAGGCGGATGTTACGCATTAGACCGTCATATTTGGCACGTTTCACCGCACTGCCCTTGAACAGCCTGCGGTAGTCATCTATACTGAGCGACTTCCAGCGGGCTCTCGTCATGGAGAGAAGCTCTTCCGATGCTTGGAAAGCTGGTTCTTGGGTAGGCTCCGCATGGCGGTTGTGCGGGCATACTTTTAGACATCGGTCACACCCGTAAAAGGTGTGACCCATTTTTTTTGATATATCCGGGGGAATGGTGCCTCTGTTCTCTATGGTATGGTACGAAAGGCACCGGTTGGCGTCGAAACAGTCGACTTGCAGCGCACCGGTGGGGCAGGCTTTCACGCAGGCGTCGCATTGACGGCAGGTCATGCTAAGGGGGTGGTCGTACTCCAACGGCTCGTCCACCAGCAGTTCGCCTAAGAAGAACAGACTGCCGCTGCCGGGTATGATAAGCTGCCGGTTCTTTCCTATAAACCCTATTCCTGCTCTCACCGCCCAGTAGCGTTCCAGCAGAGGGGCTGTGTCGCAGCACACCCGGCACGGAGTGGCGCCGACGGCTTCAGCGAGTTGGAAAAGACGGGATCGCATCACGTCGTGGTAGTCTTTCCCATAGGCGTAATAGGCTATTTGGTATTCATCTTCGGCGATAAGGCGGGAGGGGGCGTAGTTCATCGCCACACAGATGATACTGCGGGCACCCGGCATCAGCAAAGTGGGGTCCAGACGCATTTCCTTGTTGCGTGCAAGATAGTCCATGCCGGCCTGATGCCCTTCATGGAGCCAGCGCTCATAGTAGAGGGCGGTTCCTTTGTCCACCGCTTCGGCACGGGCAATGCCGCAGGAAAAAAAACCGAGACGTTTGGCCTCGGCTTTTATCTCACTTGAAGACTTTGAAATCATACCCCTCTGCTATTAAAAACTCTATCGCCTCGGGCAACGCTGTCTTGAGCTTGTCGATGCTCTTGAGCGAGTCGTGGAAGGTGATGATCGAACCGTTGCGGGTGTAGCGTTTCACATTGTTCACCACATCTTCGGCGGTAAGCCATTTGGAGTAGTCGCGGGTCACCACGTCCCACATGATAATCTTGTATTTCAGACTGAGCCAGAAATATTCGTCATGATTCATCCACCCGTGGGGCGGACGGAACAGGTGGGCATGTATCAGCTCGTTGGCTTTCTGCACATTGTCTATGTAGGTCTTCGTCCAGTGTTTCAGACCGCCCAGATGGTTGTAGGTGTGATTGCCCACCTGATGGCCGGCTTTCACTATCTGCTCAAATAGTTCGGGATATTTGCGCACATTGTCGCCCACCATGAAGAAGGTGGCCTTTATGCCGTAGTGGGCCAGCGTCTCTAACAGAAACGGTGTCGATTCCGGTATAGGACCGTCATCAAATGTAAGATATACCGAATGCTCATGGCGGTTCATCCGCCATTTAGCTCTCGGAAACATCCAGCGTAACCATATGGATGGCTGTTCTATAATCATGCGAAATCTTTACCGTATTGAAGAGTTTGGATAAAAACGAGGAGAGCACACTCTTTATAGGTGCTCTCCTCGTTTGCAGTGCTTATTGTCCGCCTAACTGCTCGTAGGCATTGCACAGACGGTTGAACTGTTCCTCGTGTTCTGATGCCCATTTGGCGTCTATGCCGCCCATCGTGCCGATAATGTTGTTCATCACGTACAGATGGCGCTGACAGTCGCGGGCAGAAATCATCATGTAGTAGGGATCCTGCATATACCAGCGCATATACTGTGATGAGGTCTTCCAGAGCGTGTCGGCTATTTCGGTGGCGCGTTTCTTGTTGCCCACCTTGCCGTAGGCGGATATCAGGTCGAGACCGCCGCTCAGATAGTCCATCGGAACATTGTATTCGGGTATCTCCTTCTCCATCTTGGCAAGGGCTTTGATGGCCTTGTCGTTCTTGCCTTCGGCTATCAGGCATTGTGCCAACTGGGAGAACAGACGGCGGTGGGTGCCGCACATACGCATGATGGTCTGGTCAAGATAGAGGCCGGGCACGCTCAGACCGCCGAACTTGAACTTGTTCATCACGCGGTCGTAGGTCTTCTCTGTGTCGAACATGGCCAGATCGTTGCCTTTGGTATGGAAGGGGGTGATGCGGCTGGCCAGACCTTCCTGCACAAAGTTGTCGCCCAGGTTCATGTAGTTGTCTTCACCTACGGTGATGGCCACATAGATAGGCCGCTCCCAATTGGTCTGCGACAGCATCTCCAGCATCATGAGGTCGCCCTTGCCCAGCGTGCGACGGCCGCTCAGCGAGATGCTCATCTTGTCGGGAATCGAGTCGCTCACCATCTTCATATGGCTCCGCTTCACGGCTTCCTTGTCTATCGTCATGTGCAGGGTGTCGGTGGGTATCACATGGATGTTGGGATCCTGCGGGTCGGCGGTGCCGGCTATCATCTGCATCACGGTTTTCTGCTCATCGGTCACCTTGCCGCGTACCCAGTATTTCAGGATATTGTTCAACTCGAACGGGTCTTCGCCAAACAACTCCACAGCCTGGTCGGGATATTCACGGTAGAGTTGGCGGATGGCTTCTTTATAGCCTGACTTCACCACCACCACATCGTTGGTTCCCGTGCAATAGTCGATACGGGGCCACTTGATGGGCACACTGGGCGAGTCGTAGGCGGGACGGCACATCTGGTCGATGTACCAGTCGGTCTGAAGATAGCTCAGGTTGCACACCCTGGCGTCGGTCCTCACACCCTCGGTTTCTTGGTTGTACCACAAGGGGAAGGTGTCGTTGTCGCCGTTGGTGAAGATGATGGGATATCCATCGTCCTGCAGCGACATCAGATAGTTCTGCCCGAAGTCGCGGCAGGTGTAGCGGCCGCTCCTGTCATGGTCGTCCCAAGTCTGCGATACCATCTGTATGGGCACCAGCAGACAGGCAATGGCGGCAATGGCGGATGCGGCTATTGGGCTGATTTTCAGTTTCTTCAGCCAATCGTAGATGGCGGCCACGCCCAGTCCGCACCAAATGGCGAAGGCATAAAACGATCCGGCGTAGGCATAGTCGCGCTCGCGGGGCTGGTTGGGGGTCTGATTCAGATAGACCACAATGGCCAGTCCGGTCATGAAGAACAGGAAGAAGACCACCCAGAACTGCTTGATGCCGCGCTCGCCGCGGAAGGCTTGCCAAATCAGGCCGATAAGGCCGAGCAAAAGGGGCAGGCAGTAGAACACGTTATGTCCTTTGTTGGCCTTCAGCTCATCAGGAAGCAGTTCCTGGTCGCCCAGACGCAAGTTGTCGATAAAGGGGATGCCGCTTATCCAGTTGCCGAACTCGCGCTCTCCATTGCCTTGTATGTCGTTCTGGCGGCCGGCAAAGTTCCACATGAAGTAGCGCCAGTACATGAAGTTGCACTGATAGGAGATGAAGAAACGCAGGTTGTCCATTTGGGTGGGCATCTTCACTACGCCTTCTCCGTAGCTCGAGGGTACAAGTTTGCCTTTCACGTCGATGATGCTCTCGTAGAGGTCGCGGTGGGCTGAGGAGTACATACGGGGGAAGAACATGTTCTGCTCGTATTCGGGCTGCTGCTTCCAGTCGACGATGAAGTAGGTGTCGGGCTCATCGGCCGATGCCTTTTCACGGCGCTGGTAGATGGGAGACGTCTTGTTCATCTTGACGTAGCCACGCTCGTCGGCCTTGTACTCCGAGTTGTATGCCTGTCCATAGAACAGCGGGCGGTAGCCATACTGGTCACGGCTCAGGTAGTTGCCCAGCGTGAAGATATCCTCGGGCGAGTTCTGGTCCATCGGCGGATTGGCGGCCGAGCGTATCACAATCACGGCATACGAGCTGTAGCCTATCATGAGCATGAGCATGCAGAGGGTAATGGTATTCTTCAGACGGGCCGTAACAATCGGCTGCCCCTTCTGCTTGTAATTAAGAATGACGGCCAATATGGCCAATGCTACTATGCCGGTGAGGGCTGCCTGCCAGCCATAACCGTAGAAGGGAACACCCAGCATGGCCACAGCGGCCAGGAAGGAGATATTCTGCCGCATGGGGCTCTTGTCGTGGTAGCTTTCATAGATGGCCCATATCACCACGGCCACCAGAATGACCATGTAGATGTAAAGGCCGGTGTTGAAGGGGCAGTGCAGAACGTTGACAAACAGCAGCTCAAACCAACCGCCCACGGTGATGATGCCGGGCACCACACCATACAGCACGGCGGCTACTATGGCGGCCGATATAATAAGGGCTATGATGGAGCCAACGCCGTTGGCTTGGGGGAAACGGCGGTAGTAGTACACCAACACGATGGCGGGAATGCAAAGCAGGTTGAGCAGGTGCACACCGATCGAAAGACCGGTCATATAGGCTATCAGCACCAGCCAGCGGTCGCTGTGCGGGTTGTCGGCATCGTCTTCCCATTTCAGTATCAGCCAGAACACCACAGCGGTGAAGGCCGAACTGTAGGCGTATACCTCTCCCTCTACAGCGCTGAACCAGAAGGTGTCGCTGAAGGCGTAGATGAGGGCACCCACCGCACCGGCTGCCTCAATGGCGATAAGCTTTGCGGTGTCCAGCTCCGACCAGTCTTTCATGATCAGCTTGCGGGTAAGATGCGTGATGGTCCAGAACAGGAACAGAATACATACGGCACTCAGTATCGCATTCATGATGTTCACCATCAAGGCTACTTGCGAGGGGTCGCTGGTGAATTGTGAGAACAAGTTGGCCGTCAGCATGAAGAAAGGTGCTCCTGGCGGATGCCCTATTTCCATCTTGTAACCTGTGGTAATGAATTCAGGACAGTCCCAGAAACTGGCTGTCGGCTCTACTGTGGAGCAATACACGAAGGCGGCGATCAGGAATATAACCCATCCCACCACGTTGTCCACAATTCTGTACTTCTTCATTTTGTCGTTTTTACTTAATGAATTATCCTTGTCGCAGAATATAGTTTATACAATGGTGCAAATTTATATAAAAAAAATGATATGTGAAAAGATATGTAGCCGAATTTCATAATAGTATGTTGGTTCCGAACATTATGACCAGATATCTGAGAAATTTGCCCAGCAATATACTGATGGCACAAATGGAAGGGCGGGCGCGCATCAGACCCAGTACGATGCACAGGGCCGTTCCCAATATGGGAAGAAAGGCGAAAAAGCCCATCCAGGCTCCACGGTCGCCCAAAAAGCGGTGGGCCTTCTCCAGACTCTCCTCGCTCACATGCAGGTAGCGGTGTATCCATTCCATCTTGCCTAGACGGCCTATGCCGTAGTTGAACATGCTGCCGGCCCAGTTGCCTATCGTTCCGTAAATCACAAGGCTCCAGGGGTCAAGGCCAAGGGCCAGAAGGCCTACCATGACGGCTTCGCTGCTGAAAGGGAAAAAACTGCCGGCTATGAAGGCAGCTATCAGCATGCCCCAGTAACCATTGCTGACAAGAAATTCGATGATGGCATCCATAGGTGATAGGCGCTGATGGCCAGGGTGATAAGGATAATGAGAAAGAAACTGATATTGGTGAGCCAGGTGTGCGTGAGGGTGAGAAAATGGGCCAGGAGTATGCTGAGACACACCATGTGCAGGGAGAACAGTTCCAGACAGTGCTGTGGCTGGAGGGCCAGAAACAGCAGTATGCCCAAGTCAATGGTTATCACGGCATTGTAGAACATGCGGGTGCGTATGTTGTCGTGGTATCCCTGCCGCATATAATGAACGATACTAATCAAGGCCAGCACGTAGCTCCAACCCACAGTCAGCAGCGTATGTTCTCCGAGTTCAAGATAGCCGGAAGGGGGCAATACCTTGACGAGTGAATGAAAATGTTCTGCCAGCAACTCCAGCTCGCCCTGATAGATGTACCACCCCAAGGCAAACCAATAGGGGGTCGCAACACCCAGCAGTGAGGCCAAGAAGGTCTTGAAGGTCAAGCTCCTGAGGTTCAGCAAGAGTATTATCCACAACAGGGGGACGAAATAGAGCATTTGGGCAAATACCATGCTGGCCAGACCGATACAGAGAAAGGCGTAGTACACCCAGCCTGATGACTGCCGCTGTTCATAGGAGTAAAACAGGGTGAACCACATGCCCACCATGCAGAGTTGAAGGATGCCTACACGCATGTCGGGCAACATGCTCACGGCCATGCAGTTGAGCAGCAGGATGAGTGAGCCGGTCATGTGGCTCTCCTCACGAAGCAGGCCATGCGAGTAGTTCAGCATCTCGGCCAGGTAGACGGTCAGCAGGAGGCAGGCTGCCTGTATCCACATGCCGGATACAGCATAGCCTGCCTTCACCCATGCATATCCTGCCAGTAAAAGGCAGAATGGCAATAATGCCTTGCTCTCTGCTATGACATTTTGTGCTCTCCTATATGCCATTACAGGTCGCTGCCAATATCACTGCGGAAGTATTTGCCCTCGAAGTCGATTTTCTGTGCCTCTTCAAACGATTTGCGCAGGGCTTCGGCTTTGTTGGAACCGTAACTGCTCACGGCTATCACACGACCGCCGGCCGTTACCGTGTGGCCCTC
>CACYUZ010000079.1:0-11001 GCA_902777645.1 uncultured Prevotellaceae bacterium | reverse complement strand
GGTGATGGCCACGCGTTCAATGACGTCGGTGGAATACTGAACGCCACGATAGATGCGCTCCTGACGGCTCTGGCCGATGCCATGCACGTCGTGGTACTCAAACCAGTCGATGTCCGAATGCAGCAATGCCTCCTTGACCTCTTCGAACTTGGTCTTGCGGATGATGGCTTCAATCCTTTTCATACTTTTTACCTTATTAAATTTAATGATTACTTACTGTTATCTTGAAAGCTTTCGGCGGCAAAGGTAAGGCTAAAAACAGAGAAATACAGTAAGAAATGTTGACTTTTCAACAAAAAAATCCTGCAAAATAGCAAAGTGTAAGCAAAAGCAAACTGACGGGTTTCAAAACAATGTCATTTTGAAATAAATTTAGCCAATTCTTAAACAAAATGTCATATATACAACAATAGAATAATTGTTTTGTTGTCAAATCGATTATTTTGCTAACTTTTTGAATACCGTATACCCCGAAATCTGGACAAAAGAAGATTAAACTAAGGATACTATGACAAAAAGCAAACTAAACGGACAATATCAGCCAGAGTATGAGCACGATGTCAAAAAAGAGGGTGTGCCGTTGCGGGCACATCCTCTTTTTCGATGATAGCTATATATACCTATCTATTTTGAGAAGAGCAGAAGGCGGCTCAGAAGCTGAATTTACGTCCGTTCCACTTCAGGGTCTTCTGCTTTTTTCCACCATCCCTCCATTCGGTGTAGATAATGTCCTTTCCTGTACGTGGAAGAGAATAGGATATCCATGAGCCATCCTCCGTGCTATACTTCTCTTCGAAGCCCGGCGCCTCGCAGTTGGTCATCTTCTTTGTGACACTGTCGTAGCGGTAAAATAAGAGGCCGTCGAACTGTCCTGAAGAGTACTTACCATTTTGGAAGCACGTCACATTATAGGCAAAGAGCTTGTGTCTCTTGTCGGTCTCGTTCCAATAGCACATCTCTATACGCACCAGACTTTCATCCCCCTCATACTCATCCCGAAACTCAATGGCGGCATAGCCGTTTTTCTCGTCGATGGTGAGCGAAATGCCCTCCGGCTGCGGAAGGCCCTTGCGATGACGTGTCCATGCCGCCTTGGCACCGCTTCTGGCCTCATCGAGCACATCTTCGTCTTCATCGTAGACATAGTCGAAGAGGAAGGCCGATGCGAAATCGCTGATGGTAGGCCTTGCGCCTTTATAGTTCACCCGGATGGATTCCTGCGCCGACACTGCCATTGCGAGGCAGGTTAAAATGATTGCAAATGATAATCGTTTCATACTGGTAGGTTTTTAGTGATGCACAAAGATATAAAAAAAGAGAAACGACTACAACAAAAAAAGCCATAAAATCAAAAAAAGTTGCTGACAGCGACAGTGCTGCCAGCAACCCACAGTGTATTATGCTTGGAACGGTAAGCTTACAAGCTCTCCTTCAGAATCTGGGCCACATCCTCTTTCGATAGGTTCAGGTATCCGGCGGGATAGACCACGGTGGTCTCCGTTATGCCCTCTATCATTTCGGGAGTAGCTCCCAGCTCGGTGATGGTGAGGGGGAGTCCGATTTCCTGCATCCAGTCTTTCAGCGCCTGCAAGCCGCGTTCTGCCACCTGCTCGTCGGTGAGGCCCTCACTGGAAACATTCCATACGTTCTTGGCGAAGCGCACAAACTTGGGCAGTCCCTCCTTCATGGCACGGCGGTAATAAGCCATAGACACGGAAGCCAAAGTATAGCCATGAGGCGCATGTGTCCAAGCGCCCAAGCTGTGACCAATCATGTGAACCATCCAGTCTTCCTTCTTGCCCAGTCCGATAAGCGTGTTCAGCGCCCAAGTGGCCGTCCACATAATGTTGGAGCGTGCCTCATAGTCCTGCGGATTCTTCACAGCGATACGGCTGCTGTGCACAACAGAGCGCATGAGGCCTTCGGCGAGATAGTCGCTGGTGTTGTCATCGAAGTCGGAGAAATACTGCTCCATGATATGGTTCATGATATCGTAGATGCCCGCCTTCATCTGGTTCTCGGGCACGGTCATTGTGAACTTCGGGTTCAGGATAGAGAACTTCGGCATCAGTCGGCTGTCGAAGACATGGCCCACCTTGAATGTATGCTCAGCATCGGTGATAACGGTGCCGGCATTCATCTCCGAGCCCGTTCCCGCCATGGTCAGGATACAGGCTACCGGCAGTAGGCGCTGATTTTGCGCCGGATTCTGCTGCTTGAGCCAGAACTGGTCCCAATAGTCGCCCTCGTAGAACACCGATGCCGCCACTGCCTTGGAGTAGTCGCACACACTGCCGCCTCCGAGTGCCAGAATGAGGTCGACCTCGTTGTCGCGTGCTATCTGCACGCCCTCACGCAGTTTTTCGAGAGTGGGGTTGGACATCACACCCGGGTTTTCCACAATGGTCTTTCCAGCTTCACGCAGAATGGCCACTACTTGGTCGTAGATACCATTGCGCTTCACGCTGCCGCTGCCATAATTGAGCATCACCTTCGGTCCATAGTTCTTCAGTTCGTCCTTAAGGAAGTTTAATGACTCATCACCAAAATAGAGTTTGGTGGGATTGTAATAAGAGAAATTTCCTAACATAAAAAATACTGCTTTTAAGTGAAGTCGATGACTAAAAAATATGTGGGTGCAAAGATAAGCCATTTTTCTCATAACCGACTAACACAAACCGCATCAAAATTTTCACTATTTACCTGAGGAGTGGCCTTTTTTGCTTATTGAGCCAAGTGCACACACGGCCTGAGTTGTTTTTACCCACTGATTGGAAAGAATTATTTTCTCAAACAGCCACAAGAACAAATTTTTAATTAAATTTGCACAATGTAAGCCCCCTTGTGAAGGAAAATGAGCATCGCCGACCAAGGAAATGTCGACTGACTTTTACAATACTATTACACAAAATCATTATATTTGCAGCAGCAAAACCATGAAAAAACAAAAAACCACGGAAAAATGAAAGGATTCAACAAAGGTTTCATCTATTTTATCTGTATCGTCTCAGCGATGGGCGGTCTGCTCTTCGGCTACGACTGGGTTGTGATAGGCGGTGCAAAGCCCTTCTACGAACTCTATTTCGGTATAGCCGACTCGGCAACAGACCAAGGTTTAGCGATGAGCATAGCCCTGATAGGCTGTATGATAGGAGCCTGCACCTGCGGCTGGTTGGCCGATAAGATAGGCCGTAAGAACCTGCTCATCGTATCGGCCGTCATTTTCCTGGTTTCCTCCATCCTTACCGGTGCCTTTTCCACCTTTGGAGCCTTTCTCGTGGCCCGTTTCTTCGGAGGCATCGGCATCGGCATCGCGTCCGGACTCTCGCCCATGTACATCGCCGAGGTGTCCCCCTCTGCCATCCGCGGCAAGTTGGTCTCCCTCAACCAGATGACCATTGTGATAGGCATATTGGCCGCCCAGGTGGTCAACTGGCAGATAGCCGCCCCCATCCCAGCAGATTATACACCCGCAGACATTGCCGCCTCATGGAACGGCCAGATGGCATGGCGATGGATGTTCTGGGCCGCCGCTTTCCCCGCCACCGTGTTTCTGATTCTTTCGTTTTTCATTCCGGAGAGTCCCCGTTGGCAAGCCATGAAAGGCCTTGATGCTGCCGCACGCCGCACGCTCGAGAAGATAGGCGGAGCGGAATACGCCACCGACGAGTTGCGCCAGATATCGGAGACAAGAGCCTCGGATGCCCGTCAAGGCGGCCTCAGGGTTCTTTTCTCGAAGCCCTACCAGAAAGTGTTACTACTGGGTGTGGTGATAGCTGTTTTCCAACAATGGTGCGGTACCAATGTGATATTCAACTATGCCCAGGAGATATTCCAGTCGGCCGGCTACTCAATCGGTGACGTGCTGTTCAACATTGTTGTGACAGGTATAGCCAACGTAGTATTTACTATAGTAGCCATTTTCACCGTCGACCGTTTGGGTCGCCGCAGGCTCATGCTGCTTGGCGCAGGCGGTCTGTGCCTTATCTACCTGACGCTGGGTACCTGCTACTATCTACAGGTGAGCGGTCTGTTCATGGTGGTGCTGGTGGTAGCCGCCATCGGCTGCTATGCCATGACGCTGGGTCCTTGCACCTGGGTGCTCATCAGCGAGTTGTTTCCCAACCGTGTGCGCGCCATAGCCGTTGCCACCTGCACCTTTGCCCTTTGGGTAGGCTCCTCTACCCTCACCTACACTTTCCCTCTGCTCAACAAGGCACTGGGCAGCAACGGCACCTTCTGGATTTACTCCCTGGTGTGCGGACTGGGCTTTCTGTTCTTCCTAAACCGCCTGCCGGAAACGAAAGGCAAATCGCTGGAACAGCTTGAGCAAGAACTGACCGACAAACAATGAACAAGAAAAACAAATAAGCAATACAGCAATGGTAAAGGCATGGAGAGAACAGGTGACGATACCCACCTATGAGGTGGGCAAGCCTGAAAAGAACCCGATGTTTCTGGAGAAGAGAGTATACCAAGGTTCAAGCGGTGTGGTCTATCCATATCCCGTGATTGAGCATATAAGCGACCAGAAGACCAATCGTGACTATCAAGCCATCTGGCTCGAGAATGAATACATCAAGGTGATGATACTGCCCGAACTGGGCGGACGTGTGCAAATGGCCTTCGACAAGCTGAAAAAGCGCCACTTTGTGTACTACAACCATGTTGTCAAGCCCGCCCTTGTAGGACTTGCCGGCCCATGGATAAGCGGCGGTATCGAGTTCAATTGGCCCCAGCACCACCGTCCGTCGACCTTCCAGCCCGTGGACACCGCTATTGAGGAAAATGCCGATGGAAGCGTGACCGTCTGGGTGAGCGAGATGGAGAAGATGTTCCACCAGAAAGGCATGGCCGGCTTCACCCTGCGCCCCGGCTGCGCCTATCTTGAGATACAAGGCGTGCTCTACAACCGCACCGATGTGCCCCAGACCTTCTTGTGGTGGGCCAACCCCGCCGTGGAGGTGAACGACTACTACCAGAGCGTGTTTCCACCCGACATCAACGCCGTCTTCGACCACGGCAAACGGGCTGTTTCCTCCTTCCCCATCGCCACCGGCACCTACTACAAGATGGACTACTCGGCCGGTGTAGACATTTCCAACTACAAGAACATCAAGGTGCCCACCTCGTACATGGGTGTCAATTCAAAATACAACTTCGAGGGTGGCTATGAGAACGACAGCCACGCCGGCATGCTCCACGTAGCCTCGCACCACTACTCACCCGGCAAGAAGCAATGGACCTGGGGCAACGGCGACTTCGGCCGAGCCTGGGACCGCAACCTGGCCGACGACCCCACCCCTGAAGAAGTCAGCCGCTGGCAACTGGACCGTCAAGGCTTCCGTCCCTACATCGAGCTGATGGCCGGTGTGTATACCGAGAACCAGCCCGACTTCAGTTGGCTCATGCCCTATGAGGAGAAGCGGTTCACCCAATACTTCATGCCCTACCGTGAGGTAGGCGTTGTGAAAGAAGCCTCGAAAGACCTGATCATGAACATTGAGGCGGCCAACAACGGTGAGGTAACCTTAAAGATATTCGCCACCTCGAATCAAGCGGTTCGTGTGATGCTGCGGAGCGACAAGGGAGCCCTCTACTTCGACAAGCAAGTGACCATCACTCCCGAGACCCTTCTCACCGAAACCATCGATGTGAAAGGCTGTCCATTCGACCATCTTACGCTCGATATTCAGAAAAGCTTCACCTACGGCACCCGCAGTGTACTGCAGTGGCACGCCGAACCCGACGACATCCGTCCCATTCCCGATAGCGCCGAGGCCGCACTGCCGCCCGAGCAGGTGAAAACCAACGAGCAGCTCTATCTGACCGGTCTACACCTGGAGCAGTACCGCCATGCCACCTGGCAAGCCACCGACTACTATGAGGAAGCCCTGCGCCGCGACCCCGACGACATACGCTGCCTCAACGCCATGGGACTGTGGTACATCCGCAAGGGCCGGTTCGCACGAGCCGAGGGTTACCTGCGCAAGGCCGTGAAACTATCGCTGAAGCGCAATCCCAACCCCTACGACGGTGAGCCTATCTTCAACCTGGGCCTTGCCCTAAAATACCAAGGAAAGACCGACGAGGCCTACGAGCGATTCTGGAAAGCCACCTGGAACAAAGCCTGGGCCGATGCCGGCTACTTCGAAGCCGCCAAGATATCAGCTTCGCATGGCCGCTACGAGGACTCACTCGACGAAACCAACCGTAGTCTGGCCAACAACTGGCACAATCACAAGGCCCGTGCTCTGAAAACCACCCTGCTGCGCAAGATGGGCAACACGAAAGAGGCACTGCGGCTCATCGACGAATCGCTGAAGATAGATCTTTTCAACTATGGCTGCCGCTACGAGAAATACCTCATTGAGGCCAACGATAAAGTGCTGGCCGAGATGAAGGAGATGCTCCGCAAGAGCGACCAGAACTATGACGAGCTGGCACTCGACTACCAGGCGGCCGGTTTCAATAAAGAAGCCGAGGACATCTGGCAGATTGCCATCAGCGAAGGAGCCACCAGTCCGATGACCTATTACTATATGGGCCGTTACGACGAAGCCATGGCCACAGACATAGCTTATTGTTTCCCCAACCGTCCAGAGGCTGTTGCCGCTCTTGAAGCAGCCAAACAAAGCAACCCGAAAGATGCCCATGCCCCCTACCTGCTGGGCTGCCTCTACTACGCCGCCCGCCAATATGACCTGGCCATGGACAACTGGCGGCTTTCCGCCGAACTCGACCCGACCTATCCCACCGTGTGGCGCAACCTGGCCCTCGGCACCTTCAACAAACTCGGCGAGGAAGAGAAAGCCCTTGAGATGATGGAGCGCGCCTTCCATCTCGACGAGAACGACGAGCGTAATCTCATGGAGCTCGACCAGCTCTACAAACACCTGCACCGCCCACATGCCGAGCGTCTGGACTTCCTGCAGCGATACCCCCAACTGATAGAGCGCCGCGACGACCTTGTGCTGGAGGAAATCACACTGCTCAACCAAGTGGGACGTCATGAAGACGCCATGAGAAAACTCGATGCCCATACCTTCCACCCCTGGGAGGGCGGCGAAGGCAAGGTGCCCGCACAATACCAGACAGCCCGAGTGGAGTTGGCAAAGAAAGCCATTGCTGGCAAGGAATACGACCACGCCATCGACCTGCTCAAAGAATGTCTGCAATATCCTCACCATCTGGGCGAAGGCAAGCTCTACGGCGCCCAAGAAAACGATTTCTACTACTTGCTAGGTATCGCTTACGAGGCCATGGGGAAAAAAGGCCATGCCCACGAGTGCTGGGAGAAGGCCACCTTTGGCCCTCAGGAACCCGCCGCTGCCCTATACTACAACGACGCCAAGCCCGAAAAGATATTCTACCAAGGGCTGGCCCTGCGCCGGCTCGGCCGTGAGGATGAGGCACGAGGACGTTTCTACAAACTCATCAACTACGGCAAACAGCACATCTTCGAAAAGCAGACCATGGATTATTTCGCCGTTTCGCTGCCCGATCTGCTCATCTGGGATGGAAGCGGAAAGGACGGACATACAGAGCTCGACACCAAGAACATCATTCACTGCCAATACATGCTTGCCCTCGGCTATTTCGGTCTGGGCGACCACCAAAGAACTCTGCACTATCTGGCCGAAGTGGAAACCCTCGACAACAACCACCAAGGCATACAGCAGTTGCGCACTCTGATTGAAACCCAGCTTTACTGAAATGCGGTCATAGAAGCCAATAATCTGTTGGCGACCCATATTTTCTCAGAGATAGTGCCACGAAATGACACAAGCGAACAATAACTTTGTAACCGATAAATAAAAAATAATGCCTATGAAAATACTATTTTCGCCGGAATTCGGCGGCCACGTCTACCTCGGCGGACAGCTGTGTGAGATAGGACGGGAAACCGACACTCCCCACCCTATCCTCCTGAGCGAGAACAACAGTCTGGCCATCAGTGTATCTGCCGCCCAATTCGATGCCCTGGGCAGCGGAGCGGAACATGAAGTCAGCATAGATGTGCATGAAGACACCTACGACAGTGTTTTGGAGAACATCAAGGGACACCTGCTGCTCTGTTGCGATGAGATGCCCAACAGGTACTACCACTGCTATTTCTGGAATGGAGGTGTTTTCCCTTACGTCATCAAGCGGGAGTTGCAGTATATACTGTTGGTCGACAACAAGCGGCAGCTCCTGCTGCGCATTACCAGCCACACCACCACCGTAAAACAACGGTATGCCCTTTTGGACGACGGTTCATTCGAGCCAGACGACAATGGTGACGCCTGCAAGTGGACCATCCATTTCGGTGTGGAGAAATGCCCTGAAGCCACGTTCGTCTACAGCAACTCAAAGGGCGAGTATCCCAAGACCTATCTGCTGCGCTGGAATCCCGGCATCAGCAGTTTCAAACTCGATGAATACCGCCTTGCCACGACCCGATATCCCGATGGATTCCGTTTCAACTGGAGCGTGTATGAATGGGAGGAAGCCCATAAGGGCGACCGCTTCTATATGCTACGGACTGGAGATGACAAAGCAGGCATCGTGTTCCGCGGTGTCTTCACCAGCGAGCCCAATCCCGGTGACGACTGGGCCGGCAAGGGCCGGCAGAGATACTACATGGATATGGACTGCAAAGACTGCGTTCCTGCCGACGAGATGCCGCCGCTCAGTGTGGAAGTTCTGGAAAAGGCCCTTCCCGGCATCGACTGGCGGCGGGGCCACTCCGGCCAGCTGCTGAGTAAGGAAGATACAGATGTGTTGGAGAGAATGTGGGTGAAATAAAAGCTTTGCAAATACTGGGCTTTAAAAGCATTTAAAATAGAACAATACAAGCAATCGAATTATGAAAAGTTTTGGATCAAAGCCGTGGATACTTCCACAACCCGTACTGATAATAGGTACTTATGACAAAGAGGGCAAGCCCAATGCGATGAACGCCGCATGGGGCGGCCAATGGGACATGCACGAGATTATCATTTCGCTGGGTTCGCATCAGACGACGGAAAACCTTGCCGCAAACCCAGAGTTAACCATAACATTTGCTACAGCTGAGACGCTCGTAGCAGCCGACTATGTAGGCATCGTGAGCGGAAAAAATGCCCCCGACAAGATGCAGAAAACCGGCTGGACCATAGAGAAGGCCCCCAATGTGAATGCCCCTTTGTTCCGTGAATTTCCGATGACCCTTGAATGCCGTGTGAAGCAGAAGATTGACGAATCGGAGACAGGGTATTATCTGATAGCCGAGATTGTGAACATACTCTGCGACGAGCGGTATCTCGGTGAGGACGGCAACCCCGATGTGGCATCGATGGCCCTGATAACCTACGACCCCGTGCATCACACCTACATCCGTCTGGGAGAGACGGCAGGCAAAGCCTTCGCCGACGGCAAGCAACTGAAATAAGAAGAAAGAATGTTTTAATTGAAAGCGGCCCTCAGCGCTGCAGTGTGACCGCCATGAGTCCGACGACGATATCGTTGGAGAGGGTACGGATTGAGATACTTTGGAGACGTTTTGACCTATTGAGCGGCATATCCAGAACGATGCCGGCCCCCTTTTCGAAATAGCGCTGCTCATAACCATAGCGGTCGCCCATGGGCATGAGTTGGCGCGAGGTTCTCAACGAGGCGAAGTCGAGCCGGTACGGTCTTGGCTGTGCGGCATGGAAGGCCAGTCCGTCCTCGTAATAATCCTGCTCGATGGGACACCAGTTGTGCGGATTGCAAAGCCGCAGCGTATCGGCGGAGCCGTCGGTATAACAGACGGTGACCACCCCATTGTCGATACGGCTCTGCATGTGGTTGGTGCTGCCCGCCATGAGCAGATAAGCATGGCTGGCCGAGCCCGAGAGCGGCATCTCGACCGCATCGGGATAGTTGTCCCAAAGCGACGTATAGACAATGTTGCGCCCCTGCTCGGGGAACCGGAACGGGATACCGCCGGCGATATCGACGGTGAGCACTCCACCGGCGGCATGCTGGCGCAGTACACTCTCATCGACCGTAACCTTCCTGTCGGGATGGCACCAGTCGCCGATGCCATGCACAGGAATCTGCAGTGTGGTGTAAGGCGGTCGCGGTGAGAGATAGAAATTCTTGAAGATGTCGGACACCTGGCTGTTGTAGCAGCTGCTGATATCGACGGGTTCGAGGCGGTCGGTCTGCACGTCATCGAAATTGTTGCCCCAAGCCGTTCCTTCAACCCTTTCGGCCGTAATCAACGGTTTCGGCGCCCCCACCCGCTTGGGCCGTTTCACCACAATCGTCTGTTTTTTCTCTGATGTTCCCACGGTCTCCACATAGCCATAGCCCGTGTTCTGTCGGAGGACAATCTGCAGCGGCCGGGCGAAGTTTTGCTCAATCTCATAAATCTCCTTGTTGCCCACCCGTCGGAAAGAATACTTGAAATTCAGAAAAGCAAACAGTTCAACATATTGTTCGAACGATTTAAGCAGAAGCCTTATGAGAGCTCATGAAATTGTATTTTTCGGTCTGTCGTTTGGCAATATTGATTTCTGCTATTTTAAGGAATTCTTTAACTCACTTAGCAATGATGCCAATAGGAGTGAGCGTAGTAAAAAGTGGCTTACAATCTTTACCAAAGATAAGAAATCACGTTTAGAGATAATCAACAACTTTGAATCAGAAGGTATTATGATGTCAAAACTTGCAAGTTTCTCAAACATTAATTTCATATATACTCATGAAGATAATGACAAAAAGAAACTGGACGATTTTATTGTTCGACAATCTATTCAAAGCAAAGAAAATGTTAACAAAAAATGTTTTGATGCATTAAGATTTTAGGTCGAATAACAAAAAGTATTTTTATGAGACAATATAAACATATAATAACAACTGCTATTTTGAGTTTAGTATGTTCCATTCACATCTTTGCAGACATTAATCCCATAGTTGCTGTCGATTTTAGTAAAGAATGGGATGCTGATGCCATAAAAGTAATGTTCCGAAAGGCAGGATATGAAAGTG
>CACYUZ010000078.1:0-11200 GCA_902777645.1 uncultured Prevotellaceae bacterium | reverse complement strand
CTTGTATACTTCCAACTGACCTTCTGTCTCACCAAGCTCAGCGTTGATCTTCTCCAAACGGTCGTTGATGAACTTCTCGGTGCGGAGAGCTACTTCGTTCTTGTCTTCGTTGGCCTGACGGTTGTAACAAACAACCAACTGAGAAAGAAAGTCCTTCGCACGCTGAGGCATCTCGTCAATAATAGACAGCATGGCTATCGACGTGGTCTTTGAGGTGGGAGTAACGTTGAAGTAACGCTGGTATTTGTAGGAAGCGTTGTCTGGATTGTTAATCACCACCTCAAGCGTAGTGCCTTCGTGGAACTTACGGGTGCCGTTGTTGCTGAAAGTTAGAATGCCCGCACGGGTCTTAATGACCTGGGGAAGTGAGGTCAATGTCTTGTCTATGCTGTAGGGACCGGAAGAACCTCCCTCAGAATTGGAGGTGAAGTAAGAGCCGGAAACCTTGTAGTTGCTGCCCGAACGGGTAATCGTAAGATTAATCGGTGAGGTAAGAGTCTCAAGATGAGCCGGGTCTATGTCTACCGTAATCGGCTGGTTCTTATATATAAGGAAATGTTTAACACGACCCTTCAAATAATAGGTGGTGTAAAGCTTAAGGTCTCTCACTACATCAGTTGCCAATGTGTGGGAGTTCAATATCTCCATCTCGTTGTCTATACCCTCAGAATTGGCTACTGACCCCAGCATCGTAATGTTCTGGAAGGAATTCCTCGAACGCTGGTCTTCCTCTTCCTTGATAAGCATCTTGGCGGTGGCCCTGTACTGAGGCGTCGTGTAACGCAGGTATATCGCGGCTACACCAAGACAGATGATAAGAGAAAGGGCAAACCATTGCCAATTCAGAATGAAAGTCTCAAATAGAGAACGGAAATTGAAAAATGATCGCTCTTCTTGTTCCTGAAAATTCTCATTTACAAGATTGTTGTTTTCTTCCATTATTGTATCGTTTTGTTTTTATAGATTTCACATGAAATAAGAAAAAAATGGGCTATTCGGCGGCTATACGAAGAAGATACTGACCATAACCGTTCTTAGACATCGGCTTGGCCAACTCACGAACCTGCGCTTTCGTTATCCAATCGTTACGAAGGGCTATCTCCTCCAAACAGGCCACCTTCTGGCCCTGACGCTTCTCAATCACCTCGATAAAGGTGCTGGCATCGGCCAAACTGTCGTGGGTGCCGGTGTCGAGCCAGGCAAAACCGCGCTTCAGCGTCTGAACCTTCAATGTGTGACGCTTCAGATATACCTGATTCACTGACGTAATCTCCAACTCGCCGCGTGCACTGGGCTTGATGCCCTTCGCTATCTCTATCACATCGTTGGGATAAAAATACAATCCTACAACGGCATAGTTGCTCTTCGGATGCTCAGGCTTCTCCTCAATGCTCAGACAGTTGCCCTCTGAGTCTATCTCGGCCACACCGTAACGCTCGGGGTCGTTCACATAGTAACCGAAGACAGTGGAATAGCCTTCCTCTACCTGACGGACACTCTCACGAAGCAAACCCGTAAAACCGGAACCATAGAAAATGTTGTCGCCCAATACCAAACAGACATTGTCGTCGCCGATGAACTCCTCACCGATAATGAAGGCCTGGGCCAAACCGTCGGGACTGGGCTGCTCGGCATAGCTGAAATGTACACCCAACTCGCTCCCGTCGCCAAGCAAGCGCTTGAAACCGGGTAGGTCGTATGGGGTCGAAATAACGAGAATATCCCTGATTCCCGCCAGCATGAGGGCGGAAATGGGGTAATAAATCATCGGCTTGTCGTATATCGGAATCAGCTGCTTGCTGATGCTCTTCGTAATCGGATAAAGACGGGTGCCCGCCCCTCCTGCCAACACGATTCCTTTCATCTTAAATGATTTTCCTTTTATTCAGTGGATGTCTTATAGCTATGGTGGCCTTTACCACACAAAACGCTGCAAAGTTACAAATAAAAGTCGTAACGAGGAATATACATTCAAGAAATTTGTCGCTTTTTTATTATTTATTCAGAAATGTGAGCACAGCAATACCATCGAAAGCCGATTTTTCTTCTTTTATTTGCCAGAATCATGATTTTTGAGTAATTTTGCACCAATTATCAACTCAGTGAGTGCCCCGATTGCATGGCCATGGCCAAGCGAAGGACGCAAAACTGATAACAGCTAGTTTTAAAAATGGGATTTTTTTCAAATTTGTTCAAAAAAAATACGGAAACTACCAAGGTCGGCGGAATGGAAGACTATATGACGCTGCTCAGAGTCTACTTCCAGGCTTCACTCGCCGCCAACCTGGGCATCAACAACCTCGCAGCACTGCCCGACCTGCGCACTTTTAAGTCGACACTGAAAGTGCCTACCGTCAACAACAAACTCGGAGTGGGGGAGAGAAACCACTGCAAGAAAATGATGAAAGACATCTATGGCACACAAGACGACTTCTTCAAGGAAATCGATAACTGCCTGAAAAAAAATTGCAGAAAACTGCAGGACGTACAGCCGTTCATGTATCTCTTCCAGGGATTCAGCCAAGACCTCATGATGCTCATGGGAAACCTCATGAAGTTCAAACTCAGAATGCCATCCTTCTTCAAAAAAGCACTCTATGCCATGACGGAGAAAACTGTAGCCGATGTCTTCAATAAAAATGATTTCAAAGACCCAGCCACCATGAAAGCGGTGCTCTCTGTGAGAAAATACAACAGCAAACTTGGATTCAGCGAAAAATGGGTCACCGACTTCGTCTACAGAATCGTTACCCTGGCTAAAAAAGAACCCAAACCGAAAGACGACAATAACAAAACAAATGGTTAGTAACGATAGCTTTCAATGGCTGCGATACTTAACCAAACTCGATTAAATAATCACTTTGGCAAAAAATGTGACTTTTTTCTTTGCCGTTACAGATTTATCGTGTAATTTTGTCGCCAAAATTAGTTCTGATGCCCGCCGATGACAATATCATAAAACATTTCACTACAAGAGTGAGACAGCTCATTCTGCAGTACGAAAACTGCAGAAAAGAAAATGCTGAACTCGCTGCTAAATTGGTGGAGTGTCAAAGAAATGTCAAAGGACTCGAGCAGCAGCTCGAAAAGGTGCAGCGTGACTATCAAGCGCTCAAAGCTACCAAGATGCTCGTCGTGGCCGACGGTGATGTGGAAAATGCAAAAGCCAGACTCGCCAAACTCATAAGAGAGGTCAACAAGTGCATCACACTGCTGAGTGAAAAATAATCCAAGCCATGCCGGAAGAGAGAATTGACAAACTACATATAAGATTGCGGGTCTACGATACTGAAATACCCGTCAGGGTTCCCAGAGAGGAAGAACAACTCTACCGTGACGCCGCAAAACTTATAACGGATACCATCAACGCCTACCACAACAGGGTCTCCGCTGAAACCAGCGAGAAGACCGTGATGTATATGGCGCTCATCGATATCGCACTGCGCCACCAAAGAGAAATAAGACGCAACGATACCGAACCGTTCGAGGATATTCTCCGACAAATCACCAGTGAGGTGGAGCAGGCTTTGGGTGAAAGCAAATTTGTCAACGCTCCTAAGTAGTGAATCGTCTGGAGAATATGTTAATTTCAAATACTAATATAATAACATGGACATTACAATAATAATTGTTGCGGTGGTTGCACTCCTCGTCGGAGGAATCGCCGGCTACATGCTTTTCATGCATGTGGCAAAAGGAAAATATAATGAGATAATAAACACGGCCGAAAATGAAGCCAAAGTGCTCAAGGAGAAAAAACTCCTCGAGGTAAAAGAAAAATTCATCAACAAAAAAGCTGAACTCGAAAAGGAAGTACAAAACCGGACACAGAAAATCCAGCAGAGCGAAAGCAGACTCAAACAAAGGGAAATCTCACTCAATCAGAGACAGGAAGACCTCGGACGACGCAAACAGGAACTCGACCAGTCGCAGCAGCGCATTGACAACGAAAAGAAACTGCTCGTCATCAAACAGGACGAACTGGAGAAAATGCAAAGCCAGGAAAGAGCCAAACTCGAGGAACTCTCCGGACTGAGCGCCGAGGAGGCAAAAAACCGTCTCGTAGAAAGCCTCAAGGACGAGGCGCGTACCAGCGCTGCAAGCTATATCAACGAAATCATGGACGAGGCAAAGCTCAATGCCAACGCTCAGGCCAAAAAAATCGTCATACAGACCATTCAGAGAGTAGCTACCGAAACGGCTATCGAAAACAGCGTCAGCGTCTTCCATATCGAAAACGATGAGGTGAAAGGACGTATCATCGGACGTGAGGGACGCAACATCAGAGCGCTCGAGGCCGCAACAGGCGTGGAAATCGTCGTCGACGATACGCCCGAGGCTATCGTCATCTCGGCTTTCGACCCCATAAGAAGAGAGGTGTGCCGACTGGCACTGCATCAGCTCGTGGCCGACGGACGTATCCATCCCGCACGTATCGAGGAGGTGGTGACAAAGGTGAAGAAACAACTCGAAAACGAGGTCATCGAAACGGGTAAACGAACCGCCATCGACCTCGGCGTCCATGGTCTCCATCCTGAACTCATCCGTATCATCGGTAAAATGAGATACCGCTCCTCTTATGGACAGAACTTGCTCCAGCATGCCAGAGAAACGGCCAACCTCTGTGCCGTCATGGCGGCTGAATTGGGACTCAACCCCAAAAAGGCCAAACGCGCCGGACTGCTGCATGATATAGGAAAGGTGCCCGATGAGGAGAGCGATCTGCCCCACGCACTCTATGGCGCCAAAATCGCTGAGAAATACAAGGAGAAACCGGATATCTGCAACGCCATCGGAGCACACCACGACGAAATGGAGATGAACACGCTGCTCGCACCTATCGTGCAAATTTGCGACGCTATCTCAGGAGCACGACCCGGCGCACGACGCGAAATCGTAGAGGCTTATATCAAACGACTCAATGACCTCGAAGCCATCGCCATGAGCTACCCGGGAGTAACAAAAACCTATGCCATACAGGCGGGACGCGAACTGCGCGTCATCGTGGGAGCCGACAAGATGGACGACCAGCAGACGGAGGCGCTCTCCGGAGAAATAGCCAACAAGATCCAAAACGAGATGACTTATCCCGGACAGGTGAAAATCACCGTCATCAGAGAAACGCGTTCCGTGGCCTACGCAAAGTAATAGAAAGTTTATTAATAACGTTTATATGCAGAGAGGGCCGTCGCCAAAAGCGACGGCCCTCTCTGCATATAAACGAAACTGTCGTGTCAAATCGATTCAATGAAGTGAACCACGGCATCGCGGTCGGACTTCGGCAGATTGTAGAACTTCTCAGCCGATTCGTAGGCATCGCTCTTCTTGCTGTAGCCGTGCCACATGATGGCTTCTATCACGCTGCGGGCCCGGCAGTCGTGCAGACGGTCGTCGGCACCGGTGAGCTGACGCGACAGGCCACGGCCCCAAAGCGGGGTGGTGCGGCACCAGCCGGTGCGGATGTCGTTCACCATGAACAGACGGTGCTGAACCATGTCGGTGTAGGGCCAGATGGTCTGGTGGGGATACTTCGGAAGCAGCTTGCTGTAGTCGCCGTCCTTGGCCAGGTTGTTGGCTTGGGCGTAGGCCTTGATGCAGGCGTCCACCCACATGTTGTCGTCGCCGGTCTTCCACGACGGACGGTGACACTGGGCACAGCCCATCTGGGTGAACAGCTGCTTGCCGCGCTTCACGTCGGCGTCGTTCAGGTCGCGGGCGGCGGGAACAGCCAGACCGCGGTGCCATACCATAAACTGGTAGTACTGCTTGTCGGTCATCTCTTCCTTGCCGTTGTAGGGAGCGCACATGAACAGGTAGTTGTCGAAGGTCTCCTTCTTGGCGATGGAGGTGGTGCTCAGAATGTCGTACACACGCTTGGAGATGCCCTCGTCGGTGCCGTCGGCATAGAAGGGATAAAGCAGACTGGTGCCCTCTGAGCCGTGCTCCTTGATGTAGCTGATCACCTCGGGGTCTTCGCTCATGGCCTGGGCCCAGGCGGGGGTGCTGTAGAGGAAGTGACGGTCGGAACGGGTCACATTGGTGATGTTCCAAATGGCATTGGCGCCGGGGCCGTCTTGCAGAGAACCGCGGGTCATAGCATAGGTGAAACGCTTCACAGGACCGTGTGAGCCGCGGAAAGTGCCCAGGTCGTTGTAGCCGGCGCTGTAGTAGGCGGAGGCCTGGAAGTCGTTGGCTTCCTTGTTCCACATCGCAGGGTTCAACTCCACATAGGGGGCCTCGGCACGGTACTGCTCGCGCATGTCGTCGTCGGTGATGGCGTCCAGAAGACCGGTGCCGTAAAGACCGATGGTCGACTCAAGGCGTACCTCGTAGTTGGTGGGCTTCGGGTTGGTGTTGAAGGCCGACTGGGGTATGCGTACCTCTGGATATATCAGGGCGTAGCTCTCGCCGTCGGCAAACTTCATGGGCAGGCCGCTCTCCATCGTGGTCACGTCTTTCCACTCCACCGTTATCTGGTTCTCGTCGATGGGGGCCTTGAAGGGCGACATGGCTTGCGTCTGAGGCATACCGGTCACCTCCGAGATGTAGGCGTTGTTGTCGGGATGGTATACCACGAGCAGATAGCCGTTGCCGATGGTGTTGGCACGGTAGTCGGTCTGACGCTTGCCGTGACCGTAAGAGGGATGGCAGGCGATGCAGCTGTTGCGTACCCAGGCGGGGCCAAGACCGCGGCGGGGGTTCTGCTCAAAGGTGTACAGGTGCTCAAAGAAGTCTTCACCGGTGTTGAAGTCTTCTTCCATGCCGCTCACATTCTCCACAGCGGGGGCGGCGGCAGAGTAGCTGGCTTTCTCGGTGGTGCCGAGCTGGCCGCCGGGATACCACTCGTCGGCACTGAACACGTCGTTGGCCTGGCCGAAGGGGTCTTCTTCGCTTATCAGCTTGCCAAGGTCGGTGTTGGTGTCGTCATCGTCGCTACATGCGGTGAGCATGGGCAGGGCTGCGGCGGCCAGTGTGGCGGCCTTCAGCCATAGTTTCAGGTTCTTCATGTCTGTTTCGTCTTTTTGCGGTTAAAGCGTCTCCCCCTGCACATGGCAGAAGAAGGCGCTTCTGTGGTTTTAAATGTTTATTCAATATTTGTGCTGGTGATTAGTCCCAGGTCTCGTCGTCAACGAACTCCTTGCCCCAGATAGTGCTGCAGTATTTCACAAAGGGAGAGGGCATCTCGCCGATGCGCTTGATGGCGGTCTCGACGGCCGACTCAACACCCACAGCGGTGTTCACACTGTTGAAGAAGTCCTGGAAGTTGGGCTTGGCCGACTGCTTGCCGCTCGTGCTGCCGTACCATACGTTGCGGATGGAGCGGATGTTGTCCTGGAAGTCGGTGATGGAGTTGTAGCTGTAGGGCGACTCCACATACGAGATGTCGGCAGAGGAGAAGGGGTTGGCTATCTTGGCGGTGCCTACCTCGTTGGCAATGCCCACGCAGCTGCCCTCGTCGTCGGAGAGCACCTGGGCAATGGCGGCCTTCAGCGTGGTGAAGGTGCTCTTGCTGTTCACACCGGCACCTATAAGGTTCTCGGCGAAAGAGAGACCGTTCTCGGTGGTGTAGTCAAGACCGGCGGCACGTACCACGCTCACACGGCTGGCGTTCTGAGCGGTGGAGCCTTCCCAAGCTACCTGAAGCTGGAAGCAGCGCTGCTTCAGAAGGGTGCAGATGGTCTGGGCATAGGCCAGCTCCTGGGCTCCGCTTACACGCTCAAAGTTCTTGTAGGTGTCGTTGCCCTTGAACTCCTCTACCTTGCGGGGCTGACCGTTGCGGAACAGGATGAACTCCAAAGCGTGGAAACCAAGAATGGTGGCGTCTTCCAGCATCTCGTCGTTCATGCCCTTGTTGAAGTAGTTCACAAGAAGCGAACGGTTCAGGGGCCAGGAGTCGATGGTGGGGTCGATGTCAAACTGAGAGGCGGCACCCATCAGGAAGGCTTCACTGCGCTCCCAGTTCTCACGGGCTTCCTTGAAGTCTTCGCAGGCTTCGTTGATCTGGGCCTGGGTGATGGTGCTCACGGTCAGGCCATTCAGCGTCTTCTCCAGGTCTTCCACATCGTCGGCAAGCTCGGTATAGGTGGGAACAATCACGTCGCTCACCAGCGTGCTCAGCACGTTGCGCAGATAGGTCTCCTGGGCCTCGGTCAACTTGGACTGGGCTATGATGCTGTTGGCTGACTCCAACTGCTTCACAACTTCGTCGCAGGCGTCAATGGCGGCATTGCCGTAGCTGGTGTCCTTGTATTTGGCGTCGTCCACTATGGTCGAGCCTTCATCAGGGGTCTTGGTGTCATCGTCGTCGTCATCGCTGCAGGCGGTGAAACTCATCGACAGGGTACATGCGGCTGCAAAAAGCAGGGCATACTTGAAAATTTTCTTCATTGTCTTACGTTTTTGTTTGTTATCGTTTATGTTAGTTGTTGCTGGGTTGATACCTTCATTTTATTTATGAGGCGCTTATCTGAAGAAACCTTCATAGGCCACGCTGATGTTGAGAGAGGGCTCGTCGTTGTACATCTTCTTCAGAAAACGCTGCGAGTACTCGGCTTTCACCACAATCTGGGGGATGGGATAGTAGTTCACACCGGCTGCCACACGCTTCACCTCGGTATAGTCGTAGGCGGTGCCCTTGGTGTTGCTGGCATAGGGATTGTACATCTCGTAGCGGCCGAAAACATATAGCTTCTGATGGTCGTTGCGCAGACGCTCTATCTGTGAGAAGATGTCGTAGCCGGCTTCTATACCCACGGCGTAGGCGTTCTTGCTCACAAAAGCCGAATGCTTGAAGGGCGACTTCGAGTTCAACCGGTTGTAGACGTATTTCAGCTGGTCGGCGTCGCTAAGGTAGCCGTAGTCGGCCTGACCGCGGACTATCCAGTTGTGACGGTTGTAGGTGAAGTCGAACGAGCCGATGGCTACCTTGCCCTTGTACTCGGAGTCCACACCGTTGGCGTTGCGCGGATAGCTGTTGCCGATGCTGTGCCCGTAATAGCCGCTCAACGCCATGCGCAGACCGGGCAGCGTGTAGTTGTCCAAACGGAGAGCGGCACCAAACTTGTTGGCCACATCGTATTCCATGGGGCTCTTGTGCCCTTTGTGTATCCAGCCCACATTGGTGAAATGGTCGGCGTTAAGACCGGCCACCAGCTGGGCCTCGTAGCGGAAGTCGCCCGAGCGGCCCCAGAAACTCACACCGGTCTGGTGCCAGGTGCTGGGCAATATGGTATTCTCACCCTCCGGACGGAACACGGTGAAGAAGTTCAAAGGCTCGTGGTGGGCGTTGTTCAGACCTACGGGCACCACAATGTGGCCGGCGCGGATGTTGGCATGCTGACCGAACGACTTCTGAATCCAGAACTGCTCCAGTTCCACCTCGCCGCCTTTCTCGGTCTCCTGCTCCCACTCGCCGCCTTCCTCGTCTTCCTTCTCGTAGGCGATGCCGGTGCCGCCGTGCTCAAACTCTATCTCCGTGCCGAAGGTCCAGCCCTTGCCAAAGTCGTAACCTAAATAAATCACGGCATGGGGTATGTCGAAACGGTTGTGGTTGGGATCGTTCTTGTGCTGCTCGGGCTGGCTGTAGCGGCTCACATGGTCGCTGAAGTAGTTGCGGCTGAATGTCACTTCTCCATAGCCGCCCACACTGAGGCGCTTGCCGCTGGCATGGGTCATCACGCTGTCGCCGGCACTCGTCTGGGCCATCATGCCACTGCAGGCACTGGCCAGCAGGGTGGCCATGATGGCCTTTCTCATTCCTGTTCTTTTCATCTTTTTTCCTTAATTTCTTTGATGGGTGCAAAGGTATAAAGCTCTTCTTTTTGATGCAATACCCAAAAAAGTGGATTTTACGCTCCTCCTAGCTCGTTAAGACATCATTATTTTTTATGGGGATAACACGGTTTTCAAGCCTCCAACGGTCTATACGCAATGGGGCCTCTAACTATTATTCAGTAAGTACTCGTGCTTTTTTATGGCTGTTTTCTGGCAAAAATACCTAATAGTGATTATTGCCTGTGTCGAAAAAAATGTGTTATTTTGCAAAGTCGTAATATAATAAGGTATAATATGAAAAATCAGAAGATGTATGAGCCCGACGACCAAATGCTCCTACTCATACGCGACAATTACAGCCTGCTTCAAAGCCTCGGATGCTTCGGCATCAGCCTGGGATTCGGCGACAATACGGTAAGAGAGGTGTGCGAAAGCCAGGGGGTGGATACCTATACGTATCTGGCCGTGGTCAATTTCACCATCAATGGGTATCGTGACTTCGATGATGTCTCAAAACTGTCGCTGCCCACGCTCGTGCATTATCTAAAGGCAAGCCATTCCTACTTCCTCGACTTCCAACTTCCCTCCATCAGAAAAAAACTGGAAGAGGCGCTCGATGAACGAGACAACCTGGCACGACTGATCCTGAAAGTGTATGATGAGTACGCACACGATGTGAGAAAACACATGAGATACGAGGAAAAAACCGTCTTCCCCTACGTCGACAGCCTGCTCAACAACAATCCTATGGGCAACTACGATATCGACACCTACAGCAAACACCACGGACAGACCGATGTGCTGCTCAGAGAACTCAAAAGCATCATCATCAAATACCTGCCATCCGACGGACTGCACAACAATCAGCTCACAGCGGCTCTCTACGATATCTACAACAATGAGGAGTGGCTCTCACTACACGCTGAGGTCGAAGACCATATCTTCGTGCCGGCCATCAAGTTCCTCGAAAAACAACTCAAACAAAACGATGTCTCTGTCAAAATCTCCAACATGCTCGGCAACAACCCGGCCAAGGGTGAGGTGCTCAGCGACAGAGAAAAAGATGTCGTAATCAGCCTCGTGCAGGGAATGACCAACAAGGAAATTGCCGACCATCTCTGCATCGCTATCAACACCGTTATCACACACCGGCGAAATATAGCACGAAAACTGCAAATCCATAGCCCCGCCGGACTCACCATCTACGCCATCGTAAGCGGACTCGTCGACATCTCGACAGTCAAACTTTAAAAACCTGCTACATACTCCTCTGTGTCCTTCGCCTGCAGCCGGCGAGGGACTTTTTTGTAATTATCTCACTATCAATATTAGACCTATAGCTCATTTTGCAGGATGAGACATAGCTCAAAGTTCTGATATTCATGCGTTTTTCTTGATTCAAACGTTTCAGGTCACAAATTGATGG
>CACYUZ010000077.1:0-11644 GCA_902777645.1 uncultured Prevotellaceae bacterium | reverse complement strand
TTTCCGCTCCCGACCGGCGGCGCACCGCGTTTTGTTCGAAAGCGGATGCAAAGGTATGAACTTTAAAGCCTCCCTCCAAATTTTTGGAGGACTTTTTTCGGAAAAACACGAAAGTTTTCGGGATTCTTGACATAAATCATGTCTACCGGGGAAAAATTAGTGTAAAAAGTACAATTTTCGTTGAAGAGAGGAGGTTTTTAGGAGTGTAGAAGATAGGAGTATAGGAGTGGAGACATTTGTTGTTTTAGGAGTGTAGGAGTTTAAGAGTGTAGACAT
Organism: uncultured Prevotellaceae bacterium; assembly: GCA_902777645.1. Lineage (GTDB taxonomy): Bacteria > Bacteroidota > Bacteroidia > Bacteroidales > Bacteroidaceae > Prevotella. The sequence continues at coordinate 11,368 of CACYUZ010000077.1, read as the reverse complement.
TTGTTTCTTTAGAAGTGAAGGAGTGGAGACATATGCAGTGTGTTTTTGAAATCAGCGTACGAAAAAAGCCCTGAAAAATCAGGGCTTTTTTCATATTTATAATTCCACATTATAATATAAGGTTATTCATACACATCGAGGATACTGTTATCCGTGATGATATTTTTCTTTTCGGAACAGGAGTCGAACTCTTTCGGCACATCAAATTTGGCCGACTGCGAATACGGCAAGCTGGCATCGCCATACACCTTTTTCATATACTTGGCCCATATAGGCAGTGCGGCATGAGCACCCTGTCCGATTCGTGTGGACAGGAAGTGGATATCACGGTCCTCTCCGCCTACCCAGCATCCGCTTACCAGTTCGGGTGTCACACCCATGAACCATCCGTCGGCATTATCATTGGTAGTACCCGTCTTGCCGCCTACCTCGCCGGTGATGCCATATCCCCTGACGCGGCTTGCTGTACCGCCGTCGACCACCGCCTGCAGCAGTTCAAGCATTTTGAAAGAGCTGCTCTCGCTGATTACCTCGTTGAAGCGCGGTTGGAAATCGGCCAGGATATTGCCTTCGCTGTCCTCGATACGCGTCACCATGTAAGGAGCGCACCGGATGCCGTGGTTGACGAATGCCGTGTAGGCGCTCACCATCTCACCGACCGTCACTTCGCACGGTCCGAGACAGAGTGCCATCACCGGTTTGATATTGGGGTTGTTGATACCATATTTGTGAAGCAGGTCAACGAGCGACATCGGATTGAACTTGCTCATGAGATAAGCAGAGATCCAGTTGTTAGACTGCTGGAGTCCCCACTTGAGCGTGACCATAGCGCCATATCTTGCCCTACTACCGTTTCTGGGTGTCCAACGCACGCCACCCTCATAATAAGTCTGTGCGCGGTTAGGCGCCTGGTCGCAAGGCGTAAAGCCATTCTCCATGGCCAGCGAATACAGATACGGTTTGATGGTAGACCCCACCTGCCGCCGTCCGACCATAGCCATGTCGTACTGGAAATGCTCATAATTCTGTCCGCCCACATAAGCTTTCACGGCTCCCGTTTTGGGTTCCATGCTTACAAATCCAGAGCGCAGGAAGGTTTTATAATACTTGATGGAGTCGAGCGGTGTCATCACCTTGATCACGTCACCATTGTAGGTGAACACCTTCATCTCCACGGTCGTATTGAAGTCTTTCTGTATTTCCTCCTCCGTCTTTCCAGCCGCTTTCAGTGCCTGGTAGTGATGGCTCTGCTTGATGGCCCGGTTCATCACCCTGTCATAATCCGTCTTTGACATTTTCGAGGAGAACGGACCTCTGGACGATCCTCTCACCTGTGCATTGAATGCCGGCTGCAGAGTTTCGGAGAGATGCTCACGCACGGCCTCTTCGGCATAGCGCTGCATTCTTGTGTCGATGGTCGTATAGATGCGCAGTCCGTCGGTATTGATGTTGTAGGGTTTTCCGCCCCTTCTGGTGTTTTTATTGCACCATCCATACAGCGGGTCTTGCTCCCAGGAGAGCGAGTCGATATAATACTGCACATACTTCCAGGAAGGATAATTCTTCTTATCAGGCTTTTCGGCCATCATATACTGGCGCAGATACTCTCTGAAATAAGGAGCGCAGCCCTCCATCGACTCATGGGTAGAAATACGTTGGAAATCGAGTTTGAGCGGTTCCGACATATATTTCTCACACTCGGCCATGGTAAGATAGCCGGCCCTTTGCATCTGCGACAGCACCGTGTTTCTTCTTTCCACGCTGCGGTGTTTATAGCGCACAGGGTTGTAGAAAGAAGGGTTCTTGCAGAGGCCTATCAGTGTAGCCGCCTCGGTGACAGACAGTTTGGCGACATCCTTATTGAAATACACCATAGAAGCGTTTTTCACACCGATGGCGTTGTAGAGGAAGTCGAAATAGTTGAGATACATCACCAGAATTTCCTCTTTGGTGAAGTTTTTCTCCAATTTGATGGAGATGACCCATTCGATGGGCTTCTGGAAGAGGCGTTCAATCTTGCTGTGCGCCACCTTCGAGTACAACTGTTTGGCCAGCTGCTGTGTGATGGTACTGCCGCCGCCGGCGCTTTCCTTGCCCATGAGCCCCCGTTTGACGATTGCTCTGCCGAGTCCTTTGAAGTCGATGCCCGAATGCTCATAATAGCGTTCGTCCTCTGTAGCCACGAGCGCATGAATGAGATGCGGCGAGATGCCGCTGTATCCCACGGTGATTCGGTTGTCGCGGATAGAAGCATAAGTGCCCATCATCTGCCCGTCGGCCGAGAACACCTGCGAGGAATACTTACTGATAGGATTTTGGATATCCTCCATATCGGGCATATACCCTACCCACCCGTTCCAGATGGCGAGGAATCCACCTATTGTCATGATAATCAGTCCAATAAGTATTCCCCATAATATATGAACGAACTTTTTTCTCATTTTGTGAATGCGTATACGACACTAATATCGGTGCAAAATTACAATAATTCTTCGGAAATGTGGCAAATAAATTAAAAATAATGCGTAACTTCGCACACGAAAACAGGAATATTCACCAACGACAATGGAGAAGCACGATTTTGTAACGATTGCGAATTTATCGAAGGAGAAGATTGAGTATCTCATCCAGATGGCCCATGAATTTGAGTGTCATCCCAACAGAGAGTTGTTGAAGGGCAAAGTGGTAGCCACTTTATTTTATGAGCCTTCCACCCGTACCCGTTTGAGTTTTGAGACAGCCGCCCAGCGTTTGGGAGCCCGCGTCATCGGCTTTTCCGATGCCAAGGCCTCAAGTGTATCCAAGGGCGAGACGCTGAAAGACACCATCATGATGGTATCCAACTATGCCGATGTCATCGTGATGCGCCACTACATAGAAGGCGCTGCCCAGTATGCCAGTGAGGTGTCGCCTGTGCCCATCATCAATGCCGGCGACGGAGCCCATCAGCACCCCTCGCAGTGCATGTTGGACTTATACACCATCTATCAGACGCAGGGCCGTCTGACCGACTTGAACATCTATCTGGTAGGAGACCTGAAATACGGCCGCACCGTCCACTCGCTGATTATGGCCATGCGTCATTTCAATCCCACCTTCCACTTCATAGCGCCGCAGGAGCTGGCCATACGTGACGAGTACAAGCTCTACTGTGCCGACCACGGCATCCGTTATGAGGAGCACACCCAATTCGACGAGGACATCATCTCCGATGCCGACATTATTTATATGACGCGTGTTCAGAAGGAGCGTTTTTCCGACCTGATGGAGTATGAGCGAGTGAAGAACGTGTACATTCTGCGCAACAGCATGCTGGGCCATGTGAAAGACAACATGCGCATACTTCACCCCCTGCCCCGTGTGAATGAGATTTCCTACGATGTGGACAACAACCCCCATGCCTACTACATTCAGCAGGCCCGCAACGGTTTGTATGCCCGTGAAGCCATCATCAGCGATGTATTGGGCATCAGCATCGACGAGATACGAAACGACAAAACCATTATATCCTGACATGAACAAGAAAGAGCGTTTGGTGGCCGCCATTGAGAACGGCACCGTGATAGACCACATTCCCGCCAACAAGACCTTTCAGGTATCGAGTCTGCTGCAGCTTGAGACCCTCACTACCCCTGTTACGATAGGCTACAACTACCCGTCGGAGAAAGTAGGCCAGAAAGGCATCATCAAGGTCAGTGACAAGTTTTTCACCGACGATGAAATTTCCCGTCTGTCGGTTGTAGCCCCCAATGTGGTGCTGAACATCATCCACGACTATGAAGTGGTGGAGAAGAAGACAGTTCGCACCCCCGACGAGCTGCGCGGTATTGTGCGTTGCAACAACCCCAAGTGCATCACCAACAACGAGCCGATGTCCACCGTATTCCATGTAGTGGACAAGGCGAAAGGCATTTTGAAATGCCACTACTGCGACAAGGAGCAAAACATAGAAGAAGTAGAATTATCATAACCCCCCGTATAATCCAACTCAATTATGAAAAGAGACAACGAGATTTTCGATCTGATTGAAAGAGAGCATCAGCGCCAGTTGAAAGGCATCGAGCTGATAGCCTCAGAGAACTTTGTGAGCGACCAGGTAATGCAGGCCATGGGCAGCTGTCTGACCAACAAGTATGCAGAGGGTCTTCCCGGCAAGCGCTATTATGGCGGTTGCGAAGTGGTAGACATTGTTGAGGACCTTGCCCGCGAGCGTGTGAAGAAGCTTTTCGGCGCCGAGTTTGCCAATGTTCAGCCCCACTCCGGTGCCCAGGCCAACGCCGCCGTTCTGCTGACGGTTCTCAATCCCGGCGACACCTTTATGGGACTTAATCTGGCCCATGGCGGTCACCTGTCGCACGGTTCTGCCGTGAACACCTCCGGTATCCTGTACCATCCCATCGGCTACAATCTGAATCCCGAGACCGGCCGTGTGGACTACGACGAGATGGAGCGTCTGGCCAAGGAGCACAAGCCCAAGTTGATTATCGGTGGTGGAAGCGCCTACAGCCGTGAGTGGGACTATGCCCGCATGCGTGCCATCGCCGATGAGGTAGGTGCCCTTCTGATGATAGACATGGCCCACCCTGCCGGTCTTATAGCCGCCGGCCTGCTTGAGAACCCTGTGAAATATGCCCATATCGTGACATCGACCACCCACAAGACCCTCCGCGGTCCCCGCGGCGGTATCATCCTGATGGGCAAGGACTTCCCCAATCCTTGGGGCAAGAAGACCCCGAAGGGCGAGATCAAAATGATGAGCCAGTTGCTCAACAGCGCCGTATTCCCCGGCATCCAGGGCGGTCCTCTGGAGCATGTGATAGCCGCCAAGGCCGTAGCCTTCGAAGAAGCCCTTCAGCCCGAGTTTAAGGAGTGGGCCAAGCAGGTTCAGAAGAACGCCAAGGTTCTGGCCGAAGAGCTTGTGAAGCGCGGTTTCGGCATTGTGAGCGGCGGTACTGACAACCACTCGATGCTTGTGGACCTTCGCACCAAGTATCCCGACCTTACCGGCAAGGTGGCAGAGAAAGCCCTTGTTGCCGCCGACATCACAGTGAACAAGAACATGGTGCCTTTCGACACCCGCAGTGCCTTCCAGACCTCCGGTATCCGTCTGGGCACCCCCGCCATCACCACCCGCGGTGCCAAGGAAGACCTTATGGTTGTGATAGCCGGTCTGATAGAAGAAGTGCTCAATGCCCCTGAAGACGAGCAGGTGATAGCCAATGTCCGTTCGAGAGTGAACGAGATGATGAGCCAATACCCCCTGTTTGCCTATTAATCCATACGAATGTCTGCGTCTGATCCGTGCTTCCTCATGGTCAGGCGCAGACATAACCTTTTAAAAGCGGTTTTTCTATTCATGCCTTCCGGTAAAAAGTCATCCCCTCACGACATAACCTTTATTGACGGCGACTTCACCTCGTCACTGCCCATTCCCTGCATACCCGGCATCAAGGCCGGTTTTCCCAGTCCGGCCGCCGACTATGAAGAGTCGAACCTTGACTTCAACCACGACTTTATCCATCATCCCGGCTCCACCTTCTATGCCATCGTGCGTGGCGACTCGATGAGCGGTGCCGGTATAGACGATGGCGACATAATCGTAGTGGACAGAGATCAGCAGCCGGAAGACGGCGATGTGATAGTGGCGCTGCTCAACGGAGAGTTCACTGTGAAAGCCATCAATCAGAGCCACAAGGACGAAGGTTTTATCGAATTGATTCCTGCGAATCCGCACTACGAAAGGATACACATCGGCAAGGACGATGATTTCTCCATTTGGGGAGTAGTGATTTGGACCATCCGTCAGCGGCGTAACATCCGAGTATTATAGCTTTTTTACTTTATAGAGACATGTCGACATTAAAAAGACTTTGGAATACCATGATAAGGAAACGCAAACGCCCCCAACAGCCCACCCAGCCGGAGCCCTGCCTCTTCTCTGACGAAGAGATGGCGGCCATGCTCCCAGGTGCTAAAGAAGAGGCGCCGGCACAAAGGACTGAGGAAGAGGAGACAGCCATTCCCGCCCCCCAAGCCGAAGCCCCCACACCAGTACAGGAAGAAGAAAAGGAAGAGAAGCCGTTGACCTACGAAGAGGAAAAGGAGGAGAAGCCGCTGACCTACGAAGAGGAAAGGATGGTACACGACATGATATCGGCCATGCAGCTTTTCGACACAGAATACAATGCGAGCAAGGTGAGGCTGATAGCCATGGAAAGCGCCACCCTTGCACAAGGCGGCATCCACATGGGTCAGAAATATGAATTGCCGGCCATTCCCGGGCGCCGTTTCGACGGCAGTCAGTTCACCGCCATCTATTATGTCAGTTTCGCGCGTTCCTTCCCCAGCATGATAGACCGCATCAATCTGCCGCTTTCATTTATCTATGAGCGCGCGGTGAAGGAATACGAAGCGATGTAAGCTTTTCTTACTCCAAGGTATAGACTGGGCTGGGCGTCTGCCTTTTCAGCACATCGAGCAGGAAATCGGCCCCGGCCACGATGCCGTGATCTCTCAGGATATTCTCATTGGTTTTCCGTGCCAGTTCAGGATGGTTGTTTTCCTGACTGAGATGGCAGAGCCAGACATGGCGCAGCATAGGAGTGGCCGCCTGCGCCAGTAGCAGTCCACACTCGTTGTTCGACAGATGTCCGCGCGGTCCGCGCACACGGTCTTTGAGGAATTGCGGGTAAGGTCCGCCCTGCAGCATTTCCTCGTCATGGTTCGACTCCAGCACCAGATAGTTGGCCTGCCCCACCCTTTCCTTTATCTCATCGGTGACATGTCCCACATCCGTGATGAGGCAGAAGTTGACGCCGCTGCAGGAGATCAGGTATCCCACATGGTCCATGCTGTCGTGAGGCACATCGAAGGGTGTTACGAAGAATTCGTCGAGCTGCACTCCCACACCTTTCTGCAAGAAATGTCTAAATTTGAAGTCCACTTTGTTTTTCACGCAATAATTGCCGTCGATGCCTTTAAAGACATCCTGGGTGGCATAGACCGGCAGGGCCATTTCATGGCTCAGTTTGCCGACGCTTTTCACATGGTCGGCATGGTCGTGCGTGATAAGGATGTGCTTAATATTCGACATGGGCAGTCCATACTCATGGAAATATTTTTTCAGTTTTCGAATGCCCAGTCCCACATCGATAAGAAGACCTGTATTTTCGGTAAAGAGATAATAGCTGTTGCCCGAGCTACCACTACCGAAACAGATAAAATTCAGCATTACTTTATAAATAAAAGGTGTGTTCTGTCTATTTGAGATGCAAAATTACAAAAAGTTGTGCGAACAGCCAAATCCAACAGAGATTTTCCTCGGGAAAAGGACCGGCTGAACCTTCCCCCGAAATGCGAAGTAGTGGTATGACGAAAACGTTTGATTAACGTTTCCGTTTCAGATTTTTCTCAAAAAAGTTCAGTGTTTCCTCCTGCACCTGCACGCCGCAGCTATGCGGTATTTCCCAAATCTGCGTGGAGAGGCGGTCGTCGGCACCCATTTTCCGCCAGGTGTCGTGCATTATTTCGAAAGCCTTGTTGACGCCCCTCACCGGGAAGAGGTGGTCTTTTGTGCCATTGATGAAGAGCATCGGTTTGGGAGCAGCCATCGATGCGATATGCGGGTAGTCAAGATACTGTCTCAGTCCGGGCAGGCAGTTGGCAAATCCCCCATACTCTCTTTTTTTATCAGCGGTAGACATCTGCACATCAGTTGTCACCATCCAGCAAATGGCGGCTCCCGCTTTTATGCGGTCGCTGAGCGCGGAGAGCATCCACGCCCTGTAAGCCCCCATGGAGCATCCCATGCATCCTATCCGCTCCTTATCTACATAAGGAAGAGTAGCCATGAACTCGGTGGCAGCGATATCATCATAATGCATGAATCCGCAGAGGTCACGTCCGAGCATCATCATATTACCAGCTATGATATCATATTTGGAGCGGTCCACCCCCTCTTCCCGGCCCCTTTCGCCCCACAGCGGTGCATCGGCCGAGAAGCACACATACCCATGTCGTGCCAGATAGTCGCCCACATACTGTCCGCCGTACAGGTTGTCCACCCATTTGTCGGCATCGTCGACGACCTCCTGTTCCACCCCGAAGGGCCTAATCATCTTTTCTTTCCCGATGAAGAGATGGGCACCATGGTCGTGCAGCAGATTCACGGCGGGGAAAGGCCCCTTGCCGTCGGGCACAAGCACATAGGCCATCACACGCGCATAGGCATTGACATTGAACATCACCTTCAAGGCCCTATATCCCTCGCGTTGTTCCTGGCCCACCACCTCCATGTCAAAACGCTCCGCTTTCTTGGGCGGTGTCATCATACACTCGAACGTTTTCGCCCTTGCCGCCTCCCTCCATTGGTAGAAGTCGGTGATGCCGGAACGGTCCCATGCCAGCGGATAGGTAAGTTCTTCTTTCAGTTGCTCCACATAGACGGGGAGGTCGAAAGAGTATTCAAACTTCTCCCGTTTCTGGAGAGGAGCTTTCTGTTGTGCATGGCAGTGGAGCGTGGCAAGTCCACACCCTATTGCGATGATGAATAAAGCAACAATTTTTCTCATCAGCTTAGAAAATCAAATATTACCTTGCGAAATTAAGCATAAAAAACGAGAAAGCGGTGTATCGAGGGGTAAAAAAGCGCCAAGAAGATGAAAAGAGATGGAGCAATTCTCAAAAATGAATACAATCATTTTGTGATATGCTAAGAATTCATTAACTTTGACTGCACACTTCTAACCGACCGAAAATGATCAACGAACAAGATTTTGACGAGATAAGAGACATCATAGCCTATTTGAAACAAGTGCCCTATGATGTGACCCGCAAGACGTTGTATTCCGCCCGAGACCTCTATGCCTGCAGCGGAGCACCGACAGATTATCCCGAAGGAACCAGTTTCGACGCCGAGGTATACGCCCATTTCCTGCAGACAGGCAAGCAAGCTGATCTGGTGGAAGAACGTCTGGCCCGTGCCCTTCACGACCATGGCATACAGGCCGCATTAGACCGTTTTTTCAAGACCCACCATCCCCATCTATGCCTTGGCATCATGGGCGGTCATGCCCTGCAGCGTACCGACACGATGTTTCGCGACATCGTATTGCTGAGCAAGCAGCTCACCGAGAACGGCTTCTACATGCTGAGCGGCGGCGGTCCCGGTGCCATGGAGGCCACCCACTTAGGCGCCTGGATGGCCGGTCGCAGCGATGAAGAAGTATCCGATGCCCTGTCGTTGCTCCGTGAGGCGCCCACCTTCAAAGACGAAGGTTGGCTCTCGACCGCTTTTGCAGTGATGGAGCGCTATCCACAGGAAACCTACGAGAGTCTGGGTATTCCCACCTGGCTCTACGGCCATGAGCCCACTACGCCTTTCGCCACCCACATAGCCAAATTTTTTGAGAACAGCATCCGCGAGGACAGCATCCTCACCTTGGCCTATGGCGGTGTGGTCTACACCCCCGGCAGTGCCGGTACGATGCAGGAGATTTTCCAGGATGCTGTCCAGAATCATTATCTCTCGTTTGGCTTCTCCAGTCCGATGGTTTTCCTGGGCAAGCGTTTCTGGACCGAAGAGATGCCCATCTATCCCCTGCTTGAGCAGCTCGCCTCCATGGGCAAGTACAAGAATCTGCGTCTGACTCTGACCGACGACTTAGACGAGATAGTGGATGTGCTGCAGCGGTTCCGCTCGGAACTGAACGACCAGCCGCACAAGGCCCTTTCGTAGAAGGAATGGTCTGTTGAATGGTCAAGACAAAAAGAGATGGAGCAATACGGAGGCGACAATGAATGGAGGATTAGAATAAAATGATCATTGAGAACCGTCCCCGATAATCACAACAACACCTTTGCTCAGCGCATCCTTAACAATGGGCAATACACGCTCAGCTTCGGGATTCATCCAACCGAAACCACCTATCAATACCAAGGCAGCATAATCTGCAGGCATGGTTTCGAACGAATAGTCGGGCAGGGTTCGCATACCGCCTATCGATTTTATAGGCTCCATCGTTGGGGCTACCATCTTGTTAATATACTTAGGCTCCTTGCGAAAGCCTTTGGCATCAGTGCTCACTGCACCTGGCATGAAACCTATCTCGTGCTCAGCATAATTATCCAGCAATATGTACAATATTTCTTTCATCTTTATACTATGATTTATATAACTAGTTCCATTTCTTTTCCAGTCCATTCTTCGCCATCTATCGCATAGGTGTCGGTACCAGTCACAACGAATCCTACCGACTCGTAGCAATGAATGGCCGAGGGGTTATTGTCGAACACCCCCAAAGTAATATTCCGAGCACCAAAATCTTGTTTCGCCTTCAGAATGGCCAATTGCAACATCTGTTTGCCATAGCCTTTACCTCGTTTCGAATCGTCCACGATGACAAAGCCAAAACGAATAACGCTTTTATCCTCTGAGGGAAATCTCAATAAGATATGCCCAATGATCTCCTCTTCCACAACCGCTGTGAGCGGATACATATTTTCTCCCTTGTACTGCTCAATCATCTCATCAGGCTGAGCAGGGAATTCTTTATACCTGTCTGCACTCCAAAGCCGGAAGGCATGCTTATCCTTACACCAACTCAGGATTGTCGGAGCATCGTTGATATTGAATGGTCGAAGTGTCATGAAATCTTGTATATTTATATCGTGTTGATTGTCTTTTGCAGTTCTTCTAAAAATCGGGCGGCATGTCCGCCGTCCATCTGAACGTGGTGGAACTGGAAGGAGATGGGCAAAGTTGTCTTCAGCCAGCCTTTGCGGTAGCGGCCCCACATCACCATCGGATTACAGAACTGGTCGGTGTATTGGTTGACGATGCAGTCGAGTTCGGTGGCCACTTGTATATAAGATGTCACACGAGTTGATGCCACCTCCTTTGTTGTTCACTATCACGTTGATGGCAAGGCGGTCATACTTCATCAGTTTCCCTTGCTCCGACAGCAAATAGAACTCGTCTATCCGGCTGGCAGTCTTGCCGATGCACCAGCACAGCAGCATATTGAACTTTCTACCGTGCCTATGGCTCACTCTACAGAGCCTTGTCACATCGAAGGTCTTCGTGAGCGTCACCATTGGCATAGGAGATTTTATCCACAGCTCGAATGCCTGCGCTCGAATGGTGTCTTTGGGATCGATTTCATGTTTCATCTTTTTATTCAATCACAAAACTACGTGGATAGAATTCGCTGTAGAAACGACCGTCGATGGCGGTGAACTTCAACACGCAGTAGTTGGAATCGGTGACACCGCCGGGGTAGTACTGCTCGTCGCCGTCGCGCCAGATCATCTCCTTCGAGGCAGCATCCGTCAGCACCTCCATTGTGCCGCGCAGCATCATGCCCTTGAA
>CACYUZ010000076.1:0-11379 GCA_902777645.1 uncultured Prevotellaceae bacterium | reverse complement strand
GTCGACGTCCATCAGATAGAGCACGCCGTCGAGTCCGATGCCGTATACATCGCCGTCGTCATTGGAGGCGAGGGCCATGATTTTCGTATCGAGCGCGCTTCCTGTGTTGTAGCGGTAGCCGCCCATCTCCTCAATGTCAATCTGGTCGAAGATATAGCCGTCTTCATCGTCGCTCCAGAAGATGCCATATACGGCATCTTCCACGGCATTGTAGGTCAGGGTCACCGCCACGAAGTCCTCGTCGCCTTCTTCCTCGGTCACCATCTCCCAGGTGTCCATATCGTATTGGTAGAAAGTGATATACTGCTCATCATCGTAGGTGTAGTGATTCACAAAACTGTAGATGCCGTCTTTGATGTAGGCACCGCCATTGGCATAGAGATTGTTGTCGATGGCGATGTCTTGAGAGGTGACAACACCGTCTGCCGCCGTAAAGGAGTAGATGCCGTACGGACGGGGGAGAAAGTCGGGCAGTTGTTCCCATGACCGGCAGTAGATGAGGCTGCCGCAGATGGTGGTGCCGGCAGGGGTCTTGTAGAGCCGGCGCTGCTGTGGAATATTGGGCAACATGTAGTGGGGTGTCCTGACACCGGGCCGCATCAGCGGATTGGCCGATTTCCCTCCACGTATGGGCGTAAGGTGTTTGCTCACTTTTCGTGCGTCGTGATGATGTACGAACGTTTTCGTTTTTGCATAGCCGGGAGATGTCTTCACCGTCTCCTGCGCATGAACTTGGGCGGGGAACGCTATGGCAATCGATAGCACTGCCCCTAACAACTTGTTAAGTTTCATGAAAAGGTTTAGCTTATGTTTTTCCAAAAATTAGTGCAAAGGTAGTGCAATGCTGGCAAAAAGCAAAAAAATTAATTGGAAATATTGCAAACTTTTTCTATACATATACACTTTGCTTTCACGGGCCTTTGCTAAGAAAAAGCCCCTCCTATTCGCATATTTCGGAAAAAAGAACTATTTTTGTAGCAACGAACAGACGACTGGTTTCTTTCTACACAACAACGGCTACAACCCATGAAGAAAACGGCATTACTCCTCATAGTGACATTACTGTCTCTTTTGTCGCGGGCTCAAGAAAACCTCATCTTCACGTCCTACTCCGCCAACCATGGACTGAAGGCCAAGAATACGATGGACATCCTGCAAGACCACAAGGGAATGATGTGGCTGGCCACATGGGATGGGTTGTACAAGTTCGACGGGTATACTTTCTATAACTACAAATCGAAGCCCGGCGACGGCGTCACCCTCTCAAGCAACCGGTTCGACCGCCTGCAGGAAGGCACCGACGGCACCATCTGGATAAGGGGTTACGACGACCAGACCTATGCCTTCAGTCCCACCTTCGCACGTTTTCTCTCCCTTCCCGTCGCCTGTTATGGAACAACAAGTTTTTTCCCCATCGGCCAGCATGATGTGCTCATCAAGACCGAAGGGAACCAGTTGATACATGCCTGGACGGACACCCTTTTTACCAAACTATACAGCAATGACATCACCCGAGGCAAAAACATACACACCAATATGGTGATGGTGGATGCCAAACGCCGCATCTGGGTAATGACCCGCGATGGCCTGTATACGCTCGAGAAAGACTATCAGCTGAAGACCATCCAGCAAAAAGGCAACTACATGAATGCCCTCGAAGAAGGCGGCCAAATCTATTTCGGCTGCGGAAACGGACAAGTAAAAGTGCTTTCTGACAACCGGTGGAGCACCATCGACTTAGGATGCTCAAGCAATGTGACGAGTATCGCCAAACCCGGAGAGTGGCTCATAGCCTTCGGCACCGACGGTGACGGTATTTACCTCTACAACACGCTCAACCATGAAATCCTCCACTACTGCCAGGCAAACTCGCTCGGTATTGTGAACGATGACATACGCTTCGTACAGGCCGACAGCCACGGCGACCTGTGGGCTGACATGCGCAACGGCGGTCTTGCCTACATGAAAGCAGGGAGTGGTGTATTCAAGAACATGAGACTGTATGACAAGTACGGCAATACCATCGACGTGGTGGCACGCAGCATCATCGTAGAAGACAAAGACGGAGAAGTATGGGTGTCGCCAGGAGGAACCGGTTTAGCCCGTCTGGACCGTGAGAGCGGCGAACTGGAAACGATATGCGACGAAGCGCCCACCTACTGGAGCAAGGAGACCAATCTGGCCAGTCTTTATGCCGACCATCAGGGTAATGTGTGGTACTGTGCCAAAAACATCGGACTGCGCAAAGTCACAGTGCAGGACAATCTCTTCAAGACACTTGCCACCAGCGACAATGACTATGAAAACAACGTGAGAGGCATGGCTCAAGACCGCACAGGCCGTATCTGGACAGGCAACAAAGGCGGCACGGTGCGTATCTACGACAGCGGCATGCGCTTTCTTGGAAGCCTTCGGGCCGACGGCAGCGTCACAATGGGCCGTGGAGACGATTTGGGGAAAATCTACTGCTTCTGCGAAGACCACGCAGGAAACATGTGGATAGGCACCAAAGGCAACGGACTTTTCAAAGCTACGCCGCAACCCGACGGAAGAAACTTCCGGCTGACGCACTACAAGCACGATGCCAAGAACAAGCTGAGTCTGAGCGACGACAATATCTTCAGCCTCCATGAGGACGTACGCCACCGCCTATGGGTGGCTACCTACGGCGGGGGGCCCAACTACATGGATCTGAACAATCCCGGTGAGGAGCAATTCATCAATTTCCACAACCGTCTGGGCAAATACCCCGCCGATGCCTGTGGACGGGTGCGCTACATAACAAGCGACAAGAAAGGCAACGTGTGGATATGCACAACCGGAGGTCTGGTGTTCACCAACGGGAAGCAAGAAGGCAAGGGCATGCTGTTCACCCGCTTCACCCGCAATGCCAACGACCTGCAGTCACTGAGCTACAACGATGTACACATGGCCTACATCTCAAAGGCAGGACATCTTTATGTATGCACCAACGGTGGCGGATTCCAGAAAATGCTGAGCATGAACGACGGCAAAATAAAAATGCAGTCGTATACCCAGACAGAAGGCTTGGGCAGCGACGTGGTGCTGTCTGTGACCGAAGATACGCATGGAAACCTGTGGATAGGCACAGAGGAGAGTGTATCGAAATACTACCCCGAAGACGGCAAGATAGAAACATTCTCCATTGATATCGTACCGCACCGTGTGACAATCGGCGAGGGGGCTTCCATGACCACCGCCGACGGTCATATCTGCCTGCCCACCTATGGCAGCGGCATGCTCTGCTTCAATCCCGACGACCTGAAGGCCAGCGAATATGTGCCTCACATCGTCTTCACACGGTTCATGCAGGAGATGAAGACCGTCACTCCCGGTACGAACAGTATTCTGAGCACCGACATCGACGAGGCAAGCACTATCCGGCTCCCTCATGACAAGAACAGTTTCTCCATCGAATTCTCCGCCATCGACTACCGTTTCCCCGACAAAGTGGAGTATGCCTACCGGCTCAAGGGCTTTGAAGACAACTGGATTATGAGCGGCACACAGCGTATAGCCACCTACACCAACCTGCCCAAAGGAAAATACACCTTGCAGGTACGTTCCACCAACAGCGACCGCGTGTGGGTGGACAACATGCGGACACTCAACATTGAAGTGCTCCCGTCGTTCTGGGAGACGCCCTGGGCTTACCTGCTCTATACCCTTGCCCTGCTACTGCTCATCCTGCTCACTTCCTACCTGCTCACCACCTTTTACCGGCTACGTGAAAAAGTGACCACGGAACAACAAATCAGCGACTTGAAAGTACGTTTCTTCACCTATATCTCACATGAGCTGCGCACACCGCTCACGCTGATACATGGTTTCATGGAACAAATTCTGAACCGCCACGACCTGGACGAGAAACTACGGTCGCAACTATCTGTGGTAGGCGACAACACCCACCGTATGCTGCAACTCACCAACCAGATACTCGACCTGCACAAGATAGAGAGCGACAAGATGCATATGCGGGTGAGCAGGATTGACCTGGTGCCATTCGTGAAAAGCGTGATGGACAATTTCGACAATATCGCGCTCGACCACCAGACCGACTACCGCTTTGAGTGCAGAGAGCAGCAATTGCTGCTGTGGGCCGACAGTGACAAGCTCGACAAGATTGTGTTCAATCTGGTTAGCAATGCCTTCAAATATACGCCCATCGGCAAAATGATAAAAGTGAGCGTAGAGAGCCATGGCGACATGGCTGTTATCAAGGTAGCCGACCAAGGGGTGGGTATCAGCAAGGACAACCAGCTGCAGCTCTTCAAAATGTTCAGCAATCACATGAGTGAAAACATCCACGGCATGCCCAGCTCGGGGGTTGGGCTGTCGCTCGTCAAGGAACTGGTGTCGCTGCATGGCGGGGCTATCGAGGTTGAGAGTGAACCAGGCCGGGGAAGTGTCTTCACCGTAACACTACCCCGCGACCGCGAGCATTTCTCTGGTGATGTGGAATTTATCATGAGCGACGGCATGGCCATCCAAACCGGCAGCCGCCGTTCTCAAGAAGCGGCAGCTGAAACCCCGCCCGAAGGCGACGGCATATACACCGTGCTCATTGTGGAAGACAACGACGAAATGCGCTACCTGCTCTCCACTATCCTGATAAACCATTACCGCTTGCTGGAAGCAGAGAACGGCGAAGTGGGACTGGCGATGGCCCGGCAGCATGTGCCGGATATCATCATCAGCGATATCATGATGCCGGTGATGGACGGTCACGAACTGCTGCGCCAACTGCGTGCATCGGATGAGACCAACCACATACCCGTGGTGATGCTCACCGCCGTTAGCAACGACGAGAGCAAGATTGAAAGTATGCGTACCGGAGCAGAGAGCTATATCGTGAAACCTTTCAATTCGGAACTTCTCAAAGCCCGTGTGGCCAATCTGCTGGAGGAGCGCCGACGTCTACAGGCCTACTGGCGCAAGAGGTTCTCCTCGCCGACGGCCGAGAGCGGCACCGACATACCGCGCAATATGCCGGCTGCCGATGTGCTCTTCCTCGAGCGACTTGACAATGCAGTAAACCGCAACATGGACAACGGCGACTTCAGCGTCGACGACCTGGCCGCACTGCTCCACATGAGCCGCTCGGTGCTGTTCAAGAAGATGAAGGCCATGACGGGCATGTCGCCCAATGAATACATCAAGAGCGTCCGCATGGAATATGCTGCCCAACTGATAAGGCGCGGTGAATACACCATCACCGAAATCACCTACATGGTAGGCATCAACGACCCGCACTACTTCAGCAACTGTTTCAAGCGGCAGTTCGGTCTTTCCCCCACCGAATACCGCAAACAGACCGGACACGACAGGAGTTAGGCTTTGCTCATGCCGAGCGTAACCAACAAGGGGTGCAGACATCACTGCCTGCACCCCTTAAAAAATAATAACCAAATTTTACGAATCCAAAATATACTGGTATGTCAAGATGAACCGTGGGGATTACTGCTCCTGACGGAATCCGTAGCCATTGGTGATGCCCGATGTGGTAAGTGTATTGTAGGTGAAGGGCAACAGATAGATGGGAGGATTCTTGGCGGCATAGTCGGCATCAGAGTAGCCGGCAAGCAGCTTGGTGGCATAGGAGTCTTTATAGGCAGGCATGTCGACAGCCCAGTTGGTCTGCACATATCCGTCGGCCTCGAGTGCCTGTGCCTCAGCACTGCCCGGAGCGATATACTTGAAGAGGCCCTTGATGGCCGTATTGGTCTCGTTCACACCGGCCACCTTGGCTATCACGCTGCCCCAGTCGTCGTGCTGACCGCGCCAGCCGGGATAGAGCACGGGGTCGTCTTCCTTGCCGGCAGGCGTCTGGGCGGTAAGCCGGTAGCCGTAGAGGGCACGGCCGTCCACTTGCTTGGTCCACACGTAGGCAGGGAGCTGGTTGCCGTTGTCGAAGGTGTAGTAACCGTTCTTCTCCACGCCTTCTACAATCTCGGTCATTATCTTTCGGTCATCGACACAGGCTTTGGGCAACTTGCCGGTACGTATCAGGTCGAAACGGCGCACGCCCTCGCCCAGGAATTCAAACGCGCGGTCCATGATGACGGCATCGTAAACAGAACCGCACTTGGTGATAAACTGGTCGAAATTAGGATCCACACCACCGCGGAAGTTGCGGTTGTGAACGATGGCGAGATATTTGCGGCCATTGGCATCGTCGCCCAGGGCGGCGCACACCTCGGCCAGCATGAGATAAATATCGGAGATTCGCATGTAGGAAACGTTGATGCCGGAGGTGCCGTAGGAAAGGGTGTTGGGTGCCTGCAGACGGTTCCAGTCCCACTTGTTGGTGGCGGGACCGCAGCCACGTCCCCAGTCAGAACGGTTGAACGACTGTATTTCCTCATGTCCCTGACCGTCGCTGCCGGTCACTGTGGCCGATGCGTCGCGGCGCATGTCATTGGGGTCGTAGGCTCCATAGTAGAACCAGGCCTGCACACGGTCCTGCCCGCAGCCCACACAGGGTGCGTCGCCGTTGCCGCCACGAGAGGGACGTCCGATATAGGCAGGGCGCTGTCCGCCGTTGTTGAATTCCATCGGAATCTCATACACCGACTCATCGGCCAGGATGTCAGACACACCACAGTGCATCTGTGCGAAAGTATACTGGAATGGATTGCCATACTCCTGTCCGGCGCTGCCTTTGGCACGCGGGTCGGTCAGGTGCAGCTGGATGCTGCCGTGATTGTCGACAGCTGCCTGCAGATACTGCTTGGCAATGTTGAACCAGTCGCGCCAGTCGGCACGGCGGCCGTAGATGGCATGGTTCTTCTCCACACTCCAGTCTTCAAAGCTGAGCACTTTGCCGTTGCCGTCTACATAAAAGTCGGCACCAAGGTCGGTACGGCGGGTGGTATAGCCGCCATTGTAGAGGCACATGCGGCCGATGAGGCCCTGCACATAGGTGCGGTTCATCACATCGGCACGGTGGTTGCCCTCACCCACTCTATACATGTGGGGTTCCACCTCACGGAGTTTCTGGATGTGATAGTCCATGATGGCGAAACGTGAGGTGAGGCCTTCAGCGGCCTCGCCGGTCTTCAAGGCGTGGGGCACATCGCCGTACCAGCGGAAGAGTTCCCAATAGCAGGTGGCACGCAGGGCAACGGCCTGTCCGTAGATGTCCGACATGGCGTTGGGCTCGCCGCTCATGATTTGTGCGAAATCGTCTTTTTCCTCAAAGGCATTGATGAGAGAGTTGCACACGGCGATGGTAGAATAGAGCATGCCGAACACCTCGGTGCCCTCACCGGCATTGATGTTGTACTTGTCGGTGCCGCTGGGATAAAAAGTCTTCTCCTGGCATCCTGCACTGCCCTCACTGTAGGTGTCCTGGGCATCCTCAATATCGGAGCCCCAGATGGGTGTCCAGAAGAATCCTACAGAATGGAGGCTCTGGTTGTTGTGCAATGTCTGATAGCCATAATAAAGGGCGTTGCGTGCCGACTCTTCATTGGAGAACACGAAATCCTTGTCTACCACGCTGGGCGAGGTGGTCTCCAGGCTGTCGGTGCATCCCACCGCTGCCAGAAGGGCTGCAGCGGCCATGGCTTTGAATATGTATTTTTTCATAATCGTGCTTTTTTATTCTTGTGAAACATAAAACTTAGAAAGTGATATTGGCACCGAGGGTGAAAGTACGCGCTCTGGGATAGGCACCCCAGTCCATGTTGAGCGTGGGGAATATCTGCAGGTCGCTGAGGAAGCCTGAGCGGCCGTTGGTATTGGCATTGACCTCCGGGTCAACACCGGAGTAGCCGGTGATGGTGAAGAGGTTGCTGGCCGTGAAGTAGACCCTGAGGTTGGAGATATGGATCTTTTTAATCACACTCTTGGGCAGGGTGTAGCCCAGGGTGAGCGTCTGCAGGCGCAGGTAGGAGGCATCCTCCAAGAACTCATCGGTCACGATGCCGTTCTGATGGTAGGCCAGCGCATACTTGGCATTGGCGTTGAGGGCTTTCAGCTCAGAGGGTTCCGTCACGGCATAGAGTTCACCGGAGGAATTCACATTGTAGCATTTGAAGGTCTCTGCCACATGGGCCAGTTTCTGTGCCGTAAGGCCGGTATACTCGCCGCCGGAGAGGTTGTCCATGGCCACGGCATTGTAGATCTTGCCGCCAAGCACCCAGTTGAAGTTGGCCGAGAGGTCCCAATCCTTGTACTGGAAGTTGAGTGCGAAACTGCCTGTATTGCGCGGCATCACCTCACCGAGGTCGGTGGCATCGTCCTCCGTCACACGTCCGTCGCCGTCCACATCCTTGAATTTGGCTGCGCCGGGGAATGCGGTCTGCCCTTTGGGTATGTCGAAGGGATTCAGGTAGTTGGCGCCAATGCTGCGGTCGAAGTCGGCCACACCGTCTTTCAGCACATACTGTCCGTTGGTGTAGTTGAAGTCGTCGACGGTATAGAAGCCGTCCGACTTGAAGCCTCTCACGATGCCCACAGCTCTTCCTTCGAGAAGCATGTAGTCGTTCTTCGGCATGAGGGCCGACGAGGCCCAGTAGGAGGAGTAGAGATAGTTGTCGGCATTGGTGAGTTCATCAATCTTGTTGCGGTTGTAGTTGTAGATGGCGCTCACGTTGAAACGGAAGTCCTTGGTGCGTACCACATCCACATTGACAGAGAGTTCGAATCCTTTGTTCGAGGTCTTGCCGAAGTTCTGATACTGATAGGAATAGCCGGTGGTGTTGTCGATGGGCACAGCCATGAGCAGGTCTTTGGTGGTGTTCCAGTAGAACTCGAGCGAGCCGTTGATGCGTCCGTCGAGGAAACCGTAGTCGATACCGAAGTTGCGCGACACGGTGGTCTCCCATTTCAGGTCATTGTTGGCCAGCAGTCCGTCGGGGCGGTAATAGGGGGTCTTGTTGCCGTCTATCACCACATTGTTGGTATTGGCACTGGTGGTGCTCCAGGTTTCCCTCCAGAGGTCGGAGCTGATATTGTCGGTACCCGAAGTACCGAGCGAGAGGCGCAGTTTCAGGTTGGAGAGCCAGTCTTTGGTACCCTCCATGAAAGGTTCCTCGCTCAGACGCCACGCAATAGCGGCAGCGGGGAAATAACCCCATCGGTGATTGGGAGCGAACTTCGAGCTACCGTCGGCACGCATGGTGGCGGTGAAGAGGTAGCGGTCGAGGAGTGTGTAGTTGAACCGTCCGAAGAACGAAACGGTACGCGAAGGCACCCCGATGGAGTTGAAAGCGGAGAAAGAGCGCGATGCGGTATGTATCATGCCCATCACGGTGTTGAAGTCGGCATTGTCGGGATAGCCGTTGCCGGAGAGTTGTGTCGACTCCGATTTATTCTCTATCCACTCATGTCCGGCCATGATGCCAAAGGAGTGGATGTCGGCCACGCTGAAGTTGTAGTTCAGGGTGTTGAGCCAACGCAGGCCCTTACCG
Source organism: uncultured Prevotellaceae bacterium (assembly GCA_902777645.1). Lineage (GTDB taxonomy): Bacteria > Bacteroidota > Bacteroidia > Bacteroidales > Bacteroidaceae > Prevotella. Next base: position 1,942 of record CACYUZ010000076.1, on the reverse strand, counting down.
GTGCCGCGGGTCAGTGTGGCGCGCTTCTCACCGTTGGTATAGCCGTTCTCATAATATTGGTAGGTCGAGGTGTTGCGGCTCATCGAGATTTCCGTGCGTGCGGTGAGCCCGTTGACGATTTCCCATGCCAGAGCGGCGCTGCCCCTCAGGTTGCGGCGCTTGTTGAGGGTGGTGAGGTCGTTCACCAGTTCCACGGGGTTGTGGGCATCATCGATGTTCTGCACGCCGAAACTGAGTCCGGACACATCGGAATAGCTCACACCGCCCAGCGGATTGTCGATGGGTTTGTACTTATAAGCGCCGGAGATTTCCGAACCGCGTCCGTTCATCACGCTCTCCCGTCCGTTCACTTTCGACTCTGTGTAGCGGATGTCGAAGTCGAGGTTCAGGTTGCTGAGCAGCTGCTGCTGCAGTTTGAGCGAAGCGGCCAGTTTCTCCACGTCGGAGTTGATCTTGATACCCTGGTCGTCGATGTAGTTCACATTGGCCACGAAGTGGGTCTTCTCGTTACCGCCGTTCACCGACACATTGTGGCTCTGGGTCCAGGCAGTGCGCAGCAGGTCGTCGGTGTAGTCATGGGTCTTCATATTGGCATATTCGGCATAGTGGTTGCCGTATTTGCTACCCAGACCGAAGTATTTGGCCACAGCATCGCCGGTGGCCTGGCCGCGGGATGTTCCATAACCCCAGTGGAAGAACACATAGTCCTGAGCGGAGAGGGTCTCCAGGGTCTTGGCCACATGCTTCATCTGTCCGTACACGTCGTACGACACCTTTACCTTTCCGCCTTCTGCTTTCTTGGTGGTCACGAGGATGACGCCATTGGCACCGCGGGCACCGTAGATGGCGGTGGAGGAGGCATCTTTCAGCACGTCGATACTCTCAATCTCAGAGGCGGGTATGTCGCTGATCGACGAAACGGGAAAACCATCGACCACAAAAAGCGGGTCGTTGCTCTGTGTGATGGAGCCGCCACCGCGCACACGTATGGAGATATTGGCGTCAGGACGTCCGTCGCCCGACACTACGTTCACACCGGGCAGTTTGCCCTGCAGGGCTTGGGCCACATTGTTCACCGGCACGGCAGCCAGGTCTTCACCTCTTACCGATGCCACGGCTCCCGTAAGGTCTTTTCTTTTCACTGATCCGTAACCGATGACCACCACTTCATCGAGTCCCACGTTGTCTTCCTTCATCTGCACATTGTGGGTAGACTGGTTGCCTACCTGCACCTGCTGCTCGAGGAATCCCACATAGGAGAAGACAAGGGTCGTCTTGTCTTGTGGAACGGAAATGGTATACTTTCCGTCCAAGTCGGTGATAACGCCATAATTGGTGGAACCTTTCACCGCTATGGTCACACCCACAAGTGGTTCTCCGTTGCTGTCGGTCACCACGCCGTTCACAGTCCTTGTCTGCGCCAGCGCCAACTGCGAGAGCAGGGCCACGAAGAGCAGAGCAAGGCGGAACTGCACCGCCGCAACCGCGTCTGGGCGGAAAACGCCGCGCGCGCCAGCGGCATGGCCAACAGCATGATGCCGATGATGAACGCCGTCGGCTACCTGCAGTATGTCATCATCGCCGTCATCGGCGGCACGATGGCCATTGCCGGCACGCCGAACCTCGGTCTGACCGGCATGAACACGCTCACGCTCGGCATGATCGCGTCGTTCCTGACGCTCTCGCGTGGGTTCACAAACCCCATTTCGCAGATCTCCAACCAGTTCAACTCCATCGTCACGGCGCTGGCCGGTGCGTCGCGCATTTTTGCGTTTATGGACGCCGAGCCGGAGACGGACGACGGCTATGTGACGCTCGTCAACGCCAGAGAGGAAAACGGCGCGCTCGTTGAGGCCGACCACCACACCGGCCTCTGGGCGTGGAAGCACCCGCACGGCGACGGTACGGTCACGTACACGAAGCTCGAGGGCCGCGTCGTGTT
>CACYUZ010000075.1:0-11503 GCA_902777645.1 uncultured Prevotellaceae bacterium | reverse complement strand
AAACAGACGGCCAAAAATAAAACAACTTAATTCATCCTGCAATTTGAGCTATTGAGTACCAACTACTCAAAATTATCCTGCAAAATGAGCTATACGCCTGTTTTTTTCCATAAAAATAATGTGGAGTTGTAAGCTCTACCAAGCTATAGAGTCGTTTAGTGAAATCGGCTGCAAAGGTAACAAAAAGTTTTTAAAAGCGCCCCTTGCATCTAAAAAAAAGAAACTTGTCGACAAGCAGCAAGAAGAAAAAAACGACACAGGAGCCGCATGTTTGAATACGACTCCTGTGTTTCAGCGGCAATCACCACCAATTAAAGCAGTCATTGCCCATATAGTTGAACGAAAGAACACTTATTTTGTAAGTTCGAAGCCCACACGAGCCCCGTTGGCACTCTTGGCGAGTTTGCTGACAGCCTGAACAGCAGCCGTATTGCTTACCTTACCCTCTTTCTGAAGGATGTTGACCATCTGTGAAGAGTCGAACATCAAGCCCATACCCTTCTCCGTTTTTGTTACGTTTCCCTTAATGGTCTCAGTAGCAGTCTTCAGTGCGATTTCACCGTTCTGAGCATTGTAAACATACGTTCCGCTGAAGGGGATACCATTCACCTTGGCCGAGAACTTGTTGCCATCGAGGAACGAGAACGACGTGTTGTTGCGATTGATACCGATATTGCTATAATTGCTTGCCAGCGAAGAAGCGATGTTTGCAATTGCGGCAGCACCACCAGCGTTAGTCAGCGCCTTTTCCGTGGTAAAGGCAGCACTTGGAGCGCTGTAGTTCCAACTACCGAGAAGGCCCGACTGGTCAAACGTCATTCCACCGAACAGGACATTAGACAGCACACTGCCGAGCACGGTACCCAGTACATTTCCGCCGGGATTGGTTGTAGAAGTAGTTCCAAGACCGGTTGACATGCAGCTCGACAGCATCAGTGTGGCGGCTGCAAAAAGTGACAAAGTAATTTTCTTCATAATGCGGATATTAAATAGTAAATTAATTTTCGTGACAAAGGAACAGAAAAAAACTGAAATATCCAAAGAATTATCAATTAATCTTAGATAAAACTTTAAATAACAGCAGGTTCTTCAATCAGTTTTCCACGGCAGAAACGATAGAGAATTTGCCTGTCATCGCCGACATAGACAAAACGTTCCAACCGCTCTTGCAGCGAGTAGTCGTCGAAGTTGAGCACACTATCGTCGATGACCAGTGCATCGAACTCATAGCCAGGTTCGAAACTGCCCACCTTGCCAAAGAAGCTGCCAGCCGACTTGGTAGTAATCCAGAAAGCCTCGGAGAGGGAGAGGAATTTCATATCATGATTATGCTGGTAATGCATTTTACTGACCTGGATAGCATACACCAGCATACAGAACATATTGAGGTCATGCCCGCCGCTGATATCGCTTCCCAAGCCTACACGCAGTCCCTCATCGAGGAAAGAACGCACCGGAGCCATGCCCGACGCCAGGTTGTAGGTAGAAGTAGGACAGTGCGCCACCATAACCCTGTTGCGCTTCATCAGGTCCAGTTCTTGTCCTCCGGTCCAGACGCAGTGTGCCATGATGGTAGGTGTCTGCCCAAAGAGTCCATAGCGGTTATAAGCATCGCCATAACTAATACTTTCAGGTTCCAGCTCCGCCACCCATTCAATCTCAGACATATTCTCCGAGAGGTGCGACTGTACGGGCAAGTGGTATTTTTCGGCCAATTGGCCACAAGCTCTCAAAAGCTCCGGAGTGCATGATGGGACGAATCGCGGTGTTATGATAGGACGCACCAGCGCATCGGGTTGATTGAATTCAGCTATCAGCTGCTCATTGCCCTCTACAGCGGCTTCCACATCTTCGCTGAGTGCTTCAGGACAGTTGCGGTTCATGGCGACCTTTCCGACGAAGGCGCCCATACCCGTTTCCTGATACAGTTTCATCAGAAGGCGCGTACTTTCTGTGTGTACTGTTCCGAACACGCAACTCCTCATAGAGCCAAACAGCCACTGCGTATGCAGGAATCTGCGATACATTTTTTCAGCATAATGAATGTCGGCATATTTCACCTCCTCTGGGAAGGTATAGTTTTGCAGCCACGGCAGGAGCTCCAGGTCCATCGCGACAGCCTGATTACGCACCTGTGAAGCATGCACATGCATATCGTTCATGGCCGGAATGAGCAGTCGGTTTCCGAAATCCACGACCTCAGCATCCTCGCTGTACATTGATTCCAGCTCAGAAGATACTCCTATTATTCGTCCATCTTCATCGACAGCTATGAAACCGTTCTCAAGCGTCTCGAAACGCCCCGGCTCTTTTGTAAAAAGAATATTCGCTTTATAGATCTTTCTAATAATGTTGGCTTAGGGTTCTTGACTTCCAGTCATATTTAGAAATATCAACGTGTTGATATTATGACGGTTTATTCGAATACAAAAATACAAAAAAAAGCGACAAGACATCCGAAAAATCGGGAAAGGATTGAAAAAAAGTGTAACTTTGCATTCGGTATGAAGATAGATTTGTATATCGACGAAGCCAACGACTATGCCCGTGACATTGGTGCTCCCGTCTACCACCCCCACGTCTCCGTGATACACTATGACGAGGTGGGTGAGATACGCCACACGCTGAACAAGATGAACTGCTATGGCATTTTCATGCAGCAAGAGTTTCCGGAAGGTCTTACCTACGGTATCGGTATCTATCATGAGGGCGACGGTTCTTTGATGGCCTACTCGCCCGGTCAGCTTGGCGGCAAGCTTGACGACGGCACCCGCCGGCAGTATCACGGTTGGGTGCTGGTGTTCGACCACGAGTTCATCCACGGGTCGGTCATCGAACAGAATATCGACGGTTATCAATTCTTCTCGTACCATTCGAACGAAGCGCTCATCCTAACTCCTGCGGAGAAAGACATTCTTTCACATCTCATGTCCAACCTTCGGCAGGAGTTGGAGACCCAATCGGTGTCGTATGGTCAGGACGACATCATCAGGGACTACATACTCCTTATCCTCGACTACTGCAACCGCTTCTACCTTCGGCAGTTTAATGAAATGACCGCCTCAGGCAGCGACATACTCAGTAGGTTTCAGCAAGTGCTGACCGACTATTATGCTCAGGGCATGCAAAAGGAGAAAGGGGTGCCGAGTGTAAAGTACTGCGCCAGCGAGCTGTGCCTTTCGCCCGGTTACTTCGGCGACATCATCAGGAACGCCCTTGGCGAGAGTCCGAAGGACTACATACGCGATTTCTTGGTAAGGCGTGCCAAGAGCCTCATTCTTAGCGGCAAGAGTATCGACCAGGTGGCCGATGAAATGGGTTTTGAATACCCCCAGCACTTCACCCGTATGTTCAAGAACGCAACGGGTGTGACTCCGAAACAATTCTTCGACAGTCAGCGTCAACATTAACAGCCCCATTTTTGGTAGTTTTGTCTTCAATCTGTCTATACAGTTTGTAGGAACATTGCTGTAACTTTGCACTCGCAAAGAAGGCAATACCCAGCCCCCTGTGCTCAAGCATCTTGACAACAGCAAACCTACAGAAAGAAATGGAAATGAGACCCTACATTATTTGCCACATGATGGCATCGCTCGACGGCAGGATAGACTGTGCGATGACCGAGCAGATAGACGACACCAATCATTATTATGAAGCATTGGCCCAACTCGACTGTCCCTCTACGTTGGAAGGCAAGACGACTTTGTCAATGCACTATGCACAGGACGGCGTGTTCCAACAGCAGAAAGCCCATGAAGACGCCGGGCAGCAGTTATATAAGGCCGTTGAAGCCAGGGGTTACGCTATCGGTGTGGACACCCGCGGCACCCTGCTTTGGGACGACAACACCACAGAGCTATTTGGTCGGCCCCTGCTGATGATTCTTTCGGAACAGGCCAGCCAAGAATACCTTGACTATCTAAAGAGCAAGCACATCTCCTATATCACCACTGGCCGCACAGGCATAGACCTTGCATCGGCCATGGCAACCTTGCGGAATAACTTCGGCGTGGAGCGTCTGGCCGTTGTAGGCGGTGGAAACATCAACGGTTCGATGCTTGACCTGGGCCTGATAGACGAAGTAAGCATGATGTACGGCTACGGCATTGACGGCCGCGGGGGCATGGCAGCCGCTTACGACGGTCGTCCGATGGACCGGAAGCCCGTCCGCCTCACGTTTAAGAGTGTAGAGGAGCAGGACGGAATTGTATGGATGCGGTATCAAGTGAACAACAAATTGAAGTAGACCATGAAGAGACTGTTATTCTCAGGAATGCTGGCGGCTGGAATGCTGACGGCCTGCACAGAGAGCAAACAACCCAAATCAGAAAACAATATGCAGAAACTGGAATTAACGCAAGAATGGGACAAGGTGTTTCCATTGAGCGACAAAGTGAACCATCGCAAAGTAACATTTGAAACACAGTACGGACTGACACTCGCTGCCGACCTGTATGAGCCGAAGGATGCTCAAGGCAAACTGGCCGCCATCGCCGTAAGCGGTCCGTTTGGTGCCTGCAAGGAGCAGTCGAGCGGCCTCTACGCCATGCGTATGGCCGAGCGCGGTTTTGTAGCCCTGGCCTTCGACCCCTCCTACACCGGAGAGAGCAGCGGTGAGCCCCGTCGCACGGCTTCTCCCGATATCAACACCGAGGATTTCATGGCCGCTGTCGACTTTCTGTCGAAACAGGAGAATGTGGATGCCGAGCAGATAGGCATCATCGGCATATGCGGATGGGGCGGCATTGCCCTCAATGCTGCCGCCGCCGACACCCGTATCAAGGCGACAGTAGCCAGCACGATGTACGACATGACCCGTGTGAGCGGCAACGGCTACTTCGACAGTGAGGACAAGGAGGAGTCGCGCCATGCAGCCCGTGAGGCGCTGGCCAAGCAGCGTCTTGCCGACCCGACTGCGATGGCCGGTGGTGTGGTGAACCCTCTTCCCGACGACGTTCCCCAGTTTGTGAAAGACTACTACGACTACTACATCACCGAGCGCGGTTACCACAAGCGCAGCGGCAATTCCAACGACGGTTGGCGTGTGATAGGCACCCAGGCCTACGCCAACTCCCGTTTTCTCTACTACATCAACGAGATCCGCTCGGCCGTTCTCGTGATGCACGGCGAGAAAGCCCACTCCCGCTACTTCGGCGAGGCCGCCTATAAATATATGGTGGAAGGCAAGGCTGAGGGTTACAACGTGGTGGGCAAGCCCAATCCCAATCCAGAGAACAAGGAGCTGCTCATCATACCCGGTGCCACCCACTGCGACCTCTATGACGGCGGCTATACCGAACTGGTAGGCAAAGGCGAGCCGAAGAATCTTATTCCTTGGGATAAACTTGCCGACTTCTTCCACAAGAATCTGAAATAAAGGATTCCGGATTCATCATCCGCCACTTTACCAAAAAAGAATAGCATGGCTCTCATAGGCCATGCTATTCTTTTATAAGAAAAATAAATTCAGGTTATGCTCCATTCGCACCTTTCGGCTTATTATCCCAATTGATATTCACCGGTACGGCGCACGATGGCGGTTCCCATACTGCCGGCACCCAAGAGTGCCACTACCTGTTTCTCCTTGTTCCTATCGAAAATCATTGTATTGTTCTCCTATTAATCAAATATATTTGATGAATTTTGCAGGATTACCTCCGACGAAGGTATTGGCCGCCACATCCTTTGTGACAACGGCTCCGGCAGCCACGACAGCATTCTCACCGATGGTCACACCAGGCAGGATGATGGCTCCCACGCCAATCCATGCATTCCGGCAGATGTGTACAGATTTGCAGCGCAGCACCATTCGGTTATCGAAGTCATGGTTGTCTGTTACGATTCTTACGTTTGGCCCTATCATCACGCCATCATCGATTGTGATGCCTCCCGCTGCCATGCACGTAAGCGAGTGGTTGACGAACACCCCCTTGCCAATTTTCATTTGGCAGCCAAAGTCGATTTGTACAGGCGGCATCAGATAGCTGGACTTATCAAGATTACCGCCCAAGAGCTGCTCTTCCAGTGGCCGTATCAGCTCAGGCTGCGGCGCCGTCGTGTTGATGCGGAAACAAATGTTGGCACAGTCGGTCATGTGCTTGATAGCCACTGCATATTCGGGCGTAGCCATATCGACATCAGCCCCAGAACTTAATTGCTTGAAAATATCCATATTAACTCAAGTTTTTGATTATCACGCTGCAAAGGTAGGACTATTATTTGATAGGACAGTTTCACAAATAGCCTCTAAATTTTCACATTTTACATAGAAACCAGTTTTATACTTTTTGTAGACACTGCAAAGATACACAATCTTTTGTTTTTCCGTGAAATTGGTTGAAGAATCTGCGTTATTATCAACAACAAACAGTATAAATGTACTATCTTTGCCACTGTAAATAGAAACTAACCAATCAAACAATTTTGACTATGGCAAAAATAGCATTAGGCACCTGGGGTTCCGGCAAATACAACAAGGAGAATCCCCTTCCTGAAGAGAGCGACCGCGGCAAGAAGTACAATCCCGTACTGCCCCAGCTTGAAGCCCTTACCGACGAGATGAAATCCATCGGCGAGAAGTACGGTGCCAGCTGTTCCCAGATAGGCATTGCCTGGGCCATTGCCAAGGGTACGATGCCCACTCGCCCGAAGTAATCCGCATGATGCTCACCATCACCACCCCCGACCACCTGCTCTACGGTTCCGACTATCCCTATGTGGCCCCCCGAGTGCTCACACAAGGTCTTAAGCGCATGAAAGGCTACCTGACATCAGAGCCCGACCTTGCCCCCTACCGTGAAATGATACTCTACAAGAATGCAGAAAAGCTATTCAAATAACGACTAAAAGAAAGAAATGGAATACGTCAAGTTAGGAAACTCAGACCTCCGTGTGTCTCGCATTTGCCTTGGCTGCATGGGCTTCGGCGATACCAGCATCGGCCAGCATTCGTGGACCATCGGTGAAGAGCCGACCCGCGAAATAATACGCCGCACGCTCGACCTCGGCATAAACTTCTTCGACACCGCCATTGCCTATCAGCTTGGCACCTCGGAGCGCTTCGTAGGCCGCGCCCTCCGCGACATGGCCCGTCGCGACGACGTGGTGGTGGCCACCAAGTTTCTGCCCCGTACGGAAGAAGAGATACAGCAAGGCATTGACGGCCGCCAACATGTCATGAACAACCTCGACAGCAGTCTGGAGCACCTTGGCATGGACTATGTAGACCTATACATCTACCACATATGGGACTACAAGACCCCAGCCGAGGAGATACTGGAAGGCATGAACGAAGCCGTTCGCACCGGCAAGGCCCGCTACATAGGCATCGCCAATGCCTACGCCTATCAGGTGGCCAAGATGAATGCGCTGGCCGAGCGCCACGGCTGGGCCAAATTCATCAGTGTGCAGAACCACTACAACCTGATTATGCGTGAGGAAGAGCGCGAGATGTTTCCCTTCTGCCGTGAAGAGAACATTGCCATGACCCCCTACAGCGCGCTGGCCTCCGGCAAACTGGCCAAGCGCCCCGGCGAGACCTCGAAGCGACAGCAGGAAGACACCTTCATGCACTTCAAATATGACGCCACTGCCGAGCAGGACAACCGCATTGTGGAGCGCGTGGTAGAGTTAGCCGACCGCTATGGTGTAGAGATGACCCAGATATCGCTTGCCTGGCTGCTGACCAAGGTGGAATCGCCCATTGTCGGCGCCACCAAGCTGCACCACATAGAAGGCGCTGTGAAGTCGCTCGAAGTCCATTTGACCGCCGACGACATCCGCTACCTCGAGGAGCCCTACATTCCCCACAACCTCTCCGGTGTGATGGCTGTGAACAAGCCCGTGATGAGTGAAGAGCCCGTATGGGTAAAAGCAAGCAAGAACCGCTAAGACATTTGAATATGAAAAGGAATTGGGTTTTACTGCTATTACTATTTGTATTCGCCTCCCTATCGGCACAAGACACGACGTTTCCCACACAGTTTACCGCCCCTGCCGAGTTCAACACTGGCACGGTTCACCTCTCCGTGCTGAGCCGTAGCGAGCGCCAGATGACCACCAACTTTCTCTTTGAGCGTGGGAGCCGCAATTCGTGGCACTATCATCCCAATGCCACCCAGGTGCTGATGGTGCTCAGCGGCGAGGCCTACTACCAGGAAGAGGGCAAGCCCAAACTCCTGCTCCGTAAGGGCGACGTGACCACCCAGCCCAACGTGCGCCACTGGAACGGTGCCACCCCCTGGAGCGACTGTGAGTGCATGACGGTGAGCGACATTGTGCCCGACGAGGAGCATGCTGTGCAGTTGAAGGAAGTGACCGATGAGGAATTCACCTCCCCAATCGACCACAGCACCATGATAGTGCGTCTGGCAGAAATAGAAGTCTATCCACAGTATCTGACGGAGTATCTGTCTTTTGCCAATGAGGTAGACCGTCTGAGTGTGGAACGCGAGCCAGGCGTGGTCTGTCTGTTTCCCATGCAGAGCACCGATGATTCCACACAAATACGCATTCTCGAGATTTACGCCTCAGAGGAAGCCTATCAGCAGCATCTGAAGACCGAGCACTTCCAGCGTTACAAGCAAGGGACGCTGCACATGGTGAAGAATCTGAAGCTTCCCACCATGCAGCCCCTTGACCCGGAGACGATGAAACACATATTCAAAAAGCAGAGATAGGCTCCGCAAGCCCAAGCGAGACGATGCCATCATTCGTAGATTATTTCAAGGCCCTTCAAGAGGGCGGCAAAGGTCTGGAGGAAGAACAACAGATACATTCCTGTCCGGAACTGATGGACTGTATCCAACAAGTGGGATTCCTGCCATTGCTCGACAGCGGTATCTCAGGCTTTGCAGCAGAGAGCCTGCTTGCCGAGGAATGCCAGTTTACCCAGTTCGACGACGGAAGTTGGGAGTGGCCCCTATGGGATTGGAAAGGTTCGGTGGTACGCGAAGGCGACTGCGTGTATGGCAAGTTTTTCGCCGGCAAGGCCGGATTCATCAGCAGGAAGTGGTGGCCCGATTTCTACAACTGGCGCCGCAGCCACCGGCCCCGTCCTGAGGAAGGCAGTATAGAAGACATCATCCTGGCCACCCTTCGCGAGCGGGGCAGCATGATAACGCGTGAGCTTCGAGCCGCCTGCGACTTTACCGGCAAGAACATGCGGTCAAAATTCGACGCCTATGTGAGCCGTCTACAGATGGCCTGCTACATTGTGACCGAAGATTTTGTCTACCCTGTTGACAAGCACGGCAGGGAATACGGTTTTGGCTGGTCGCTGCTCACCACGCCTGAGCGATTATTGGACAAGGAAGCCTGCTTATGCGACAGGACACCCGAAGCCTCTATCGAGCTTATAGCCAATCATCTGAAGAAATTGCTGCCCCAAGCCACCGAAAAACAGATAATGAAGATGCTACGATAGGCACATCTATAACATTATTGAGAATTAAAAGCTACGGATTAATCTGATTATTCTGATATTAATACAGGAAGAATCAGTCAAATCAGATAAATCCGTAGTTTAGAAAGATTTAGATAGGATTTGTGTGTTTAGAGATTCTTTACGATGGCCACGATTTTCTCACGTGTCTCATCGGTTTTCTGCTCCTCGAACTTAGCCGTCACGATACCCGAATCCACCGCGCTCCAATAGTTGCAGATGTCATGATACTCGGCGGTAGCGCCACTGTATACCCCAGGCGAATAAGACGATACGAGCAGCGCCATCTTCTTCACCTTAGCCGGTTTGTTGACACAGTACATACGCTGGATAGGCGCCTGAATCTGTGCATTGAGCGTAAAGTAATAGATAGGAGCCGCGAGCACCAGCACCTCCGCCTCGGCCATGAGCGGATAGAGCTCCTGCATGTCATCTTTCTGGATGCAAGCCCCATTGCCTTTGTTGTGGCAATACTCACACGCCAGGCATCCGGCTATTTTCTTTTTTGACACATTGACGAGTGTCACTGTATGTCCTGCAGCCTCGGCTGCTTTTTTGTATTCCTCTGCCATCCAGGCAGTGTTGCCTTTAGCCCTTGGAGAGGCCTGTATAATAAGAATATTCATAATGTTTTTGTAATTGAGGTTAGGTATATATAAACTGTTTTTTCATCAAGATTCCTTATCTGGCTGCTGCCCGTCGTGTGCCTTCCACATACACTCCGTGATTTTCATATCGGAGAAGACGGCTGTGAACGACGACTCCTCTGGCGAGCAGGCATAGATGCCGAATGAAATTTCGTCGGCAGCCGCCGCCATGTGGCAGATACGCATTTGGCTGAAATCCAGCCCATTGGTAGAGCATTCCACGCAATAGTCATCCTCCCGTCGAGAGAATCGGTACCACATTGTCTTCACGTCGGCGGGAATGGCCGTAGTGGCCCAGTCGGAATAACCTTTATTGGTAGCCACGCTTCCCAGATGTTGGAAGTCGCTGTTCTCATATTCGACCGACGCCTTGAGCCAGTTTTCGCTGTCGAGATACATCACGATACCGCACTGGTCGAATCGCTGATGGCTCTGTGTGAAATCCGTTTTCACCACGAAGCTGAAGATTTTTTCCCGCGTCTTCATCTGCAGCACCGGTGCGTTGTCGTTTTGGAAGTGGTAATACGTTCTCTGCCAGAGGTCCGTTTTCGGCGCCGTGGTGATGAAGACCGAGTCGCCCTTCATTTCGCATTTCTGCGGTTCGCGTGTCCACTGCAGCCAGTTCAGGTCGATTCGTCCGCTGTCGGCGAGCGCCATTTTCACATTGTCTTTAAAATCCATTTCCACGTCCTCTTTCGGTGACTGAGGCCCGCATGCAGAGAGCAAAGCGCAGAGTCCCGCCACCATCATTAAGTTTTTACGCATGATTGTGTTGATTATTAAGTGAATTGTTTACATTTTCCTACGGGCGGTTGTGTGAGAGAGATTCTCACCACGGCCGTTCGGTGAAGGCTTCTCTCCACGGCACTGTCGAAGGCATCCATGTGATGCGGCAGGAATCGCTGGCAGATAGCTCTGAGTCCCTTGATTTTCTCCTCCCGGTCGCTGACAATTTCCGCTTTTCCCACCGCCATGGCCGATTTGAACTGCAGGGTAAAGCTGCCGTCTTTCGGTCCCACTGCAGGCGCACATTTGGTGACTGCCGACAAAGCCACTACCGGGCAGTGCCTGATGCAGTCGATTTTCTCCCCCTCCATGGCCCCATGGAAATAAAACGTGTGGTCATCGGTTCTGGCCAGCGACAGCGGCACGCCATAAGGCGACCCGTCGGGTCGTGTGAAGCTCACTGTCACATAAGGCGCCCTGTCGAAGACCTCGAGTGCGAACGCCGCGTCCATTTCTCTGTCAGTTCTTCTCATTTTATTCGTATTAAATTGTACGGTTACCAAATCGCGGTAAAGGTAACAAAAAAAAGATGTAGTACGTAACTTTGAAGCGCCAAAATTTCGTAATTTTAAACCACCAGAAATTGGCAAAGTTAAATAACCAACTATGTTAAGTGATAACAATCGGG
>CACYUZ010000074.1:0-11532 GCA_902777645.1 uncultured Prevotellaceae bacterium | reverse complement strand
GGAGTGGCGGAGTTTTCGCAAGCCTTACCGAGGTACTGGCTGTACTGGTTGGCGTCCATCACGTCGTAGACATTCTTGGAGATGCGGTCGACACCGAAGTAGCCCTTGTAGTCGACTTTGAGCGGCTGGTCTTTCTTACCGTTCTTGGTGGTGATGATGACCACACCGTTAGCGGCACGAGAACCATAGATAGCACCTGCGGAAGCATCCTTGAGCACCTGGATGGTAGCGATGTCGTTGGGCGAGAAGTCGCGGATGGTAGTACCCATGGGCACACCGTCGATTACATAGAGCGGAGCGGTGCTGCCGAAGGATCCGATACCACGGATACGCACGGCGGGGTCGGCACCCGGCTGACCGTCGGAAGTAATCTGCACGCCGGCCACCTTACCCTCGAGCATGGTAGAGATGTTGGAGTTGGACACCCTCTTCATCTCATCGGCGTTGACCACGGAGACCGAACCCGTGAGGTCAGCTTTTTTCTGTGTACCGTAACCCACGACGACCACCTGTTCGAGCACCTGGTTGTCGGACTCGAGCTGGATGGTGCCGAGGATGGCACGACCCTGCACAGCGATTTCCTGGTCCTGGTATCCCACGTAGCTGACCACGAGGATGGCATTGGCCGGAGCATCCAACGAGAAGTTACCGTCGAGGTCGGTCACGGTGCCGGTGCTGGCCCCCTTGACCTGAACAGTAGCTCCAATGAGCGGCTCATTGTCTTGGTCGACGATTTGGCCGCTAACTTTAATAGTCTGATTCTGTGCTATCGCCGCCTGGACTGGAACTGTAGAAGCCACAATTCCCCCCACGACGCTTAAGAAAAGCACCACAGAGAATTTAAATTGTTTAAGCATTGTGAATTGTTTAATAGTTAGAATTATGGTATTGTTAAAGATTTGGTTGCAAAGATAAATATATAAGGTTTTAGGATGGTGGACAAATACGCAAATAAGGTGGACAAAATGCGATTTTTGCTAAAATCCGCCCATTTTCACTCCTTTTTAGGAGAATTTTTGTCCACCTCCTCTTTTTTCTCGACATAGTTGCTTGGGCTCACTCCATAGAGGTTGGTGAAACACCGTGTAAAGTATTTGGGATCGTTGAATCCCACCCTGTAGGCGATTTCGGCGATGTTGCGGTGCGCCACATTTTCGATGAGCATTTTGCGCGCCATGTTGAGTCGGTAGTTACGTATGAACTGCCCTGTGCTGAGCGCCGTCTCCTCGTGCAGCCGTTTGGACACCTGGCTACGGCTCATGCCCACCGCCTCGGCAAACTGTTCGATGCCGAACTCGCTGTTCATATAATTCTGCTCCATGACCCCCATGGCCTTTTCCATGAACGACATTTTGCGCCGCATGGTATCCTCATTGTCCGCCTCGATGCTCCGGTGGATGCTCTGCTGGAGCGACTTGTGCGAGTCGATGATGGTATGGATCTGTGCGAGGAGCTGTTCGGGTGCCTCCGACTCGTCGAGCACCTTTCTGATGGGCAGCAGCAGTTTTTCGGCCTCTTTCCGGCGGAGGCGTTCCACATACCGTCGGTAGGCGATTGAGAGAGCCGCCAGCGCCGCCACGGTGACGAGGAGCAGGAACCACCACGAGCGCCAGAAGTAAGGCGCCACATCGACCAGGATGCTGATGACCTGCCCGTCGGTTTTTCCCGGTCCCACACATTTCACCTCGAAGGTATAGTTGCCCGCCCTGAGGTTGGTGTATCTGACCGAATGCTCGCCCTGCTTGAGCGGAATCCAGTCGTCCTCGAATCCCCGGAGGCGGTAGTAGAAATGTTCCTGTTCGCTCCCCATGAAGGTGAGTGTGGAGAAATAGATGACCATCGACTTATTGGACTCATGCAGACGTATTTTCTTAGCCTGTGAGATATCCGCATCGAGGATACGCCTATTGAGCGAAGAGACCGTCTGGTTGTCGACGTCGAGACGTGTGAAGGTGAGCCGCATGGGCGTGTTGAAGTCATCATTCTGCCCCCTCATCTCCATCAGTCCGGCCACAGAGCCCAGGAAGATGGTGCCGTCGGGTCCACGGACCGCCGAGTTGAAGTAGAACTGCTGACTGAGCAGTCCGTCGTTCTCATAATAATTAAAAAAGGTGTCCGACTGCGGGTCGTAGACCGAGAGGCCATTCTCGGTGGTAATCCACAGCCTGCCCTGCACGTCCTCGGCAATGCCCTTGACCGAATTGTTGGCTAGTCCCTTGTCGGTGGAGAAGCAAAGGAACTTTTCCTTACCCGTTTTTTTGTCCACCACCCGGTGGTAGAGTCCATATCCATTGGATCCCATCCACAGCGAGCCATCCTTGGCGAGGCAGAAGCAGCTGATTTTATCGAGGATTCTAGAGTCAGGGTTATCGAGTTTGAAATACAGTCTTCTGACCGGGAACTGCCCCTTTGCATCCCTCTTGTTGAGGTTGATATCACACACCCCTGTGATGCATCCTATCCAGAGATGCCGGTCGGCATCGATGATAGACCCGATGCATCCACGGACATTGCGGTTGCCCTGGAAGGGGTCGGACAGTTGCCCCTTTTCCGGGTCGTAGAAGAAGACCCCATCGTTGGCCCCTATCCAAAGCCCCCCATTGTACTTATCATAAGCCATTGCCCCGATATAGTTGACGAGGTGCGCCATTTCGCCGGAGAGTTTTTCCTGTTGCACCTTTGCGGGCTGGTCAAGGGAGACGCAGTTGAGCCCCCCACCCCATGTACCTATCCACAGCCGGTGCTGGTTGTCGGGTTCGAGCAGCGACACCGAATTGTGCGAGAGTCCGGAGTTGGCCGTTGTGAAATGCGCGAATCCGCCACCCGGCGTTTTCCGGTTGAGACCTCCCTCTACGGTTCCCACCCACTGTGTGCCATCCGGTTCCACATAGATAGCATTGACCGGATTGGGCGAGATGGACTGCGGGTTGTCGGAATGGGCGAAATTCCGCAGCAGGAAAGGCTGCGGCGATAGTTTTACTATGCCCGCCGTCTCGGTGCCAATCCACACCTGTCGGTCTCTGACGAGGAGGCAATGCACGAAGTCGCTCGGCATGGGCATTGGTTCGGAAGCCGCGTTCCATCGCAGGAATCCCATTTTGGTGCTGTTCATGACACAAACGCCCCCCAGTGTGCCCACGATGAGGTGTCCTTCGGGCGATAGCGCAAGAGACGTTGTGAAGTCGTGCGGCAGCGAGAGCGGGTCGGTGGTATGCCGGAAGGAAGACAGCGTGCTGTTGTAGAGATTATAGGCGTAGAGTCCGTTGTTGGTGGATATCCACACCGTATTGTCCACCTTGAGCAACCCCGTGATGAACGTCCCTTTCAAGCTGCCGAATGCCGGTGCGACCTCCTTTCGCACCAGTTTGCCATCCATTTCGGTGATACGGTAGAGTCCGTTTTCGACGGTGGCCCACACCGAGCCATTGTTGTCGATATCGCAGATGGTGATATCCGGCGTGTTGGCCCTGTAGCGGCAGGCCGCGATGCTTGTGACTTGCCCTTCCTTGTTGAACGAATAGCGGAAGATGCTGTCGCCGGTGACCTGCCAGAGTCCGCCCTGCGCATCGCAATAGACCCTGACGGAAGGTTTTTTGAGGTATCCTTGGATATTGCCTTTACCCGTTTCGGGCACGACGAACTGCATGGTATTGAGGTCGATGACACGTGTCTCCTCGTCGTAGGCCACCCAGAGGCGGTGGAATCCATCCTCGGCCACGGCCCTGCATGAGATGCTCTCCGACGCCCTATCGCCGTCGATGACCGGTTTGAAGAAAGCATAGCCATCGTATCGCGCCACCCCTCCACCGGATGTAGCCACCCAGATGAATCCCCTGCTGTCGGCGAAGATTTGGTTGACATTGTTGTGCGGCAATCCGTTTCTGACATCGAGTTCAGCCACGTTGTACCGTTCGGTGACCATGACTTGAGCCACCGAGCCGCCCACGAACGACATGAGCAGGGAGAGAACAGCTATGAGACAGCGCATTAGACTTAATCAGAAAGGCAAAGACGCCTATCGTGAGCACAAAGTTACGAAAAGTCGAGTGCAGAACAAAATGAATTCATTCATTTTTTATGCCGAGACGTAGTAACTTATGCAAAGATACAAAAAAATGGGGGAAAAAGAAAAAACAGTTTACCTTTTTCGATAAAGTGGCAACAATAAGAGCCTGCTGTTGGGTAATAATAATAAGATGGTTGTAAAAAAGGAGGAAAAAGGTTTAAGCACCTTCGGTGCGGGAATTGAAAGAAATTATCGTAATGCGCAGAAATTTCCATTTGTCTCTGCATTATAGCAGCCCCTGGGCTGTAAATCTTTTTCTTCCTTTTTCTTTAGCACAGCGGTTTTAATCATATCCTCTTGATTATTTTCCCTGTGAGCGGCCCCCCTGTGAGCGTAAAACACCATTCATACAATGAAAGGGGAGGTTCATACAACGGACCTCCCTATTTTTGTACCTTTTCGGTAAAAAGGGGAAATTTGTATTGTGAATCAAGAAATATTTATTTTCAATTAGAAATGCAGGATATGAAAAAGATGAAGAAATGGCTGAAGAGAGTGATGTGGACCCTGCTGATTGTGACAGTAGTGAGCGGAGTGCTTCGCACGGGTAAAATTATCGTAATACCTTCCTTGAGATAAATACATAAACATAAAAAATACGACCATGACAAAGAAGAAGAGAGGCTTTGGCCTCATGATAGTACTGCTGTTGACCGCGAGCCTTATTTTCGGTGTCCGCTGGGCTTGGAAATATTACCGCCTGCCCTCCCTGCCCGACGGGAAGGAATACAAGACCCTTGAAGAGCGTTCGGAGAAAGCCCTTGCCTATGCCAAGGCCCACCATATGAGCGAGAAATACGCCCTTTTTGTGGACTACGGCCTCCCCTCGGGCACGCCCCGTATGTTTATGTGGGACTTTGAGAAGCAAGAAGTGATAGCCACCACCTATGTGATGCACGGTCCCGGCGGCGGCAGCACCGCCGAGCGTGCCCGCTTCAGCAACAAGCCCGGCAGCAAATGCTCCGCCCTGGGCCGTTTTATGGTGACCCGCGACCACGGCATCCGGCTCAAGCGCAGTTACCGATTGAAAGGCATGGACCTGGACAACCAGAGCGCCTATGCCCGCGGGCTGATGATACACCCCGCCAAATGGGTGAACAGCATGTGCTGGAAGGAGTACATTCCCCTGAACGCCACCGCCTGCAGCGGTTGTGTGACTGTGGCGAGCCGCGGGATGGACCAAATCATATACATGGTGAACAAGGAGCCCAAGCCCCTACTGCTGTGGAACTACTGCAGCAAACGGAGCACCGATTAGCGAGCCGGGGGCAGCACGGATTTAAAAGCCCCCACGAAAAGCAATAAAACCACCCATGGATACGTTATAAAAGTATCTATGGAGTGGTTTAAGATCATAACATCGAGCATGATGATGCGTGTGGAGGTGGACGACATCGTGTATGTGAAAGCCGACGGCAACTACTGCGACCTGGTTCTCATCAACGGCCGCAGCCGCAAGCTGACGTTCCAGTTGAACCATTTTGAGAAGAACTTCGCCCTTCTGGACAATGCCGCCCAATTCATCCGTGTGGGCCGCAGTCTGATAGTGAACCGCAACTATGTGCAGGAAATAGACCTTTTGGAGCAAAGCATCGTGTTCGGCGGCAAGCATCTGCTCCGTGTGCCCACGGCCGACGACCTCCGTCCCCGGACAGGCACGCCCGAGAGTCTGAGAGTGCGCGACATCTATACCGTGCATGTATCGCGCGATGCCTTGAAAGCACTTAAAGAACAACTTCAGCAATAGAAAGGAAGCATCAAGAAATGAGCGAGATAAACAGAATCATCAACCAAGAGCCCGAGGAGCCCATTTTCATCATCGAGAAAGACTATGATGAGGTTCGGCCTACGGCGAACCTACCCAAACAGCCTATGAAACGCTGGCTGGTTCGCCTGTTGAAAGCCGCGGCCATTTTCGTCTGCTTCCTCCTTGCCCTCTATGCCTACCGACAGTGGGACTATTACTTCAACATAGGGCGCGTGTCGGTGAGTCCGAAGGAAAACATCGAGAAGCTGCAGCAGCCTGTGAAGGCCGAGACGCCCCAGGTGGTGATGACGAGCGACAGCCTACTGGGTGTGGCCCTCGACCTCTACGCCATTCACGGTCTGCACGCCACCCTGACGTTTGAGGAGCCCGACACCGCCGACACCAGTGTATACCTGTACTGCCGCTCCTGCGACCACCGCCCCGACAAGAGCTACCACGGCACCCTGGTGGTGGACGGCAAGGAATATCAGTGCGACCAGGCCCGTCTGGGCTATATGGCGATGGCCGACGGGAAGCAAGTGATAGGCGTATCGCGCAGCGACAAGGTGAAAGACTATGTGATGGAGCGCGGCGGCAGCTATTTCCGCCAGTTCATGCTGGTGAGCGACGGCGACATAGCCCACCACTACTATCTACACGGCAAGGTGGAACGCCGCGCCATAGGGCGCATCGGCGACCAACTGTACTACATAGCCACCCGCAACGCCGAGACCCTCTGGGGATTTGCCGACGCCCTGCGAGAATACGGTTTCATCGACGTGATTTACATCACCGGCGGCAAGGAATACAGCTACTACCGCAGTGCCGACGGTCAGCGCCACGACATAGGCGATGCGACCGAGTATCCCCATGAGAAATGGAAAGGCATCATTCCCTGGCTGGTATTTAAGAAATAATTTTGTTTTTAGCGCCAATTATTGCGCAAAAATTACACAATTATCTTGGAAAATGTTTAATTTTGCATGCTGTTTGGCCAAGACAGGCAGCATATAGGCAAAAACGAAAAGATTATGATAGACCAGATTATAGACTACAACAAGCAATTTGTGGCCGAGAAGCGCTACGAGCGCTACCTGACCGACAAGTATCCCGACAAGAAGTTGGCCGTATTGTCTTGCATGGACACCCGCCTGACCGAGCTGCTTCCGGCCGCTTTGGGATTGAAAAACGGCGACGCCAAGATTATCAAGAACGCCGGCGGCCTGGTGATATCGCCCTTCGACTCAGCGATGCGCAGTCTGATAGTAGCCATCTACGAGCTCGGCGTGGAAGAGATTATGGTGGTGGCACACAGCCACTGCGGTGCCTGCCACATGAGCTACGCCCACTTCCACGAAGAGATGAAGGCCCGCGGCGTGAGTGAGGAGACCCTCGAAACGATACACCACTGCGGCATCGACCTGGACGGTTGGCTGGAAGGCTTCAAGGACACCCCCGAATCGGTGCGTAAGACGGTGAGCACCATCAAGACCCATCCCCTTGTACCGAAAGACGTGGTGGTGCGCGGTTTTATCATCGACTCAGTGACGGGAGCGCTGGAGGAAATCTTTTAGTCTAAAGGAAGTTTTATTCAAAGGGAAGTTAAAGGGAAGTTAAAGGGAAGTTAAAGGGACATTTGCTTTTCTACTTGTGATAGTTGTGTACATATAATTTATGAAAGATATGGAAGTTATGGAAAATAAGGAAGAACTGAAATACCACTATAAATATCCCCATCCGAGTGTTACGACCGACTGTGTGATATTCGGTTTTGACGGTACGAAGTTGAACGTGCTGCTCATACAGCGCGGCATAGAGCCGTTTAAGGGTCGCTGGGCCCTGCCGGGCGGTTTTCTAAGGATGGACGAGACCGGTCTGGCAGGAGCGAAGCGCGAATTGATGGAAGAGACTGGTCTAAAAGACGCCTACATCAAGCAGTTTCACACCTACACCGACCCCCTGCGCGACCCCCGCGAGCGTGTGATAACGATAGCCTACTACGCCCTGGTACGTTTGAGCGAGGTGCGTGGCGGTGACGACGCCGCCCGCGCCGAGTGGTTTGCTTTGGACCAGATACCCACTCTGGCCTTCGACCACGACCGCATACTTCGTGATGCCACCGCCGAGCTTCGGAAGCAGATACACTTTGAGCCTATCGGCTTTGAGTTGCTCCCTGAAAAATTCACCATGAGTCAGCTTCAGCATCTTTACGAGGTCATATTGGGTGTGAAGTTCGACCGCCGCAACTTCAGCAGCAAGATGCTGAAATTAGGTTTGCTGACGGAGCTGGAGGAGCGTGTGCCCCTGGTGAACAAGAAAGTAGCTTTTCTGTACCGTTTCAACCCTGAGAGCTATGCCGAGCTGAAAGAAAAGGGATTCCGGTTGGAATTCTGAAAACATTGGAGGAGGTAGTGTAAATTGAACTGTGCCAAGGCACCGTCCTTACCAAACAATGGCTTGCCTGTACGCAACTGCTCGGCGGCCAACTTGTAATCAATCTCTTCCTTTGTCATCATAAAATAAACTGTGTTATACTACTTTTTATTGTAGCCTGACACAGTTTACTTTACACTCTCAGAAGAAGAGATTATCAGAGATTCTATATTATTGAGGGTGATTGACAGATAGATTTACCGAATAAACAATTATTAACACTAAAAATTTTGATATCTCAAATTTTTTTAATAATTTTGCGCCCCTTTTCGAGAGATTGGCATTAGTTCTTTGAGAATTTGATAGCATCAAGAGACAGCCATGAGCTGCCCCAACCGAGCAACATATTCGCCACGGTGGGAAAATGATGTGGATTAACATAGTTGTTTACAGTTAATTAAAAATGAATATGAACATTCAAGATTACATTTCGGTTTTTTGTGACGTAGAGGGTTACCATGCTTCTGCGCAGAACAGCTATGCCTTACTGAACAGTAAGCACATCAACATCTCTGACAAGGAACTTTCTTTTAACCAATACGTTATTGCTGCATGAATAATATTGTTTTAGTGTTGAACCTCCGATAGACTATGACCTGTTGAGGCAGTCAAACATTTACCTTTTCGGTAAGAAACTGAGTTTTGAATAGGATTGAGAGACTAACGTTATAATAAAATCTTTATAAACAGCATGACAAACGAATTTTGGATATTCTTCAAAAGGAAGAATTGCTATGATTTGGTCATTGACATCTATGACAGCAATTACATGGAACGCCCACGCGAGGAGCGGTTCAGCGAGTTGAAGGCCCTCTTAAAAAATGACATTATGAACATCCGGCGAGTTCATATTCAAGGAGACGACAATGAGGCCTATCTTGAGATAGGGAAATCATTACTCGCAATTGAGCGTATTGTGAAAATCCACCATTTGATAGAAAACGTTTATACGTGGCTGACGCCTTGGTTCGACAAGAATCCCGTATTTGATAACGGTATGTTGGCATTGGACGAGACGCTGGACAACAGCCTCATTCCTCACTATAAGGTCTTGAGTCCCAAGCGACGTAACAGGCAACAGGACAAGCACGAGGAAGGAGAGCTCTATGTGAAGGCTGACGGTGAGGTGTACACCATTGTCTACAACACCGAGCGTCGAGTATGCGAATTGGTGTGGGAGGCCTTTCAGGGTGAAATCCCTCAGGGCCATCAAGTGTGCCATATCGACGATGACAAGCAAAACAACAGGTTGGACAATCTGAAATTAGTCGAAGAATAAACCTCCATCAATAAGACCTTAATCAGAAAGAAAATATGAGTATAATAGCAGAACCTTTCAAAGAAGAAAAAGACCTTTTTCCTGAAGGCAAGATCATCCTTACTGACGGTCGCATGCTCGACTGTTATCCATTTATAGAACAGAAACCCGAGAAAATAGAAACAGACCCTCTTCAATTGGACACGACAGGCCAGTATCTCATCATTGGCAGGCGGAAGCCCACCCCTGTACCGAAACCGTCGGCGACGGTCGAGGAGCAAAGGCAACTCTTCATCAGCAATGCCTTCTATCTGTTGGCACACAAAGAGCGCATCCTGAGCGACAGCCGCATGTTCCTCTGTCCCGTGGCCATTCAGAACGGCATTGCCTATACGGGCACATCGGGATTCCGCAAACCCACTTTAGGCGTATATCTTGAATGGTGGGGGCTTGTCGAAGAAGCCATGCACACGGACAAGAAAGGTTGTCGAAGCCTTGTCTATCAATTGGCAG
This sequence comes from uncultured Prevotellaceae bacterium, assembly GCA_902777645.1. Lineage (GTDB taxonomy): Bacteria > Bacteroidota > Bacteroidia > Bacteroidales > Bacteroidaceae > Prevotella. The sequence continues at coordinate 1,515 of CACYUZ010000074.1, read as the reverse complement.
GCAGTCCGCTAAGCGGGCGTAACAGTTGTGCTGCCATTCGTGAGGACGGAAAGATAGAAGCCGTAAGTCTGTCGTCGTTCAGTCGCCATTGGGTCCCATTTATGCATCTCAACCAACGCTACACCGAGGCCAAACAGCTGTATCAAGCCTACACGCTTCAGGAAGTGCTCGACATCTTGCATCAGGAAGACGACAACACCCAGGCTGACTTCTCGGTCATGATTGACGTGCAATTCATGAAACGCGAGATTGAACGCCTCAACCAACGTATAGAGAAGATAAAGGAAGAGTGCGACAGATGGAAGGACAAATACGAAGACGCACTGACAAGGTATAACGCGGAGGCAATGCGCCAAGTGTATGCCGACTGCGAGGCCTTCGAGGCCAATGTCACTAAGGAAATTGACACACTGAAAGCGCAGAAAAAGAAACTGAAGGCAAACTTGAAACGGGGACGCATAGACAACATCTCATACCAACGCCAACTGACCCCGTTGAAAAAGCGTATCAGCGACTTGTTTTTCCAAATCAGTCGTTACCAATGTGAGAAGGTACGAGACACTTTCCCTAACGAAAAGGACATAGACTTCAATATGATTGAGAAAAATTTCAGTAAAAAAGAATAAGGGAATAACATGTCACAAGAACAAGTTACGTATTGTCCACTACGCGAACGAAGTAATTCTGCCCGCATTGGATTCTTCGGAAAGGGAAGGATGTATGAAGCATATACCAGGACGGATGACGAATGCAAAGTTCCCCATTTCCATATAAGGAACATTTATACAGAGACTGACACCCCGATTCTGTTACAGTCGAACCATTATTGTCCCCATTCTCATAAGGACTGTAAGGTCTTATCCGATACGGAGCTACGGCAGTTGGCATGTTTTATGGCAGAACCATGCAGAAGTCCTCGTTTCGAAACAATTACCAATATGCTACTGAGTTATGGAACCTGAACAATGAAAAAAGCTGTTTGGCAAATGGAGATATACCCGACTACGCTAACACAACTCCATGCAATAAGTCATCGAAATAACATGCATCCCCCCCCAACCATAGTAACATGGAAATGACAGAAATATTGATTGAACAGAAGTTCAGGGAATGTATGTTTAAACCTTCAGCAAAAGCATCTCGTCTATTGTTCTTTTTGTTCAGATACCTATATTAATTATCACCATCAAACAAACAAAAAGCGATTTATGAAGAAGATTATCAAAATGATCAGGCCCCTTCAACAAAAAAACCTTAAGATGCCAGAAGAATCTCCTCCTCTCTTATTTTCATAATCTTCTTCAACACCCTTCTCTTCATCGTTTTCACACTATTCCCATTTTTATATCCCATTTTCACCGCAATCTCATCCATTTTACATCCCTCAATATCACTACTGTCCAAAGAAAATCAGCGCCATCAGATTTAATTCATTGATTATAAATAATTTACAATGAAAAATTTTTTACTCGATTTGAATTGAGATTTCATTTGGTGACATAATCTATAAAGAAA
>CACYUZ010000073.1:0-13677 GCA_902777645.1 uncultured Prevotellaceae bacterium | reverse complement strand
CCCTCGCCGCCGGAACCGAAGGACCGGACGGCGCTCTTGTACTACTTCTTCTGTCTTCTATGTAATCCTTTCAAAGAACTCTTTCTTTTCCGCTCCCGATGTGCGGCGCACCGCGTTTTGTTCGAAAGCGGATGCAAAGGTATGAACTTTAAAGCCTCCCTCCAAATTTTCGGAGGACTTTTTTCACGAAAATGCGAAAGTTTTCGGATTTATTGACAAAAGCGCTCCAAATCAGGCGATTTTTTAGGAGCTTAGGAGTGTAGGAGTGTAGAAGTGTAGGAGTTTAGGAGTGTAGAAGTATAGACAATTGCAGCATATGTCTAAACTCCTACACTCCTATTACTCCTATACTCCTAAAATCTCCTACACTCCTAATAAAGTAATACCTTATTATATATAAAGTGCCGTTACAGATTGCCTATTTCAAATAAAATGTCTACCTTTGGCGGGAAAATAAAGAAACGAATCTATCAAAACGACAAAAGAAGATGAAAAAGCACCTCTATCTGACAATACTCCTGGCCGCCACACTGGCCCTGCCCGCCTCAGCCCAAGTAAAAAAAGACACGAAAGCCGACGCACAAAGCAAGAAGGCCGAAATGATGGCCCAATATCCCATTCCCACTTGGGGCGTACACCCTTGGGCCGGCAAACGCATCGGTTATTTCGGCGACTCCATCACCGACCCCCGCAACAGTGGCTCCGTGGTGAAATATTGGAATTTCCTGGAATCGTGGCTCGGCACCACCTCCTACGTCTATGCCGTAAGCGGACGCCAATGGGACAACATACCCAAGCAAGCCGACCAACTGTGGCAGGAGCACGGCAACGAAGTGGATGCCATTCTCATCTTCGTGGGCACGAACGATTTCAACGCCGGTATTCCGATAGGCGAATGGTTTAAGGAGACCGACGAGAAAGTGCTGGCCGCCGTACACGCCCCCAAGGCAATGGCCGACCGGAAGATGCGTACCCCCATCAAAGACAGCACCACCTACTGCGGCCGCATCAACATAGCCCTGGAGAAAGTGAAGAGCATGTATCCCGACAAGCAGATTGTGCTGCTCACCCCCCTGCACCGTGCCTATGCCAACTTCAGCGACAAGAACATCCAACCCACCGAGGCCTACCAGAACAGCTGTGGTGAATACTTCAACCGCTATGTGGAATGCGTGCACGAGGCAGCTCAGATATGGGGATTGCCTCTGATAGACCTGCACAGCCTCAGCGGTCTTCATCCTATGATACCCGAAGGACTCCGCTATTTCGCCAACCCTGAGAGAGACCAGCTCCACCCCAACGATGACGGCCACTACCGCATGGCTCTCACGCTCTATTATCAGTTGGGTGCCCTGCCGGGAGGTTTTTAAGAGATGTTCGAACACCCCTCTCCATGCGCCACGCCCCCCTAAAAAAGCATTGTCCCAGCAGTTTGCCGGGACAATGCTTTTTTATATCACAGTGTCTATCGCTCCACTGTTGCTTCCAATATACGCACATCGCGGAACGGGCGGTCGTCGGGATCGGTATCGAGATAGCTGATGGCCAACACGATATTCATTCCCTCTGTCACTTCGCCGAACACGGTATACTGTCCATCGAGATGAGGGGTCCCCCCCACCCTCTTGTAATAGTCTCTCACCTCCGGGGTGAGCGTCACCGTGCCGTGTGTACGTTCGTCCATCCGCAGCTGCGTCTTGTCGAGTTGGTCATCGTCGAACCGGCGGCCACAGACAATATAAAACTGGTGGCAGGAAGACCTGCGCTGTGGATTCACCTCATCGCCCTCTCTGGCAGCAGCCAGCACACCGCGCTTGTGAAAAATCTCGGGATAGCGTATCTCCGCCTCGATGGTGCAAGAGTCGTCCTCATTGCCCAGTTCCTGTCCCGGAGCCGCATTCTTGCTGGCAGGATCACCCGCCTGTATCATGAAGTCCTTGATGACCCGGTGGAAAAGGATACCGTTGTAGAATCCGCTCCTCACCAACTGCAGGAAATTGTCGCGGTGCAGAGGTGTCTCATTATAAAGTTCCAGACAGATGTCGCCATGGGTGGTATGCAGCCGCACTTTAGGACGCTTTGGGTCGGATGTGAGCTCATACTTTTCTTTAATCGTATCCACAACCAAGGTGTCCCAAAGCAGTTCGTCATCCCCCACTGTATCCACAACCTCCACAGAGTCGGCATGAAGCGTTATTTCCTTTATCTCATAATAAGTGCCTTGGGCATGCGCCATGAAGACACATGCCCAGACCAAGAATGTAGTAAAAAAAGATTTCTTCATTATTTTCAATAGGCGTGACCACCTTCTTTCAGTTCGTCTTTGTCAAGTTTTTTCTTATCTATCGACCACCATGCATACACGATGTAAGCCAGCACGAACGGGATGAACAAGCTCACCACCGCCATGGTGCGGAGTGTGAACTCGGAGCTGCAGCTGTTGGCAATGGTCAGACTGCTCTGCAGGTCAACATTCGACGGATAATAGGCCGTGTTGTTCCATCCGGCGCAGAGCAGGAGCACCAGCACCACCAGCACCACCCCGATACCGGCGGGCCAGATGCCGCCCACATAGGTCTTGCTCACGATGGTTCGCACCACACCATAGAGCAGCAGCACCACTCCTACGAGCAGCACGGCAGTGAGATACCACATATCCATGAAATTGTGCAGATATTTCATAGGTTCCATCACGATGACGCCTGTGGCAGGGTCGTAAGCATAGCCGTCTTTCAACAGGGTACGTACCAAGAAGGCGAGGAAAAGGATGAGGAAAGGCACCACCACCCCCACCAGCCGCACACTGCCGCGGCAGCGTATATTCTCATCGTTCACGTTGTTCATCACATAGAGCACGCCCAGCACACGGGCCAGGAAGAAAACGGCCAGGCCGAACACAAGATTCCATGGGTCGAGCAGTGCGTCGAGTCCGTGGCTGGCATTGGCCCAGCGGCTTATCACCGGTTGGAAACTGTCGGTGATGCTCATCTTATCGACCACGAAGTTGGACCCGTTGAAGAAAGTGGCTACAGCGCCTCCCAGGAGGAGCGGTCCGAGGATTCCGTTGAGAATGAGGCACCACTGGAAAGTCTTTGCTCCGAAGAGGTTGCCCAGTTTGTTTTGGAACTCATAGCTCACCGCCTGCAGCACGAAGGAGAAGAGGATAATCATCCAGAGCCAGTAGGCGCCACCGAAGCTGGTGCTGTAGAAGAGCGGGAAGGAAGCGAAGAAAGCGCCACCGAACGTGACGAGCGTGGTGAAGGTGAACTCCCACTTGCGCCCTGTAGAATTGACCACCAGCCGGCGCTCCTCTTCTGTGCGTCCGAGTGAGAAAATCATGGAGTTGGCCCCCTGTACAAACATCAGGAATACGAGCAGTGCGCCCAGCAGCGACACCAAGAACCACCAATATTGTTGCAAGAATTCGTATGTCATGAGTGTAGTGTGTTAGTCGTTAGTAGAATGGTCCGGTCCTTTCTTTATTTGCTTGAAGAGAATATTGATTTCCACAGCCAGCAGGGCTGTGAAGAGCACGAGGAAGATGAAGAAAGTGAGCATCACGGCATTGGAGCTCAGGTCGCTCACCCCAATCCAAGTGGGCATCATGTCCTGTATGGTCCAAGGCTGACGTCCGAACTCAGCCACCAGCCACCCCGACTCACTGGCCACATAGCCCAGCGGCACGAGCACAATGCCCAGCACATGCCACCATCTTATCTTGGTAATGTCTTTCTTGTAGGCAAGGAAGAGGGTCAGTGCGAAGAAAAGGATGAATACACATCCCATGCCCACCATGATGCGGAAGGCATAGAAGTTGATGGGTATGAAGGGTACAATCTGGTCGGCACTCTTGATGTATCCATAGCCGAAATAAGGCATATTCTCCATCAGTTCGGTCTTTTTCTGCTCCAGTTGTCCGGCATCGGCCTTCGCTTGCTTCAGTTTCCTGTATTCACCCAGAGCGGTGATGGCCTTCTGTCCGCGCTGTATCTTCTCCGAGAGCGGCAGGGCCACCTGCCCGTCAGGCTGCGTATAACCACCCTTGATAATGTCGTTCACCCCCGGCACAAAGCCATGGAAGTCGTGTGTGGCCATGAAAGAGAGCATGTAGGGCATCTCTATCTTGAGCGGGGCTTCCTGCTCATTGGCATAATCAGGTTGAGCGAAAGGATTGATGGCCGCTATCAGCGTGAGGCTCTGGTCCTCGCCGCCGTTGTAGAGCGCCTCCATGGCCGCCAGTTTCATTGGCTGCACCTTCGCGATGGTATAGGCAGAGTGGTCGCCCGTTCCAGCGGCGAGCAGTGAGGCCACCAACCCCACAGCAGCCCCAATCTTCATACTGGCGAGGGCCATTTTATGCTCACGGTTCTTGAGCAGGTACCAGCCCGACACCGCCACGGTGAAGATAGCCCCTATAATCCAGGCAGAGGTAACGGTGTGGCAGAATTTGTCGACAGCAAAGGGCGACAGCGCCACCTCGGCAAACGAGACCATCTCGTTGCGCATGGTTTCGGGATTGAACTCGCAGCCCACGGGATACTGCATCCACGAGTTGGCCACCAATATCCACCATGCCGAAATGGTGGCGCCCAACCCTGTGAGCCATGTAGAGGCAAGATGGAATCCCGGCGACACCTTTTTCCACCCGAAATACATCACGGCCACGAAAGTCGACTCCATGAAGAAGGCCACGATACCTTCGATGGCCAAGGGTGCGCCGAAGATGTCGCCCACGAACCAGGAGTAGTTGCTCCAGTTGGTGCCGAACTCAAACTCCAAAATAATGCCCGTGGCCACACCCATGGCAAAATTCACACCGAAGAGTTTCTGCCAGAACTGCGAGGTTCGTTTCCAGAACTCATCCTTCGTGCGGTAATAGCAGGTTTCCATAATGCCCATGATAACGGCAAGTCCCAGTGTGAGTGGAACAAACAGCCAGTGGTAGATGGCCGTGAGAGCGAACTGCGCTCTTGCCCAGTCGACCATGCCGGCATCGATGTTAAGAAAGATTTGTTGCGTCATATAAGAACATTGTTAATTTGATTAGACTCACTCTTTGTCAGACAGTTGCAGGGTTTCCGGTTGCTGGGCCCTTTCCACCATCTGCCCGCCCACGTAGTCGGCCTCTCCTCCCTCGGGTGCTTTCTGCTTCAGAAAGTTGGGAAAGAAGAAAAGTTTAAGGATGAAAAACATGATGAAGAGCTTCACCAGAATGATGGCCCAAAGGGTGCGTCCCAGTGTCATCGACCTGAATCCATCATAATACAGATGGAAGACTTTGTAAAAAAAACCTTTTTTCTCCACCATGCGAAGCAATTTGTCATAAAACATCGCAAATATAAAGAAAAATTCTGAAACGGCAAGTGTTTGGTAACAAGAAATAAGGTAGAAGATTATAGAAACTGTTTACAATTGTTCCAAATTTCCTAAAAAATCTATTTTTTATAATTAATTAAATAATTCGGGTAAGAAGAATGTTGGAGCAGAAATTGAAAAATAGTACTTTTGCACGAATTCTAAAGAAGACAGAATGATGAATAGACGTAAAGTCACAATTTGTTTATTCCTTCTCGCAGCTGGCACGATGCTCCACGCACAGACCGTGCTCACACTCGACAGTTGCCGACAGCTTGCCCTCCGCAACAACAAGCAGCTCAATGTGTCGCGGCTCAAGCAGGAGGTGGCAGCCGACAGCCGCCGGGCAGCCCGCACCAAATACCTGCCCAAGGTAGACGCCTTCGCCGGCTACGAACTAACCAGCAAGGAAGTATCCATACTCAGCGACAAGAACAAGGCCGCACTGAGCCAACTGGGCACCTCTGCAGCCACTTCCCTCTCAGAGAGCCTGACAGGCCTTATTGGCCAGATGACGAAAGACGGGCTCATCACACCACAGACCGCCCAAGCCCTGGGCGGCTATATGGGTGCCGCGGGGCAAGGACTCGCCGTCAAGGGCAACGAACTGGGCAACACCCTCAAAGATGCCCTCCGCACCGACACCCGCAACATGTTTGCCGGCTCGGTGATGGTGCGCCAGCCGCTCTACATGGGCGGTGCCATCACGGCATTGAACCGTATGGCCGACATCAACATGGAGATGGCCGCCAACGACATCGACCTGCAGCTTCAGAACACCGCCATCCACATAGAGCAGACCTACTGGCTGGTGGTGTCGCTCCGCCACAAGCAGAAGCTGGCCCAAAGCTTCCACCAGCTTGTGCAGAAGCTCGACACCGACGTGCACAAGATGATAGACGAGGGCGTGGCCACCCGTGCCGACGGACTCCGTGTGGACGTGAGTGTGAATGAGGCCGAGATGGCGCTGATGCGGGTGGAAGACAACCTGGCACTCGCCAAGATGCTGCTGTGCCAGGAATGCGGCCTGCCCATGGAGAGCGACATCGTGCTGGCCGACGAGCTGGCCGAAGAACTACACCCCGACACCACCCTGCCCACCGAGAGCACCCTCACATTGCACCGTCCGGAACTTCGACTGCTCGACAATGCGGTGGCCCTGAGCGAGCAAGCCACCCATCTGATACAGGCCGCCTATCGCCCGCAGGTGGCGCTCACCGGCGGCTATCTCATCTCCAATCCCAGCGTGTATAATGGTTTCGAGCGCAAGTTCTCGGGTATTTGGAATGTGGGCGTAGTGGTGCGCATGCCGGTGTGGAGCTGGTTTGAGGGCCGCTACAAGATACGTGCCGCGAAGACAGCCACTACCATCGCCGAGATGGAGAAGACCGACCTGCAGGAGAAGATAGACCTGCAGGTATCGCAGTGCCAGTTCAACCTGAAAGAGGCAGTGCGCCGTCTGAAGATGGCCGAGAGCAGCGTGGCAAGCGCAGACGAGAACCTACGCTGCGCCAATGTAGGATTCAGCGAGGGCGTGATGGAAAGCACCGACGTGATGGCAGCCCAGACCGCCTGGCAGCAGGCCCACAGCCAGAAGATAGACGCAGAGATAGAAGTACAATTGTCGCAAGTGGCCCTGAAGAAGGCACTTGGTTATTTACAATAAAAAGCATACCATGTCAGCAAAAAGTCAACACAACAACATCCTTTTAGCCGTTCTCGGCTTCATCACTGTAGTGGCCGTGGTGGCCGCCATCGGCTATTTCACCCTCGACAAAGGCGAAGAAATCATCCAAGGCGAGGTGGAAGTGACAGAATACCGTGTGTCGAGCAAAGTGCCCGGAAGGATTCTTGAACTCCGTGTGAAAGAAGGCGACTATGTGCACGCCGGCGACACCCTGGCCATACTCGACGCTCCGGAGGTGGAGGCCAAGAAAGCCCAGGCCCTCAGTGCGGAGAGTGCCGCCACCGCCATGAGCGACATGGCCGACAACGGTGCCCGCGAAGAGCAGATACGCGGTGCCTATGAGCTCTGGCAGCAGGCCGTTGCCGCCAACGAGATAGCCTCCAAGACCTACGAGCGCGTGCAGCACCTCTACAATGAGGGAGTGATGACGGCGCAGAAACGCGACGAGGCGATGGCCGCCAAGAAAGCCACCGAAGCCCAAGTGAAAGCCGCCAAGAGCCAGTATGACATGGCCGTGAACGGTGCGCGCCGCGAAGAGAAGCGTGCCGCTGCCGCCCAGGTGGACAGAGCCCGCGGTGCCGTGCAGGAAGTGAACTCCTACATCCACGAGACGGTGCAGAGAGCTCAGGCCGACGGAGAGGTGAGCACTATCTATCCCAAGCTCGGCGAGCTGGTAGGCACAGGTTCTCCCATCATGACCATTTCGGTGATGAGCGACCTCTGGGGCACCTTCAACGTGCGCGAGGACTTGCTCAACGGTCTGAAAGTGGGCGACACCTTCACCGCCTTCTCACCCGCTTTCAACAAAGAATTCACCATGAAGGTCTCTTCTATCAAAGACGAGGGCAGCTACGCCGTATGGAAAGCCACCAAGACCACCGGGCAGTATGACCTGAAGACTTTTGAGGTGAAAGCCCGCCCCGTAGATGGATTTGAAGGCCTGCGTCCTGGCATGTCGCTCATCATAAAACGCTGACCGCCGTGAAAAGGCTGATGCAAGTGCTTCGTATCGCATCGAGAGAGTGCGGCATTCTGGTCAAGAATCCCATCTACCTCTTCTGCATGGTGCTGTTCCCCATCACCGTGCTGATGTTCTTTGTGAGCATGATGAAGAACGGCCAGCCTGTGGACATGCCGGTGGGTGTGGTAGACCTGGACAACACCTCGACCACCCATGCCCTGGTGCGCAAGCTCGACTCCTTCCAGAGTTCGCACGTGGTGGGCCACTATGCCACCATGAGCGACGCCCGCCAGGCCATCCAGCGCAATGAGATTTACGCCTTCATCTATTTTCCTGAAGGCACCACCGAGTCACTGCTATCCTCCCGGCAGCCCAAGATTTCCTTCTACTACAGCTATTCGTCGGTCACGGCGGGCGCCCTGCTCTTCCGCGACCTCAAGACCATCTCCACCCTCGGCTCGGCCGCTGTGGGCCAGGCCACCATGCGTGCCAAGGGACTTACCGACAAGCAGATAAGCACATTCCTGCAGCCCATCGTGGTAGACCTGCATCCCATCAACAATCCGTGGGTGAACTACAATGTGTATCTGAGCACCATGATTGTGCCGGGCCTGTTTCTGCTGTTCATTTTTCTGGTCACGACCTACTCCATCGGCACCGAGCTCAAATTCAACGATTCCAAGCAATGGATGTCGATGGCCGACAACAACATCTATGTAGCTCTTACGGGCAAGTTGCTGCCTCAGTTTCTCATCTTCGTGAGTCTCTTCATGTTCTACATCTACTATGTGTTCGGCCATCTGGGATTTCCCCATCCCGGCGGCACGGCACGCCTGGTGGCGCTCAGTGTGCTTACGGTATTGGCCGCACAGGGGTTTGGCGTTTTCGCTTTCGGACTCTTCCCCTCTCTGCGCATGTCGATGAGTATCTGCTCGCTGTGGGCCATGCTCAGTTTCACCACAGCCGGTTCCACCTTCCCCATCCAGGCCATGGACACTCCCATTCAGGCCCTGGCCCAACTTTTCCCGCTACGCCACTACTACATGACCTACCAGATCTGTATCTTCAACGGCTATCCTCTCACCGATGCCCTCTACCATATAGGCATGCTGGCGCTGTTTGCGCTGCTGCCGCTGTTTGTGGTACATATCATCCGCAAGGCAATGCTCGAATACGTTTACATACCCTAAAGCCATGGCAAAAGACGAACGACTGCTACACAGAATGAACGAAGGCCTGCACGACATGTGCTACATCTGGGCCAAGGAGATGCGCGCCGTGGTAAAAGACGAGGGAGTGCTCATATTCTTTATCCTGGTGCCGCTGCTCTATCCGCTGCTCTACTCATGGGCCTACAACAACGAAGTGACCCGCGAGGTGCCCGTGGCCGTGGTCGACCAGTCGCACTCGGCCCTGAGCCGACAATTCATACGCAGCTACGACGCAGCGCCCGACGTGGCGGTCAAGTACCACTGCAACAGTCTCGACGAGGCACAGCGGCTGGTGGGCCGGCAGGTGGTGCGCGGTGTGCTCTTCCTGCCCTCCGACTTTGAGTCGAGCCTGGGCCGCATGGAGCAGACCCACGTGGGTGTATACTGCGACATGAGCATCATGCTCTTCTACAAAGCCATCTACCAGACGGCCACCAGTGTGGCCGCTGCCACCAACTCACGCATACAGGTATCGCTCTCCGGCCACTACACCGAGCGCGAGGAAGAGATATCGAGCAGTCCGCTTAGCTTCGACGAGGTGCCTCTTTTCAACAGCACCGGCGGCTACGGCAGTTTCATCCTGCCCATGGTGCTCATGCTCATCATCCAGCAGACCCTTCTGCTGGGCATCGGCCTGTCGGCCGGTACGGCGCGCGAGCAGAACCGCTACCGCGACCTGGTGCCGGTGAGTTCCCACTACAACGGCATTTTCAGAATTGTACTGGGCAAGTCGGCCTGCTATGCCATGGTCTATGCTGTGATGGCCTCTTATCTGGTTTTCGTCATTCCTCGTCTGTTCCATTTCACCGCCATCGGCCGTCCGTCGGCCATTCTGGGCCTTCTCACGCCCTATGTGCTGGCCTGCATCTTTTTCGGCATGTTCATGTCGTGCGTCATCCGCTACCGTGAGAATGTGCTCATGCTGGTGGTGTTCACCACGCTGCCGTTCCTGTTCCTGGCCGGTATCTCCTGGCCCGAGAGCGGCATGCCCGGTGCCTGGAAAGCGGTGGCCTACCTTATTCCCTCCACCTTCGGTATACGCGGTTTCGTGCGCATCAACACCATGGGAGCCACGCTGTCGGATGTAGGCTTCGAGTACCGCATGCTTTGGATTCAGGTGCTGGTATACTTCTTCCTCACCTGCGCCGTCTACCGCCATCAGATTATCAGGGCCCGACGCCACGCCGTGGACCGCATAGAGCGCACCCTGCAGAAAGCGATTGAGGCAAGAAAAAAATGACACAGCCTGGGGAAAAGGCGAAACGGTTTGGATATCACACAAGAAGCGGGAGCTGCCACGTGCAACTCCCGCTTCTTGCTGTATAGTCGCTGATGCCTTACTTCTTGACAAAGGCTGCCATTTTGCCCGTGGCTTTCACACTCACCACATAGACACCCTTGGCGAGCCGGCCTGCCACCTGGGTGCCTTCGGCCACCTTCACGCCCGACGGAGTAAAGACCTCCACGTCGAGCCGGTTGAGGTCGGTCTCGGTGAGCACTTCCTTGATGGCCGTGACCACAGAAGCAGGATTGGAGAGCGGCGACTCTATCCGTCCGTCGCCGTAGAGCACCGTAACATAGATAAGATGTTCGCCGTCGGCAAAGGGTCCTACAACCGCCTGATGGGTATCCCCCTCGATGGTTTTGTACAGAACACCGTCTACATAGATGTTGTAGCCCGTTATGTCGAGGCCAATCTCGGCCACCTGTGTGAACGATACATCATCTATCATCAGCATGAAGGCATCATCGGCAGAAGTGACATCTCTGATGGCGAAATATTTGGCACCTTCGGGCAGTTGCACGGTGAAGAAGCTCCAGTTGTTCACATCGTTCACCGTGTAAGTGTTGCCCAATTTGACAAAACTCGACGGGTTGGTGTCGGTAAGCGAGTAGAGCACCTCAAACTGCTCTACAGGATAATCTGTGCTCATGCCCTTGGCGTAGAACGAGATGGTCTGCGGAAGTCCTGAGAGCAGGGGTGAGATGAGCCAGTTGTCCTGATTCACTACCGTGGTCTCACCGCCGTTTACCGCATAGATGGTAGAGGCGAACTGTTCGCCTGAATGCGGTTTGAGTTGCGGCACCTGTGCGGTGGCGTTCTTCACCAGGTTGTTGGGATTGAAAATGATGTAGGCGAAGGGAGTGCCCTGATTGGGATAGCTCACACTGCCGAACAGCGCACCGCAATAGCCGCCGTCGCCGTCGTACGACTCCCACTCGCCGAAGTCGAGTGCCCATGGCGAATAGCTCTCAAAGTCGTCGGTGACGGTCTCAAGAGCCACGGCATCACCTTGCGGCTGTCCCCATGTCAGTGTCACGGGTCCCGGCTGTCCGCCCGTAGCGGCCAAATCGGTGATGGGAGGAGCGATATTGCTGACAATTAGTGAATGAGCCTCGGCCACATTGTTCGACAGTTTGGCATCGCCCTCATGCTCCACCTCAGCCTTGAAGGTCACGTCATCGAGCATGAACGGTGTGGCGGTGAAGGAGAATTCATAGTCGCGGCTTCCGCCACCTGGGGCAAGTCCCGCCTCCTGCACTTCACCCACCGGTATGGCCACCGGTTCGCCGTCGGCAGTACCGATAGCGGTGAGTCGGGCTGTATACAGCTGCGAGACATCGCTGCTCCTGTTCACCACGGTCACCTTCACGGCAGCCGGCTGTCCGGTGTAGACCACATCAGGAGCCTGCAGTTCCACAGCGAGGTCATTGGGAGCGATATCGTTCACCGACACCTCGTCGATGCCCACCACATCTCCGGCATTGGCCACCACGCCTTTGGCATGGAAGCGCACGATGATGTAGCGCTCATCCCTATAGTCGGAGAGGTCGACTGTCACCTTCTTCCATCCGCCTTGCCGGTTGGTCTCATTCATGTCGTAGCTGGCCACCTGGTCGATGACACCGCCTTGCGAGCGGTCTATCTCCACAGTGAGGATGCTGCTGCAGAGAGCATTGCTGTAATAGCTGAACACGAGGTAGGGATTCTCCGTGTCCTTCAGGCTGATACGGCGTGTGCCTATCACGGCCTCGTCGCCGGCATTCTTGTGTTGATAGGCGAGCGAGCCGCCGTCGCCGTCGCTACTGCGGGTAGCCATGCTCCAGTTGTTCTCGCCCACCAGGGCGAGTCCCCACCAGAAGCGCGACTCGTGGACGGCGCCACCGGCAAACGACTCGGCGAAGGGTATCTCCACCGGTGTTCCCTTGATGAGCCGTGCCAGCGACGACTCACTGCTCCGGTTGCCGCTGTCGTTGGCGGTCAGTGCAAGGTAGTACCAGGCGGGGTCGCCGGAGAGGTCAGGACTGAAGGTATAGGATCGGCCAGTGAGCCGTTCTCTACATTATAAATCACGGTGGTCAGGTCTTCGGTGTCGACATAGCCACCATGCACGCCTACGGGGTCGTTCTCCCATACGAGGGTGACCGAGCCGTCGCTGTTCTCCGTGAAGCTCTTCACCAGAGGCGGTTGGGGCGTATCATGTCCCACATAGGCCGAGGCGGAGGCGGGCCGGCCCAAGCCAGCCTCATTGGCCACTCTCACGGTATACAGCACCATGGCACCGTCGGCGAAGGCGATGCCTCCACCTTGTCCGTCGGTTCCGTTGTCTTCGTAGGTGAACGTGCCGCCCGGCTGGCAGTTGCCGTCAACTACCGCAAGCGCCTCACCATTCTTGTAGACGGTCACCTGTGTGATTCCGCCGAGGCTCTGTCCATTGATGGTCGACTGCGGCAGCGTGCAGGAAAGCGTGGCGGTCAGGGCACCCTTCTCGCCCGGCGCCACCGCGAGGTCGGTGGGTGCATCGGGGGCATTGACATCCGAGCCGTCGCTCACCCGGAATCCCGTCAGGTCGGTGTAGAGTCCGTAGTTGGACATCTCATGGAGGGCGAAATGATACACACCAGTCTCTGCCGGTTCAAACTCCGCGCCGTAGGTCATGGGCACATCGAGGTTGAGCGGTGTGGGGTTGATGAGCACTTTGTAGAAGTTTACATTGTCGCCCGTGCCATAAGTCATCTCCATCTTGCCGCCCCTGGCGGTATAGGCGTCAAACTGAGCCGTATAGACATGACCGGCCTCCAGGTAGATGGGAGGTGAAACAAGCCAGTCGTCGCCACCTTCGTAGAGGTCGAGCCGCATCAGCTTCAGGATGTTGTCCCAGGTCCATGTGAGTCCGTTGTGGTCGCCGTCGGTGATGGTCCAGTAGTCTGAAATCAGATCGGGGTCAGAGAAATCGATGGCATAGGGCGGCACGATAGACGAGCCCTGCTGCACCTTGTTGGAACTTGCAGCCTCAGCCTCTCCGACGCTGCCCTCATAGAGCGGCCTCACCTTGAAATAATAGATGGCAAACTGGTCGCCTGGCAATGTGATGGAGAATTCTTTCTCGGCGGTCACCCCGCACGGTTGGTTGCCAGGGAAGAGGGTTATCTCATACCTCAGATCATCGGCATTGACATAT
>CACYUZ010000072.1:0-14415 GCA_902777645.1 uncultured Prevotellaceae bacterium | reverse complement strand
TGTCTTCTATGTAATCCTTTCAAAGAACTCTTTCTTTTCCGCTCCCGACCGGCGGCGCACCGCGTTTTGTTCGAAAGCGGATGCAAAGGTATGAACTTTCACGGCTCCCTCCAAATTTTCGGAGGACTTTTTTCATGAAAATGCGAAAATTTTCGGATTTATTGACAAAAGCACCCCAAATCGGGCGATTATTTAGGAGCTTAGGAGTGCAGAAGTGTAGAAGTGTAGACATATGCAGCATATGTCCCTTTAACTTCCCTTTAACTTCCTTTTAACTTCCCTTTAACTTCCCTTTCCTTTCTTTTCACTATCTTTGCTGCATGAAAAGGGAAAGAGCCTTTCTTATAATATTAATAATGTGTGGCTGGAGTTGCGCGGCATGGGCCCAGCCCCACCGCTACAAGCTCGACTTCACCCTCTCGGCAAAGAATTTTGTCGACACCATTCCCATCACCTTTGAGGAAGGGCAGATTTACCTGCCCGTAACCATCGACGGTCGGGAATACCGCTTCAACCTCGACACAGGATCCAGTCAGGGCATCCTCTATACCGACAGTCCCTTCGGCATCGGTACACGCCTGGGCAAGATAGAGGTGCAGGACGCCCACGGCCACAAAGACAGCATCCAGGCCGCCCGTTTCCCCACCTTCCGCCTCGGCCACCTCACCATCCGCAACTACTCCGGCACCCTGCACCGTCCTCTGCAGGGCCTACGCGACTACGACGCCATCATCGGTTTCGACCTTTTCAACAAAGGGCTCAGTGCCAAGATTGACGTCAGGCGGGGATGGATGATACTGACCGACCGGAAGAATTTCTTCCGGCGAGAGCCCGGCTACAAGTGGAAATACCGCCTGCTGCGCTTTGTGCCCCACGTGAAGCTGAGCCCCTACCGGGGATGCAGCGACGAGGCCCTTTTCGACACCGGCAGCCGACGGATCTATGTGATGGGGCGCCACAGCAGGGAAGTCTTCTCCGAGAAGGTGCTTGATTTCAACAGCCAGATAGAAGGCAAGGGTTTCGGCAGCCGGAGCATCGGCAATTTCGGTGCCGAAAAGAGCGATGAAATCTACTACCTCCATCTCGACAGCCTCGTGCTGGGCGGGCACACCTTCGCCGACTACCACACGCTCACCACCCAGGGCTACTCACGCATCGGTGCCGGACTTCTGGCCTACGGTGTGCTCACGGTGCTCCCCCACCTCAAGACGATGACCTTCCAGCCCTACGACGACAGCGGCGTAAGCCATGTGGGCAACAGCCCCACGGAGATAGCCTTCGTGCCGGTGCCCGAAGGTGTCGCCATCGGCATGGTGCGCGAGGGCAGCCCCTACCATGAGTGGGGATTCAGGGCCGGCGACGTGATTCTGAGCATCGACGGGCGTCGCATTCTCAGCATCACCGACTATCAGAACTACCCCTTCATCGAGGGGCGCACCTACCGCTTCCATATACGGAGATCCGACGGACAGGAGACCGACCTGCCCTTCACCAAATAGCCCAAACACAAGAAAAGCGCCTCTCCTATTGGAAAGGCGCTCTTCGTGTATTCTCTCTATACCGAAAGGGCTTACTCGTTGCTTTCGGGAGCCTTGTCGATGAGCTCCATAAACTGGTCGAGCTTCGGCGTGATGATAATCTGGGTGCGGCGGTTGCGCTGCTTGCCCAGCTCGGTGTCGTTGGTGGCGATGGGATTGTACTCACCACGGCCGCCGGCAGTGAGACGCTTCGGGTCTACACCGAAGTGGTTCTGCAGATACTGCACCACGCTCGAGGCACGCAGACAGCTGAGGTCCCAGTTGTTGCGGATGTTCTCGCGGGTGATGGGCACATTGTCGGTGTTGCCCTCCACGAGCACGTCGTAGTCCTTATAGTCCATGATAATCTTGGCTATCTTGCTTAGCGTCTCGGCAGCGCGGTCGTTGATCTCATAGCCGGCACTCTTGAAGAGCATGTTGTCGGCCAGCGAGATGTACACCACACCCTTGAGCACCTGCACATCCACTTCCTTCAGCTCCTCCTTGCTCAGCGAGCGGGTCAGGTTGTTGGTGAGCACCATGTTGAGCGAGTCGCTCTTGCTCTTCACTTCCACGAGGTGGCGGATATACTGGTTCGACTCGTTGATCTGGTCTACCAGCTTGTCAATGCTGATGTTGTTCTGGTTGGCATTGGTGAGGCTCTTGTCGAGCGAGCGCTGCAGTTTGGCATAGTCTTTCTTGGCCTGTGCGAGCTGCTCCTCAAGACTGGTCACGCGGGCATTGCTGGCTGCGAGCTGCTCCTTGGCCGTCATATAGGTCTCGGTGAGCGAGCGGTTCTGGTTCTGGCAGTCGAGCAACTCCTTCTTGCTGGCGCATCCGGTGAAGATAAGGCTGAATGCCACCAGCGACATAATAACAATCTTATTTCTCATATTCTTAAACATTTAGTAAAACCTTAATTTTGATATCGCATTGCGCCGGACTGCAACTATCGTGCGCCGTATCGCATATTATAAACGAATGATTAACAGGAAAGTTGAATCGCATTAAAATATTTTAACTAACCGTCTATCTGTTTATTGATTATTAACGCACGTTTCATTGCCGTAGCGCTTTATGGCATTGTGCCACGCCATTGTCACCGCAAAGATACGGCTATAACTCTATGTTGCAGCCTTTTTTCGCATCTTTTTCTGCCCTAAATAGCGACAGGCCACCCTTTTTGCGACATTTCATGCCGCCAAACCCGAAAAATGTCGTAATGGGTGGGTAACTTTAAAAAGTTACTCAGCACTCGGAAAAGAAAAGCAGGCTTTCCTTTTACATTTCTCTCGTTTTTTCGTAACTTTGCAGTCGATACGGCGCCGAGCCGTTTTTACCAACCCCGACACCCAAATTCAGACGAACGATATGATCTATTTTTTCAGGACACAGTCGCAGAGCATCATTGCCACCGAGGCAGGCATGCTGAGTAGTGAAGACAAGAGCAAGCTGAGCTGGCTCTATGGCGAGGCCACCCCTCTCGAGGCCGAGACGCTCGAGGGCTATTTCGTAGGTCCGCGCCGCGAGATGGTCACCCCTTGGAGCACCAACGCCGTGGAGATAACCCAGAACATGAACATGGAGGGCATCACACGCATTGAGGAGTACTTCCCCGTGGCCAACAAGGACGCCACCTACGACCCCATGCTGCAGCGCATGTACAAAGGTCTCGACCAGGACATCTTCACCATCCACCACCAGCCCGAGCCCATCAAGCAGGTCGACGACCTGGAGACTTTCAACGAGCAGGAGGGGCTGGCGCTCTCGCCCGAAGAGATAGTATATCTGCACGACGTGGCCGCCCAACTGGGCCGTCCCCTCACCGACTCCGAGGTGTTCGGCTTCGCCCAGATCAACTCCGAGCACTGCCGCCACAAGATTTTCGGCGGCACCTTCATCATCGACGGGCAGGAGATGGAGTCGTCGCTCTTCGCCCTCATCAAGAAGACCACCAAGGAGAATCCCAACAAGATTCTCTCCGCCTATAAAGACAATGTGGCGTTCGCACAAGGTCCCGTCGTGGAGCAGTTCGCCCCGAAAGACCAGTCCACCTCCGACTATTTCGCTGTGAAAGAGGTGGAGAGCGTCATCTCGCTCAAGGCCGAGACCCACAACTTCCCCACCACCGTGGAGCCCTTCAACGGCGCCGCCACCGGCACCGGCGGCGAGATACGCGACCGTATGGGCGGCGGCGTAGGCTCCTGGCCCATCGCCGGCACCGCTGTCTACATGACGGCCTACCCGCGTCTCACCGACGACGAGGGGCACCGCGACCCCGAGCGCTCGTGGGAGGACATCCTGCCCGTGCGCGAGTGGCTCTACCAGACACCCGAGCAGATTCTCATCAAGGCCTCCAACGGAGCCTCCGACTTCGGCAACAAGTTCGGCCAGCCGCTCATCTGCGGTTCCGTGCTCACCTTCGAGCACCAGGAGAACAACGAGAAGTATGCCTACGACAAGGTAATCATGCTGGCCGGCGGCGTGGGCTATGGCACCAAGCGCGACTGCCTGAAGAAAGAGCCGCAGAAAGGCAACAAAATCGTGGTGGTGGGCGGCGACAACTACCGCATCGGCCTGGGCGGCGGCTCCGTGTCGTCGGTCGACACCGGCCGCTACTCCAACGGCATTGAGCTCAACGCCGTGCAGCGCGCCAACCCCGAGATGCAGAAACGCGCCTACAACCTGGTGCGCGCCCTCTGCGAGGAAGACGTCAACCCCGTGGTGAGCATCCACGACCACGGCTCCGCCGGCCACCTCAACTGCCTCTCCGAACTCGTGGAGGAGTGCGGCGGCCGCATCGACATGACACAGCTCCCCATCGGCGACAAGACCCTCTCCGCCAAGGAAATCATCGCCAATGAGAGTCAGGAGCGCATGGGTCTGCTCATCGACGAGAAGCACATAGGCCACGTGAAAGACATCGCCATGCGCGAGCGCGCCCCCATCTATGTGGTGGGCGAGACCACCGGCGACGCCCACTTCTCATTCGTGCAGGGCGACGGCGTGAAACCCTTCGACATGGATGTGGCGCAGATGTTCGGCCACTCCCCCAAGACCGTGATGAAAGACGTCACCGTGCCCCGTCACTACGACGACGTGAGCTACGATGCCGCACAGATAGACCAATACCTGGAGCAGGTGCTCCAACTCGAAGCCGTGGCCTGCAAAGACTGGCTCACCAACAAGGTAGACCGCTCCGTGACGGGCAAGATAGCCCACCAGCAGTGCCAGGGACAGCTCCAGCTGCCACTCGCCGACTGCGGCGTGGTGGCGCTCGACTACCGCGGACGCAGCGGCATAGCCACCGCCCTGGGCCACGCCCCGCAGGCCGGTCTTGCCTCGCCCGAGCGCGGCAGCGTGCTCGCCGTGGCCGAGTCGCTCACCAATATCGTGTGGGCACCCCTGGCCGAGGGCATGCGCAGCCTGTCGCTGTCGGCCAACTGGATGTGGCCCTGCCGCTCGCAGCAGGGTGAGGACGCGCGCCTCTATGCCGCCGTCAAGGCCCTGAGCGACTTCTGCTGCCAGCTCCGCATCAATGTGCCCACGGGCAAGGACTCGCTCTCGCTGAGCCAGCAGTATCCCAACGGCGAGAAAATCATCTCTCCGGGCACCGTCATCGTGACCAGCGGCGGCGAGGTGAGCGACATCAAGAAAGTGGTGTCGCCCGTGGTGGTGAACGACAAGAACTCGTCGCTCTACTACATCGACTTCAGCTTCGACTGGCTCCGTCTGGGCGGTTCCGCCTTCGCACAGTCGAGAGGCAAGGTGGGCGACGACGTGCCCACCGTGGCCAACCCCGACTACTTCGCCGACTGCTTCGAGGCCATCCAGGAGCTGGTGCGCCGCGGCTGGATTATGGCCGGCCACGACATCAGCGCCGGCGGTATGATTACCACCCTGCTCGAGATGTGTTTCGCCAACCAGTACGGCGGTCTGCACATCAACCTGCACGACGTGCAGTGCGACGACATCGTGAAGGTGCTCTTCGCCGAGAACCCCGGTGTGATTATCCAGGTGAGCGACACCCATAAGTTCGAACTCCGCCACTACCTCGAGGAGTGCGGCGTAGGATTCGCCAAGATAGGCTACCCCTCGCCCAAAGAGCGCACCATCGAGGTGAAGAAAGACGACTATACCCACACCTTCGACATCGACCACCTGCGCGATGTGTGGTACAAGACCTCCTACCTGCTCGACAGACGCCAGAGCAAGAACGGATGCGCCCGCAAGCGCTTCGCCAACTACAAGAACCAGGCCGTGGAGATGAAGTTCCCCAGCGCCTTCAACGGCAAGCTGGCCTACTACGGCATCTCCGCCGACCGCCGCAAGCCATCGGGCGTGAAGGCCGCCATCATCCGCGAGAAAGGCACCAACGGCGAGCGTGAGATGGCCTACTCGCTCTATCTGGCCGGTTTCGACGTGAAAGACGTGATGATGACCGACCTCATCAGCGGCCGCGAGACCCTCGACGACATCTCCATGATTGTGTTCTGCGGAGGATTCTCCAACAGCGACGTGCTGGGCAGCGCCAAGGGATGGGCCGGCGCCTTCCTCTACAACCCCAAGGCCAAGGAGGCCATCGACCGCTTCTACGCCCGCAAGGACACCCTCTCGCTCGGCATCTGCAACGGCTGCCAGCTCATGGTGGAGCTCGGACTCATCAATCCCGAGCATGAGCGCCAGGCCAAGATGCTGCACAACGACTCACGCAAGTTTGAGAGTGCTTTCCTGAGCCTCGAGATACCCAAGAACCACAGTGTGATGCTCGGCTCGCTGAGCGGCAGCAAACTGGGCATCTGGGTGGCCCACGGCGAGGGCAAGTTCTCCCTGCCCGAGGCCGAGAGCAGCTACCACATCGTGGCCAAGTACAACCAGAAAGACTACCCCGGCAATCCCAACGGGTCCGACTACAGCGTGGCCGGCATCTGCAGTGCCGACGGCCGCCATCTGGCCATGATGCCGCACCTGGAGCGTGCCATCTTCCCCTGGCAGAACGCATGGTATCCCGACTCGCACCGTCTCGACGAGGTGACCCCCTGGATAGAGGCCTTCGTCAATGCCCGCCAGTGGATAGAAGAGCGCAGACACTAAACACACGAGCAGTATGGCCAACTTCTATTGGGACAGTTTCAAGACCTTCTTCAAGATCGGCGCTTTCACCCTGGGCGGCGGCTATGCCATGATACCCATGATTGAGGCCGAGGTGGTGGACCGCCACCGGTGGATAGACCGTGAGGAGTTTCTCGACATCATCGCCATCGCGCAGAGCTGCCCCGGTGTGTTCGCCATCAACATGAGCGTGTTCATCGGCTACAAGATGAAGAAGACGAGCGGCGCCGTGTGCTCAGCCCTGGGCACCGCCCTGCCCTCGTTTGTCATCATCCTGCTCATCGCCATGTTCTTCGCCCGCTTCAAGGACCACCCCGTGGTGGAGTCCATCTTCCGCGGCATCCGTCCGGCCGTGGTGGCCCTCATCGCCGTGCCCACGTTCAACATGGCCAGGAGCGCGCACATCACGCTGTCCAACTGCTGGATACCCATCATCACGGCCCTGCTCATCTACCTGCTGCACGTCAACCCCGTGTTCATCATCCTCGGGGCCGGTCTGGCAGGCTATCTCTACGGCCAGTACCTCAAATCCACCGAGTCATGATATTCCTCAGTCTGTTTCTCACCTTCTTCGAGATAGGCCTCTTCGGTTTCGGCGGCGGCTACGGTATGCTCTCGCTCATCCAGACCGAGGTGGTGGTGCACCACCAGTGGATGTCGAGCGCCGAGTTCACCAACATCGTGGCCATCAGCCAGATGACACCCGGCCCCATCGGCATCAACAGCGCCACCTACTGCGGCTACTCGGCCGTGAAGAACGCCGGACTGGGCGACACGATGGCCATCCTGGGCAGCACCACCGCCACCTTTGCTCTGGTGCTCCCCTCGTTCATCCTGATGATACTGATAAGCCGCCTCTTCCTCAAGTACATGCACACCCCCATGGTGCAGAGCGTGTTCAGCGTGATGCGCCCCACGGTGGTGGGCCTGCTGGCCGCAGCCGCCCTGCTGCTGATGAATGCGGAGAACTTCTCCACCCCCTCCACCGACCCGTGGCACTTCTGGATCAGCCTGGCCATCTTTGGCGCCACCTTCTTCGGCACCAAGGTCATGAAGATCAACCCCATCCGCATGATAGTCTATGCGGGCTTCGCCGGACTGCTCCTGCTGTGGTGAGCCGACAAGGAAAAAGATTTCCTCTATACCTACCGCTCGGACCTCCTCCGGGCGGTTTTTTGTGCATTTCGGCCATGGGATTGTCCGTTTCGGCACAGAACGCCGGAAAAAATACCCAAAAATTAGGATTGTGCGGCATGGTCAAAATGTCTACCTTTGCAGGCGTGAAACAGTCATGTTGTTTTGCAGGAAAAATATAAAGAGACTTTTTATGAAAAAACTATTGTTATGCCTGATGACGCTCGCATGCCAGACGCTGGCTTTCGCCGACGGAAGCGCGCTGCTCATCACCTTCACCGACGGCACCACCGCCAGCTACGTGCTCAGTGAGAAGCCCCGGGTCACCTTCGGCCAGGGTACACTGCTCATCACCAGCGCCGGGGCCAGTGCCGAATACGAGCGGGCCACTATAAGCCGCTTCACCTTCGTCGATGCCGCTGAGCTGGGCATCGGGCCGCTCACCGAGGGCAGCATGGCCTTCGAGTACGACGGCACCACCGTGCGTATGGCCGGTGCCCCCATCGAGGTGTTCACCACCGGCGGCACCCTTCTTGTGCGCGGCACGGGCAGCGTGTCGCTCTCCGGCCAGCCCTCCGGCATCTATGTGGTGCGCAGCGGCCGCCACACCGTGAAAGTAGTAAAGAAATAAAGTAACCCACACCATAACCCGAGAAATCATGAAAAGATATATACTCTCGCTCATCGCCGCAGCCACCATGCTGTGCGCCCAAGCCCAGACCGAAGTGCTGAAGATAAACCTGGGCGACACCACCGTAATTTATAAGGTGGCCGACATCCAGGAGATGACGTTCGACACCGTAGAGGAGCAGGCCGACACCACCCTCTTCCACAGCTTCAACGGCTACATCACCGTGAGCACCGCTTATTTCACCGACACCTACTACGGCAACGACGCCCAGCTCGGTGTGTTCAAGACCTCAGAGGATGAGTACCTCGTCACCTTCTCCGACCCCACTTGGGGCGACGCTTTCTTCGGCCATGTGCAGATAGGACAGGCGCTTTCCGCCGAGGGCACCATCAAGATGTTCGACCGCCACAGCGGCGGCTACAAGAGCTACGACTGCACGCTGAGCGGCCCCATGACCACACCGGTCATTACCGTTCCCGGTGTCATGGGCGGCACCTCCATCACCTTCCATGTGGGCGCGGCACCCGCGGGCTATCTCGTGGCCGGCAAGTATGATGCCGCCCGCAGCGTCACTATCCCCGCCATGCCGCAGATGGGCACCGTGGTGCAAGACACCGTCAGTGTGACGCTGGCCGCCGGCACCGACCCCGCCACCGCCAACATCACCCTGCCCGCCTGCACCTACAACGGCATGGAGCTGCCCGAGATAACCCTCGAGGGCATCGCCCTGACCGACGACGGTAACGGCTCCTACACCATCGCCGAGACCTCCTACGAGGCATCGGGCGCCGCAGGCATCGTCTCCGGCACCGTCGCCCCCGGCAGCAGCCTCAGCCTCCATGTCACCATGGCCTACGGCAGCATGCCCTTCGAGCTGAGCATGGACTACAGCACACCCGTAGAGCCCGAGCTCTACGTCACCGCCGGGCAGCACAAGGGCGGTGTGAGCGTCATGGTGGGCGGCCAGTTCGGCCCCTACACCCAGACCGACATCACCTACGGCATCGAGGACAACGGCGACGGCACCATCAATGTGGTGATACCCGGTTTCCAACTCTTCGGCACCGTGATGGGCGACCTCACCCTGGGCGCCTATACCGTGAGCAATGTGGCCTACGACCTGGAGCGCGGCGCCTACTACCGCGACTACTCCGCCGACGGCCTCACCTTCCACCTCACCGCTGTGAACAACGGCGCCACCACCATGGACAATGACTACGACTTCACCCGCCTGGGCACCATCGAGGTGAAAGCCACCGAAGGCGGCGGTGTGAACGTGGTGAACACCTTCCAGCCGGGCGCCATGCCCTTCCCCGTGGAGTCGGTCTTCGAGGGCAACATCGAGTAAGCCGTAACAGCGTGAGATCCTGCACCTCCATAATCCGGAAGTCACTTCACCTGTGCATGCTGGGAGCCGTCCTGTGGCTCACGGCATGCACAGGCCTTTTCGACGATATCTACGACGACCCCGCCGACCAGCCCCTTCCCACCCCCGAGGTGGAGACCGACAGCACCGAGACCACCATCAGCGGCACCCTCTACATCGACGCCTCCGACTGGGAGCAATGGTACTACGTAGACCTGCAGGCGCTGGCCGACTCTGTGCTCCAGGGGCAGACCACCGGCAACGCCGTGGTGTGCAGCGCCATCCCCATGACGGCCACAGGCCACGAAGACCACCGCAGCGGCATCTACACCTACTGGTACGACGTGTTCGGCGCCGGCATCAGCGTCAACGAGTTCCGCACCTTCGAGCCCACCGACGTCCAGCCCGAACCCGACAAGTGGTCGTTTGCCGTGCACCGCAACAATGTGCGCACCAACGGCGGCGCCGCCTGCGCCACCGACCTCACCGACATGGCCCGCCTCAGCATGAGCCGCGACGAGCTCGGCCGCCTGGCCTACACCCCCGACGAGTGGTCGGAGAACCAGGTGTGGACCGTGCAGACCCAGATGCTCAACAGCCTCATCGGCAGCCAGGGCATCACCGTCAACCCCGTGCTCTCCTCCTGGCTCAAGGTAGACCTGCCCCCCATTCCGCCCTCATTCACCCTCAACAACCGCGTGTTCATTCTCCGCCTGGCCAACGGCCGCTACGCCGCCCTCCAGCTCGTGAACCACCAGAATGCTGCCGGCAAGAAGTGCCACCTCACCATACAGTACAAATACCCCCTCTGACCCCTCATGACGCGCCCAACGCACACTACCACCCTGCGCAGCCTGTTTCTGGGCCTCCTGCTGCCGCTGCTCACACCGGCGGCCGCCCAACTGGCCGAGACCGACACCACCTTCCACCTGAACGAGGTGGTGGTGACCGGCACGCGCACCCCCAAGCTGCTGGGCGACGCCCCCATCCAGACCCGCGTCATCACCTCGCGCGACATAGAGCGCACCGATGCCACCGACATGCAGGAACTGCTGCAGCAGGAGCTGCCCGGCGTGGAGTTCTCCTATGCCATGAACCAGCAGAAGCACATGAACCTGAGCGGCTTCGGCGGCCAGGGCGTGCTCATCCTCGTCGACGGCGAACGGCTGGCCGGAGAGACGATGGACGATGTCGACTTCACCCGCCTCAACCTGGCCAACGTGCAGCGCATCGAGATAGTGCGCGGAGCCGCCAGCGCCCTCTACGGCAGCAACGCCGGCGGCGGCGTGGTCAACATCATCACCAAAGACGGCAGCAGCCTGTGGCAGACACAGCCCTGGGCACTCAACGTGAATGCCCGCCTGGCCCGCCACGACGAGCAGCGCTACGGCGCCAGCCTCGATCTGAACGGCCGGCATGTGAGCAACACGCTCTACCTCAACTACCACGGCACCGACAATTACGACGTGAAGAACGGCCTCTCGCCGCAGACCCGCGTGTTCACCACCGTCTATGGCGACAAGACCAGCCAGGTGAGAGAGAAATTCGTCTGGCGGCCCACCGACGCCCTGAAACTGACCGCCCACGCCGGCTATTTCTTCCGCACCCTGACCCGCACCCCCGACACCCCGGAGCGCTACCGCGACTTCACCGGCGGCCTGCGCGGCACCTGGCAGATGAGCAGCGCCGACGACCTCGACCTCAGTTACCACTTCGACCAGTACGACAAGTCCGACTACCAGAAAGCGGTGCACCTCGACATACGCGACTACAGCAATGTGCACAACAGCCTGCGCGCCGTCTACAACCACCGCTTCGACCGCGACATGACGCTCACCCTCGGTGCCGACTACCTGCACGACTACCTCTACAACACCAACCTCACGGACCACAGCCGCGAGCAGGACACCTTCGACGCCTTCGCACAGCTCGACTGGAGCCTCAGCGACCGGTGGGAGGTAGTGGGCGCCCTGCGCTACGACTACTTCAGCGACGGCCGCGACTCGCACCTCACCCCCAAGCTCTCCGCCCGCTACAAGGCAGGCCGCCACCTCACCCTGCGCATGGGCTACGGCATGGGCTTCCGCGCCCCCACGCTCAAGGAGAAATACTACGACTTCGACATGGCCGGCATCTGGATAGTGCAGGGCAACGACCAGCTCAAGGCCGAGGTGAGCCACAACCTCAACGCCTCGATGGAATGGATGAAAAAACACTGGTGCCTCACCGCCACAGCCTACTACAACACGGTAGACCATAAGTTGGCCACGGGCGTGCCCTTCTACAAGCCCGACTCCGACCGCCAGCTCTACCTCAACTACCTCAATCTCGACGACTACAGCGTCTACGGTGCCGAGGCCACCGCACAGGCCCGCTGGACCAACGGCCTCAGCTTCCGCCTCTCCTATGCCTGGACCAAGGAGAACCTGCCCAAGGATGGCGACGGCCACACCGTGAACAACCAGTACATCCCCGCCCGCCCCCACTCGCTCACCGCCCGTGTGGAGTGGGACAAGCAGTGGAAAGACTACGCCCTGAACATCGCCCTCAACGGCCGCCTGCTCTCGAGTGTGAAAAACCAGGAGTATGCCGACTACTACGACATCAGCAAGGGCATGCAGGAAGTGGACTATCCCGCCTACACTCTCTGGCGGCTGAGCACCGCCCACCGCATCGGCAAGGCCGTGAAACTGACGCTCGCGGTCGACAACCTGTTCAACTACCGTCCGCGCTACTATTACCTCAACGCCCCCGTCACCGACGGCATCAACCTGCAGGCCGGCATCAGTGTTGACGTCGACCGGCTGTTCTGACCCCCATCCCATCAACCCATCACACCCCCTCCCCTACACCATGAAAGGAAAAATCTACATCGGCAAGACCCTCGGTTCGTTTCTCCTCGTGCTCTTCACCATGCCTCTGGGCCACGCCCTCATGATGCTCATGGAGCACTTCATGCAGCCCACCCTGCTCCACTACACCGCCTTCTTCATGGGCTTCGTGGGACTGGTCGTCACCGTGGTGGGCATCTTTGTGAAGGGCGACACCCGCCAGACCATCTACGGACTGGCCGGCGGTCTGCTCTTCTGGACCGGCTGGGTGGAGTTACTGCTTGCCTACTACGCCCAGCGCTACGGCACCCACTGCGACCTGGTGGGCACCGGCACCGTCACCACCATCACCCATTATGTCAACGGCATCGGCGTGGGCCATGAGTTCCTCATAAACGGCACCCCGCTCGAAGACTTCACGCGCGCCGAGCTCAAGCTGCTGCGCGGCTCGCGTCCCGAGTATCTCACCATGCCGTCGTCGTTCGGTTTCTTCATGATGTTCGCCATCATCTACATCTGCTGTCTGCGCACCGGCTGCAACGCCATCAACTGGTGCCAGAAGCAGCTCTTCCGCGGGCGCCGCGACATCATCGTGGCCAAGCCCATGACGCGCCACGTGAGCATCGTCACCTTCATGGAGCTCAACACCATGATGTGGGCCCTCTACCTGGTGCTCATGTTCTGCTACGACCCCGTGTTCCTGGGCGACCACCACCCCGTGACCTACGCCGTGGCCATCTTCTGCCTGGCCGGCTCCTTCTTCATGCTGAAGCGGCAGCTGCGCATCGGTGCCTGGGGCGCCAACATCCGCATGGGCATCGCCACGGTCATCGTGTTCTGGACCTTTGTCGAGGTGATGGCCCGCAACCGCTTCCTCAACGAGGTATGGGTGGCCCCCTTGGAGCACACCACCGAGATGTGGAGCATCCTCGGCGCCTTCCTCGTGCTCATCGCCTACCTCGTGTGGCACGGGCGCAAGCACTGAAACGACACTTTGCGAGGTCAAAAGTTCCGAAAATGTGATTTTTTAGCAATTTTTATTGCCGAAAATGTGATTTTCAGCAAGTCATTCAAGCTAACTGATGATGTATTCGGTCATGGCGCGCTTCTCAACGGAGAAGCCCATGCCCACCTTTACGTGTCAATCTCCTCGCCGGTGATGCCGCAGATGGCGGCGAATTCAGGGTCAAGCGAGATATTGGTGATATTGTTGAGCGTGGAGAAGATGCTGAGCTGTGAGAATTTTGTGATGCCCGTGATGAAGCAGAAGCGGATCATCGCCTCATTCGCCTTCAGACACTGATAAAACTCCTGCATCACACGGCGGTAGCCGGGCAGCTGCTCCTCCTCGTGGAGCATCTCGAGCAGCGGTGCGTCATACTCGTCAATCACCACCATCACCTGACGGCCCGTCTGCTCATAGGCACGACGGATGAGACCGGCGAAAACGGCTCCGGGTGTAAGCTCGTCTGGTGAGGAACCATATAGTTCAGTCAAAGGCCTAAGCCGGCGGAGCAGCGCATGGCGCAGCATCTCCACATTCTCCTGTCCCTTCGCCATGCTCACGTCGATATGGAGCACGGGGTATTGCGTCCACTCCTTCTCCAGCTCCATCACCTTGAGCCCCTCAAAGAGGTCGCGGCGGCCCTCGAAAAAGGAGCACAATGTGGTGGTGAGCAGCGACTTGCCGAAACGGCGAGGCCTGCTCAGAAAAACAAAGGGGCTGGAAACGGACACGGATACACACTACAGGAGAAACAGCTTTCAAACTTGCGCCCTTGCCACTTGGAATTTGCAGATTCTCTGACGGGTGAAGCCCAATAG
>CACYUZ010000071.1:0-22112 GCA_902777645.1 uncultured Prevotellaceae bacterium | reverse complement strand
CACTATCTTATTGATAAAACGATTCATATTGTATTTTATTTTTCAGGTTCAACACTTTATTGTTTAATTCCATCCCGGGTTCTGTGTGACACTTCCCTCCGAGGTAGCTATCTCATAAGTAGGAATGGGATAGAGGTAGTCTTTCTTGGGGTCGAAGCTTCGGCTGGCCGCCTGCTCGATGACATAGATGCCCTCCTGGTCGGCCACTTTCTTGCCGTTGTACATACCGTTGGCATCGGTGAGCCGGTTCTGTATGTTCTCCCGCTGCGTGCTCAGTTCGTCGGCATCGTTGTATTTCAGTCCGAGCATGGTGACGGGCAGCACCTTCTCTGCAATCTTCCATCTGATGATGTCATCATAGCGCAGGTTCTCGTCGATGAACTCCACGTGTCTTTCCCTACGGATTTCCTCGAGCATGTTCAGTCCGTTGGCCGTGACGAACGCGTTGGAGAGCTTTGCGTCGAATCCGGCACGGGCGCGCAGTTTGTTGACCGTGGCGTCGAGTTGTGCATCGGTAATCTGTCCGTTGTACTCATACAGCGCCTCGGCATAAGAGATGAGGATTTCGGCATAGCGAATAATCATCTTGTCGACCGTCTCCTTGTTGACCGTGTTCCACTCATCGAGCATGAATCCCTTCTTGATGCCATAGCCATTGCCATGCTGGTTGCCGAAAGGATTGTAGCCGGCCTTGTAGGCCTCCTCCCCTTTCTGGTAGAAAGTCATGGCCATGCGCGGGTCGCGGTTCACGAACACATCGTTGTGTGTGGTTTCCTCCACTTTCAGGGCTGTTTTCTCTCTGGGCAGTCCGTCGGTATAGAGGAACTCGTCGATGGTCTGACGCGTCACGCTCACTGCGTTTTCAAGTCCACGCGAGTTGTTGTGCAGTATGACGCCACTGGCTCCGTTGGGACCATAGATTTTCACGAAAACATTCTCCTTGTTCTGCCTTCCCTCTCCGTCGAAATAGAACAGTTTCTGGAAGTCGGGATAGAGGTCATGCTTTCCGCTTCTGATCAGTCTTTCGGCCGCATCGATACACACTTTGAGATGGCTCTTGGCATCAGCCTGCAGGCCGTGATACTTCGCATACGTTCCCTCATAGAGGCCGATGCGCACCAGCAGTCCGCGTGCGGCGCTTTTGGAGACGCGTCCCCAGTCCTCGGCACTTTTCACGTCGTCTATGTCGGGCAGGTTCTCCTCGGCGAATGCCAGGTCGTCATAGCACTGCTTGATGACCTCTTCTCTTGCCGTTCGCGGCATTTTGATATCGGGGTCGCTGGTAGAGTCGAAAGCCTTGAGGATAAGAGGCACATCGCCATATTTCCTCACGAGATCGAAGAAGTGGTAGGCACGGAAGAATCTTGCCTCAGCAATCCACCGGTTTTTCTGTGCGTCGAGCAACGGGGCATTCTCCCCTTTTGCGATGATATTGTTGCATACGGCTATTTTCTGGTAAGGCTGTGTCCACTCATTGCTGGTGGCCGGCACACTCCAGTTGCCGCTCGAAACCGAGTTGGCCGCCGTTCCTATCACATCGTCGGCTCTCGTGTCGTGTGAGAATCCCGGCAGGTCGACATACAGTTTGTTGCACGCGCCCCGCATATCGGTCTCACTCTGCCAGAAATTGTTGTCGGCCAGGGTTGTCTCAGGCAGCCGGTCGAGTTCGCAACTGCCGAACACCAAAGCCCCACCCATCAAAACGACAGTGCAAATAGATTTGAAAATATCGTGTCTCATGATTCTTTTTATTCTAAACGGATTACTTAAATAGTTACATTCACACCAAACGACCATGTGCGGAAGAAGGGATAGTAG
The DNA here is from genome assembly GCA_902777645.1 of uncultured Prevotellaceae bacterium. Lineage (GTDB taxonomy): Bacteria > Bacteroidota > Bacteroidia > Bacteroidales > Bacteroidaceae > Prevotella. Next base: position 20,294 of record CACYUZ010000071.1, on the reverse strand, counting down.
TTACGTCCCACATTGTTGCCGGCCTCTGGGTCGAAGACCTTCAGGATGTCTGATTTTTCCCACACATCATTTCCGCTGACATACACTCTCAGTTTCTCGATGTAGCGCTTGCTGATAGGTATGGTGTAGCCCAGGGTGATGTTCTTCAACCTCAGGTAGGCAGCATTCTGCACCCACTTGTCGGAAGGTTGGAAATTGAACATGTCGCCGTTGTAGTTGTAGAGTCGTGGCCAGAAGGCGTCGGGGTTGTCCTCGGTCCAGTAGTCGCGGTGCACAGTCCAGGGCATCTGGTGTGTGCGTCCGAAGGGAGCGATGGCCTCGGTATCGATGAGCATTTTGCGTTTGGCCACGCCCTGGAACATCACAGCGAGGTCGAATCCCTTCCACTGTGCGGAGAGGTTGAGTCCGTAGAGATAGCGTCCGTTGCTGTTGCCCAGGCACACGAGGTCGCCGTGGTTTTCCTTTGTACCGTCGCCTCCTCCCACCTGGTGGTCGATGCTTCCGTCGGCATCGGGCAGTGTGAGGTAGCGCACGTCGCCGCCTCCCACCTTACCGTCGGAGAACGACTTGTAACCCGGATGCGCCTCTTTGTACTGATTGTACTCCTCGAGGCTGCTCCAGTAGCCGTCGGTGGTATATCCCCAGATGGTGTTCATGGGATATCCCTCGAGCAGGCTCACGGTACCCGCCGTGATGACATCAGCTCCGTCGTACTCCTTGAGTTCGTTCTGCGAGTCGCTCAGGTTGAAAGCCACCTGATAGCTGAAGTCGCCGATGCGGTCACGCCATTTGATTTCGAATTCCCATCCCCAGGTTTTCAGTTTACCCACATTGACAGCGGGCACGCCGATACCGATGGTGTGCGGCAGCTGCAGGCGTGAGAGCATATCGTTGTTGTACTTCCAGTAATAGTCGAACGAGCCGCTGAGCCTTCCGTTGAGCACGCCGAAGTCGACACCCACATTGGTGGTCTCGATGGTTTCCCATGTCTTGTCTTTCGAAGCCAGGTTGGCCTGGTAGTAGCTCTTCTCGGTGATATAGGTGGCTCCCTGCGAGATGGTGGGCACATAGTCGTAGAGTCCCAGCACGGCGCCATTGCCCAGTTGTCCCCACGATGCGCGCAGTTTGAGGTTGCTCACCCAGTCGAGTGTGAACCATTTCTCCTGGTTCACCCTCCATGCGGCGCTTACCGAGGGGAAGGCCTTCCATCTCTTGGAGGGAGCCAGGCGTGAGCTTCCGTCGTAGCGTATATTGGCCTCGAGGAGGTATCTTTCGTCGTAGTTGTAATTGATACGTCCGAAGTAAGACATCATAGACCAGGGCTGAATATTGTCGGCCAGCGATATATTGCTGGCTTCGGCGGCGTCGAAGTAGTTGAACGAGAAGAAGTCGTTTGAGTTCATGTTTCTTGCAGTAGCGTCGAACTGGTCTTTGCGGTAGTTTTCATAGCTGGAACCGGCGAGCACCTTCACATTGTGTTTCAGCACATCGAACTCATAGTTGACGGTAGCCTCAAACTGGTCGTGATAGTCGTTGTTCTTGATGCGGTAGAGCGAGTTGGGGTTGTTGGTCTGCTGCCGGATGGTAGTACCGTTCATGGCGTACCATGCCAGCCAGTGGCGCTCGGAGCGTCCGGTGTAGTAGCCGGCTCTGCGGCTGGCATTGAGATTGATTCTCAGGCCCTTGACCAGGTTTTTGATAATGAGTTCGCCCTTGCCGAGATACGCCTCATAGAGTGTCTCGTTGGTACCTCCGTTTTTCAGGATGTCGATGGGGTTCACCTGGAGGTCGCCGCTATAGGGCTGTTCACCGATGTTGGGTGTTTCCTCGGGCTGCCAGAGCAGCTGTCGTGCGCGTGCTCCATACATGGTGTTGAGGATGCTTCCAGCCCCGTTGGAGGGCGAGGTGTTTTTCTTCGACTGATACTGCAGGTTGACGCCCAGTTCGAGATACTTGTTCAGTTCGGCGTTCACCTTGGCATGCAGGTTCACACGGGTGTTGGAGTTGTCGGTATACTTGAGCATACCGTTTTTATAGAAGAAGTTTCCGCTCACGAGATAGTGAACCGACTTGGTGCCGCCTGAGACCGATACCGAGTGGTTGGTCTGGTCGCTGTAGTCCTTGGTACCCTCGTCCACCCAGTTGGTGGCGGTGAACTGCTCCCATCGTCCGTTGTTGTTGTTGGGATAGTAGTTGAAGTTGGGGTTGGCCACCCAAGTGGTTTTCTCTTTGTTCCACTCATAGCTTCCTCCCTGGTTGTACCGTCCCAGGTTGATCCACTGCTGCTCCTCCCATGCCGGCAGACGCTTGGGCATATTGCCCGGCGTATTCACCGCATAGTAGCCCGAATAAGAGATTTTCGGTTTTCCCTCGGTGCCGCTCTTGGTGGTGACCAGCACCACTCCCGATGCAGCCCTTGCACCGTAGATGGCGCAGGCCGATGCATCCTTCAGCACCGAGATGCTCTCGATATCGTCGGCATTGAGCAAGGCCAGGTCACCCTCCACACCGTCGATAAGAACAAGCGCGCTGGTGGCATTGACCGACGAGAAGCCGCGAATTCTGAGTCCGGAGCTTTCGCTTCCCGGCTCACCGCTGTTTCGCAGCACGGCCACGCCGGGCAGTTCACCCTGCATGGCGCTGAGCACGTCGCTCGACGGTTTTCCGGCCAGTTTGTCACCGTCGACCGCCGACACGGCCCCGGAGAGATTGGCCCTCTTCTGTGTGCCGTAACCCACGACGACCACTTCAGAAAGCGTTTTGTCGTCCTCTGTCATCAGAATCTCTCCCGCGACTCTTGAAGCGGGCATTTCCAGGTCGACATAACCCACGTAGGAGAAGACGATGGCAGCGCCCCGTCTCACCTGCTGGAGGACGAATCGGCCATCGAGGTCGGTAACAGCGCCGTTGGAGGTACCCCTCTCCATCACACTCACTCCAATCATAGGTTCGCGCGTGACGGCATCGAGCACCGTTCCTGTGACGTTTTGTGTGCCTTGCGCATAGCTCCCCTCGCTGTGCAGGAGAGCCAGGCAGCCTATCATCAGCTGCAGTCAAAAAGCAATAGAAAATGATTTTAGTCTCATAAGGTATAAATTAGGATTTAGGTTGATATTGATGCGGCAAAAATACCCCGCACCATGAGATATGCCAAACAAATCACTACATCACGACTACTATACACTTGCACAACGACTACATCAAGACTTTCTCACAAGAATCATAAATCACTGATTATCAGAAGTTTTTATTTAAAAATGCGGGTATAAAATCTTCTACGCCCAGGTCTTGGCTTTTTAAAGAAAAAAATGTACTTTTGTCGGCATGAAACGAAGCATTATCCGGTATCTACTTACAGGCATGTTCCTTTTTCTGTCGGTCGCGCTGCAGGCAGGCAGCTACTGGCAGCGTGCTGTAGTGAACTACACCCGCCAGCAGTATCACTCCGGCAATCAGAACTGGCAGATTGTGCAGAGCCGTGAAGGATGGATGTACTTTGCCAACAACAAAGGCCTTCTGGAGTTTGACGGTTCCAGTTGGCACACCTATCCCCTTCCGGGCAATGCCAAGGTGCGGTCGGTATGCGCTGTCGACGGCGCCATCTATGTAGGCGCCCTGGGACAGTTCGGCCGTTTTGTCCGTACCGGCAAGGGCCGCATGACCTATGAACGGCTTTCCGAGCCGGTGGAGAAGATTGGGCAGCTGAATGTATGGAACATCCACCACTTGGGCAGCGACACCTACTTTCAGTGCGACACCGCCCTTTATGTGAACGACACCCGCCACCCCATCAACGATCCCCACGGTCTCAGTTATTCGGCCGTGCTCTACAACCGCCTCTACGTGACCACCGCCACCGGCATCTACGTACTCACCGGCCATAAGTTCTCCCCCCTTCAGGGCATCGACATCCGGAACACCTCGGCCATTGTGGCCATGCTGCCCTATGAAGGCCGTATTCTGCTTGTGAGCCGCGAGAAAGGCCTGTTTCTCTACGGCGATAGCCATTTGGAGCCCGTACACACCGCCGCCATGAGCTGCATCCATGAAAAGCAGCTCTCTTGCGCCGCCATCAGCGGCCATCTCCTGGTGCTGGGCACCCTCCACGACGGTGTCATGCTGATAGACATGCAGACGGGTCAGACCGAGCAGATATCCATCGGCAACGGTCTTCAGAGCAAGACAGTGCTGTCGGCCGCATTCGATGCCGATCACAACCTGTGGCTGGGTTTGGATAACGGCATCGACTGCATACCGCTCGACTCCCCGCTCCGTTTTCTGAACAGCCGTCAGTCGCCGGTGGGCAGCGGCAACTGCAGCATCACCTACCGCCACAAGCTCTATCTGGGCAGCAACCAAGGCCTCTACGAGATGCAGGGCCAGGAGATACGCTTCATCGAGGGCACCGGCAGCCAGGTGTTGTGTCTGGACACCATCGGCGGGCAGTTGTTCTGCGGCGGCCGCCACTTCTTCCTGATGATCGACGGCGACCGCATCACCCGCTTCGACCAGCGCGGTGTATGGGGCGTCCGCTCGCTGGGTTACCGCAACGATGTACTGTTGGTGGCCACCTACTGGGGCCTGCAGCTGATGCGCCGTCAAGGAGGGCAATGGATACTGGGCGAGAAAGTGAAAGGAGCCGAACTCTCGGCAAAGACCTTCTATGTGGAAGAAGGGTCAGGCGCCATCTGGGTGGCCAACAAGGAGAAAGGCCTCTTCCGGCTCCTGCTGAGCCCCGACCTCAGCCGTGTGACGTCGAAGCGGTGCTATAATTCGGACCAGTTGCCCAAGGGCGACAATGTGTGCATTGCCAAGATAGACGGCGAGACGGTGATAGCGAGCCACAGGGGTCTGTTCCGCTACGACGCCACGCACGACCGTCTGGAGCCATTCAAGGACTTGGAGAACCGACTGGAAGGGCACAATGCCTACACCTATCTCCATCAAGACCAGAAAGGGCGGCTGTGGTATGCCTCCGACGGCACCCTCCATGTAGTGGCCGGCAAGGAACGCGACGGATTTCTGAACGACTGTCTGATTGAAGACTTCGAGAACATCAGTTTCACGGCCGACGGCCGGCAGACCGTCATCGGCACGGAAGACGGTTTTGCGCTGCTAAGTCTGGAGCAGCGCCCCCAGACCGACCGTCAGGCGCAACAAGTGCGTCCCTACATACGGAGCATTTACATCGGCAACTATGCCGACACCCTCTTCTACGGTTGCCGTCAGCCCGTTCGGATAGCCTGGCGCGACAATTCGGTTCGTCTGGAGTACAGCACGAACAACTACGACCCCACCACGACCGTGCAATACAGCTACTGGCTGGAGGGTTCGGCCGAACAGGAGTGGAGTCCCTATTCCCGCCACCGCATCAAGGAATACACCAATCTGCCCGAAGGCAACTACACCTTCCATGTGCGCATCATGATGGCAGGGCTTTCCACGCCTGTGGAGACCTCGTTCAGTTTCACCATTCTGCCGCCCTGGTACCGCACCTGGTGGGCCTACGCCCTCTATGCCATCCTGCTGCTGGCGGCCGTCCGTCTGGCCTACCTGCGCCTTCAGAAAAGCCGCCAACGGCTTGTGGCCGAGAAGAACGAGCAGATACAGGAGCAGGAAGAGCAGCTGCAGGAGCAGGAGGAGCAGATAGCCACCCTGCGTGAGGAGAAGCTGGAGGTGGAACTCCGCGCCCGCCAGCAAGAGCTGGTGAGCTCAAGGATGAACGTGGTTCGCAAGAACGAGATGCTGCTCGACATCAAGAAGACCGCGGTGAGTCTGAACAACGCCCTTCCCTCGAGTACTGAGATTAAGAAATCGGAGTTGCTGACCACCATCAAGCGCCGCGTGATGCGCCTGATAAGCCAGATAGACACCAACATAGAACACGATGAAGACCTTGAAGCCTTCAAGGACACCTTCGACAGTGTGCACCACCACTTTCTCCAGACGCTCGACGAGCGCTACCCCAGCCTCTCGCACAAGGAGAAGATGCTGTGTGTGTACATCCGCATGAATCTACTTTCTAAAGAGATAGCCCCGCTGCTCAACATCTCCACCCGCGGTGTGGAGATAAGCCGCTACCGCATCCGGCAGAAACTTGGTCTCGACTCCAAGGAAAGCCTGACCAAGTTTCTGCAGAGCCTGTAGGCAGCCGCCGTATATAGGCCTAACGACATCGGTACAAGCCTTTACTCGTCCGGCACGTAGATAATCTTGCCGTCTTCCAGTTCGTAAGCCGTGCCGAGCCTGCGGCCGCGAGCACCTGTCGTGCCGTCGGCCTCGCCGCTTGCCTTATACGTCTTTATCTCCCGTCCCTTCTTGGTGATAATCTGCATCTTGTCGGTGCCGGGATTCTTCACCACGGTGAAATCCTCCTGTGAGAACACCTCCGTCATGTTCATGTGCATGACCATGGCCACCATGAGCGCCACGGCGAAGACCATGGCCACATCGAAGAGGTTGACCACCACGCTCAGCGGGTCGGCATCATCGTCGGTCATGACGTTGCCGTTTCTGCGTCGTCTTCTCATACCGCTTTACTCTTATTGATTACACTGGCCACGAAATCGAGGCTGTTGGCATCCTTTGTCATCCAGCGCTGCTTGAGCTGCAGGGTAAAGAGTCCCACGGCGCTGATGAGCAGGCCCACCACGGTGGCCGAGAAGACCACCTGCATGTTGTAGGCCATACCGGCGATGTCGCCCGTGGAGAGTCCCACGAGCGCCGGCGACATGGAGATGAGGGTGCCGATAAGTCCGAGCACCGGTCCCAGTTTGGCCAACAGGCGGGAGAGGTTCACCTCCTTGGCCGTCTCTATCTCGAAACGGCTCACCAGGTAGTCGGCATAGTCGGCATCGGGCTCATGGCTGAGCAATTGGCCGAGATACTGCGTGAAGCGCGAGCCTTCCGCTCCCGCCTCCTGCACCTTCTGGCGCAACTGCGGCAGCGCCTCCGGCTGCAGGGCATCGATATCCCCGTCGAGCAACCGGCCTATGCGCCTACGAGTTAGGAAAGCGCTGTAGGTGGCGCCCAGCAGCACCAGTGCCCGGAAGAAAAAGAAGATGAGCAACACGATGTCGGGCACGAGCAGCGCGTTGGCAATGGTGAACAAAGCTTTGGATATGATTTCCATTATCAGTTATTTTTTGTTTTTCATTTTTATCTTCAGTCTGTCGGCCAGGAATCCCACCCCCATGAGCAAAACGAAGCCGGCGAGGGTGGCGAGCATGGCCTTCCACCGGACCGGTGTCTCGGCGATGCCGTAGACCATGCGCGTGGCCTGCGTGGCCACCAGTCCCACGGCAGCGATACCTCCCGACAGCAGCAAGTGCAGCTCCACCCTGGCCTGTACCACCGGCAGCAGCCACCTCATGGCGAGCGAGAGCACCAACAGCAACGCCACTGCTGCGAAGGCGAAGCCGCCTCCCAGCGTGACGAAGTCGACCCCCGGTGCAGCGAACACCGCCACCGCGAGCGCATAGCACAGTGCCGGAAGCACGAGCAGTTGCGGATAGGCATAGAGCAACGCCCACATGCAGCGGCCCATCCGGCTCCGTGGCTGTTCTTCATTGAGCCAGAGCAGGCAGAAAGCCGTGCACACCGCCGCATCGACGGTGAGCACCACCGCCACATCCCTGAGCACCGCCGTCTGCTGGACCATCGCCTCCAACTGTGTCTTGGAGAGCAACACCACATAGTGGGTGGCGCCGAAGACCAGCAGGCCAATGACCAGGCAGCAGGCTATTTGTTGCCACATCTTCCACAAACTCATTTTCACCGCCGTATTGAGCACGATGAAAAAGACGAGCAGCCATACGAGTGTCTCCATGCTTGCGTATTATTGCCGTTTTCTCAATCTTGCCACCACCACAGCGAGCAGCACCAGCGCCATCAACACCACCCCTACGGCTATCCATGTGGAATGGCCGTTGGAGGCCGCCGGAGCGCCCTCCTCGTCGAGCACCATAGACTTCTGCCCTGAGCCGGCACTCTTCACCTGCTGGAGCGAGCGGTTGTAGGCCTTTGCCTCCGCTTGGGGCAGATTGCCCGCCACAAACTGCTGCAGCTGTGCGTTGTTGCACACGAAGTCGGTGCAGGCCGCTCCGCTCTCGGCCGTAATCTGCGCATGCAGACCCGCCGTCTGTTTCAGTTGGTCGGCAGAAGGTTTCCAGAATCCCTTTCGGGCACTCTCGAGCAGCACCGCCGTCATGGCCTGGTAGGCGGCGGGATTCTTCTCCTGGAAGAAGTTGCGCACGCCCAGCTGATTCTCATCGGCCACATACATGCGGTACAGGTCGTTGTAGAGCTGCGGGTCGAGCGCTGTGGGGCGTGTGGCGTTCCATCCGAAGATATTGCGGAACACCTCGCCGAACATCTGCGCCGTTCCCTCATCGCCCTTCATCCGTTCCTTTACGAAAGCCGGATTGAGCACGGTGGTGCGCACCTCCACGGCTATGGCCTCATTGAGGTCCTGCATGCGTCGGTTGGCCCTGTTGCGGTAGTCGGCCATCAAGGCATCTGGTTCCTTGCCCGTGAGTGTCTTGACAGCGAGCGACAGCCCGCCTGTAAACTCATAGACATGGTCGAGCGACACCGGTCCCCACGTATTGCTCTGCCGCGGCTGCACCACGAGGTCGGTCTGCTGCAGCGCCGCGGCGAAGAGTCCCTCCTCGGCCACGCCCCAGTTGTCGTCATCGCCGTAGGCCGCTCCCATATTGTTGAGATAGCCCTCTACGAGCTGCTTGCGGTCGGTCCATGAGCCGCTGCGCTCTATATAGTTCATCATGCCCGTGCTGTAGCCGCCGTTGACCGGTCCGAAGACCCTCATGGTGGCCATTTCGCGCGCCCTCTTGGGCGGCATGCCGTTCTCTACGAGCTGTTTTTCCTGTTCCACGGTTCCCTGGTGGACGAAATTGCTGTCGGAGACATCCTCCGACGCCATTTTCACCGCCTTGGTGATGAGTTTGAGCCGCGAGTCGGCTATGTCGCGCAACTGTCCGCTCACCTGCACCACCACATTGATTCTGGGCCGTCCCAACTGCCGGGCCGGTATGAGGCGCAGTGTGGCGATGCGTCCCTCGCTGTCGCGCACCGGCTCCACGCCGAGCATCCACAGCGCCTGCGCCACCGTAGCCCCCTGTGTGGCGATGAACTCTCCCGCCCACAGCGTGTAGCTCACCTTCCTGGGCCACTCATGGTGCTGACTGCGGTACCGGCTCAGCGTGTTCTCCGCCAGGCGCTTGCCGTCTTCCCATGCCTGCGGGTCGGGCGTATTGTCGGGGTTGATACTGAACATATTCCGCCCTGTGGGCAACACATTCGGGTTGAGCACGGGGTCGCCGCCCGGTACCGGCGCCACATTGCCGCCGCCGAGCGCACGGACCATAGCGTCGAACTCATTCTGCGTAGACTGCACCAGGAGCCGGCGGTTGTCATTGGTAGCCATGCCCGCCCTGACCTGCTGCCGTGCTTTCGGCAGGTAGTGGTGCGCCACAAAGGCATAGTCCTGCTGCTGACGGGCGGTGATGCGCCCCTTCTCGCAGTCGGTCCGTGCCAACTCGAAGGCCAGCGGTTCCGCCTCCATGGCCATCACTGTCTGGTAGAGGTCTTGCTCCGAGTAGGGCACGCCCATGGTGTAGTAAGCCCCCTGCATGCGCTCGTTGGCCAGTTCTTCAAGATGCGCGTCGATACGCTGCATCTCCTCGGCGCTGTAAGGCCTGGACAGTGTGCTGTCGAGCTGCAGGTCGCGGTGCAGACCCTGCCTCACCACCTCGCTCTTGATGCCCAGCAGTAGCTGCTTGTCGGCACAGCCGCCGTCGACGGCCCTGTGCACTTTGGCCAGCAATGCCTCATACTTCTGCCGCATGCCGCTCTCGGCATAAGGCGGCGTGAGGTAGGTGAGCAAGACCGCCCTGCTACGCCGCTTGGCGATAATGGCCTCGCCCACATTGCCCGTGGTGTAGAAATAGAAGTGCGGCAGCGGTCCGATGAGCTGGCTGCTCCAGTCGTCGGCCCTCATGCCGGCGTCGCGTCCCGGTGTGAACTCCAGGTTGCCGTGTGTGCCGAAGTGGATGAGCGCATCGGCCTTGAAACCCTTCTGCACATAGAGATAGGGAGCCAGATAACTGTGTGGCGGCGGCACGTCGACGCCGTGCACCAGTTTGAAGTCATCATCGCCCAGTGCCGGCCGCGGCTGCGGGAAGAGGAGCACATTGCCGTAGCGCAGACAGGCCACGGCGATGCTGTCGCCGCGTGTGAGCAGACTGCCCGGTGCCTTGCCGTAGTGGCTCACCACTCTGTTATACTGCTCCTTGGGCAACACCTCGTGTGCCCACTGCTCATATTGCGCCGTCTTAATCCACTGCGGGTGACCCTTTCTCATATATTCCTGCTGCGCCCCCTTGGCATAAGACCCGAGCACGATGCCCTCGGTCTTGACCTGCCGGGCGAACTCGGCCAGCGATGCCGGCAGTCCGTTCACGTTGTAGCCCTCCTGCTGGAGGCGTTTCAGGAAATTGTAGAGCGAGGGTATCACCTCCATGCCGCTGGCCAGGAGCGCATCCTTTCCCGGCCGTTTGAAGTAGCCGATGGCCACCCGCTTGTCGCGGTTGCTCTTGGTGCGCAGGGCGAGTGTGCGCTCTATATGGTCCACGAGCATGAGGCAGCGGTCCACCTCGGCCGTGAAGCGGTAGTATCCCTCCTTATCAGGATTCTGCGTGGCGATGCAGAAAGGCGCCGTGGCCCCGTCGATTTCCGGTATCACGATGCGCGAGTTTTTGGTGCCGCTGGTGAGCATGTTAGCCTTGTCCATCCACTCTTTGTGCGTCATGGCCACGGGGAAGGGACAGAAGAGCGCGATATTGTTTTGGTGCACCCACTGCAGGAGCGAGTCGTTGCCTAGGCGTCCCATCGGCATATAGACCACGGCGTCGGGTTTCAGTGCCCGCAGCATGGCCTCGCGTTTCTTGCCCACGGCAGCAAACGGAAAGACGTTGAATCCGCGCCCTGTGAACAGGGAGATGAGTGTGTCGACATGCTCGCGGTTGCCCTCTGTGGGGAAGGTGATGCCCGAGATGAGGGCGATGTTCTGCCCTCCCTCATGATAGAGATGGTTCTTGCGGAGAAAGTCTGTAAGCTGCTGCGGCGTGTCGAAATAGTGTCCGTAGGCCCGATGGTAGAAGATGTTGTTGAGTTTGTCGACCGGTCGTTCATACTCCTGGTCGCCCCATTTGTAAGGAGTGGCTATATGGCGCAGGCATCTCAGTCCGTTGCGGAAGTTCTGCCTGCTGTCGTTTTCAAAGAATTCCTGCAGCAGGGCCCTGTCGGCTGGCTCGATATTATGATTTTCCGTGAAGCTGCTGCTCTTCACCTGTTTGGTGAACACCACGAGTCCCTTTTCGGCCCGCTCCCTCAGTTCGGTGAGCTGGCTGTCGGTGAGCGAGAGCCGGCGTCCGTAGAGCACCACGGCATCGTAATCGGCGAGGTCTTCCATCTGTTCTGCCTCCACACACTTCACCTTGATGTGGCGGCTGTCGTTGCTGGTCACGATGTCGGCCTGCTGTGTTCTGAGTGCGTTGACCACGAGTATACGCGTGGGTGCCATGTAGTGGCGGTAAGAGAAAAAAGCCCCGACGGCCATCAAGGCGATGGCAGCCAGGGCCGCTGTCAGTTTTGTTTTACGCATGTTGCCGTGCGTTAGGGTTAGTCTTTCTGTTTGGAATAAATGTTTTTCTTCTCCATGACCGAGCGCTGGCGGTGGGTGGTGAGGAAGCGCACATGGTCGATATAGATATCCTGTATCTCAGGCACCTCGCCCAGGCCCTCGATGTGCAGGTCTACAGTAAAGCCCTGCTCCTCGAGCTGCTCTTTCCACTCTTTGGATATATCGTTGGCGGCATGGTCGCCGGCCACGAACATAAAGGGCACGAGCGTCACCTTTTTGGCTTTGGCCGCCTTGAGCTGACGCAGCGCCGTCTCGAAGGTTGGATATCCCTCGATGGTGCCCACGTGGTAGTTGGCATGGCCCGCATCGCGCAGCATATAGTCGATCTCGCTGTAGAGTGCGGTGGCCGGTGTCCCGGTGCCATGGCCCACGAAGAGCACATGCTCGCGTTTCTTGGCTGTGGCCGGATGTCTGTTCACGAGGATATCGGCCACTCTGAGGGCATCGTCGACGCTGTAGAGCAGCGGCTGTCCCACGCGCACCTCTTTGAAGAACGGTTCCATGCGCTCCACATCGCGCCGTAGCGACTCCATCTCGGTGCCGTCTATCACATTGGTACTCTGCACGATGAGGTGGGTGTAGCCGTCGGCCCTGAGCCGCATCATCGCCTCTATGGGTGTGTCCTTGCGGATGCCTTTTTTGGCCAGGCGGCGCAGGATGATACGCGAGGTGTAGCACTCACGCACTTCGAGGTTGGGGAAAGCCTTTCGTGCCTTCTCGTTGATGGCGTCGATGGTGCGGCTGCGCGTCTCGTCGAAGGTGGTACCGAAGTGCACCATGAGCAGCGCTGCCTTGTGCGATATCCGTCTCATGCCGGTTTATTTTTTGTCTTCTTCCAGCACGCGGATTTGCTCGAAGTAGTAGCCCTCGGCTATCTCCACGCCCTTGGCCACGGTGCCTGTAACCACATCATAGATGTAGACACAAGGATTGGCCGATTCGGTATTCACGCCGAAGTAGACCTTGTTCTCCTTCTTCACGAAGGCGGAGCGCTGCGAGAAGCGGCCGCTGCTGAAGGGGATGGCAGAGCCGTTGAAAGCCATGCGTGTGCGGGTATTGGCCTTGAGGTCAACGACGGAGTAGTAGTGGCTGTAGCTGTCGATGCTGGTAGCAGCCTTGGTGCCTCCCTTGCCGTCGTCCTCGGTCACGGAGTCGTCGCGCGAATAGGTGAACACCTTTCCGTTGCCCAGGTACTGCACGGTGAGCAGTTTGCCGTCGGAATTGGGGAATCCGTTGTAGCCGGCGTCGAAGTTGTACTTACCTTTGCTGATGCGGAGCAGGCAGCCCATCTCACCGGCTTCGGTGTCGTTGAAGGCAGCCAGGTAGAGGTTGTCGTCCTCATCGAAGAAGACGGTGTTCTGCAGCAGTTCGCCATAGGCGGAGCCAGCCATTTCAGAAGCCTCGCTGTTGACCACATTCTGAATGACATTCATAGAAGCGGCATCGATGGCCACCACATGGAAGTGAGGCTCATTGGTAGCCGTTCTACCCTTTCCTTTCTTGTTGTAATAGAAGTAGAAGAGCGTGTTGTCGCTCTCGCGGAATGCCAGGATGCCGCTGGTGGTGAGCGTCTCCCATCCTTCCTCTACACTGATATTGAGTTTGCCTTCGGCTATGATGGCCATGGTGTTGGCATTGAGTTTGGTCCACTGCACGCCGGTCTTGTCGCCCGTGGCAGCCATGATGACGAGGGTGCTATCGTTGATCCAACTGTGGGTATACTGGCGGGTGATGTAGGTATTGCCCACGAACTTCTGCTCCTGTACCACCTTCACTTGGTTGTCGACGAACTGGAACTTGGTGAATCTGTCGGCCGACACGGGCACCTGGTAATAGTATTTACCCTTCACGATGGCCTCCATGCTGTAGTCGGCATTGATTTCGGCGCCTTTGTTGCGGAAGTCGATCATCGGTCCGCCGTCGAGTGCGGCCACCGACTGCATGATGGTGGTGACGTCGCGTCCCATACCGCCCTGCCTTCCCACCGTCACGGTGAGGTCGAAGTGATAGGGAGTCTCCTCCTCTATGGGCACTACGGGGTCTGGGTCGGGGTTCACGGGGTCGTCGTCATCGTCTTTACAGGCGGTGAAGGAAGTGGCCATGACAAGGGCCAACATCATCATCCAGAAGAAATTGAGTTTTTTCATTTTTTGTTTTTGTTTTGTGTTATGATAAATTTATGTTAGTTGTCGGGGTAATGCTGCTCAGTTGATAAGCACCCTCATTTTGAGAAAGAAGGCCCGTCCGGGTTTCTGCAGTTTGTAGTTGTCGTAGATGGTCTTGTCGAGCAGGTTGGAGCACTCGAGCGAGATGTTGTATCGGTCGTTGTGCCAGGAGTAGGCCGCCGAGGCGTCCACCACATTTTTCTCGGGTATGCGCGCCTTGGTCTCGAGGGCACCGTATCCCTCCCATGAGAGGAAGAACCAGTGCACCCACTGATAGCCGGCTCCGAGCGCCAGGCGGTCGGTCGGCGAGAAGAGGCCGCGCAGGGTGTAGTGGGCATCGATGCCGCCGAAGAACCAGGGCCGGTTGGGCACATGGTTGTTGTAGGTGACCGACTGCTTTCCGTCGGACTTGTATTTCTGTCGGTCGCGTGCGTCCTGCCAACTCAGGTTGGCCACCACGCTCAGTTTCTGCATCCAGTTGTATCGCAGTTCGGTCTCAGCGCCCTTGATGTGTACGGCAGGCACATTGACATACTGCATCATGCCCTCTTTCTCCGACACATTGGCCTGTATGTAGTTGTCCACCTGGCGCAGGAATCCGTTCACCTCGTAGGAGAGTGTGTGGTCGCCGCTTCGGAGCGTGCCGAAGAGCCCCAGGTTGGCATTGTGGCTCTCCTCCGGTTTCAGTGTCACATTGGCATAGATGGTGGTGCCGTTGCCGAGCAGTTCCCTTGCCAGCGGCAGACGTACGCTGTTCTCATACGACGCTTTCACAGCGAGCGGCTCAATGATTTGGAATTTGGAGCCCACGCCATAGCCCAGGTGGTTGCTGGTGTTGGAGCCCTGCATGTCTTTTGAGCCTGTCACCGACTGTATATCGGTCTGTTCCACGGTGAGATGATTCAGATAGTCCTTTACAAAGAGCGTGTTGCTCATCCGTCCGCCGAGGAGCGTCTGGTTGTACGACAGTCCGAAGATATGCTTGGCGAGCACATCATTGGAGGGTGTGAAGTCGCGGTCCACGTCGTCGTATCGGTCGTTGCCGGTCCGGTTGAGCGAATAGGTCAGGTTGAGCAGATGCCCCTCGCCGAGCACGTAGCCGAAGTCGGCCCTTGCTATGGTGAGCGGCCTCTTGTAATGGCGCATGGAAGCTCCCCGGGAGGTGATTTCATTGCGGGAGCTGACGATATAGTCGCCGTTCCAGTCATATTGTCTATAGGCCGTGTCGACGGTGAGCGAGTGGTCCCAGGTGTGTGAGAGCGAGAGGTTGGCACTGAGGTTGCGGGTCAGGAACTGGTGTTTCTGATACTGCGCCGACACACTCCATGCATCCGACTCCCTGCCGGCCATACCCACGACTTTGCTCTGCAGGCTTCCCGTCTGCACATCCTTGTCCATTCTGGCATAAGAGGCGGCCACGAAGAAGGCGTCGGCCCATGGTTTGTCGGTCACCCCGGCCTCCACCTGCGCCAGCAGCGAGAAGTAGTCGTCATGAAATCGTCGTCGGTTGGCGTTCACGAACTTGCGGTTCTCCTCGTCCCATACCTCCACGCCTTTCATCATATAGTCGTTTTTGGAGTAGTTCACGCCCAGTGTGGGTCGCACCACGATGCCGTTGCCGAGCACATACTGCCCGTTGAGGTCGGCCTTGTGGGTGTGGAAGGAGCCAATTCCATAAGACACATCGAGATAGTTGGCGTGTTTGCGGTTTGTCACGATGTTGACGGCGCCACCCAGCGCATCGGAGCTGAGCCAGGTAGGCACCACCCCTTTATAGATTTCCACATGGTCGATGAGGCTCACGGGCAGGTTGGCCAGCGACACGCTGCTGCCCTTGGTATCGAGGGGGACGCCGTCGAGGAAGTATCGCACGGAGTTGCCCGCCATGCCGTTGATGGAGAGGTCGAAGTCGGAGCCCACGCCCCCCTCCTCGCGCACTTTCACGCCCGCGGTGCGGTCTATAACGGTATTGAGATTGTTGATGGAGTTGACAAAACTGCGTATGTCGACAGCATTGACGGAGAGCGCCCCTTCGCGCAGTTTTTGTGTCCTCGACTTTCCTATCACCGTCACCTTATCGAGCGTCACGGTATCGCGCAGGTTACGATGCCCCTGCGCCACCGCATCGGATGCGGCGCCGAGGGCTGTTGCCAGCATTAAAAGGGCAAGAATCTTGCTTTTCATCATCATCACAGCCAATGCCCCCTTACAGGCGGTCAATGGTTTTACTATCATCGGAATTGCCATATATGCACATCCTGTCTTGTTCCCGAAACAGGTAGGGCAAAAGACACAGCCGGGGCAGGTTTCCTGACTTGTTCCGAGAAACCGGCCTTCCCATCCACATAGACAGTGGCCTTTTTGGCTTCACATAAAGGAACTTACAGTAGCGGGCACTGTTCAGGACTTTCACCTGATTCCCTTTTACACCTTTTTATAAGGTGTCACCCCAAAACTGAATACGATTCTTCGAATCGGGTGCAAAGGTAATATAAATTTTGAAGAAAAAAGAAATCGGACAGAAAAAACAAGAATTTACTTTGTCCTCCTTCAATTTCTGCATTTCATGCCACCTTTACCCGCCATGGCCATTTCCCTGCCGAAAGCTCCGCATAAGAAAATGGATAAAATTTCTTGCTGACATTTTGAGAAGAAGGAGAGCGACAGTGTTTCTTATTTATTTCATGATAATTCATTATTTTACACGCCTTAAGTGATAAGCCTCTGTTTATTAAGGTGTTGCAAAATGACATATAATTGCATGGAAGAATAATAATTTGCAAATAAAAACTTATGTATTTCCAACAAATTTTAAATATTTATTAACCCTACATATCATTATTGAAAAATAGTTCAAACAATATAATTAAGGCATTTATACCACATTGATTCTCAATCAGTTATACTATATTTACAAAATCGTGTAAAATTGTGAAATAAAAAATTAGGAAACAGAAAACTTATTTGATACCTTTGTTATCACAAACATCTTTTCAGGAAGCGAAACTGATTGGCTTTATAAATGAGAATGTTCTTCTAAGATTAAAATCAAAATAATCAAATAAATGAAAAATATAATAATTATCAACATCTTCGTCTTGCTGGGCTTCGGATGTGTAAATGCCTTATCGGCGACCAAAAGTGTCTTTCCCATCACATTCGTTGTACATTGGGATAATCCTTCTCAACTCCAGAATCCTCCCGCACACCTTCCAGCCTACAGCCCCAACGTCACACTGGAAGACCATACCCTCCACTTCTACTACGACCACCCCGACTGCACCGTACAGCTGCTCGAAGGCGACGACGTGGTGTTCGAGGTGCCCTTCTTCCCCTACACTGCAAACAACATCAATCTGCCGGATAACCAACATTAAATAATACAGTTATGAAATCCATTTTTACTTCCCTCATTTGCATGATGGCTTGGAGCTGTGTCTTCTCCCAGAGCCAAACTATATTTGTGGAAACTCCAGGGACTCTCCACAGTCTTCTCGACAGCAAGGAACTGGATGCATCTTTGCCTCTCTCTGTAAGCGGCAGTATAAACGGCTCGGACATCAAATGTCTGAGGGAACTTTTCGGATACGTATCCGTAGAAGACATGGACGAATCTAAAACTGCCTCTGTAACGTGCCTTGACCTTGAAAATGCCAGGATTGTTAAGGGCGGTGAAGCTTATTTTTTCGACCCTCTTAGCAGCTTGCCTAAAGAGCTCGCCTCTTTGTACACAGAAGACGACACCATCGGTAGCCACATGTTCTCATTCTGTCCATTCTTGGAATCTGTCATTCTGCCTAAAGAAACAAAATATATCGGAAGTTATGCCTTTGTAAACATGAGCAGTTTCAAAGTGCTCGAATCACCCATGGAAACACCTCCCGCCTGTGACGAGACAGCGTTTTACAATGCCGGAGAGATAACCCTGGTTGTCCCTAATGGAAGCAAAGGCGATTACGCAGAGATTCCAATATGGGCGCAATTCGGGAAAATCCTTGAAATGCAAGAGTACGAGCTGGGAATTGACGAAAAATTGATTAATTCTTCGTCACCAATCAAAAATCTCATCTACGATCTCCAGGGCCGAAGGCTGAGCAAAGTACCCGCCAAAGGGCTCTACATCCGCGGTGGAAAGAAATATCTCGTGAGGTAAGGCCCTACAACTTTCTACACGACATATCCCACGGTCCCGGCGGGCGGCAAAGGCCGCACCGCCGGGGCTTTTCCTGTCTGACGCACCGCATACTTTGCGGGGGAAGTGCAAATCGGCGGGAAAGTTTGGTTATTCGGTCGGAATCCATTATTTTTGCAGTCAGGTTCACGATAAAAAACAATATGAAGAGAATACTCCCACTCCTGCTCATACTGACGGCCTTTGCGGCCTGCACGGAGACCGTGCACCACGCCAAGGCCCTTGAAGAGGCCGAGGCGCTGCTCGGCAGCCGCCCGGAGGAGGCCCTGCGCATGCTCGACTCGATAGGACGGCTGGATGGCAGCATGGGAAAGAGGGAGCGCATGCGCTGGCAGCTGCTGAGACTTACGGCACAAAACAAATGCTACGTTCCCTTCAAAAGCGACAGCACGGCACTTGAGGTGGCCGGCTACTACGACCGCCACGGAACACCCAACGAGCGCATGGCGGCCCATTACCTGCTGGGATGCGCCTACAGGGACATGGGAGAGGCGCCGATGGCGCTCCAGTGCTTCCAAGAGGCCGTGGAATGCGCCGACACCACAGCTGCCGACTGCGACAAAAGACAGTTGACCATCATACTCATTCAGACCGGCTATCTTTACTATACACAATATATGCCAAGCCTTGCGCTTGAACAATTCGGGAAAGCCTCTGCAGCAGCATGGGGAGCTGGTGACACCCTGCTGCATCTGAATGCGGAGGAATATAAAATGCTGGCATATTATGAACTGAGCGACTATACAAAGGTCGACAGCATAACCGACAACCTCCACACCAACTACCTCGCACTGGGCGATACCGTAAAAGCCAAGCGCTGCGTGAGCACCTCTCTCCTACTGGCGGCGAAGAACGGCAATCTTGACAGGATGAAGGAACTTTTTTTCAAAAAGTTCGGAGACGCAGCACAGGCCCCCACCTTAGATGACGCAATAGACACGGAAGAAAAATCACTGTTGGCCTATTACTTGCTAAGAACAGGACAAGAAAGAAGAGCGGAGGCTCTTTTCAGGCAAGCAAAAGACAAATCATCCAACATCCACACACAGATACGCTGTCTGAAAGGGCTGTTTGAACTTTATTCGACACATGGCCCCACCGACTCGCTGTCCAAATATGCCAGAGCCTACTGTGCGCTGAACGACTCGAGCAATATCTTCAAACACAATGAGACACTGAGCAGGATGCAAGCGCTTTATCGCTATAACAAAGTGGCGGCGGAAGCGGAAAATAAGACGAGGGAAGTCCAGGAGCGATACGTAACCACCCTATTGGTGGCCCTACTTGCTATTGTTGCAACTCTGTATTTCATTCTGCTTTACAAAAGGAAAGGAGAACAGCTCTCACACAAGATAGAGATGCAGGACGCCCTATACGAAAGACTGAATGAACGATACCGTATGGTGAGTGACGACATGGAAAAGTTGGTTTGCGACAATCAGCAAAAAAACAGCCTACTGAAAGAGAAAGAGCATCTGCTGGAATTGCTAAGGCAAAAGATCAGCGACTACGAACAGCAGAACTATACGGGGATGAAAAAGAACCGACAGACTTTGGAAAACATTGCCGCCAAACTGCACGATATGGCAGAAAAGGGAATTGCGGCCAGCAGCAAGCTGCTATATGAACTGAAAATGCAAATGGAGACATGCGACGGCCAATTCATTGAGAAGATAAGACATCAGGACTATCACCTGGACCTTAGAGAAGAATACATCTGCATACTTGTGCAGAAAAAAATCACATCCTCGGAGATTGCCATCCTGATGGGAATGTCGCCCCAAGCACTCTCCAACAAGAAAAAACGCATAGCCACAAAACTTTCCGGAAGAGAAGCCAATGCCGCTGATTTGGCCACGTATCTTACTGATATCTGATTCAGAAGTGACCCAAAGAGACACTGACACAAATGCAACTTACGCCCACAGATTTGCGATGGTCTCCATCATGACCTTTCTCTTCAGCCTTTGCCCTAGATTCATAATGGCACAGTAGAAAATGCAATCTTTTCGTCAACACTTTCGTAGCTGTTTTCGCTCTGCAAGTCTGCTTTTTGCCCATTTTTCAACAATATTTGTCTATTTCTAAAAAAAAACTATATTTTAAAAAAAACATCAAATAAAATTTGCGAATCACATTTATTAAAATTATCTTTGTCATGATATGACTCTCCGGGAGGTTTACCTCGATTTTCAAAAACTCCGGCATCCTCTCT
>CACYUZ010000070.1:0-14727 GCA_902777645.1 uncultured Prevotellaceae bacterium | reverse complement strand
AACAGACCAGAACCCTCTTCCTGACGGATGAGCAGCGTGCCATCAAACCGCTATTCGACCTCAAAAAGTATTTTGGGTGACGCATTCCCGAAGTCAGGACACGGACCTGAAATTCAAAGCGCTCTCCTTCGGAATTTACATCTGATTGTATAGCTGATACACAAAAAAATGACTCCTGCACCGGCCAAGCCCGTGCAGGAGTCTTCGTTATGGGATTTATTTGCGTTTAGAATATGTTCAGACCCAGGAACACCATCAGGCCGTTCATCAATATCCAGAAGATGGCGAATGGCATCGTCTTGCGCATGATGTCGCCGTCCTGACCCTCCATGTCGCAGGCGGCAGTGGCAATGGCGATACTCTGCGGAGAGAGCAGCTTGCCACCCTCAGAACCGGCACAGTTGGCAGCGGCCAACCAGTTGGTCTCGCTACCGGGCATACCGAAGAAGGTGCTCTGGTTCACAAGACCCAGCTTGCCGGCGGCAGTGGCCTGAAGCTTGCCGAACAGAATGTTGGCGTTGGTGGCCGAACCGGTCACGAAGGTGCCGATAGAACCGATCAGAGGAGCAAAGAACGGGAAGAACTTGCCGGTGAGCTTCACAAGACCCTCGGCAATGTCGTTCGTCATACCGGTGTTGTTCATCAGCATGGCCATGGCTACAAGACAGCAGATGGTAACAGCGGTCTTCTGAAGGTTGATGGTGGTCTTGGCAAGAATCTTCATCAGCTTGCCGAAACTCAGACCCTGGATCAGACCGCCAATAACGGCACCCAGGAAAATCATCAGACCGGCATTGCTCAGCCAGCCAAACTTGAAGGTGTTGCCGATGACAGGCATGTCAAACTGGGTCACGGCGGTCTTGTTGAGCAACTCGTTCATCGAGGGAACAATCTTGCTCGAGATGAGGATGAAGAATATAATCAGGCCGTATACGCTCCAGGCCTTCAGGGTCTTGGCCAGACCGAACTTCTTCTTCTCCACAATCACCTCGTCCGAGGGATTCTCGTCGTGGATGAACAGCTTGTTGTAAATCAGCATGGCGATGATGGCGGCCACACTACCCAAAATGGCAGGGGTCTCCGGGCCGATAAAGTGGGCGCAGCAGAACTGAACGATGATGGAGAAGGTACCCACAAACAGGGCCAGCGTGATGTTCTTCATAATCTTCGTGCGGTCCGTCATCATAAGAATGAGGAACGGGGTGATGTAGAACATTAGGGCCAACTGGATGATGATGAAGGTGGCTACCTCGCAAAGCATCTCGGGAGAGGCCACACCCTCGGCGGCTACCTGGTTGGCAAGCGTGGTGGCGGGAAGTCCCACAGCACCGAAGCCCACAGCCACCGTGTTGGCGATAAGACAGATAACAGCCGAGAACATCGGCTTGAAACCCAAACCTATCAGAATGGCGGCAGGAATGGCCACAGCGGTGCCGAAACCGGCCATACCCTCGAGCACACCGCCCAAGCCCCAGGTAAGGAGCAACACGAGAAGACCCTTGTCGGAGGTCATCTGGATAAATTGGGTCTTGATGGTCTCTATCTCCTTCGTCTCGCAAAGGATGTTGTAGCTGAAGATGGCGCAGATGATAATCAGGATGATGGGAAAGCAGGCCTTCAGAAAACCTTCAATCACTGACCAGAGGGTTACGCCGTAGATACTGGCCTCGGCATACTTCTCAGGGATGATGCCCAGCGCTGGTGCTGCAAAAAGGGCAAGCAGAATGGTTACTACGAGTGTCACAATGGCGCTCTTGAAGCCTGACACCTTAAAGCCCATCATCAATACGATGAGCAATACAATTGGGATTACGGAAACTAGTGCTGACATGATATTATTATATAAGGTTTATTGCTCGTTTTTAAGCATTGCTTGGAATCAGCGGCAAAAATAGTGGATTTGTTTTAAAACTACAACTTTTTTCCTAATTTTTTTTCACTTGTTTCACCTTTTGTGATTTTCCACTGCTCATAGGCTTGGCGGTGCTCATCGCTTTTCCACTGCTCATAGGCGCGGCGGCGCACGTCGGCTTCTATGTCGCTCAGCGCACGGTGAGGACTGAGAACCGACTTGATGTACACGCTGATGACAAAGGCGATGAGGGTGATGAGCACACTGGTGCCGAAACGGAGCAGCTCGCTCTCGAAAGGCAATAGTTGCATGGCTACAATGCCGGCCACAACGGGTATGCCGAACAGCAGCCAGTCGGCGCCGCTCTTCATGGCATACGATTCTAGGGCGGCACTGTATTCGCTGTCTTCGCGCAACAGGCGGTCGCGATGAATGGTCCAGTATTCAGTAAAGGCGGGGTCGAGGGTGTCTTCTTTCATCGTATTTTGCTTTTTGGGGTTCATACTATCATCAGGTCGCTCATAATCAGGTCGCTCACGTGGATGCCGGCACGGGTCAAGATGAGGCGGCGCTCGGCCAGGTGCAGCAGACCGTCGCGCAGGTAGGGCTGCGAAGATTCGTGGATGAGGCGCGCGTAGCGCTCGCCTTCGGTCTGGGCAACGGCCTCCAGGTCAAGACCCTCGCAGGTGCGGAGAGCGGTGGTGATGCGGTCGTTCACACGGGTGGGGGCGTCGAGCTCCTCGCGCTCATAGGGCACTTCGCCGCGCTCTATCGACCGGATGTAGGCTGCCACGTCGCTCACATTCCACTGGCGGGAGCGAAGGTCGTAGCTGTGGGCACCGGCGCCAAGGCCCAGATAGGGAGTGGGGGTCCAATAGCTGCTGTTGTGGCGAGACCGGTAGCCGGGAAGGGCAAAATTGCTGATCTCATAGTGCTCGTAGCCGGCCGACGTCAGCCGGTCGCACAGCAGGTCGTACATACGGCGGAGGGTCTCCTCGTCGGTCTCATGGATGAGCCCCTGCTCCAACTGGCGGTATAGAGGGGTGCCTTCCTCGTACATCAGACTGTAGGCCGAGAGGTGGGGCACACCGAGCCGAAGGGCTTGGGAAAGGTCGCTGTCGAACTCCGAAACGGTCTGACCGGGAAAACCGAACATCAGGTCGATGCTGAGGTTGTGGAAACCGGCGCGATGGAGCATCTCGACGGCCTCTACCGCCTGGCGGGCGTCGTGACGGCGGTGCAGCTGGCGCAGACGGGCGTCGTCGAAACTCTGGATGCCCATGCTCACACGGTTCACACCCATCTTGAGCAGACCGTCGCACAGCGCCGCCGTCACATCGTCGGGATTGCACTCCACCGTCACCTCCGCGGCGCGGGGGGCGGCCTCCAAAACGGAGCGCAGCAGCAGCGAAAGGTCGTCCAGGGCCAGGTGCGAGGGGGTGCCGCCACCTATATATATAGTGCGCACCTCGCTCCCGCCCAGATAGGCGCGGCGCAGATGCAGCTCGTCTATCACGGCGCGCACATAGGAGGAACGGAGGGCGTCGTGGGTGGTGGAAAAGAAACCGCAGTACACACAGCGGCGGGCACAAAATGGAATGTGGATGTAGATGCCTGACATGATGCGCCAAATGTTGCTCGAATGATGCAAAAATACTAAATGTTTTAAAAGAATGGCGGTTTTTGAGCAAAACTTTTGGCCATTTCCATAAAAATGCCTAATTTTAGCGGCAAATTTTTCGTGAAACAATTCTAACACTTTAAATCTATAAAAAATGAAAGTCTATCAGACGAAAGAAATCAAGAACATCGCACTCATCGGCAGTGCGGGTAGCGGCAAGACCACTCTTGTCGAGTCTATGCTGTTTGAAGCGGGAGTGATCAAACGCCGCGGTACAGTAGAAGGTAAAAACACAGTGAGCGACTACTTCCCCGTGGAGCAGGAGTATGGCTACAGCGTGTTTCCTACCGTAGTACATGTAGAATGGAACAATAAAAAACTCAATATCATCGACTGCCCGGGATCCGATGACTTCGTGGGGGGCTCTATCACAGCACTCAACGTCACCGACCAGGCCGTGCTCGTCGTCAACGGACAGTATGGACCCGAAGTGGGCACCATGAACGCTTTCCGCAACACCGAGAAACTCAACAAACCGGTCATCTTCCTCATCAACCAGCTCGACCGCGAGCACTGCGACTTCGATACCGTGATGAGCAACCTGCGCGACACCTTCGGAAGCAACTGCGTACAGGTGCAGTATCCCGTGGCTACAGGTCCTGCCTTCAACTCGGTCATCGATGTGCTCCTCATGAAAAAACTTACCTGGAAGGCCGAAGGTGGCGCTCCCACCGTCGAGGATATACCCGCCGACCAGCAGGACAAGGCAGAGGAACTGCATGCTGCTCTCGTAGAGGCTGCCGCAGAGAACGATGAGGCACTCATGGAGAAATTCTTCGAGGAGGAGAACCTCAGCGAGGACGAAATCAGAGAGGGTATCCGCAAGGGACTCATCGCACGCTCCATGTTCCCCGTGTTCTGCGTTTGCGGACTGAAGGATATGGGCGTACGCCGACTCATGGAGTTCCTCGGAAACGTGGTGCCCTTCGTCGACGAAATGCCGAAGGTGAAAAACAGCAAGGGCGAGGAAATCACTCCCGATGCCAACGGACCGGAGTCGCTCTTCTTCTTCAAGACGGGTCTCGAGCCGCATATCGGCGAGGTGACTTACTTCAAGGTGATGAGCGGTACCGTGAAACCGGGCGATGACCTGACCAACGCCGACCGTGGCTCGAAAGAGCGCCTCGGACAAATCTTCGCCTGCGCCGGAGCCAACCGTATCGCCGTCGATGAACTCAAGGCCGGAGATATCGGCTGCACCGTGAAACTGAAAGACGTGAAGACCGGCAACACCCTCAACGCAAAGGATGTGGACTGGAGCTTCAACTATATCAAATATCCCAACTCCAAGTACTCGCGCGCCATCAAGGCCGTCAGCGAGAGCGACACCGAGAAGATGATGGCTGCTCTCATGCGCATGCGCCAGGAAGATCCCACATGGGTGGTGGAACTGAGCAAGGAACTCAAGCAGACCATCGTTCACGGACAGGGCGAGTTCCACCTCCGCACACTCAAATGGCGCATGGAGAACAACGAGAAAATCGCCGTCACTTACGAAGAACCGAAAATCCCCTACCGCGAGACTATCACAAAGGCTTCACGTGCCGACTACCGTCATAAGAAACAGTCGGGTGGTGCCGGACAGTTCGGTGAGGTGCACCTCATCGTGGAGCCCTACACAGAGGGCATGCCCGACCCCGTGGTCTACAAGTTCGGAGGACAGGAGTTCAAGATGAACATCAAGAGCAAAGAGGAAATCGACCTCGAATGGGGCGGAAAACTCGTGTTCCTCAACTCGGTGGTGGGTGGAGCTATCGATACCCGATTCATGCCCGCTATCCTCAAGGGCGTCATGGAGCGCATGGAGACAGGTCCTCTCACCGGTAGCTACGCACGCGACGTACGCGTGGTGGTATACGACGGTAAGATGCACCCCGTCGACTCCAACGAGCTCTCCTTCATGCTCGCTGCAAGAAACGCATTCTCAAAGGCTTTCCGCGAGGCAGGTCCTAAGGTGCTCGAGCCTATCTACGACCTCGAGGTGCTCGTGCCCGGCGACTACATGGGTGATGTGATGAGCGACCTCCAGGGACGCCGCGCCATCATCATGGGTATGGACAGCGAGGGTACTTACCAGAAACTCTCCGCCAAGATTCCTCTCAAAGAGCTGGCAAGCTACAGCATCGCACTGAGCTCACTCACCGGCGGACGCGCTTCCTTCTCTACCTCCTTCTCCAGCTACGAACTGGTGCCCAACGACATCCAGCAGCAGCTTATCAAGGACCATGAGGCTGAACTCGCCGAGGATAACTGATAAAAGGCTTTTTTACCTTAATTTTATTGAAAGGAGGCAAGCGGCGCTTGCCTCCTTTCTCTTGATGGAAATTGGGGCGCCTCTTCTTGCTCTGATGTCTCATTTGTGTTTATGTGTAGTTGATAATTATTAAATAAAAATACTATATTTAGTTAATTTCAGTAAAATCGGCTGATTTTTTAAGTTAAAACTGTTAAGCGTTTCAACCTAATTTCTATCTTTGCGGTATGAAAAAGAAAACGATTTGGACCATAGCCACCATTATGGGGCTCTCGTTTCTGGCACTGCTCTTCCTGCAAATCAAATACATCGACGAGATGGTGAGAATGAAAAAGGAGCAGTTCGACGAATCGGTGAACCGCTCGCTCTACCAGGCTTCAAGAAACCTGGAACTGAATGAGACACTCCGATTCCTCGAAAAAGATGTCAATGCGGCCAACAGAAAAGCTCACAACGATGCCCTGGATGCTGATTCTGCCACCGTGGGAAGCATACTGCCCGACAATGACACCAACTCGTTCGAAAACCAGATGCGGCGAAATGACCCGGCATCCATGCCCAAGGTCATGATCCTCTCCAACGACAAAAACTCGCTCTCGCAGGCCAGTAAGTCGATGAAGGAAATCGTCAGAAACAGATATGTCTACCAAAAGGCGCTGCTCGACAGGGTGGTGATGAACATCCTCTACAACGCATCGGAAAAACCGCTGCAGGAACGCGTCAACTTCAAACTGCTCGACCAGGACCTCAAGGTGGAACTGCAAAGCAACGGCATCATGCTGCCTTATCACTTCAGGGTGACCACGCAGGATGGCAGAGAGGTGTACAGGTGCCCTGACTACAGCGATGTGGGCGAGGAGTTCACCTACGAACAACCGCTCTACCGCAACGACCCGGTCAACAAAATGGGACTGGTGAAAATACACTTCCCCAACATGAACAGCTATATCTTCTCCAGTATACGCTTCATGATACCGGCCATCGTCTTCACCATCATCCTGCTCGTCACCTTCATCTTCACCATCGTCGTGGTGTTCCGGCAGAAACGGCTCTCCGAAATCAAAAACGACTTCATCAACAACATGACGCACGAACTGAAAACGCCTATCTCCAGCATCTCGCTCGCAGCGCAGATGCTCAACGATGAGAGCGTCACCAAGAGCCCGGCCATGATGAAGCATATCGGGGGAGCACTGCAGGAGGAGTCGAAACGACTCCGGTTCCTCGTGGAGAAAGTGCTGCAGATGTCGCTCTTCGACCGACAGAAAACAATGTTCAAAAAGAAAGAACTCGACCTCAACGAACTCGTGGAGAATGTGGCGGCTACCTTCACACTCCGGGTGGAGCATACGGGCGGAAAAATCATGACGGATATCGGAGCCGTGGAGTCGAAAATATATGTCGATGAGACACATTTCACCAACGTGATATTCAACCTCTTCGACAATGCCATCAAATACAGAAAACCCGACCAGCCCGTCAACCTCATCATCAGCACCTGGAACGACGAACACCACCTCTTCTTCGCCATCAAAGACGACGGAATAGGCATCAAAAAAGACAACCTGAAGAAAATATTCGACAAGTTCTACAGAGTGCATACCGGAAACGTGCACGACGTGAAGGGATTCGGACTCGGACTGGCTTATGTCAAGCGCATCGTCGACCTCCACAAAGGCGACATCAAGGTCGAAAGCGAATACGGAAAAGGTACAAAATTTACAATACAATTACCCATCATTAAGGATTAATCAATAAAATTTTAGACATCATGGAAGAACAACTCAGAATTTTGCTTTGCGAAGACGAGGAAAACCTCGGTATGCTGCTTCGCGAGTATCTGCAGGCCAAAGGCTATACCGCAGAGTTGTGCCTCGACGGTGAGGCCGGATACAAGGAGTTCCTCAAAAACAAGTACGACATCTGCGTGCTCGATGTGATGATGCCCAAAAAAGACGGATTCACGCTCGCTCAGGAAATCAGACAAATCAATGCTGAAATACCCATCATCTTCCTTACTGCCAAACAAATGAAGGAGGATA
Organism: uncultured Prevotellaceae bacterium; assembly: GCA_902777645.1. GTDB lineage: Bacteria > Bacteroidota > Bacteroidia > Bacteroidales > Bacteroidaceae > Prevotella. Next base: position 6,898 of record CACYUZ010000070.1, on the reverse strand, counting down.
TCCTCGAAGGATTCAAAATCGGAGCCGACGACTATATCACAAAACCTTTCTCCATGGAGGAACTCGTGCTGCGCATCGAGGCCATCCTGCGACGTGTAAGGGGAAAGAAGGTAAAAGAGTCGACACTCTACCACATCGGACGATTCACCTTCGACACGCAGAAACAGCTGCTCACCATCGGTGAAAAACAAACCAAACTCACCACCAAGGAAAATGAACTCCTGGCGCTGCTCTGCTCACACGCCAACGAAATACTGCAGCGCGATTTCGCACTCAAGACTATCTGGATCGACGACAACTACTTCAACGCACGCTCCATGGACGTGTATATCACCAAACTGCGCAAGCACCTCAAAGACGACGACCAGATTGAAATCATCAACATCCACGGCAAGGGATACAAACTCATCACTCCCGAGGACGACTGATCTTGAAATAGGGCTTCCCGAAAAAGCGGGAAGCCCGTTTCGCTTTCAGGCGGGTACCGAACCGCTCCTTCTCTCGCGTCAATAGCGGCTCTCCCGCTTCAGGCGCCATACATGCAGCACCACGCCGGCCACCACCAGGGCCAGACACAAAAACAAGTACCAGTTGTGGTTCAACCAGTCCAGCACCCAACCGATGGCCAGCAGCAACACACCACCGTACAACAAACCCAATGGGGGCACTTTGCCCGCTATTCTCTTCCAACTCATCTAAATAAATGCTAAATTCAAGGCAAAATTACAAAAATTATTTTGCTGGCTAAAGAAAAACATGTACCTTTGCACCGCATTTTGCAAAATAACATTTTTTAATCATTTATTTAGTATGAATCAATACGAAACCGTTTTCATTTTAACTCCCGTTTTGTCTGATGATCAGATGAAGGAAACGGTCGCTAAATTCAAGAAAATTCTCACCGACAAAGGTGCTGAAATCGTGAATGAAGAGATCTGGGGATTGAAGAAGATGGCTTACGCTATCCAAAAGAAATCAACAGGTTTCTACTGCCTGCTTGAGTTCAAAGCTGAGCCTGAGGTAATCAAAACTCTCGAAACTGGATTCCGCCGCGATGAGAAGGTAATCCGTTTCATGACTGTGAAACTCGACAAGTATGCCGCACAGTATGCTGAGAAGAGACGTAACAAACTATCTAAAAAAGAGGAGGCTTAATTATGGCAGAACAGACTTCAGAAATTCGCTACCTGACACCGCCGTCAGTTGACACAAAAAAGAAAAAGTATTGCCGCTTCAAGAAAAGTGGTATCAAGTATATCGACTACAAGGATCCTGAGTTCCTCAAGAAGTTCCTCAACGAGCAGGGTAAAATCCTGCCCCGCCGCATCACCGGCACTTCACTCAAGTATCAGCGCCGCGTGGCTACCGCTGTGAAACGCGCACGCCAGATTGCTCTGCTGCCCTACGTAACCGATTTGATGAAATAAATAAAGGAGGACATTACAATGAAAGTCATACTGAAAGAAGATATCATCGGATTGGGATATAAAAACGAGGTCGTTGAAGTGAAACCGGGTTACGGACGTAACTTCCTCATCCCCCAGAAAAAAGCCGTCATGGCTACCAAGTCGGCTCTCAAAGTGCTCGCTGAAAACCTCAAGCAGCAGGCTCACAAAATCGATGTGCTCAAAGCTGCCGCACAAAAACGTGCCAACGCTCTCGAGGGCGTCGTAGTGGAAGTGGCTGCCAAAGTGGCCAGCTCGGGTCAGCTCTATGGCTCTGTCAACGCTGCTACCGTAGCTGAGGAACTTGCCAAGAAAGGCATCGAGGTGGACCGCAAAATCATCACCATGCGCGACATCAAACAGGTCGGACAGTTCGAGGCACTCGTACATTTCTTCAAGGATGTCGAGGTCAGAGTGCCCGTCGTGGTCGTGGCTGAGAACGCTCCTGAAGCTGCTCCCGCAGTAGAGGAGGCTCCCGCTGCCCAAGAGGCTCCCGTGGCCGAGGTGGAAGACACCGAGGTGGAAGAGGCTCCCGCAGCTGAATAACAAAGGTATTTTTCCGCACTGTAAAGCAAACTATAGCGGTCCGGTCGTGCTCGAAAGAGAACGACCGGACTCTTTTTTGGGGGCGTACTTTACATAAGTTACTCCGTCTCGGGAAAAGAATGAATTCTTTCCGTTTTCCGCTCGACTTTTCGTAACTTTACATAAGTTACTCCGTCTCGGGAAAAGAAAAGAATGAATTCTTTCCGTTTTCCGCTCGACTTTTCGTAACTTTGCAGCCGCTAAGCAACTTAGCACTGCAAAGTAATTAATTCAATGTATTAGCAAAAGATGAAAGCATTTGTATTTCCCGGACAGGGAGCCCAGTTCGTAGGCATGGGTAAAGATCTCTACGAAAACAACCCGCTTGCAAAAGAACTCTTTGAAAAGGCCAACGATATCCTCGGCTACAGAATCACCGACATCATGTTCGACGGTACTGATGAGCAGCTCAAGGAAACGAAAGTGACACAGCCCGCCGTCTTCCTCCACAGCGTGATCAGCGCGCTCTGCATGGGCGAAGACTTCAAACCGGCTATGACCGCAGGACACTCGCTCGGCGAGTTCTCCGCACTCGTGGCTGCAAAGGCACTCAGCTTCGAAGACGGACTCCGACTGGTCTACGCTCGCGCTATGGCCATGCAGAAGGCTTGCGAGGCCGCTCCCTCTACTATGGCTGCCATTATCGGACTCGACGACGAGAAAACAGAGGAAATCTGCAAAAGCATATCCAAAGAGGGTTCCGTGGTGGTGCCCGCCAACTACAACTGCCCGGGACAGCTGGTCATCTCCGGTAATATCGAGGCTATCAACGAGGCTTGCGCACAGATAAAGGCCGCCGGCGCCAAGAGGGCTCTGCCGCTCAAGGTGGGAGGCGCCTTCCACTCGCCGCTTATGCAGCCTGCCAAGGACGAACTGCAGAAGGCCATCGAGAACACAGAATTTCATGAGCCGGTGTGCCCGGTCTACCAGAATGTGGACGGAAAACCGCATACTGATGCAGCCGAGATAAAGGCCAACCTCATCGCTCAGCTCACCAGTCCGGTAAGATGGACACAGTGTGTGCAGAACATGATTGCCGACGGTGCCGACGACTTCACGGAGTGCGGACCCGGAAAGGCGCTCCAGGGAATGATTGGCCGTATCGACAAGAATGTAGCCGCTCACGGCATTCAGTAATATTTAATCGCATGAGGCATCCGCTCCCTGTCATGGGCTACGGGTGCCTCTGCGCTTTCTTACCTCTCACACTCCTGCCAATGAAAAACAAAATCGTCATCTACCAAACTTTGCCACGCCTCTTCGGCAATAAAAACACCAATTGCATTTACAACGGCTCCATCGAACAGAACGGATGCGGCAAATTCAACGACTTCGACGCCAAAACGCTGCAGCGCATTCACCAAATGGGCATCACGCATGTGTGGTATACGGGCATCATACGCCATGCGCTCACCAACGACTATACGAAGGCGGGCATACCGCGCCAGCATCCTGACGTGGTGAAGGGCAAGGCGGGCTCACCCTATGCCATAGCCGACTATTACGACGTGGACCCGGACCTGGCCGTGACGGTAAATGACAGAATGGGGGAGTGGGAGGCGCTCATAGAGCGTACCCATAAGGCGGGCATGAAGGTCATCATCGATTTCGTGCCCAACCATGTGGCAAGGCAGTACCGCTCCGTAGCCAAACCGTCGCATACGAAAGACCTCGGCGAGGACGACGATACGGCGATGCACTTCAGCATAAAAAACAATTTCTATTACTGCTGGGGCCAACCGCTCGACCTCGGCGGCATCAGAAAAGGGGATACGGCCGACCTCCCTCCCTATGAGGAAATGCCGGCTAAGGCTACAGGAAATGACCACTTCGACGCGCGCCCGGGACAGAACGACTGGTATGAGACGGTGAAACTGAACTATGGCATCGACTATTGCGATGCCGGCGGACGCTCGGAGCATTTCAACCCCATACCCGATACGTGGGGAAAAATGACGGACATCCTGCTCTTCTGGGCGGCAAAGGGGGTCGACGGATTCAGATGCGACATGGCTGAAATGGTGCCGGCCGCTTTCTGGAACTGGGCTACCGACAAGGTGAAATTCGCCCACCCGGACATCATCTTCATCGGCGAGGTGTACGACCCGAATCAATACCGCAACTATGTGGGGGCCGGATTCGACTATCTCTACGACAAAGTGGGTATGTACGACTGCCTCTGCGATGTGATAAAAGGATTCCGGCCGGCGGCGGATATCACAAGGCAGTGGCAGCAGACCGACGACATCCGCCAGCATATGCTCTATTTCATGGAAAACCATGATGAGGTGAGGCTGGCCAGCGACTTCCTCGCCGGCGATGCGCAAAAGGCGTTCCCGGCCGTGGCCGTGAGTGCTCTGCTGGCCGACAATCCCATGATGGTCTATGCCGGACAGGAGTTCGGTGAAAGGGGTATGGACTGCGAAGGATACAGCGGACGCGACGGAAGAACGACCATATTCGACTATTGGTGCGTCGACGCCCTGCGTAGGGGATTCTTCGACAGAAGACGGCTCACAAAGCAGGAAAAATCGCTCTATAGCCTCTATGAACGGCTGCTCTGCATGGCCAACAGCGAAACGGCGCTCAGAGAGGGGACTTCCTTCGACCTGATGTACGTGAACCCGCAATTGGCACAATCGCAGTTCGCCTTCCTCAGAAAAGCGGAGCGCCAACTGGTGCTGGTGGTAGCCAATTTCGACCGGAACGCTTGCTCCTGCCGGGTGGTGATACCGCAGCATGCTTTCGACTTCCTCCAACTGCCGGAGAAACAGGTCGTGGCGCTCGACTTGCTCTCTGATAAACAGACCAACGTCGGCCTGAAGCGCAACGCGGCAATAGACGTCGAGGTCGACGGCTATGGGGTGGCAGTGCTGAGAATGGATCTGTAAACCACTTCATATAATCAGAATTAATAGGATTCACCGTAAAAATGCACGTGTTATGGATATAATGGAAGAGAGAGAGGTTTCTTTCCCGCCCGCACATACGGCGGAGCACTTGCTCAACCAACTGATGATCAGATTGTTCGGGTGTGAACGCTCTCACGATGCGCATGTGGAGAGGAAGAAAAGCAAAATCACCTACCGGCTGGAGAATAAACCCGACCGGAAGGTGGAAAGGGAAATAGAACGCCAGATGAATGAGCTCATCGAGCAGGACCTGCCCGTCACTTACGAAATGGTGGACAGATGGAACCTGCCTGATGATATCCCGCTCGACCGACTGCCGGCCGATGCGCCCGACACCATACGCCTGGTAAGAATTGGCGACTATGATGTGTGTGCCTGCATAGGGAAGCATGTGCGCTCTACTGGACAGATAGGACGCTTCGAACTGCTCGGCACCAACTGGGACGAGAAGGAGCGGACGTTCAGAATCCGCTTCAAGGTCATACCGCGATGAAATGCATCCCAAACTAATCTATATTTAACGCAATGAGAAAATTCTTTTTCGTGACACTGGCGCTCCTCGCATGGGGAATGACATCGCATGCCAATCCTCGCTCCAAACAGGAGATGAAAAGGTCGGCAGCAGAGGTGCTGGCTCGACCCGCTGCCGACGGAACCAGAAACGCTGCGACGCTGGCGCTGCTCAAAGAGGGTAACGGATATGCGGTGTATGGCTACCAAAACGGGGGATTCGCCGTGGTGGCGGCAGATGACAACTATCCTGCCGTGCTGGGATTCTCGGAGTCGGCTTTCAATCCGGATACCGACAATCCCAACTTCAAATGGTGGCTGAAGGCCATGGAGAAAGTGGTAGGTACACACAGAACTGCACCGCTCAAAATCATAAAACCGGACCCCGACAAGCATGCCACAAGCGTGGCGCCACTCGTCAAGACGAAATGGGGACAGGATGATCCTTACTCCATGTATGTGCCGGCGGGATGCCCCACCGGGTGTGTGGCCACGGCCGCATCGCAGGTGCTCAAATACAATGAGTGGCCAAACAAAGGGGTGGGGGAGCCTTTCACCTTCTATCCCTTCGGCGATTTCGACGGAACTTGCCTCAAAGAGGATATCTCCAACTCTACCTACAATTATACAGCCATGCTCAATGAGTATGGATGGGGAAGCGGCGACGGACGACAGCGCAGAGCCGTAGGACTGCTCATGTACAACGTGGGACTGGCTATGAAGGCGCAGTACAGCTCGGGAGTGGGCACGGGGGCTTACAACGAGTCGCTCTGCTACGGACTGAGAAACCATCTCAAGTATCCGCTGGCTGTGACAATAGACAGAAGCAGATATACCGACGAGGAGTGGATGGACATCATCTTCACGCAGCTCTCCCTGGGAAGACCGCTCGTATACGGCGGATCCGACCAGTCGTACACCGGACATGAGTTCGTGCTCCATGGATACAACGCACAGGGAAAAATCTACATCAACTGGGGATGGGACGGACAGGAAGACGGCTATTTCGACCTCGCTGCTCTCAACGTCTACTGGGGAATGTACGACTTCAATTACTACCAGGATGTGGTGCTGAGATGCAACACCGACGAGCTGGAATGCGATACCTTCAACGTGCAGGTCCTTCAGCCGGGCTCTCTTGCTGATAACCTTACCGAATGGCAGCGCGACAGCGTGGTGGCGCTCAGGGTCGAGGGGCCGCTCAACGGAACCGACCTGCGACTGCTAAGAGAAATGGCCGGAAGCGACGCTTACGGACACGGAACCATGGGACACCTCTCCATTCTCGACCTCCTCTTCAACGAGGGAAACGAGTCTATTCTACACCTTATATGATAATTGAGCCCACTTGAAAAAGTCTTTTTTGATAATTTCTTCATATGTAACCATCTGATAATCAAATGGCATTTTGTAGGGAAAAGAACCAAAAACTACTTTTTAAAGTGG
>CACYUZ010000069.1:0-14778 GCA_902777645.1 uncultured Prevotellaceae bacterium | reverse complement strand
AGGATAAATATAACCGATGGCACTGAAAGCTTCTTATTAGCGAAGTCAATAACCTTTGCATGCTTTATGTTATCATTCGGGATAAGTCCCTCAGCGAACCATACATCATAATCGCCTATTCCCTTCTCCCATAATTCATAGAACAGGTTCTCATGTGTTGAATCCGCAAATATCATTACTCTCTTAATCATAGTCGTTGGTTGTTAAAATGGTTTTTTGTTTCTTTCGCATTGCAAAAATACAGCGTTTTCTTTTTCCCACAATGGATATAAGGCTAAAAAGAGACACTTTTGGTGCGACAAACCAGGCAATATGCGTAAAATTCGGGTAGGGGATGTCTTTTCTGTCGCATGGAGGGTTTTGGGTGGCTGATTATTGCGGTGATGCCGGCCAGATGTTTCTTTGTGACAAATGGAAAAATATCTGTAACAAGCAGTGGGGTGCATATATGGGCAAGAAGTTGTACCTTTGCACGTGCAAACCGATGCTTTGCAGGAAAGACAAGAATAAAACAATCACACTATAACCCAAAATGATAACGAAACTGTTTAGACAGACACAGCGCCAGGGACGCAAGACCCTTTTGGCCGCAGCCTTGCTCCTGCCGCTCAGCGGCCATGCCCAGCTCTCGACCAACGCCGACAAGTTTCTGGGCAACATCACCACCTCTTATTCTGTAGACTGGGGCAACGAGCCTTTCTACACCCTGTGGAACCAGATAACACCAGAGAACGAGTCGAAATGGGGCTCCATACAGGGCTACTCGCGGCAGTACTACAACTGGGGCGGCTGCGACAACGCCTACAACTATGCCAAGGAACACGGGTTCACCTTCAAGTTTCACTGCCTCATCTGGGGCGCCCAATACCCCGACTGGCTCAACTCGCTCTCATCCGACGAGCAGTACAAAGCCATCGAAGAGTGGATGGACGCCGTGAAGGAGCGCTATCCCGACCTGCCGCTCATCGATGTGGTGAACGAGGCCATCACGGGGCATCAGCCGGCACCCTACAAGGCCGCTCTCGGTGGTGACGGCGTCACCGGCTACGACTGGATTATCAAGGCCTTTGAGATGGCCCATGAGCGTTGGCCCGATGCCATACTCATCTACAACGACTACAACACCTTCCGCTGGCAGAAAAAGGAGTTTATCGACCTGGTGCGCGCCCTGCGCGACGCCGGCGCCCCCATCGACGCCTACGGATGCCAGTCGCACGACCTCACCGACATGGAGCTCACCGAGTTCAAGTCGGCCATGACGGAGATACAGAATGCCCTCAAGATGCCCATGTACAGCACCGAATACGACATCGGCACCACCGACGACAACCTGCAGCTGCAGCGCTACAAAGAGCAGATTCCCTATATGTGGGAGTCCGACTACTGCGCCGGCGTCACCCTGTGGGGATACATCTACGGCCACACCTGGACCACCGACGGCAACTCAGGCCTGATACGCAACGGGGTGGACCGTCCCGCCATGGAGTGGCTGCGCGGGTATATGCAGACCTCGGAGGCCAAGAACGCCAAGAGCCCCTTCCCGGGCATGGCGAAAGAGGCGTCGGTCTATGTGGGAGCTGCCACCCTCAGGGCAGAGGTGGGCGATATGGTGCCCGTCACGGTGAGAGCCTCGCTCAAGACGAAGACACTCGACCATGTAGACCTCTATGTAAACGGCAGTCTGGTCAAGACCTCGACGGAAGCCCCCTTCGTCTACGACTGCTCCGCCGAGCAGTTGGGCCGCTGCGACATCAAGGCCGTGGCCGTGGCCACCGACGGCACCCAGTATGAGCGCTACGGCGGCTTCGACGTGCTCAACCGCCGCATTCCCTATGGCGGCACCCGGACCACACTGCCCGGCACCCTGCAGATGGAGAATTTCGACTCGGGTGTGGAAGGACAGACCTATCACGACACCGACAGCAAAGACGAGGGCGGCACCCACTACCGCAGCGACAACGGCGGCGTGGACATCGTGACGGGCAACGGCGGCTATGCCATCGGCTACACTGCCGCCGGCGAGTGGCTCGAGTACTCGGTACACATTGAGAAGGCCGGCACCTACACCTTCAAGGCCTACGCCTCGTCGGGCACCAACGGCTCGGGCTTCTCGCTCGGTATCGTGCGCAACGGACTGGTGGAGACACTCTGTCAGGTAGACGTGCCCCAGACCGCCAACAACAATTGGGACAACTACCGCATGCTGGAAGGCACGCTCAGCGCCGACCTGCCTGCCGGCGACCATGTGCTGCGGCTCACCATCACCGCTCCCTACTGCAATATCGACAAGGTGCAGTTCGACTGTGTCTATGATGGTATAGAGGCCGCTGTTGCCGATGCCCAGAACACGGACGGCAATATCTATAATGTATATGGCATGAAAGTGGGTCCTGGCTATAAGGGCATCGTCATCAAGAACGGAAAGAAGATGCTGAACCGTGATAAACGATAAGAACAATGAAGAAAATATTGACATTCTTTATCCTGCTTTTGGCTATGCTGCCTGTCAGGGCACAAAGCATCAGCCACATAGAGACCACCCGCTCATGGTACTACATCTACGACCAGGACGGCAAGAAGACCAAAGGGCTCCCCACCTCCATCGGAGAATTGAAAGGATTCAGCGCTACCTTTTTCGTGGTGAAGTGCGGCTCATGGTACTATCTCTATGACGCCAAGGGCAACAAGACCAAGGCACTGAGTACATCGACCGTGGGAGAGGTGCTCTCGGTGGCGGGCGACACCTTCACCAGCCGGCTCGGCTCTTGGATCTACACCTGGAGCAAAGACGGCAGGAAACTCCGTTCAAGACCCGCCGGACAGTGACCTGACGGGGCAGAAGATAATTGCCGATAATTGAAGGCTGTTCCGTTTTTTTTCCTATCTTTGCGGTGCAAACAACTTAGAACCAAAATCAGTAGAAGAATGGAAAAAAGAACAGATAGCTGCAAAACATTCGAATGGGCCCGCAGCACCATGATGAGACTGATGTGCACCGCCGCTTCGGCCATCGTGGCGCTGACAGCCTGTGCCAACAAACCCTCCGCTGGTGCGGCAGCCGCAGCGTCGGCAGATTTGTCGGCCCGCGACACAGTCCTGGTGCCTGAAGGTGTGACCGACGAGGACAGCATTGTCTATTTGGAGGATGCCAGGCTCCGGAGCCCCCTTACCGCCGCCCAACTGCTCGGGCTCACGGAGATACATGCCGTAGAAGGAATGCTCAATCGTTTCAACAACGAAGAGCTGGCTGCATACAATCCTGAAGAAGCCGAACTGTACAGACCCACACCGCGCGACCGGGCAGCCTTGCGCCTGGCCAACCGCTTTATGCGTATGGGCAATGTGGTGAGAGCGACGGGCAGTGCAAATGACAAGTTGCAGTGGGCACTGGCCATGCAAACCGCACTGGCCGACTTCAGGAAGGCGGTGCCCTCGCTTCCGGCCGATTCAGTGCTTGATGAGATGACCCGCGTGGCAGACAAATTCTCCTCCGAGACACAGTTTGAGATGAATTATATAAGTTCTATCTATGCCCGGATAGACTACTACCGCGCCATAGAGGCCTATAGGCAGTGGCTCTCGGCCGTGCCGGCCCACCTGAAGCCGCTGGCGCAGGAGGAGTATGCCGCATGGCACGACTTGAACGAGGCCCGCTTCGCCTTTTGGAATGATGTGTCGTACCAGCAGGAGTGGTACAGTATGAAGCCGATGGAGATAAACGGCTACTACGGCAATCTTGCCGAGAACCGCTGCGAGGAACTCGCCCAGGAGCAGGCCATCATTCTGCAGGGCAAGGCTTACCGGCAGAAAGGCAAGACCGTGACCACGAAGGTATGGGAGAAATGGATAGCCGACAATTCGGTGCCTGAAGACGCCGATGACCTGAAAAAGTGGGGTCAGGCCAATCTTCTGCCCGACAAGGAAACCGTGGCCGAACGGGTGAAGGGTCTGAAGGCGGCTTTCTCACGGTGGCTGAAGGCGCGTCAGGCCATGGCCGCCGCCTTGCCGGAGGAGCAGGGTAAATCCTATGACAGCATCACCGCCGACATTCACAGCCGCATGGTGGGCCTCCTGCCCGACATCGTACCTCTTGAAAGGTAGGGCTTAATTTTGCTGACATTACTACAACCTTGGAACAATCAGGATTATGAAAAATATATATTTATTATGTATGACAGCACTCCTGGCGGGGTGCACCGCAACAGATATGGAACAACAGATAGACGAACTGTATGCGAAGATGTCGCAGGAGGAACGTGTGGCGCAACTGCGAAGCGGCTACATGGACGAGTTTTTCAACGAGAAGGGCGTGCTCGACACGGCCAAGTGCCGCAAGGAGATGCCCTATGGCATAGGCCACTTCTCACAGTATGCCAGCCAGAAACCCATGGACCCCAATGTGCTGCGCGACCGCGTGGCCGCCATGCAGGACTGGCTGATGCACAACACACCCAACGGTATTCCGGCCCTCTTCCATGAGGAGGTGCTTTCGGGCGTGAACACCAGCGGGGCCACCATCTATCCGCAGCAGATAGGGCAGGCAGGGTCGTTCAACCCCGAGTTGGCCGAGCTGAAGACACGGCAGACGGCCACCGCCCTGCGCAAGATGGGCGGCGTACTGTCGCTCTCGCCCATGGTGGATGTGTGCCGCACACCCAGTTTCAACCGCCTGGAGGAGTCGTACGGCGAGGATGCCTATCTCTCGGCGGTGATGGGCACGGCCTTCGTGAGAGGACTGCAGATGGGCGACCTGAAGAAGGGGGTAGGGGCCTGCTCCAAACACTATCTGGGCTATGGCGGAGGCGGTGACGCCGACGAGAAGGAGATGATGGAGGAGATACTGCTGCCCCACGAGATGATGATACGTCTGGAGGGCAGCAAGGTGGTGATGCCGGGCTACCACAGTGTGCACGGCACCAACTGTGTGGCCAACAAGGAGATTCTCATCGATATCCTGCGCCAGTATGTGGGATTCGACGGCATGGTGGTGAGCGACTACACCGCCATAGACCAGCTCCCCGGCACCGATGATGTGGTGCAGAAGGCCGCCGAGGCCATCAATGGCGGTAATGACGTCGACTTCCCGCGCGGTGCCAACTATGCCCATCTGCCCGAGGCCATGGAGCGCGGGTTGGTGAAACCGGAGGTGCTGGAACGGGCCGTGAAGGATGTGCTCCGCCAGAAATTCCGTGCCGGACTCTTCGACCGCGACGCCTATCTCTACAGCAAGGAAAAGATAGTGCTCGACACACCCGAAGAGCGCCAGACCGCCTACGACATAGCCGCCCAGTCGGTGGTGCTGCTGGAGAACAACGGCATCCTGCCGTTGAAGAATGTGAAGAACATCCTGGTGACGGGACCCAACGCCAACTCTATGTGGGCCATGTGCGGCGACTACTCCTTCCCGGCTATGACCTATTTCTGGAAGATGGTGACCGAAGACCTGGACCACCCGCACGTGGTGGGACTGCTCGAGGGCATGAAGAAACAGTGCCCGGAGGGCATGAACGTGCAGTACTCGCGCGGATGCGACTGGACCGAGGAGATAGAGACCCAATATTCTGTGGGCGGCGACGAGCGCGCCTGGGAGTATGCCATCCTGCACCGCAAGGTGGACTCCGGCGAGGAGGCCAACCTGCAGGAGGCACTCTCGCTGGCCGGAAAGAGCGATGTGATTATAGCCGCCATGGGTGAGAATGTGATGCTGTGCGGCGAGAACCGCGACCGCAAGGGACTCCGCCTGCCCGGCAAGCAGGAGCAGTTTGTGGAGCAGCTCATCCAGACGGGCCGCCCCGTGGTGCTGGTGATGTTTGGCGGACGCGCACAGGTGGTGAGCGGACTGGCCGAGCGCTGTGCGGCCGTGATACAGGCGTGGTATCCGGGCGAGGAGGGCGGCAATGCCGTGGCCGACATCCTCTACGGCAAGGTGTCGCCGTCGGCCAAACTGTCGGTGAGCTATCCCAACACCGAGGTCCATGAGCCGCTGTGCTACAACTATTCGGCACAGCCCGACCCGCGGGTGCAGTGGCCCTTCGGCTACGGACTGAGCTACAGCACGTTTGAATACAAGAACCTGCAGGTGGACGGTGAGGTGTCGACGGCCGACCAGTGGGTGAACGTCTCGTTCGAGGTGAAGAACACCGGCAGCATGGCCGCCGACGAGGTGGCGCAGGTGTATCTCTCGCCCACCAGTGCCGACCAGCAGCTGCGTCCGCAGCAGTTGCAGGGCTTCGCAAGGGTGAGCCTGCAGCCCGGACAGACCCGGCGGGTGAAGATGCGCCTCTGCACGGAGCAGTTCGGCTTCTACACCCATCAGGGCGAGCGGCAGTGGAACGTGCGGCCGGGTACCTACACCGTGAAGGTGGGTGCCTCGTCGGCCGACATCAAGCTGCAGAAGAATGTCACACTTAAGGGCGAGACTGTGAGCAAGCCCTTGCGGGAGACTTATTTCTCACAGAGCACCGTAGAATAACTATGCATAAACTGATGATGGCGGCTGCGCTGTGCTGCCTGTGCGGTACTGCGACGGCCCAATACAAGATAGAAGCGGAGAACGCACAGATGAGCTACTGCGAAGTGGTGACCGACAATATGTACTCTGGCAGGAAGGCCGTGCGCATGACCGAAGACAACGCGCGCCTCACCATGAGCGTGAATCTGGATGAAGGCGGCAAGTACCTGGTCTATGTGGCTGGCGACGGCATAGGTGGTGAGAAAGTGGTGAACTGCCGTGTGAATGAAACAGGCACCCAGTTCCGCCTCAACAGCTACGGCGAGGCGGAGGTGGGCGTGTTCTACATGAAACAGGGCAGCAACACACTGACCATAACGCCCAGTTGGACATGGTACGACATCGACTATGTGCGGATAGAGGGCAACGAAGCCTCACTCGCTTTTGACATCTCCGCCACACCGGTCGACACGGAGGCCACCGATGCCGCACGCCTCATGTATACCTTCCTCTATGAGAACTTCGGCACCAAGACCATCTCGGGCATCATGACGGGCGACATGTCGTCGGCCAACGGCAATGTGACGCAGCACGACGACGTGAAGGCGGTGTACAGGGCTTCGGGCAAGTATCCCGCCCTGATAGGCTTCGACTTCATGAACGCCACGGGCAGAAGCGCCGGCGACAACTGGATGAAAGACTATACCCGCAGCAGTGTGGACCTGGCCAAGGACACCTACCGCCGCGGCGGACTGCCGGCCTTCACCTGGCACTGGCGCGACCCCTCCAGGGGCACCGACGAGTTCTACTCCGACAGGACCTCCGTAAGGATAGCCCATGCTATGAACAGCGACGGCACTTGGAACACCTCGTCGACACTCTACAAGAACATCATCCGCGATATCGACACCATAGCCGACTTCTTCCTCGAACTGCAGAACGAGGGCATGGCCTGCATCTTCAGACCCCTGCACGAGGCAAGCGGCGGATGGTTCTGGTGGGGACGGGAAGGCGCGGAGAAATTCCGCAAACTCTACCATCTGGTCTATGAGGAGATGGTGGAGGTGAAAGGAGTGCACAATGTGATATGGGTGTGGAACGCCGACCCTGCCGATGCCGACTGGTGCCCCGGTGAGGAATACTACGATGTGGTGTCGGCCGATATCTACAATGCCGACTTCGACTATCAAAGCAACGGTCCCACCTTCTATAACCTCCAGCGGCTCACCGGAGGCAAGAAAATCATCGCCCTCTCGGAAAACGGCCCCATACCCGACATACAGAAAGAGGTGGACGAGGAGGCCGTGTGGTCGTGGTGGATGCCTTGGTACCAGACCTGGAACGGCGGCTTCGTGAGCAAGACAAGCAATGAGGAGTGGCGCAAGTGTATGAACGACGAGCGGGTGATCACTCTCGACGACCTGACTGGCGGCTGGGAGGCCTATGCCGGTATAGACGCCACTATGGCCGATGACCGCGCGGCTGCACCCCGCGGCATCTACGACCTGCAGGGCCGGCGGCTGGCACAGCCGCCCCTGCGCGGTATCTATATCAAGGACGGTAGGAAAATCTTGAGGTAGGATTTGTCACGGGTGCCCCATCCACTCGCGGCGTTCCGTCTCGGGCATTTTCTCGATGGCATAGCGGAGCATGGTGCGCGGCATCTCATGGGCGTGCTGCCGAAGGAAATCGCGCAGCAATTCCATGCTCACCCGCTTGCCCATCTCGCGCAGCATCCAGCCCACAGCCTTGTGCATCAGGTCGTGCGGATGATGCAGGTGTATCTCGGCATAGCGCAGACACCAGGAGGGGTCGCCCTGCTGCGAGGTCTTCCAGGTGCACACCATGCTCATGCGCTGCCGCCACAGACAGGTGCTGTGGGCCAGGGCATCGACCACCTGCAACTTATACACCCGCTCTTCCTGTCTGCCGGCCATGGCCGTGGGCAGAAGGAGCCAGTGGCCCAGGATTTTCGGAGCTGTCAGGTCTACCAGGTCCCAGTTGTTGGCCCTCTCGGCATACTGCAGATAGAGGCTCAGCATCTCGTCGCGCCGGCCGATGGCGGCGGCATCGTGCTCCAGCCGCTTGACGGCCAACTTCTCAAACTGTGCCACCATGATGAGCAAGCCGCAGAGCCGCACCTCGTGCCAGTGGCTCATGAGCAGCTCCGGTATCTCGCTGAGCGGTGTGTCCTTAGCTGCCTTTACCACTTCTCTTGTCAGCGGCACCTTGAGTCCCAAGAACTCGTCGCCCTCGCCATATTCGCCCGGCCCTGTCTTGAAGAACCGCATCAGGTTGAGCCGCTGCTCCTCATCGCGCAGCGTCTCCATATAGTCGATAATTTCTCTTGCTGTCGTCATGGATGCAAAGATAGTGAAATTTACTGAGGTGCATCCTATCTTATGTAAAGATAGTGAAAACCTCTCAAGAAAAAAACTTACCAAGAAAGCATTTTTTCGGGATTTTTATACTATATTTGCCCTGTCAGTTGGAAGAGTGTCCACTTTTGTTCAGATACTCCTTATGAAATGAACGTTTTTTCTTAAATTAATACGATATACTGCATGAAAAATGTACCTGTAATCAAGATTGGAATCGTCGCCGTAAGCCGCGACTGTTTCCCTGAGTCATTGGCAGTGAACCGCCGCAAGGCCGTGATTGCCAAGTATGTAGAGAAGTACGGCGCTGCCGACATCTACGAGTGCCCCATCTGTATTGTTGAGAGCGAGATTCACGCCCAGCAGGCTCTTGAGGATGTGAAGAAAGCCGGATGCAACGCACTCTGTGTGTATCTGGGCAATTTCGGTCCGGAGATTTCGGAGACCATGATAGCCGACTGGTTCCAGGGTCCCACCATGTTCTGCGCTGCCGCCGAGGAGACACAGGAGAACCTGATCGACGGCCGTGGCGATGCTTACTGCGGCATGCTCAATGCCAGCCAGGCCCTCTCGCTGCGCAAGACCCGTGCCTATATACCCGAAGAGCCCGTGGGCGATGCAGCCGAGTGTGCCGAGATGATTCATGAGTTTGTGCCCATTGCCCGTGCCATTGTGGGTCTGCAGAACCTGAAAATCATCAGCTTCGGTCCGCGTCCGAACAACTTCCTGGCCTGCAACGCCCCCATCCGTGCCCTGTACGACCTCGATGTGGAGATTGAGGAGAACTCGGAGCTCGACCTGCTCGAGGCCTTCCAGAAGCACGAGGGCGACCCCCGTATCGACGAGGTGGTGAAGGATATGGTGGCCGAACTGGGCGCAGGTAACAAGATTCCGTCGGTGCTGCCGAAGTTGGCTCAATATGAGCTCACACTGACCGACTGGATTGAGAGCCATAAGGGCTCGCGCCAGTTTGTGGCCATGGCCAACAAGTGCTGGCCCGCCTTCCAGACCATGTTCGGTTTTGTGCCTTGCTATGTGAACAGCCGTCTGACGGGCCGTGGCATCCCCGTGGCCTGCGAGGTGGACATCTACGGCGCTCTGTCGGAGTATATCGGCACCTGCATCACCCAGGATGCCGTCACCCTGCTCGACATCAACAACTCCGTTCCCAAGGATATGTATGAGCAGAGCATCAAGGGCAAGCAGTTTGAGTGCGACAGCTATACCGACAAGGAGATTTTCATGGGCTTCCACTGCGGCAACACCGCATCGTCGAAGGTGTGCAGTTGCAAGATGTGCTTCCAGCGCATCATGGCCCGCGCTCTGCCGGTAGAGGTGACCAACGGTACCCTGGAGGGCGACCTGAAGCCCGGGAAGGCCACCGTCTACCGCCTGCAGTCGACCGCCGACACCAAGCTCCGCGCCTATATCGCTCAGGGCGAGATTCTGCCGGTGGCCACCCGCTCGTTTGGCTCCATCGGTACCTTCGGCATCAAGAACATGAGCCGTTTCTACCGTCATGTACTCATCGAGAAGCACTATCCTCACCATGCTGCCGTGATGTTCGAGCATGCCGGAAAGTATCTCTGGGAGGTGCTGAAATATATGGGCATACCCGTGGAGGAGATAGACTACAACTTCCCCAAGGGCAACTATTATCCCACAGAGAATCCCTTCGTTTAAATAACGCAAACGTCCAATAGACATGGGGGATGTGCGGCAGAGCACATCCCCCATGTCGTCTTTTATGGTAAATGCATGGCTCAGCGAGGCATGGCAGCCAGAAGGGGAATAAGGCGTGGAAGTGAAGGCGGTTTACCTCTTCGCACCCATTTGTCGGAGATAGTCGTCCAGTGGCTGCATGTCCATCTCGCTGCGCCACATGTCGACTTTTTCCGGGTCGAGCAGTCTGTATAGACGGCCTTCCACAATCTGACTGCCATATTTCTGCGGCCGGCCCTCAAACATGGCGATACGGTCGTCCATCATTGCTACGGTCTCTTTGGCAAGGTCGCCCTTTGCGGCTGCTTGGCGGAACAGCGGTAAATACTTTCTCTGTAGTTCAAGAGGCGCATGCTGGATGACCATCCAGAATACGCCGCACGCGTTGCCCACCTTTTCGGTTCCCACGAAACCTTTTGAGTCAAGAATATCGCATATCGCTTTTTGGTTGATGCTGTCCACACGCTGCATCTCGAGGGTCAGTGAATCGACCATCGCCTGGTTGCGAGGCTCGGTATAATAGGCATTAAGAAATGCATGGCGGACGGCTTGGTCGCTCTCTCCGATTGCTTGCAGCTGGGCTCTCAACTGTTTGTCGAAATGGGCTTCGATACGGTCGCGGCGGGCAATGATGGTGTCGGAATAGGTTTGCCAACGTGGGTCGGAATGAAGATGGGTCAGGTCGGTGTCGGCAGAGGGATTATCGACATACCAGTCGGGCTCTTGGCGGAGTCTTCTCTCAAGCCAGCTGAAGGCTTTATCACCTGCTCCCGCCAGTGAGGCTGCACAGGCTGCATTGTAGAGATGCATGCCCTGAGGTTTCTCTTGCAGGGTAAAGGCTCTCTCGAAGCATTTCATCGCTCCGGCGAAGTCGGCGGCCATGAAGCATGAGTCGGCAGCATGGATACAGTCGTTGTAGGTGAGTGCGGCCACTTCCGACTGGCTGGCCTCGATGGTGATGTCGAGGAGAGCTCTCAGGTGTTCGCCTACAGGTTGCGTGTTGTGGCGGTTGGTCACATCATAATGGAAAGTAGAGGTGAAAGGTACATGGCTGTCCTCACCTTGCATGATATAGACGATGGCATGGCGCAAGCCGTTCTTTACCAGTCGGTCGACGACGATAAGGCGGTGGCGGCTGTCATCGAACACGCAGTTGCGCCATATTTCATCTTCGGGCTGTACCAGACTTTTGAGAGGCTGAGCCTCAACCACCAATTCCGTACCATCGGCTTGGCGCACGAGGTCGGGTTTCCACTTGTTTTCTGCGCCTGGTATGAACATTATATACTGGTCGGCCATGAAAAACTCTACCGAATCGACAGACAGTGGTATTTTACTCATTGCCGAAGTCATATACTTTCTCAGAAAGGGGTCGTAGCCCTCGAACAGGCTGGCAGTGTTGATGAAGTTGAGTCCATACTCCCCATTTCCGGCGTTGGTGATGGGAAATACGTTTTTTCCACCAAAGTTTACCTCCATGCCACAGACCTCGCTGGATGCCACATTTTCATGAAGTGTCCATCCTGATGATGCCGCGAAAGGCGGCAACTTGTATGATGAACAGCTGGACAGTAATAAGAGAGCCAGCAAGTTGGGTAAAAAGTGCTTCATTATTAAGAAATAGTTGGTGTCTTGTTTTGTTTCTTGCTGAATTGTTGGGTGCATGGAGGTTTATCCGCTGACCCGGACTTCCCCCCTGCGCCATAATTTTCGAAGTGATACTGTATGATCAGATACTTTTCGGTTGCAAATATAATATTTTTTTGAAGAATATATATTGCTGATTTGAAATTAGGAATCAAAAGTGAAGAAGAGAATATAAAAGTGATTGTATTTTAAAGAAATTTCCCTGAAGATGATTGATCAGTTAGATAAATGAGAGATTCCCAATAGAGAGAAAACTATCCGGTGGGTTGCATCCTGCAAAATGAGCTATAGGCCTCATCTTACTGCTTTCTGAAAGATGAACAGAGAATTTTGCCATCACTATTCCTAAGCACTAAGCATAGGGAATCATGCTTGTTTTTGCGTTCTTTTACTATTACAGAGAAGTCGTCTCCTAAATATATTTTGCAAGGTTTTGTCTCTTTTAGAATATCATTCCCTTGCATGGAATGGGTAATAGCCATAGATATGACATAGGCACTAAGGCCATCTTGTATTACATTTTTGTTTTTTTGCACCTCCCCATCCTTCCATATATAATTGGGGTTGAAATATGTTCCGTATGTTTCTGTTATATCCTTGCTTAAAGGTATCTTAAATGTTTTACTTCTCTCATTTCCCAAACTCCTAAGTTCCCTTTCAGACAGAATAATTCTTAGTTCTTTTAAATGATCTATATATTCTATTGCTTCTTTTTTAAGGCTATAATAAAACACTTTTGATGAAATATATCTTAGACATACTCCCAAAAATAAGGAAAGAATGCATATTATTATATAATGAGTTTTCTTGTCCATGCGTAAAGAAAATAAAAGGTTATATTTCCATGCCTAAAAATATGATTTTAGCATCATGTTTCCTTATCCGAACATTATATATTTCCCTGTTTCTAATTATTGAGGAAACTTCTTTTAATTCTTCACGGCTATAATGACTTTTGCCAGTCAAATGATTTGGAAGATGTTCCAATGAGCCTCTGACATAATATGTTGAGTCATCTTCGGAGATTGTATATGGATTACATGCTTCAATGTCATTAATGTCATAAAACTGCCATAGTGCGGTTTTCGCGATAATTAATGCATCGGTAGGAGATAAGCAGAAAGAATCAAGTTCTACGTTTTGATTTATGATTGCTCTTGCACTGCCGTTCGCCCGACTTGTAAAGAAATATCCGTCAAGGGAATCTACGAATAAACAGCCATTTTCGATTATTTCTTTTTTTTCTTCATTTATTCTAAAACGGATATCATCTTTCTGACTGTAGAACCCGTTCCCGTGGTTTAATTCGTAAAACATAGCAAGAATATATCCCATACAAAATAGAGTCATGGGAATGATAGACTTAATGAGAATATTCTTGATTTTTATCATCATTTGTATGAATTAATAGTTGCTTTTGACTGTTCAAGTTCCTTATTTCGTCCGATGATTTTCCGTACCATATCTTTAAGATTTATTGGAAACAAAAGTATGAATTTTGATTTAAGAAAACGAAGGATATGTAATTAAATTGAGCTATAAGTCAAAAAAAATCGAGTTATAGCCCAAAAATATTATACTTCGCATTGCTAATCGAAGTCAAAATACAATAGCTTGTAGCCATCAAGGCATCTTCCACCAGATACCGATGGAGAGATACAAACATGCGGCAGTATGTTGTCGTATTCGTTTATGTGTTTGATAAACATTTGCTCAGTTACATGCCAGTTACATATGTCAATGGACTATCTATCAGTTGCTTGCCTGCTCTTAAATCACATTGGCATTGTCAATGCTGCGGCGACCAAAGTCCAGGTCATAGCAGGTGAGTGTGCGACTATCGCAGTCGATGACATAGCCATACTCTACATCACCGTGATTGCCATCGCTTCTTTCATAACCCGAAAGGCTGCTCTCCAGTTCTTCGGCTATGCGCTCGCCATCCCAAGTGGGCGTTCCGTCGGGAGCACTGCCATCGTTGCGACCTCGGAGAAAGTATTCCAGCTCTCTTCCCACGCCAGAAGGTGAGCCGTCGTAGTTAAACTTGATTTTAATTGTCGCTGATTATCAGCATATTAGACAAATTTGCATCCGTATTTTGATTGTTTCAGCAAGTTGCCAGCAAATAACCAGCAAATTATATTATGCTCGGAGAGGTTTTTGTCAGCAATGATGCCAAATACTTGATAGAATAATCAAATTTTCACTACAAACGATAAAAATTAAGTATATTACGCTGAATTATGAATAAATTTTTGTATCTTTACCCTCAAATATGAGAAATCTATCATGGCAAAATTAAATCGGATAAGAATCGTTCTAGCTGAACACGACCTGAACAACAAGTGGTTGGCAGATAAGTTGGGAAAGGACCAGGCAACTATTTCCAAATGGGTCACCAATACCACCCAACCCAGCCTTGAAGCCCTCATTGCGATAGCCAATGCGCTTGAAGTTCCTGTGCAGGAGTTGGTGAGACAAGAAGAATTCAATCAAGAGAAATAAGTCGAAATGACGTACGAAGCAAGAGCAGAGCTAAAGCTTGTTTTGGCTATGCCTTGCAAGAAGGAAGAAGACGAA
>CACYUZ010000068.1:0-16597 GCA_902777645.1 uncultured Prevotellaceae bacterium | reverse complement strand
CCATTGACATCGACGGCGTGTCCGGCGCGTCCCTGACCTCCGCCGCGGCCAAGGCGGCCCTGGCGGACGCCATCGCCCAGGCCACCGGCGAGGAGGCCGCCGAGCTGGCCATCGCCGACGGCACCTACACCGCCCAGGCATGGAGCTTTTCCCCCAACTACCCGTTGAACCTCACCACCGTGATCGAGGGCGGCAAGATCGCCTCCATCGAGGTGGGCGAGGGCTCGGAGAAAAACTACAACGTCACTTATGTGGGTGGTACCCTCACCGTGGAGAAAGCACCGCTCCTGGCTTATGTAGACAACTACACCAGAGTGTTCGGCGAGGAGAATCCGGTGTTCGTCATACAGTACGATGGGTTCCGCAATGGTGATACCGAAGAGTGCCTCGAGGTGTGGCCGGTGGCTTCTACCGTGGCCACCGTCAACAGTCCTGCAGGCGACTACGAAATCGTGGTCTCCGGAGGCGTGGCACAGAATTATGAGTTCTCATATCAGAACGGCACACTCACCATTAGCCCGCAGTCGGGCATCGAGAGCATCTCGGTCGACCATCCTGTCAATGTCTATACCATACAGGGCACGCTGGTTCGCCAGAACACCACATCGCTGCAAGGCCTGCCCCGTGGCGTATACATCGTCGAAGGACGGAAAGTGACGGTGAAGTAATAGCTCCTCTGCCTCGACGCCCATGATACACAAAATGCGTATCTTGACCATCCTCTGTCCATCGCTGCTTCTCATCGCGGCCATGGGCGGAGGATGTGGCAGATATGTGGATACCCCTGCTCCGGACGACAGCACTGCTGTGTTCACACCGGTGCTCGATGTGGAACCCGACGATACCACCAAGATGATAGCATCGCTCAGGGAAACGGCTTACCTCTCAAGGGAGAGGGGAAGCATGGACACGGCTTTCGCCTGTCTCGACAGCGCGCTCCAGATGTCGGTGTCGTCGGGAAAGTTCCGCGCAAGGCGCGAGGCACTCACCATCGAGAACCTGCGCAGAGAGGGCAGCCTGGGACGCGACTTCATCTTCCTGCTCACCGTACTGGTGGTGGCAGCTTTCGCTGCCGTGGCGTCGCTCATCGAGTTCATCCGTATAAAGAATGCCGACAATAAAAAACGGGCGGCACGCTTCCTCTCGCAGATACGTACCGGCGAACAGCAACTGGAGGAGATGGAACTGCACCACCAGACGGAAATACGTATCCTCGAGGGGAAACTGGCGCTCATGGAGGGCGACAACACCCAACTGCGGCAGGACATCGCCGATGAACAGGCCAAACTCCAACTCCTGCAGGAGTACCGCAAGGAGCGGGAGAACAAACGCGACAGCAAGCAGAGGCTTGTACGAGAGTCGGAACCTTACCGGAGGGCATGCTCGCTCATCGAACAGGGACGCAGCCT
Source organism: uncultured Prevotellaceae bacterium (assembly GCA_902777645.1). Classification (GTDB taxonomy): domain Bacteria; phylum Bacteroidota; class Bacteroidia; order Bacteroidales; family Bacteroidaceae; genus Prevotella. Next base: position 15,188 of record CACYUZ010000068.1, on the reverse strand, counting down.
CAACGATGCCGACTGGGAGGCGCTCCGCAGCAAGGTCGAGGAGGTCTATCCTGCCTTCCGCGAGGCACTCTACGCCGACTATAAACCGTCGCCCCTCGAGTACAGGGTGTGCGTGCTCATTATCCTGGGATTCAAACTGGTGGAGGTGGGGGCGCTGGCGCCTACCAGCAAGCAGAACATCACTTCCATCCGAAAACGTATCATTCAGCACATCGGAGGACCGGCCATGCGGCCGGCCGACTGCGATACGTATCTTATGTCGCTCATCGAGTGAAAAGATTGGCTCAGACGGTTGTCTGGGCCTTCTTTTTGCACTTTCGTACTTCTATCGTACCCGATTCCTTGGTCTTTAAACCCTTGCAGACTTATCTTTGCAGCGTAGTTCGAAGGCAACTTCACTACCTCAGAATTTGCAACTCAGCGATGTGCCCCAGCATCCTGTTCAGGCCAGGATGTCAAAGCAATTGCCTTTCAGCATTGGGGAGGGGCAATTGCGGGGCACTTCCGCTTTTCCCCTCTCTTCTTCCTCTGTTTGCAAAAACTACGGAACATTCCTCCCGATTTATTTTGTAAAACCGCCTTTTTTTACTACCTTTGCCTAACTTTGTGCAATTTTCAAGCTCTTAGACCTGTCTGTTATGCTCAATTCTTCTTGGAAAGTTTTCGTCCTCGTGGGCTCTGTCCTTACGACACTGCTGCTCCTGCAGCTGGTGCCGCCGGTCAGCTTCCTTGGCCTGGAAACCAGACAGGTGGACATGGTGGGCGAGGTGATGAACCCGCCTGAGAAGAAACCGGCCAAGAAGAAAACACACACACCGAAATCTACCGCACAGGAGAAGAGGGATAATAATGTATATCAGCCCGAAGGGGTCACGCTCTTCGAGGATTTCTCCAAAGGTGAGGAGGGGGGACTGAACCACTTCCTCGCACTGCTGGCTGATAGCCTGCCCGATGACCGCACGGTGAATATCGCCTACTACGGCGACTCCTTTATCGAGGGGGATATCCTTACGGCCGACTTGCGCGAAATGCTCCAGACGCGTTACGGGGGAGGCGGACCGGGATGGGTGGAGCCGGGACCCAACTTCGGCAGCTTCCGGCCCACCGTCAGCGTGTCATGGTCCAATGTCGCTGAGCACGCTGTCGTCAACAAGGGGTTCATACCGGCCTTGCAGGGACCGTCGCAGCGCTACTACGTGCTCTCCCGGTATGCGGCCTTCACGGCGAAGGGGTCTTCCAAGTATGCACATGCGGCGCAGTGGCAGCGCATGCACCTCTTCCTGCGCTCGCAGGTGTCTTCCTCTGTCATGTACGGACCTTCGCAGGACAGGATGACGGTAAAGACCATTCTGCCGTCCGACGCCGTCCAGACGTTCGTGCTCAATGGGGCCTCACGAAGCGTCACCTGCGGTTTCGGCGAGTCGCCGAGCAATATCCAGCTCCTGGGACTTACCCTCGATGCGGCAAAGGGTATCGCACTCGACAATTTCAGCATGCGCGGCATTCCGGGCCATTCACTGGCGTATATGCCGCTCAACACCATGCAGCAGATAGCACGCTACCGTCCTTACGACCTGGTCATCCTCCACTTCGGACTCAACGCCGTGGGGGCCAAGTCGTCACAGGCCGAGGCGGAGGCGTATATCGGGAAAATGAAACAGGCCGTAAACCACATGCGCGAGGCGTGCCCGGGGGCTTCCTTCCTCATCGTCAGCGTGTCCGACCGCGACCAGCGCTCGGCGCAGGGCATACACACCATACCGCAGGTCAAACAGCTCGTGGCCCTGCAGCGCAGCATGGCGCAGCAACTGCATGTGGGATTCTTCAACCTCTTCGAGGCCATGGGAGGCGAGGGGAGCATGGCCGATTTCGTGAACAGGGGCGAGGCGAACAAAGACTATACGCATCTCAACTTCAAGGGGGGCAAACGCCTGGCCGACCTTTATTATCAGGCCATCCTGGCCGGAGTGGAAAACTATAAGCGCCGCATGGCTGCGGAGGAAGGAGACGACGAATGATTGAGGCGTTCTGGCAGCAGTTTGTCTACCATCCCGACGAGCCGATGATCTTCTGCACATCGCTCTTCATCTTCCTGTTCGCACTGTTCACACTGGTCTATGCCTTGCTGCGACATCAGCTCAAAGCAAGGTTGCTCTTCGTCACGGCGTTCTCCTATTATTTTTATTATAAGAGCAGCGGATTCTATTTCTTCCTGCTGGCCGTGGTCACACTGAGCGATTTCTTCTTGGCCGAATGCATCTACAACGACCTGCAGGAACGACCCGACGACAACCGGCGGCGAAAGCGCTATCTCATCCTGAGTCTTCTCATCGACCTCGGACTCCTGGCGTATTTCAAATACACAAATTTCTTCGTCGGCATGCTGGCGCAGATGGTGGGACACAATTTCCAGCCTTGGGACATCTTCCTGCCGGTGGGCATCAGCTTCTTCACTTTCCAGAGCCTCAGCTATACGCTCGATGTATACCGTGGACAGCTCAAACCGCTCGATTCGCTGCTCGACTACGCTTTCTTCGTGTCCTTCTTCCCGCAACTCGTGGCGGGACCTATCGTGCGCGCACGCGACTTCGTGCCGCAGATAAGGCAGGTGCCCAGGGTGAGCCCGCGCATGAGGGCCTACGGCGTCTACTTCATCCTCGTCGGAGCACTCAAGAAATGTGTCGTCAGCGATTATATCAGCATCAATTTCGTCGACCGGGTCTTTGAGGATCCTACGCTCTATTCCGGACTGGAAATCCTCATGGGCATCTATGGCTATGCGCTGCAGATATACTGCGACTTCAGCGGCTACAGCGACATGGCCATCGGCATCGCACTGCTGCTCGGTTTCGTGTTCAACAAAAACTTCGACGCACCGTTCAAGAGCAGCAGCATCTCGCAGTTCTGGCACCGCTGGCACATCTCTTTCTCTTCCTGGATAAGAGACTATCTCTATATCTTCGCGCTCGGAGGAAACAGAAAGGGGAAAATCCGCACGTATGTCAACCTGATGATTACCATGCTCCTCGCCGGCCTCTGGCATGGCGCGGCACTCAATTATGTGGTGTGGGGCGGACTGCACGGCATCGCACTGTCGGCCCACCGGTTCCTCAGAATGGACCTCCTTCATCGCGACCGGCATTATAGGCCCGAGGGATGGCGGCTGTGGGGGTCGGTTTTCCTGACCTTCCATTTCGTCTGCTTCACCTTCCTCTTCTTCCGCAATACGGATTTCTCCGTCACATGGACCATGCTCTCACGGCTCTTCACCGATTTCCATCCTGAACTGCTGGGACAACTGCTCTCAGGCTATGGATGGGTGGTCTTCGTCATGGCGCTGGGCTTCATCGGACATTTCCTGCCCAAGAGATGGCTCGAGGAGGTGGTCGATTTCCTCTATGGCGGCGGACTCCTGGCACAGGGCATGGCGCTGGTCTTCGTCATCTGGCTCATCATTCAGGTCAAGAGCAGTGAAATCATGCCTTTCATCTATTTCCAATTCTAATCTTCACCCTCACCATGACGATGATTTACCGTTTCCGATACCTCCTTTCGCTCTGCGCCTCGACCCTCCTCTCCGTAGGCGCGGCGCAGGCACAGCAGGTGCCACACGTCAACTTCAAGTCGGGTAGCAAGTACTATCAGCAGCGAACGGCGCAGTTCGAACGACAGATGCCCGTCGACTCTTCCATGGTGGTCATGCTCGGCGACAGCCATACCGAGGGGGGAGGCGACTGGAACCTGCTGCTCGGTACGGGAAATGTGGTCAACAGGGGTATCAACGGCGACCATGCCCTGGGCATCGAGGCGCGACTGTGCCAGGTGCTCCCCGGACAGCCCAAGGCGGTGTTCCTGCTCTGCGGGGCCAACGACCTGAGCTTCGGACTCTCTGCCGAGACGGTGGCAGCACGCATCTGCCATCTCATCGACACCATCTGCTCCTCGGCACCCCAAACGCGCCTGGTGGTGCAGAGCCTCCTGCCCATCAATGAGTCGTTCGGCAGGTGGAAAACACTCAAGGGACGTACCGACGATATCCCGGTGGTCAATACCATCATCGCCGAACACTGCAATGCCCTGAAAGTGCCTTTCCTCAACCTCTTCCCGCTCTTCACCAACGGCGAGGACAACGTCCTCGTGCGCGAACTATGCAGCGACGGACTTCACCTCAACCACGACGGCTATGCGGTGTGGGCAGAGGCACTGCAGCCGTATATCGACTGGGTCAATGGGGTGGGGGATGCCGGACTCTTCTTCAACGACCTCTTCCAAGATGAACCGGCGTCACCCGATGCAGGCGCTCCCGGCACCATCCTGCCCGATGCAGGCGCTCCCGGCACCATCCTGCCCGACACGATGCCGGACGATGCCGTCTCGCCCGATGCCGAATAGGCGCTCCAACCTGAATGTTGTTGCAACCTATTTATTAACCATTAATTATATTGACGAATATGAAAAGATTTCTCCTAATGATGCTGGTCTTCACGGCCTGCCTCTCCGTAAAGGCCCAGTGGGGACACAACTGGCTCACCGTTGTGGTTTACAACGACGGTTCTCTGGCGGGACGCTTTGTGCGTGAAACCGATTCTACCTATATCGCCAATCCCCTCGACTGGGAAGTGGAAGTGTCCAAAACAGAAGGCCGAAAGGAAGTGTGGTCCCCGGAAAAGGGGAAAGGCTTCGTAGTGCGCGCCGACGGTGTCAGGGGCAATATCAATGTGCGGAAGGGACCGTCCACCCGCACCGCTGTGGTCTCCACCATCACCGAAGCCGATGGCAAGAAAGACTATCCCGAATGCGCCTTCGACTGCCTCGGCAAAGTCGATAATTGGTACAAAATCAAGATCAAGGGCAAGATAGGCTATGTCCGTGAAGACCTCGTAGAATGGGCCGCCTACTACGCCGATTAGAACCCCCCTCCTACCATCCGATTACTCCGATTACTCCGATAACTCCGATTACTCCGATTATTCAGATTATTCAGATTATTCAGATTACTCCGATTACTCCGATTACTCCGATTACTCCGATTACTCCGATTACTCAGATTCCTCCGAAAAGATAAAAAAAGCGGCTTGCTCCACCAGAGCAAGCCGCTTTTTTAAAAACCTATAATAGCATTATTTCTTCTTCAGCAGGTCGCGAATCTCAGTGAGCAGCTCCTCCTGGGTGGGGCCGGCGGGAGCGGCAGGCTCCTCTTCCTTCTTCGGGGTGAGCTTGTTCATGGCTTTCACCATCAGGAAAATACAGAATGCGATGATCAGGAAGTCGATGATGTTCTGGATAAAGGCACCGTATTTCAAAACAGCACCTGCCAGAGGCTCACCGCCGTCCGGAGAGGGAATCATCATCTTGTACTCCAGACCCGAAAGGTCTACACCGCCAGTCAGCATACCAATGAAAGGCATCAGCACATCGTCAACCAGTGAAGTAACAATCTTGCCAAAAGCACCGCCGATGATCACACCGACAGCCATGTCCATTACGTTGCCTTTCATGGCAAACTCTTTGAACTCTTTAAAAAATCCCATAATTAATCTGTTTTAATGAACGAAATAAAAATTAATAATGTTATATCCGTTATGCGTCTGAGCATAAAGATGGCGTTTTGTCAACTGCATTTTGCAATCTTCTGGCGGCAAACACTTTTTAACCGACCATTCTCACCGCACAAGCCTTTTTTTGGTTTTATTAAGACTGTTGCGTATGCAAAATTAGAAAAAAATAGTAATTTTGTGCACGAAAACGGAAAAAAAATGTACCACACCTCAAAATTTGGTCGGTTTGTAAACATTTATCACGTTTTTTAAGGCAAAAAGGTAATAAAAAGTGAATATTTAATTAAGATATTTTCAACCCTTTTAAATAAATTAAATTAAAAATGACAAAAGTAGCTATTAACGGCTTTGGCCGTATTGGTCGTCTCGCATTCCGTCAGATGTTCGAGGCTGAAGGTTATGAAGTGGTCGCTATCAACGACTTGACAAGCCCCAAAATGCTTGCTCACCTCCTCAAGTATGATACCTGCCAGGGTGGTTTCGCCGGCAAGTTCGGTGAGGGTAAGCACACCGTAGAGGCAACTGAGAACTCTATCATCGTTGATGGTCAGGAAATCACCATCTATGCTAAGCCCAATGCTGCTGAACTGCCTTGGGGCGAACTGGGCGTCGACGTAGTGCTCGAGTGCACCGGTTTCTATACCTCTAAGGAGAAAGCTTCTGCTCACATCCAGGCTGGTGCCAAGAAGGTGGTCATCTCCGCTCCCGCTGGCAAAGACCTCCCCACCATCGTGTACAATGTGAACCACACGACCCTGAAACCCGAAGATACCGTTATCTCCGCTGCTTCCTGCACCACCAACTGCCTCGCTCCCATGGCCGACGCACTCAACAAGTACGCTCCCATCTGCTCGGGTATCATGTCTACCATCCACGCTTACACCGGCGACCAGATGATTCTCGACGGACCGCAGCGCAAGGGTGACCTCCGTCGCAGCCGCGCCGGCGCTCAGAACATCGTTCCCAACTCCACCGGTGCTGCCAAGGCTATCGGTCTCGTTATTCCTGAGCTCAACGGCAAACTGATTGGTTCCGCACAGCGCGTTCCCACTCCCACCGGTTCTACCACCATCCTCATCGCTGTGGTGAAGGGTAAGGACATCACCGTCGAGGGTATCAACGCTGCCATGAAGGCTGCTGCCAACGAGTCGTTCGGTTACAACGAGGATCCCATCGTTTCTTCCGATATCATCGGTATGAAGTTCGGTTCGCTCTTCGATGCTACCCAGACCATGGTTTCGCAGATCGACGAGGACACCTATCAGGTGCAGGTCGTTTCCTGGTACGACAATGAGAACTCCTACACTTCTCAGATGGTTCGCACCATCAAGTACCTCGCTGAGCTCAAATAATATTGAAACATCAGCCATCATTATAAAGCCGTCCGGAATTTCCGGGCGGCTTTTTTCTTCTCAAATGATGTGTCGCCATAAACCGTCTCCCACAGCCCGAAACGCCCCAAACTCACGGCGTTAAGAAAAAATCGGCCTTTTCTTTGCCGTATGTCGGAAATAATTCGTAAGTTTGCCTTCCAATGCAGCGAATGATTACCATACTCGGACCTACGGCGTGCGGCAAGACGGCTCTTGCCACAGCGCTCGCCGCCCGTCTCGATGGCGAAATCATCAGCGCCGACAGCCGGCAGGTGTACCGGCGCATGGACATCGGAACAGGGAAGGACCTGGCCGACTACCGCGTCGACGGAAAGCTGATTCCTTATCATCTCATCGATATCTGCGAGCCGGGCACCAAGTACAATCTCTTTGAGTTTCAGCACGATTTCCTACAGGCTTATGCCGATATCGTGGCAAGAGGACGAAGACCCATCCTCTGTGGGGGAACGGGACTCTACCTCGAGGCGGTCATCAAGGGCTATCACCTCTCGCCGGTGCCGCAGAACGAAACGCTCCGCCGGCAACTGGAGGAGAAGTCGATGGACGAACTCACCGCCATGCTCCGCAACCTGAAGGAGCAGAGCGGAAGCGCCATGCACAACACCACCGATGTCGACTCCAAACAGCGGGCCATCAGGGCCATCGAGATTGAAATGCACAACCTCGAGCAACCTATGCCCGAAAGGGAGGCACCGGCCGTCGACGCACTCATCTTGGGCCTCGATGTGCCGCGCGAGGTGCGACGCGAGCGCATCACACGTCGGCTCAAGGACCGACTCGAGCAGGGCATGGTTGAGGAGATTCGGGCGCTGCTCGACAGCGGCATACCGGCCGAAGACTTGATGTACTACGGACTGGAGTACCGCTATGTCACCGAGTACGTGCTCGGCATCACCTCCTATGAGCAGATGTTCTCGCGCCTCGAAATAGCCATCCACCAGTTTGCCAAACGGCAGATGACGTGGTTCAGAGGCATGGAGCGCCGCGGCTGCGTCATCCACTGGATTGATGCCATCCAACCGCTCGACAAAATGCTACAGGCGGTGATGGAACTCGACAAGAAAAAATACTGCCTTTAATATCAAACAGAATTAATAGAACACACCTATATATGGCGGAAGACAACAAAAGATGGGGCATCGTCTATTGCCCCAAAACAGGGGTGGTCAACCCGAAGAAAAAATGGGCACGCATCGAGAAATGCCTCAAGGAAAAAGGCGTCAGCTACGACCATGTGCAGAGCGAAAGCGCCAAAAGCGTGGAACGGCTCGTCAAGATGATGATCAACAATGGCTACACCACCATCATCATCGTAGGAGGCGACTCGGCGCTCAACGAGGCGGTCAACTGCGTCATGCACACCGACCGGGAGGTGAGAGAACAAATCACACTCGGGGTGATTCCCAACGGCACCATGAACGATTTCGCACGCTTCTGGGACTTCCGCGATACAGAACTCGAAGACAACATCGAACGGCTGGTACGACACCGCGTGCGACGGGTGGACATCGGATGCATACGCTACACCAACCAGCAGGGCGAACGATGCCGGCGCTATTTCCTCAATTGCATCTGTATAGGATTGGTGGCCTCGGTCATGAACCTGCGCCGAAGGGCGCACGGACTGCTCGGCGCCCTCTCTTTCATACCGTCATCGCTGCTCATGATCTTCCAGCGCCTGGAGTATAAAATGCGGCTGCGCATCGAAAGCGATGTCATCGACCGCAAAGTCATGACGGTGTGCATCGGCAACGCACGCGGATACGGATTCACACCCAATGCCGTGCCTTACAACGGACTGCTTGATGTCTCCGTGGTCTATCACCCGCAGGTCACACAACTCGTAGAGGGCTTCTACCTGCTCTACAGCGGAAAAATTCTCAACCACGGCAGCGTGCATCCTTACCGCACCAAGGAGGTGACGGTCGAAAAGGCTGAAAGGGCGCTCATCGGCATCGACGGACGTCTCATGAACGCTCCCGTGGGTACATTCAAAGTGCAGGTGGAACAGGAAGTGGTCAACTTCCTGATTTAAAGGGTTGTCAATAGGGCAAATGTCCCTTTAACTTCCCTTTAACTTCCCTTTAACTTCCCTTCAAAACCACAAATGTCCCTTTAACTTCCCTTTATTTCAGCAGCTTCTCCTGCGAGATGGCCTGAAGGGCGTCTTCCTGCAGAATCTTTATCTTCTTGCCCTCTATGGCCACAGCACCGTCTTCGGCCAGGGAGGCGAGCGTGCGGATGGCGTTGCTCGTCGTCATGTTCGACAGACTGCCAAGGTCCTCGCGGCTCAGGTAGATGTTCAGCGTCTGACCGTCGCTCTCCATGCCGTACTGGCTCTTCAGGAAAAGCAGCGTCTCGGCCAGACGGGCACGGATGTGCTTCTGCGTGAGCGTCACCGTGCGGGTGTCGGAATGACCCAGGTGGATGGCAAGATGGCGGATGAAGGAGATGCTCACCTCAGAGTTGGCCCTGATTACCTCCATCATCACCTCAGAGGGAATAAAGGCTATCACCGAGGGCTCAAGCGTGGTGGCAGTGCTGCTGTGAAGCTCGCCGGCAAAATAGGCGCGGGCGCCAAACAGCTCCACGGGCTTCACAACACGGATTATCTGGTTGCGGCCGCCTATGCCGTCCTTGAATACCTTCACCTTGCCCCGCAACACCACCAGTATGTAGTGGGGCATGCTGCGGGCACTGTATATCACCTCTTGCTTGTTGAATTGACGCACTACCATGCGCGAGAGCAAAAGTGTTTCCTGAATGTCCGTCAGACTGGGCCACAATGTGCGGATACCTTTTTCTATGCCGTCCAACTGAAAGCTCTTCTCTGTATCTTCTATCGTCATCTTATAAGGCTTTTCATATATATGGAAGGGGCGCTAATCACCCCAATGACCGCAAATTTACAATTTTTTCACAAATCGGGAAATATTTCTCTGTTAAAAAATCTCCTCTGCGGCTTTTTCTTTTCCTATTAAGAAAAAATAGGGCGAATATTTTGTGTTAAATGCAAAAATTATTACCTTTGAGCAAAATTTACACCTCATCAATGTGAGGTGCGGATTTTGATGTTACTAACTAATGAAAAATATTTATTTCAAACCTTAATAGAACAACTATGAGCTATCTACGATTAGAAAAAGCGCTGATGACAAACCTGCAGGAGTCGCTGCCCAGGGAGCTGCTGAGAACCAACCGCTCCGGTGCCTACTCCTGTTCCACGATTGTCGACTGCAACACGCGGAAGTATCATGGCTTGCTCGTGGTGCCCATACCTGAGATGGACGATGAGAACCATGTGCTGCTCTCATCGCTCGACGTCACGGTGGTGCAGCACGGTGCGGAGTTCAACCTCGGACTCCACAAATACCAGGGCAACAACTTCAGCCCCAAAGGCCATAAGTACATACGCGAGTTCGACTGCGACAAGGTGCCCACCACGATTTACCGGGTGGGAGGTGTAGTGCTCAAGAAAGAGGTGGTGTTCCAGCACTATGAGGACCGTATCCTCATACGCTACACACTCGTCGACGCACACTCTGCCACCAAACTGCGTTTCCGCCCGTTCCTCGCTTTCCGCAGCGTGCGACAGTTCACACACGAGAACCATACCGCCAGCCGGGAGTATACCGAGGTGGACAATGGTATCAAAACATGCATGTATGCCGGCTATCCCGACCTCTATATGCAGTTCAGCAAGAAAAACAGCTTCATCTTCCAACCCGACTGGTACCGCGGCGTGGAGTATCCCAAAGAGCAGGAGCGCGGCTATGCCTCCAACGAGGACCTCTACGTGCCCGGCTATTTCGAGATGAGCATCAAGAAGGGCGAAAGCGTCGTCTTCTCTGGCTCTACCTCCTCTATCAAGTCGAGCTCGCTCAAGAAACTGTTTGAGAGCGAGGTGGAGGAACGCGCACCGCGCGACAACTTCTTCCACTGCCTCGTCAATGCCGCACACCAGTTCCACAACCGCCAGCCCAACGACGACCGCTATCTGCTGGCCGGCTACCCGTGGTTCAAGTGCCGCGCGCGCGACACCTTCATCTCCCTGCCGGGACTCACCCTCGCCATCGAGGAGCAGGACTACTTCGAACTGGTCATGAAGACGGCCGAGAAGGGACTCCGCGAGTTTATGGAGGGAAAACCCAACACCACCAAGATCTACGAGATTGAGCAGCCCGACGTGCCGCTCTGGGCCGTATGGGCCGTGCAGCAGTACGGCAAGGAGTGCACACTGCCCAAGGCTTACCAGATGTACGGCCGACTGGTCAACGACATCGTCGACTACATCGCCGGCAACGGACATCCCAATCTCACCCTCGAGGAAAACGGACTGGTACACACCGAAGGACGCGACCGCGCCGTGACGTGGATGAACTCTACCGCCAACGGACGGCCTGTAGTGCCCCGCTCGGGCTATGTGGTGGAGTTCAACGCACTCTGGTACAACGCCCTCCGCTACTGCGCACGCCTCGAGAACGAGTTCGGCGACAAGGAACGCGCCGCACGGCTCGAGGAAATGGCCGAGAAGTGCAAGGTGTCCTTCGTCGATACCTTCCTCAATGAGTATGGATATCTCTACGACTATGTCGACGGCAATATGATCGACTGGAGCGTACGCCCCAACATGATTTTCGCCGTGGCGCTCGACTACTCGCCCCTCTCGCAGGAGCAGAAGAAGGGAGTGCTCGACATCTGCACACGCGAGCTCCTCACACCCAAGGGACTCCGTTCGCTCTCGCCTAAGAGCGGCGGCTACAACCCCATGTATGTGGGACCGCAGACACAGCGCGACTACGCCTACCACCAGGGCACGGCATGGCCGTGGCTCGGCGGCTTCTACATGGAGGCTTGCCTCAAACTCTACAAGCGCACCCGACTCAGCTTCGTCGAACGGCAGCTCGTGGGCTATGAAGACGAGATGTACTACCACTGCCTGGGTACCATCAGCGAGCTCTTCGACGGCAACCCGCCCTTCCACGGACGCGGCGCTATGTCGTTTGCCATGAATGTGGCCGAGATTCTGCGCACACTCAACCTGTTCGAATCATATACCTATAAATAAAGGAGGAGAAACGATATGAAAGTTTTAATGTTTGGATGGGAGTATCCTCCTCATGTGTATGGTGGACTCGCCACAGCCAATTATGGTATCTCCGAGGGACTGCACGCCCAGGGAGATATGGATATCACTCTTTGTCTGCCGCGCCCCTTCGGCGATGAGGACCAGAGCGCATGCCGCATCGTGGCCATGTGCGCAGTGCCTATCGCATGGCGTAACGTCGACCGCGACTATGTGCGCAACCGCGTGGGCAACATCATGGACCCTGACTACTATTTCCGTCTGCGCGACCATATCTATGCCGACTTCAACTATATGCATGTCAACGACCTGGGATGCATGGAGTTCGCCGGAGGCTATCCCAAAAACCTGCATGAGGAAATCAACAACTATTCCGTCATCGCAGGCGTAGTGGCACGCACCGAGGAGTTCGACATCATCCATGCCCACGACTGGCTCACCTATCCCGCCGGTATTCATGCCAAGCAGGTGAGCGGAAAACCGCTCTGTATCCACGTGCATGCCACCGACTTCGACCGCTCCCGCGGTAAGGTGAACCCCACCGTCTATTCCATCGAGAAAGACGGTATGGACAATGCCGACTGCATCATGTGTGTGTCGGAACTCACAAGGCAGACCGTCATCAACCACTACTTCCAGGATCCGCGCAAGGTGTTCACCATGCACAATGCTGTATATCCCCTGCGACAGGAACTGCAGGACATCCCGCGACCCGACCACACCAACAAGGAGAAGGTGGTCACTTTCCTCGGACGTATCACCATGCAGAAAGGACCGGAGTATTTCGTCGAGGCGGCCAGCCTGGTGCTCCACCGCACACGAAACGTGCGTTTCTGCATGGCGGGCTCGGGCGATATGATGGACGCCATGATACAGCTCGCTGCCGAGCGGGGCATCGCCGACCGTTTCCACTTCCCGGGCTTCATGCGCGGCAAGCAGGTCTACGAGTGCCTCAAGGATTCGGATGTCTACGTCATGCCTTCGGTGAGCGAGCCCTTCGGCATCTCTCCACTCGAGGCCATGCAGTGCGGCACGCCCTCCATCATCTCATGGCAGAGCGGCTGTGCCGAAATTCTGAACAATTGCATCAAGGTGGACTATTGGGACATTCATGCCCTGGCCGATGCCATCTACTCTATCTGCCACAACGACAGCCTCTTCCACTATCTGCAGGATGAGGGCAAGCGTGAGGTCGACCAAATCACGTGGGAGAAAGTGGGCCGTAAGATAAAGGATTTGTATATCCGCACCATTAACAAGTAAATATTCTACGACAATGAAAACGATATGTCTTTATTTTGAGATACACCAAATCATTCATCTCAAACGTTACCGTTTCTTCGATATCGGTACCGACCATTATTATTACGACGACTACGAGAACGAGCGCCTTATCTCCGACATCGCCGAACGTTCCTATATGCCGGCACTGGGCGCCCTCCTCGAAATGGCCAAGGAGCACGGCAAGTATTTCAAAGTGGCCTTCTCGCTCTCCGGCGTGGGCATAGAGCAGCTCGAAATGCACGCCCCGCAGGTGCTGGAGAAACTCCAGGAGCTCAATGAGACGGGATGCGTCGAGTTCCTCGCAGAGCCTTACTCCCACGGACTCGCCTCGCTCAAAGACGAGGAGTCGTTCGCTGCTGAGGTGCGCCGTCAGGCCATCAAGATTAAGGAGTACTTCGGACAGGAGCCGCAGGTGCTGCGTAACTCGTCGCTCATCTACAGCGACGACATCGGCGGACAGGCTGCAGCCATGGGCTTCAAGGGCATGCTCACCGAGGGTGCACGCCACGTCCTGGGATGGAAGTCGCCCCACTATGTCTACAACTGCGCCATCGCACCCAACCTGAAGCTGCTGCTCCGTGATGTCAACCTGAGCGACGACATCTCGCTCCGCTTCAACAACAGCGAGTGGGAGGGATACCCCCTCTTCGCCGACAACTACATCGAGCGCATCGCCAACTTCCCCGAGGAAGAGCAGATTATCAATATCTTCATGGAGCTCTCCGCACTGGGTATCGCACAGCCGCTCTCCAGCAACATCCTCGAGTTCATCAAGGCGCTGCCGGTTTGCGCCAAGGCCAAGGGCATCACCTTCTCCACACCTACCGAGATTTGCATGAAGATGAAGAGCGTGGGCTCACTCGATGTGCCCGACACACTTTCATGGGTCGACGAAGAGCGCGACGTGAGCTGCTGGCTGGGTAACCCCATGCAGCGCGAGGCATTCGACAAACTTTACAGTGTGGCCGAGCGTGTGCGCATCGCCAACGATCCGCGCATCAACCAGGACTGGGACTACCTGCAGGCTTCCAACAACTTCCGCTTCATGACCACCAAACCCTCCAACGTGGGTCTGGACCGTGGTATCTACAGCACACCGTTCGATGCCTTCACCAACTATATGAACATCCTGGGCGACTTCATCACCCGTGTCAACAGTCTCTATCCCGAGGAGATTGAGAACGAGGAGCTCAACTCGCTGCTCACCACCATCAAGAACCAGGGCGACGAGATTGCCATGAAGGACAAGGAAATCACACGCCTCAAGGCAAAGGTGGAGAAGATGCAGGCCGAGGAGGACAAACTGAAGGCCAAACTCGACGCCGCTGCCGACAAACCCAAGAAAGCTCCTGCCAAAAAGAAGATTTATCTGATTTATCTGATTTAGATACAGCAAAAATCAGCCTAATCAGTGAATTAAAAACTACGGATTTATCTGATTTATCTGATTTAGATACAGCAAAAATCAGCCTAATCAGATAAATCCGTAGTTTATATTGTTTAGTGTACGCCCTTAGGCATACGCTCATAATTTCGGCGCGTAGCGCGATTAATTTTTGAATTTAATTTTTGTATAATTTCCGCCCGTCAGGGCGCCGAAAAAATGAGTATGCCTTTAGGCGTACTCACCAATATTTTCTTCCCCGCTCCACGATTCTGTTTGATTTTGATATGATTTTGAAAGATTTCTCGCTCGCAGAGCGACTCCCAAGAATAATTTCGGCGCGCAGCGCGATTAATTTTTGAATTTAATTTTTGTATAATTTCCGGCGTATAGCTCATTTTGCAGGATAATTTTGAGTAGTTGGTACTCAATAGCTCAAATTGCAGGATGAATTAAGTTGTTTTATTTTTGGCCGTCTGTTT
>CACYUZ010000067.1:0-16688 GCA_902777645.1 uncultured Prevotellaceae bacterium | reverse complement strand
GGGCTACGCCCTCCACTTCGGGGGCAACCCATGTGCAAAAGTACTACATCCCTCTCACTTTTCCCCTATCTCGTGTCCACTTTTTCGAGAGCAACATTTTGACGAAAAAGTGGATTCCATACACTTTTATCAAGATAAAAATGTGCATTCCATACACTTTTATCAAGATAAAATATCAAGATAAAAATGATTTTTCTTTCCTGCCGGATAGCAAGCCGCCGATATCCTCCTCTACACATAGCACGACAAAAGATGTAAATAAAAAAAACGATTATTCCGAAAAGTGTTGTATCTTTGTGTCCGAGAACCACATTTCGCACAAGCGGGCTCTCACTGAACCCGAGAGGCGGAAGAAGCTGTAGAGGATGAAACAGGAAATAACCCCCCAAGAAACCACCCGGGCGCAAGCCTTCGCGATGTGGATGAAGTCGCCCGTGCCCATGGTGACGCTCTTCAAGACCTTCGACGTGACGCGGCTCCGCAAGATAAGCCGGCGGAAGGGCTTGAAATTCAACATGCTCCTGTGCTGGTGCATCGGCCGGGCCGCAAGCGGCATCGAAGAGTGCTATCTGCTGCCGGAAAAGGGGAAGCTCTACCGGTTCGACCGCCTGGCCATCAATGTGATTGTGGACACCGCACAGGGCGGCATCACCAACTGCGACGTGCCCTACAGCCCCGACCTGGAGCAGTTCAGCCGCGACTACGACCGGATAACACAGGAGGCGGCCGCCACCGGCAGGCCCATCAACGACGAGGGCGCCGCACTCATCGGAACATCGGCGGTGGTGGGCACCGAGCTCGACGGCATCGTCAACCAATACAGCGGCATCTACAATAATCCCTTCCTCGCCTGGAGCCGATACCGGCACCGCTGGTTCAAGACCACGCTCACCGTCTCGCTCCAGTTCCATCATGCGCAGATGGACGGTCGCCAGGCCGCCAGATTCCTGGAAGACCTGCAAACCGAAATCCATCACCTATAATCATTCCCACTATCCAAGATTATTTAAAACACCCATACACATGAAACGCAGCAATCTTACCATGACCCTTGCCGCCGCCTGCTGCGCGGCGCTGGCCCTATCGTGCTCCCCGCAGACGGAGAGCGGAAAGACAGCCACCCTCCAAACCGTGGGCAACCCCTACCTGCCCCTCTGGGAACACATTCCCGACGGCGAGCCCTACGTGTTCGACGACCCCGACAACCCGGGCAAGAAGCGCGTCTACATCTACGGCTCGCACGACAACCTGAAAGACGCCTACTGCGGACGCGACCAGGTGGTGTGGTCGGCCGCCACCGACGACCTGACCCACTGGCGCTACGACGGCGTGATACTGGTGGTGGACAAGAACGCCAAGGGCGAGCCCTTCGACTCGGCCGGCACCGCCGATGTGCTCTATGCGCCCGATGTGGCCCTCGTGACAGCCTCCGACGGCACCAAGACCTACTATCTCTATCCCAACGACCAGACGGGCGGCCGCAACAGTCTGATAGCCAAGAGCTCACGGCCCAACGGACCCTTCGAGGTGTGCAACTGGAGCAAGGACGACCCCAACAAGGTGGACGGCGTGCTGCAATTCGACCCCGCCGTGTTTGTCGACGACGACGGACGGGTGTATGGCTACTGGGGCTTCGAGCGGTCGTACGCCGCCGAACTCGACCCCGCCACGATGGCCACGTTGAAACCCGGCGCCCAGGTGGTGGAGGACATGGTGTCGGGACGCAACCAGAAGGGCGACTTCCGCTTCTTCGAGGCCTCTTCCATCCGCAAGATACAGGGCAAGTATGTGTTCGTCTACAGCCGGTGGTCCAAACCCGGCGAGTTCGGACTGCCCGACACCAACTACACCCTGGCCTACGCCTACAGCGACCATCCCCTGGGACCCTGGACCTACGGCGGCACCATCATCGACGGCCGCGGACGTGAGACTAACGAGCAGGGCGAGGTAATCGCATCGGGCAATGTGAGCGGCAACACCCACGGCAGCATCTGCGAGATCGACGGGCAGTGGTATGTGTTCTACCATAGGCAGTCGGGCCTCAACGAGTATGCCCGCCAGGCCATGGTGGCGCCCATCACCGTGAAGGTGGACCCGGCACCCGGCGGCAAGGTGGAAATCAGCGAGGGCGAGTACAACTCGGAGGGCTTCTCGCTCGACGGACTCAACCCGCTGGAGCGCCACTCGGCCGGCATCGCCTGCTGGCACACTGGACCGAAGGTGGCCGAGCACAAATGGCCGGACAACATCTTCTACGGCTCCTACGTCGAGGCCTCCTACGGCACGGAGACCAATTTCGACGCGCCCTACGACCCCGTGAACAACAGCAACCTCGTGGTGAACAACACCGACGGAAGCATCGTGGGCTACAAATACTTCAACTTCAAGCACACCACGGACAAGAAAGAGGTGAAACTGCTCCTGCAACTCATACCCGAGGGCGTGGACGGCACCATCGACATCATGATAGACCGGCCCTGGACCTCACAGGGCGGCAAGGTGCTGGGCACCATAGAACTGAAGGCCGACATGCCGCAGGAGGCCCGCGAGATGAGCGTGGCGCTGCCCGACCTGGCACAAGTGAACGGCAAGCACGCCCTCTTCTTCACCTTCCACTCCGACACCAAGGAGAAATCGCTCTGCAAACTGATTGACTTCGTGTTCGAATAGGCCATGACGCAGACCTCCTCCCGCCGTGTGGCGAGCATCGACGCCATCCGCGCCCTCACCATGATGCTGATGCTCTTTGTCAACGACATCCCGGGGCTTAAGGGCGTGCCCCACTGGCTCTTCCATGCCGCCGCCGATGAGGACATGCTGGGATTCAGCGACACCATCTTCCCGGCCTTCCTCTTCTGCGTGGGCATGTCGGTGCCTTTCGCCATCGACAACCGCCTCAGGCGCGGCGCCTCGCAGTGGAGTGTGCTCAGCCATATCCTGTGGCGCAGCTTCGCCCTGGTGGTGATGGGACTCTTCACGCTCAACTGCGAGGAGGGGGCCGGCCATATTCCCTACCTCACCTACTCGCTGCTCATGATAGCGGGCTTCTTCCTCATCTGGACCCGTTACGAGGACACTCCCCTCGCCCACCGCACGGCTGTCGTGACAGCGCTCAAGGCGGCGGGGGCGCTCCTCCTGCTAGGCATGGTGGTGTGGTGCGATGTGCAGGGCAAGCCGTTCGTCACCGGCTGGTGGGGCATTCTGGGCCTTATAGGATGGAGCTACCTGGTCACCGCCCTCGCCTACCTCCTCTGCCGCCGCACCATGAAGTGGGTGCTGGTGGCGGCGGTGCTGGGCATCGTGCTCTGTGTGCTCAACAGCAGCAGCCTGGTGCCGCAGTCGTGGTTCTCGCGCTGTCTGCTGCTGCCCTTCGTGCCGGGCGGATGGAGCGGCCACGCCTTCTGCCTCTCCGGCCTGGCCGCCTCGATGCTGATGCGCCACTACAAGGCCCGTGGACAGCACAGCCGCCTCATCCTCCTCTTCCTCGGCATCGGCGCGGTGATGCTGGCGGCCGGATGGGCCGCCCACCACTGGTGGATTGTCTCCAAGTTACAAGGCACCCCCACCTGGCTCTTCTTCTGCCTGGCCCTCTTCTTCCCCCTCACGGCCTCCGCCTACTGGCTCACCGACATCAAGGACCACACGGCTTGGACGGCTCCCATCGCCCCGGCCGGCACCGCCACCCTCACCTGCTACCTGCTGCCGTATGTGTGGTATCCCGTCTGCGGCGCCCTGGGCCTGCACCTGCCGCAGGGGGTCTATTATGGAGTGGCAGGCATCCTCCTCTCGCTGGCCTTCTCACTCATCGTCATCCAAGTGGCGAGGGGCATGAAACGCATCGGACTCGTGGTACGGCTGTAGGGGGAGGCGGCCTGCCGCCCATTCTCCGACAATAAAAAGTCAGAAAAATTCGCATAATCTTATCAGATTATCAGAAAAATTGTTATTTTTGCACCGATTTTATAGTTTTCAATAGGAAATTTCTAACAAATAGGTGAAAAGATAATGATTTGGAACAAGAACAAGGAGTGCATGAGCCGCGACGAGATGCACCACCTGCAAGGCAAGCGGTTGGAGAAACTGGTGGCCCTGGTGTACCGCAATGTGCCCTTCTACCGTGAGAAGATGCAGGCCATGGACCTCACCCCGGCCGACATCCATTCTATCGACGACATAACAAAACTGCCCTTCACCACCAAGCAAGACCTGCGCGACAACTATCCCTACGGCCTGCAGGCCGCAGCACCGTCGGAGATAGTGCGCGTGCATGCCTCGTCGGGCACCACGGGCAATCCCACCATCGTGGGCTACACCCGCCGCGACCTCGAGGTATGGTCGGAAGGCATGGCGCGCGCCCTCACCGCCTTTGGCGTGCGGCGCGGCGACACCTTCTCCGTGTCTTACGGCTACGGTCTCTTCACCGGCGGCCTCGGCGCCCACTACGGGGTGGAGAAACTGGGCGCCGCCGTGGTGCCGGCCTCTACCGGCAACACCGAGAAGCACCTCAAGCTGATACAGGACCTCGGGGTGAGCGGCATCGCCTGCACACCGTCGTACGCCCTCTACCTGGCTGAGACGATGGAGCGGCTGGGCATGAAGAAGGAGAACCTGAAGCTGCGCATTGGTGCCTTCGGCGCCGAACCATGGACGGAAAGCATGCGCCAGGAGATACAGGAGCGGCTGGGACTGAAAGGCTACAACCTCTACGGACTGAGCGAAGTGTGCGGACCGGGCGTATCCTACGAGTGTGAGGCGCAGAACGGCTCGCACATCTGCGAAGACCACTTCTACCCCGAAATCATCAACCCCGAGACGCTCGAACCGTTGCCCCTGGGACAGAGCGGCGAACTGGTGTTCACCACGCTCACCAAGGAGGGAATGCCGCTGCTGCGCTACCGCACACGCGACCTGTGCACGCTGATGGGAGGCACCTGCTCCTGCGGACGCACCGCCGTGCGCATGGGACCGGTGATGGGACGCTCCGACGACATGCTCATCATCCGAGGCATCAACGTGTTTCCGTCGCAGGTGGAGAGCGTCATCCTCTCCATGCCGCAGTTCGAGCCCCGCTACATGCTCGTGGTGGACCGCAAGAACAACCTCGACACCATGCAGGTGCAGGTGGAGGTGCGCAAAGACTACTTCAACGACGAGATAGGACAGATGATGGCCATCCGCAAGGCGCTGGCCGACAAACTGAAGAGCGTCATCTCCATCAAGGCCGACGTGAAACTGATGGAGCCGGGCAGCATAGAGCGCAGCCAGGGCAAGTCGAAGCGGGTCATCGACCTGCGCAAGCTGAAATAGGCTGCCACCGAAAAACCGACAATAAAGAATAGCGTTATGATAAAACAGATATCTTTGTTTCTTGAGAACAAGACGGGCCGCATCAGCGAGGTGGCCCGACTGCTGGGGGCCCACGGCATCAACATGAAGGCCTTCTCCATGACCGAGGCGCCCGACTTCGGCATCATGCACATCGTGGTGGCCGACACCGAACGCGCCGTACAGGTGCTGAGCGAAGCCAACTTCGCCGTGTCGCTGGTCGACGTGGTGTGCATAGAGTGTACCGACCGCCCGGGGTCCATGGGAGAGGTTCTCAGCCATCTGGCCGCCGCGGGCATCGGCATCAAGTACATGTACGCTTTCTCCGAGGGTGAGAAGGCCAGATTTGTGCTGAAACCCGACGACATAGCCCGCTGCGAGGAGGTGCTGCGCCAGGCCGGCTGCCTGTAAAACGGCTCCTCTGCCCGCAAAATACAGTAGGGTTGGCGTGATTATCTGAAAAAAATCGCTATCTTTGCTATCCGATAGATAACCTTAAACGATAGAAAAGACTGTAGCGTATGAAGATAGTGATGGCGCTGGACTCATTCAAAGGCTGTATGAGTTCGCGCGAGGCCAATGAGGCCGCAGCAGAAGGGGCGAGGGCCGTATGCCCGGACGCGGAAATTGTTCAGGTGCCCGTCAGCGACGGCGGCGAGGGGTTTACCGAGGCCTTCCATGCCGCTGTGGGCGGCCGGCTGATAGAGATGGCCGTGAAAGACCCCATGATGCGCACCGTGAGGGGGTGCTACCTGCTCCACGGCGACATGGCGGTGATAGAGGTAGCACAGGCCTGCGGACTCTCGCTGCTGACGGCCGAGGAGCGCAACCCCTTGGTGGCCACCAGTTACGGAGTGGGCCAGATGGTGGCCGACGCCGTGCGCAGGGGTGCCCGCCACATCATCGTAGGTCTCGGCGGCAGCGCCACCAGCGATTCGGGCACGGGTATGCTCAGAGCGCTCATCGATGCCTTTGCACCGCACGGTCAGTGGGACGACATCGCCGAACTGAAACCGGTGAGGTTCACCCTGGCCTCCGATGTGAAGAACCCGCTCTGCGGTGAGAACGGCGCCGCCCATGTCTTCGCACCCCAGAAGGGTGCCACCCCCGAGATGGTGGTCCAGCTCGACGAGAGAGCCCGGCGTTTTGCCGAGGTGTCGGCCCGGCATTTCGGCTTCGACCGCTCAGCCGAGGAGGGTGCCGGCGCAGCTGGCGGACTGGGCTACGCCTTCCTGCAGTACATGAACGCCGAATGCCGTTCGGGCATCTCACTCCTGCTCGACACCATCCACTTCGAGGTGACGGTGCGCGGCGCTCGCCTCATCGTCACCGGCGAAGGCTCCGCCGACCGCCAGACGCTGATGGGCAAGTTGCCCATGGGCATCCTTCAGAAGGCGGGCGGTGTGCCCACCTGCCTCATCGCAGGCAAAATCAGCGACCGCGAGGTGCTGCTCGAGGCGGGATTCGCCTTTGCAGAGTGCATCAATCCTCCCGGTCTGCCTCTCGAAGAGGCTCTGCGCCAGGAGGTGGCCCGAGGAAATATCAGCCAGACGATAGCCCGGATTTTGCGGCAGTTCAAAGAAAATAATTAGACTTTTTTGTCCGGTTGTAAAAAAAAGTCCTACCTTTGCACCCTGTTAAAGATGCAAAACTGACCTTTTTACTAACCTTCACTGTATGTACTACTGCAAACCAAAAGGAAGCAGCATGCTGCCGACAGCATCCAGGCTCACCAAAAACCGACTGTGGTTATTCCTGCTCTGCCTCACCGCAGTGCTATCACTCCCCGGCAAGGCCCGGGCAGCAGAAAACATAACCATCGACGCCACCAACTGGTGGAGTTACTCGGGCAGTCTCACCACTGGCTCCACCTACAATATCACCCTCAGCAACCGCACCTTCATTTCCGGTGTGTGGGAGCCAATCTGCCTGCCTTTCAACGCTACGAAAGCCGTGCTCGACCAAGCCTTCGGCACAGACAACTACTACCTGGAGGCATTCGACCGCTTCGAGGGGCAGACATTCTTCTTCAAACAGATGCAGCAGCCTGCCATCACCGCCGGTGCCTGCTATTTCATCCGAACCAAGTCGACCGTCAGCAATCCCGTGTTCAGCAACGTGACCGTGGCGATGGACAATTATGACAATGTGGCTGCACTGGGCAACAGCACCCTCAAGCTGAAAGGCAACTACTACAGCATGGGCGTGCCCAACGACGGGAAGACCTATTATAAATATGTGGAGGGCAAGAGAATCAAATTCCAGTGGGACGGCGGAGCCGGCAACCTCACCCTGCCCGCCTGGAGCATCGTGCTGAGCTCGACAGCCAGCGGCACCACCCCCTTGGTTTCGCTCGAGGCCACCCCCAACGACGGCACCCCCGACGGCTCGCTCACCTCGAAAATGGCCTACCGGGTGCAGCTCACCAATGCCCCCACCCTCTATATCGACATACCCGACGTGGGCGACCTGGACACCGACCTTACCAAAAACAGGACTACCGGCGAAGCGTTCTACCACAACGCCACCATCACCGTAAGGGCCACCAGCGACCCCTCGAGCCCCCACTACTGCGAGTCGTTTGAGGAAACGGACCTGCGCGACCTGGAAATCAAAGTGCGCGGCAACTCCACGGCCGACCCCTCCAAACGTCCGTACCGTCTGAAATTCGCCAAGAAGAAAGGCTCGTCCGACGGGCTGGCCCACAAACACGACCTCTTAGGACGCGGCTACCAGAAACGCAACTGGGTGCTGCTGGCCAACGCCTTCGACAACTCACTCATACGCAACGCGCTGACCGCCGAACTCTCCGAGATGATAGGCATGCCGTTCACACCGGGCTATAAATTCGTCGACCTGGTCATCAACGGCGACTACCGTGGCACCTACCAGGTGACCGACCATCCCGAGGCCGACCCCGACCGCATACCGGTTGACGAGGACACGGGCTGGTATGTGGAGTTCCAAGGCAGGGGCGACATGCTCGACCAACCCATGTGCTTCTCTCAGGACAACCTGCAGGTGAACATCAAGAACCCGGAACCGGCCGACGAGACCGACGCCGCCTCGTGCAATGCCGTCATCGACCCTATTAAGGACTGGCTCGTCAACACCTGGAAACCGGCCTTCGACCGCGGCACCGACCCGCACGGATGGCGCGCCTACAACGATGAGGACAGTTGGATGAAATTCCTCCTCATCACCGAAATCACCGCCGACTGGGACGGCATCATGTCGGTCAAAGCCTACCGCGACACCGACACCAAACTCAGTCTGGGCCCGGTGTGGGACAAAGACCTGGCCTACGGCAACATCACCTGCGCCAACGACAACGACCTGACGGTGGACTTCGAGAACTCGTCGTCTATCAAGACCTTCGTCGACCAGCTCTACAGCGACCCGCTCTTCATCACAGCCATGAAGCACAAGCTCGACAGTCTGATAGCCGCCGGCATGAAGAAGCAGCTGAACGAGAAGATAGACCGCCTGGCAGAGACCGTGGCCCAGACCTGGGCCATGAACTACAGCCGATGGGGCGTGACTCCTCCCGACGGCAGTATGGAGAAATTCTATTCCTGGCAAGACCAGGCCTCCTATGTGAAACAGCTGAAGGAGTGGCTCTCCACACGCATCGACCGCGTGCAAACACTGGTCAACGCCCGCTATGCCGCCGTGTCCACTCCCACCGCCTTCACCTACGACGTGACCACCAGCAGCAGCACCCCTCTGGCCAATGCCGCCGACCACCTCGTGAACGCCACCATGAAGGGACGGACCTTTGTGAAGGACCAGTGGCAGGCGCTCACTTTGCCGTTTGCCGCCACAGAGGCCCAGCTCTCCGCAGTCTTCGGCACCGGCTACGGTCTGAAGCAGTTTACCGCTGTCTCTGCCGACGGCCGTGAGATGCTCTTCACCACCCCCGCCACACGCGGCGTGGTGGCAGGCGAGCCCTACCTCATCAAACCCACCACCGACGTAGTATCCACACCGCACTTCGACGGGGTAGTGCCCATCAAGCCCACCTACAACTGGAAAGCCATGAACGGCTATGCCGCCACCTACGGCGACTACACCTTTACCGGTGCCATGCTGCGAATCGACTATCCCGCCACCGACGGCAGCGTGCTCCTCCTGGGCGACAACGCCGCCTCCGTGACCCGGCCCGCCAACGGCATCAACGGCTCGCAGGCTTATATCACCAAGGCCAGCGGCGCATCGGACCCCATAATCACGATTGTGGAAGAATCGGAGACGCCGAAAAACTACTGGATGACCTACTGCTCCGCCAGCGACCTCGATTTCACCCTCGACGGCAACACTTCGCTGGTGGCCTATATCGCCACGGGATTCAACACGGCCAAGCGCTCCGTCATCCTCACCCGCATCAACCAGGTGCCGGCCTATACCGGCATCGTCATCAGGTCGACCGACGACAAGGTGTCGCTGCCGGCAGGCTTTGACCCCACACGCTTCGCCACCCAAGGCAGCAGCACCGAACTGCAGAACCTGCTGGTGGGAGTGACCGGAACCATACAGCTCGGCCCCACCGAGGGCGACTATGCCAACCTGATACTGGCCAAGAGCGGCACCGGTGTCGGTTTCTTCAAAGTGAGCACGACGGGCAACTTCGGCCCGAACAAAGCCTACCTGCAGTTGCCCGCCGACGCGCTGCCCCAGGCCGCCGACGGTCTGAACCTGACCATCGACGACGAAACCACCGGCATCAAGGACAGTACGACCGATGCCGGCGGCTATGAAGAATGGTATACGCTGCAGGGCGTCCGTGTGGCAAGGCCCACACAAAGCGGTATCTACCTGCACCGCGGTGTAAAGGTGGTGGTAAGGTAAGCCCTACTGCGCCTTGACCCAGTTGTGGTAGGGATTGGCATACATAGTGAGCATCCGCTCACGCAGATAGGCAGGATCTTTCCCCTCAAGGTGGATCTTGCCTATTTGCTGTTCTATATAGGCCAGGAAGCGCTGCTCGTCGGCATCGGTATAGCGGGTCTTGAGCCCCTCGTCGCCGTCGAGCAGACGGGCGGCGATGTAGTTGCAGGGATAGAGGCGGTAGAGGCGGTGTATCTCGCGGTCCAGATGAGCGGCGATGAGGTCGAACAGTTTGTTGCGCGGCATGGCCGTGTCTATCTCCGCCAGCCAGGCATCCAGACAGGGGGCGCAGTGGTAATGGATGCGGCCCTTATAGCCCATGATGCCGGTGCGCATGCTCTCAATGTCGTCCTGCGCGCTCTTCTTCCACTCGGGATTGTCGCGCTTGAGCTGAAACTCGCGCGCCTTGAGGTAGTCGCAGGGGTCATACTCATAGCTGATGCAGAGCGGCACGATGTGCAACTGGCTCAGCCGCTCCACCACGGTGCCCTCGCCGCCCATGGCCATCATCTTCAGGATGGCGGGCTGGGTGCGGTCGTCGCTGTCCTTGGCACGGCCCTCGCGCTGCGCTATCCAGATGTTTTCCTGTTTCTCACGGATGGCAAAGTGCATGTAGTCGGCCATGCGCTTACTGGCCCGGAGCATCTCGCCGGCGTGCAGCGAGCGCTCCACGATAAACGACTTGTTCACCCTCACCAGGTCTTTCACCCACGGCAGCGAGAGCAGGTTGTCGCCGATGGCTATCTCGCAGGTGGTGGTGAAGCCGCAGTCGATGAGCAGGCGGTCGAGCAGGGCCGAGTCGAGCACAATGTCGCGGTGATTGCTCACAAAAGTGTAGCGGCCGTTCACATCGACGGCGCTCACGTCCATGTCGCACCCCGTACTGGCTTGCTCCAGCAGGCGGCCCAGGAAGTGGTAGGGAAAGGCTTTCTGAAATTCGAGATTGGTTTTGCAGGCCCGCATCTTCTGCGCCAGCGCCTCAAAGGGCACGTCGGGATAGAGATAGGCCACTACCTGGCGGAACTGTGCGTCGGCAAGGAGGCGGTCGTAGACTTCGGGCAGCTCTTCGGGCTCGAAGGGGCGTATGCAGTCAAATTCGGAGGGTATATTCATAATCACGTTTTTTATAGCTTTGGCGGCTAATGCCATGGGCAAAGATAGCAATATTCGGGCAGAAAAGCAATCGGAAGGCCATTTTTTTTGAACATAGGAGAGCAAGGCGTCGCTTTCGTCCTTTTTTCAGAAAAAAACGGATTGTTTTTTTTGCTGCAATGGCAAACAAAGTATACTTTTGCATGTTTATTTGAAAAACATACACCAAACCTAATTACAAAAACCAACAACACACAAAACAGCAATGAAAAAACAAGCTTTATGCATCCGTTGCCTGTTGGCGCTGACACTGGCTCTCTGTAGCCTCACCGCCGTCGCCCAGCAGACAGGGAAGGCTCATGAGCAGCCGCAGAAAGTGAGCGGCCCCGTGGAGAACCTGCTCCACCAGGCCCGTGTGCAACGCCTGGCCCATGCGGCCGGCATGCTCCGCCCCGTACAACACTACACACCGGGCATGGCCGCACAGAACGGACAGTTCGGCCTGTTGCGGAACCCCTTCGCCCGCCCGGTGAACCGCAGCCGCCACATCCAGCTCGACGGGGGCAAGCAACTCTGGGGTGTGCTCATCAACCGCGCCTCGTGGGAGGGACTCGAAGACTGGGACCGCGCCTACGGCGCCTACTCGTTCACCACGGCTTCGAACAGTCTCAACGAGCTCTACACCGACTACTACTACATGAACATCAACGGCGGCGGAACGTTCTACAACGGCGCCTTCCACGGGGTGAACTACTATGAGTGGGACGGTGTAATCTACAACGTGAGCTACTTAGAGTTCGACACCGAGACGTGGGAACAGACCGAAGCCTCCGGACAGTATGCCTACGACGACTTCACCGCCATCGCCTACGCCTCGGCCTACGACCCCACCACCGGCCAGGTGTATGCCTTCAACCGCGACGCCAGCGGCACGGCCGTGAATTTCTCCACCATCGACTACAGCGTGCCCACCGCCCAGAAAATCGGCGACACCGAGCGCACCTATGTGGCACTGGCCGTGAACGCACAGGGCGAGGCCTTCGCCATCGGTCTCGACGGTGTGCTCTACAGCATCGACAAGACCTCCGGCGCCGCCACTGAGATAGGCGCCACCGGCGTGCATCCCGCCGAGGTGCTGCAGAGCGCCGTGTTCGACATGAAGGACGGCACCCTCTATTGGGCCGCCGTCAATGAAGACAAGACATCTGCCCTCTACAGCGTAGACACCACCACCGGTGCCGCCGCCAAGGAACTCGACTTCGCCGACGGTGAGGAGTTCGTGGCCATCTACGTGCCCGTGAGCGCCGACCCTGAGGCACCCGCAGCCCCCGAAGACATCACCGTCTCCTTCGCCGAGGGTGCCTTCACCGGCACCGTAGCCTTCACCATCCCCGCCGTGAATGCGGGCGGCGAGCCCATGACGGGTGATGTGGACTATGCCGTGATAGCCGACGACACCGACACCCTGGTCACCGGCACGGCAGCAGCCGGCAGCCGCGTGGAGGAAACGGTGACGCTGACCGGCGGCAAGCACAAGCTGACCATCGTGCTGAGCAATGAGCACGGCAACGGAAAGAGTGTGAACGTGCAAACCGAATGGGTGGGACTCGACGTGCCCTACAGCCCCGACAATGTGGAGCTGGCCATCGACGACGCCACCGGCAAGGCCACCCTGACCTGGGACGCCCCCACCGAAGGATGGAACGGCGGCTACATAGACCCTGAGCAGCTGAGCTACCGCGTGACCGACTTCTATACCGACGAGGTGCTGGCCGAGGGACTCAAGGACACCCGCTTCGAGATGAACCTGGAAAAAGGACCGTACCGCCCGTACCGCTACACAGTGACCGCCTTCAACGGCGAGGTGGAGGCCGAGTGGGGCAACGCGGGCGATGCCGTGCGCTGGGGATACCCGCTCGAGGCTCCGTATGCCAACGATGTCAACACCTACGAACTGTATGACGTGCTCGACATCATCGACGCCAACAACGACCGCGCTTACTTCAAAATGTCAGGACAGGGAGCCCACAACCAGCCCAACTGGCGCGGCGACACGCCCAGTGACGACTGGATTGTGCTGCCGCCGATGCAGCTGAAGGGCAACCATACCTACAACCTCTCCTTCGATGTGTCGACCAGCGGCGACGGCGTGGGAACCGTGGAGGCAGGCTTCGGCACCGACCTGGAAGTGGCCGGCTACACCATGACCATGCAGCCCAGAAACATTGACGGCCGGCAGACTGTGGAGTGCCTCATCCAAATCACCGACAACGGTGTATACCGCCTCGGCATCCATGACCTCAGTCCCGCCTCGCAAGACTTCTACGGCATCACCATATCGGGCATCAAGGTGACCGAGGGCCCGGCCATTGACGCACCCGCCGCTGTGGACGACATCGTGCTTACTGCCGACGCGATGGGCGGCATGGAGGTGAGCGGTACCTTTAAGACTCCCACCACCAATGTGGGCGGACAGCCGCTCACATCGCTCACCAAAGTGGAAGTATACCGCGACGGCTCGCTCCTGGTGGCTACCCTCGACCAGGAGGTACAGCCTGGACAGCAGCTTTCCTTCACCGACCAGGGCATGGAGCCCGGCAATGTGAGCTACACCATCGTTGCCTACAACGAGTGGGGCAAGGGCCTGGAGAACAGCGCCTCTGTCATGGTGGGCGTCGACGTGCCGGCAGCTCCCCGCAACATAGCCATCACCGACTACCTGGGCGGCAACGCCCTCATGACGTGGGACGCTCCCGCCACCGGACGCAACGGCCGCTACATAGACCCCGCCGAACTGACCTACAACATCTACAGCATACAGAACGACCTGCTCGAGGAGGGACTCACCGAGCGCCAGTTTGGCTTCACCGGCCTGCCCACCGACGGACAGCAGTATGCCACCGGCCTGTATGTGACCGCACAGAACAGTGTGGGCGAGAGCGACAAGGGCTTGGGCATCGTGCTGGTGGGCGCTCCTTATGAGCTGCCCTTCCACGAGAGCTTCACCGAGGGCGCACCCGCCTATGAGGTGTGGACCGCCACAACGCCCAACTCCTTCCAGGTGTTCCAGTCGATGTCGCAGGATGAGGACATGGGCTGCATCGCCTTCATTCCCAGCTATCCCGGCGAAATGGGCACCATCTCCTCGGGCAAGATTTCGCTGGTGAACAGCGAGCGTCCCAAACTGACGTTCTACTACTGGGCCGTGCCGCGCACCGATGCCAAGATCAAAGTGCTCGTGGGCCAGAACTCCATCGCCCAGCCCGACACCGTGCAGACCTTCAGTCTGATGAGCGGCGACCAAGGCTGGCAGAAGGCCACCGTAGACCTGACGCCTTACCGCACCGACGACGGCTACATCACGGTGCAGTTCTGCGGTATGTCGAACAATCCGTCGGTGCCGCCCATCATCGACAACATCTACATCGGCGATGTGGCCGACAACGACCTGGCCATACGCCTCAATGCTCCCTCGCGCGTGAACGTGGGCGCCAAGGCCTCCTTCCAGGTCAAACTGTCGAACGAGAGCAACAACGATGCCCATGAGGCACTGGTCAGGCTGGCCGTGAACGACAGCGTGGTGACCACCGCCACCCTCGACGTGCCCGCCGCCACCCTGCTCTACCCCAACCTTGAATACACCATCCCGGCCAATCTCGACGGTGAGATAGCCGTGACCGCCTCGGTGGAATGGAGCGACGACGAGAACGCCGACAACAACACCTCGGAAACGGCCATGGTGAAGGTGATACGGCAGGACATCCCCGTGGTGACCGATCTGGCCGCCAGCATGGTGGAGGAAAGCGGTGAGGTGGAACTGACCTGGACGGCACCCGCCGACGAGTTCTACACCTATACCGAGGGCTTTGAGAACTACGACCCGTTCAGCATAGCCAATGCGGGCCTATGGCAACTGGTGGACCGCGACGGACAGGACACCTACGGCATAGGCGGCACTTACTACGACAACATCTACCAGCCGTGCGCCTTCATGGTGTTCAACCCCGTGCTGGCAGGACTCGACCTGGAACAGGTGCCGCAGTTCGGCGCCCACAGCGGCGACCAGTATATGACCACCTTCAGGAGCCATGAGGGAGCCAACGACGACTGGCTCATCTCGCCCGAACTCTCCGGACGCGCACAGACCATCTCCTTCTACTGCCAGTCGGTGAGCGCCGACGACGGACTGGAGGAGTATGAGGTGCTCTACTCGCTGGAAGGCACCGACCCCGACCAGTTCCAGGTGATAGGCGGCACCCGCGAGGCGCTGGCCCAGGAATGGGAGCAAATCAGTGTCGACCTGCCCGAGGGAACCCGCTATTTCGCCATCCGCTGCAAGTCGGAAGGCCAATTCATGTTCATGGTCGACGATGTGACCTATGAGGGTCGCTCGCCGCAGGTGAAAGGCTTCATGGTGTACCGCGACAACAGCCCCATCGGCAGCACCGAGGGTGTGCAGGGCAGCGAGCGCTTCACCACCAGCACGGCCGGTCTCTCGCCCGAGAGCCATGTCTACAACGTGACCGTGCTCACCGAGCAGGGTGAGAGCGACTTCTCCAACGATGCCACCGTCGACTTGGCGGGCATCAGCGAGATTTCCGCCGACGAAGACAAGGGCGAAAACTACAACATCATAGGACAACGCACCAGCAAGCGGCAGAAGGGTATCGTATTGACCCGCAAGGCCGACGGCAGTGTGAGAAAGGCTGTGGTGAGATAATAACAACGAACTACCTTTTCAGGGGCATCGGATGCGACGCATTTCGCACCCGATGCCTTTTTTGTCGCCTCCCACATTAGGCTGTCGCGGCAAAATAAACATTATTAGCGCTTTATCTTTTCATAAATCATGAATAATTATTTATGCATGATTTTCTTTTCCTCATTTCCTCAAATTCTCAATTTCCTCAATTTCCCATTTCCTCATTTCCCCATCTTAATTATTAATCTTTAATCTTTAATATACACTCAGTCCATGCTCGCGGCAGTAGTCGATGGCGGGCTGATAGCCTTGCGCCGTGGCCTTGTGAATCCACCGCAGGCCAAGGGCCTTGTTCTGCGTCACACCAGTGCCCGTGAACAGGAACCATCCCGTGGCAAACTGTGCCTGCGGGTCACCGCCCTGGGCGGCCAGCTCATACCAGAAAGCGGCCTCTGCCTCGTCTTTCTCGGCACCGTCGCCATTCCAGTGGGCGGCGCCCATATTCTTCTGCGACTGTATGTGGCCCTGAAAGGCAGCCTCCCGGTACCACAGGTAGGCCTTGCGGTGGTCGGTCTCCACCCCCTGCCCCAGGTAGTAGGCATTGGCCACGTTCACCTGCGCCTGCTTGTCGCCCAGGTCGGCGGCTTTGAGGTACCACTCGAAGGCTTTGGCCAGGTCTTTC
>CACYUZ010000066.1:0-16746 GCA_902777645.1 uncultured Prevotellaceae bacterium | reverse complement strand
CCGACTCCAATTTCCTTTATACCTATACCTCGTATATGGTGGAGCGCAACCGGCTGCCCGTGCAGATGGACACCGCCGACCTCTACCACACCGACTTGCTCGACCCGCTCACCAAGACCATCCTCTCCATCCAGACCTACTATGAGCAGATGTGGATAGAGCGCGGACTCAATATCAAGTATCTGAGATTCCAACTGCCGCAGGAGGGCGTGCTCGAGGAACCCGACGTGGAAATTCCTATCGACGACTACCGCAGCTACAAGCGCCGCAGCCGTAGCGGGGTAGACAAAAGAAAATAATCGTCATGAAAATAAACAAGGCAAGGCTCCGCCTGCTGCTCCATAACATCTGCTATCTCCGAATCCTGCCCGTCATCGGCCGGCGGAGCGCTGATTTGCCCATGGGCGCTTCCTTCTGCCCCATACAGGTGTATGGTTTCGGCCATGTCATGATTGTGTTTCACAAGCGCAAGATTGTGCTGGTCGATATCGGTGGCGTGAGGGTGCCTTTCTACCTCTCCACCGGCAAGGGCAAACGCTCCGTCGCTCCCACCGCCGGACGCTGGTTCCCCTTCTGGGGACTGGATCCCGACGGGTGGTTCAATAAGGGCAACAACCAAGCTATCGTCCAATTCTACGGGTCGGAGGCGCTCAGACAGGTGGCCGAGGCGCTCGACCGCAAATGGGGCGACATCAGGAAGAAGAAGATGGGGGTTGTCGTGGGCGATTGGACCGTTGACCTCGACCAGTACTGCTCGGTGCGCGAGCAGATTAATGTGGATGTGAAAGGTCCGCTCCTCAAGGCGGGCGACAACTACATCGACTACTCAGAGTCTAAGCTGAGCAACCCCGAGGCTTTCTACGACAGGGTGAGGCGTGTCTTGGACCGTATCAACAAGGGCTTGTCTTCCGCTGGGTGAAGACAAGCCCTTGTTCTTTTTTTCACTTTCTTTTTCCTATTTCAGCCGCTGCTCTATCCATTCGGCCTGCCGGCGGTTGGTGGCGTCGCTGGTCCAGTGCTCGTTGATGGGGGTTATCAGGCTCTCTTTCTCACACTGCAGCGTGTTCCACACGGCATAGCTCGTGGTGGGCGGACAGGTGTTGTCGTTGAATCCCCAGGTGAGATAGGTGGGGCACTTCACGTAGCGGGCAAAGTTCACCACGTCGTAGTAGGCCATGGTGCGCACATTGGCGTCGGTATAGAGGCCTTCCTTGAAGTGCGGATAGCCGCTCGTCAGTCCGGCTTTCCCTGCGGCCATGTCGCTCAGGGCGGGATGGTTGGCCACGCAGAGCGTCACACGGCTGTCGAGCGCGGCGGTGATGAGGGAGAGGGCACCGCCCTGGCTGCCTCCCACAACCGCCACGTTCTTGCCGTCCCATTCAGGCAGCGAGGTGAGCAGGTCGATGCACTTGAGCAGCCCCTGATACACATGGCGCATGTAGTAGCGGTCGGGCGAGTCGAGCCCCATCTCCAGATACTCGCTGAAGGCGGAGCGTATGTCCTCAAAGTCGCGCTCGTCCATGGTGGGGCGCATGCCGTGTATCTCGGTCACAAAGCGTATCATGCCTTTCTGCTGGTAGTAGGGCCGCGAGGTCACTTCCTTGATGGTCTTCACACCGGCTCCGGGCGGGGTGAACACCACGGGGCAGCTCTTCTCGCGTGCGTTTTTCGGATAGAGCAGGTAGCCATAGAGCACATGGCGCTTGTCTACCTTCAGGCGCACCAGGTACACGTCGGTCACCTCATCGCTCATCTCTTTCATGTAGTCTTTCGTATAGCTCAGGGGCTGGCCCTGCACCTCGGCGGCGGCTTTCTGCCAGAAGGTCATGAAGTCGGAGGGCTCCTGGGTGTAGGGCTTTATCTTCTCGGGCGAGAAGCCCACCTTCACATGGTGGCGGTACACGGTGCCGCCCAGGTTCAGTTCCAGACGCAGGTCGCGGAATCCGGGCCTTGTGCTGGTGCCCATATCAATGACGGCGTGGCCTTTCTTCAGCTCGGCCTTGCCGCTCTTGTCGGCGGGCAACAGGTCGTAGCCTATGCTGTAGGTCACGGTGCCGTCTTGCGGCATGCCGTAGAGCAGGAACTGCACGTCTATCTTGGCCTTCTCGCCGGTCTTGTACAGCCAGTCGGCATGGTCGGGAACGGTCACCCACAGGTAGTCGCTGCGGTAGGGGTAGTTTTGTGCCGCCAGGGGCAGCAGGAGGCCCGTGAGCAGCAGGAGGGTAAGTAGTTGTTTTCGCATATTCTTGGTTTGTTTGGTAGGGTTTGTTCTTTCGTATCGGTTCGCTTGCCTCAGAAGGGCTTGCGGTAGGTGCAGCCCTCGCGCCAGCGGCTGCAGCCGTAGGCCGTTCGACCCTTGATGATGGTGCCTTGTCCGCACACTGGGCAGGGCTGGCCCACCAGAGGGTCGGCAGCCGGTGCCTGCGCTGCCGCAGGAGCCGTGGCCGGGTGTGTGTCAGCCGCTTGCTGGGCAGCAGCAGTCTTTGTCGTGGCGACTGCCTTCTGGGTTTTGGCGGCGGGTGCTTTGGGGCGGGTGCCCTTTTTCTTCTTGGCCATGTCTTCCTCGCTCACCACGGTGATGCGGCGCGGCGTGCGGTCGTTGAGCACCTGCCACACGATTTGGGTAATCTGCTGTTTCAGCTCGCTGACAAACTGGGCCGGGTCGAACTTGCCGTGCTCTATGTCGCGCAGCTTCTTCTCCCAGATGCCGGTCAGCTCGCAGCTCTTCAGCAGTTCCTCGCGTATGGTGTCTATTAGCTCTATGCCGGTGGCGGTGGCCAGCAGGTTCTTGCGCTGCCGCATGATGTAGTGGCGCTTGAAGAGCGTCTCTATAATGCCGGCTCTCGACGACGGGCGCCCTATGCCGTTCTCCTTCAGGGCGGAGCGCAGTTCCTCGTCGTCCACAAACTTGCCGGCTGTCTCCATGGCGCGCAGCAGGGTAGCCTCGGTGTAGTATTTGGGCGGGGTGGTCCATTTCTCGGTCAGCGTGGGCTGGTGGGGACCGCTCTCGCCTTTCACAAAGTCGGGCAGTATCTTCTCCTCGTCGTCCTTCTTCTCCTCGTCGTCGGCCTGCCGCACCTCCTTGGCATAGAGCACGCGCCATCCCAGACTCTGTATCTGCTTGCCGGTGGCCTTGAATTCTATCTCGTCTACCTTGCCGTTCACCGTGGTGGTGGTGAAGAGGCAGTCGGGGTAGAAGGCGGCTATGAAGCGGCGCGTCACCAGGTCGTACACGTGGCGCTCCATGTCGGTGAGCCCGGTGGGGGCAACACCGGTGGGGATGATGGCGTGGTGGTCGGTCACCTTCGAGGTGTCGAACACTTTCTTGCTCTTCTTGAGCGGGGCCGAGAGCAGGGGCATGGTGGCGCCCTCGTAGCCTTTCAGTCCGCGCAGTATGCCGGGGCATTTGGGGTAGATGTCGTCGCTCAGGTACTGGGTGTCCACACGGGGATAGGTGGTGAACTTGCGCTCGTAGAGGGTCTGGGCGATGCCTAAGGTCATGTCGGCGCTCATGCCGAACTTCTTGTTGCAGTCCACCTGCAGCGAGGTGAGGTCGTAGAGGTAGGGTGGGGCCTCGGTGCCTTTCTTCTTCTGCACACCGGTCACGGTGAAGGGCTTGTCCTGTATCAGAGCGAAGCTCTGCTCGCCCTCTTCCTTGCTGGTGAACTTGCCTTTCGTGGCGGTGAAGAGGGTGTCGCGGTAGAGGGTGGAGAGCACCCAGTAGGGCTCGGGCACGAACTGGTCTATCTCCCGCTGCCGCTTCACGATGAGGGCCAGGGTGGGGGTCTGCACGCGCCCTATGGAGAGCACCTGGCTGTTCTGACCGTACTTCAGGGTGTAGAGCCGGGTGGCGTTCATGCCCAGTATCCAGTCGCCGATGGCGCGGCACAGACCGGCCAAGTACAACCGTTCGTAGGCACTCTGGTCTTTCAGTTGGCTGAATCCCTCGCGTATGGCCTCGTCGGTCATCGACGATATCCACAGCCGCTTCACGGGGCAGGTGGCCTTGGCTTTCTGCATCACCCACCGCTGTATGAGCTCACCCTCCTGACCGGCATCACCGCAGTTGATGATGCCGTCGGCCTTCTGCATCAGTTGCTCGATGACGGCAAACTGGCGTTTGATGCCTTCGTCCTCGATGAGCTTGATGCCGAAGCGGGCGGGCAGCATGGGCAGGGTACGCAGGTCCCACCGTTTCCACGCGTCGGTGTAGTCGTTGGGTTCTTTCAGCGTGCACAGGTGACCGAAGGTCCAGGTCACCTGGTAGCCGTTGCCTTCCATGTAGCCGTTGTGCGATGCCGTGGCGCCTATGATGCGTGCTATGTCCTTGGCCACGCTGGGTTTCTCTGCTATGCAAACTATCATGTCGTCTCGTAGCAGTTCAATAGCCCAGGTTCTGGTCGGTCAGTATCACGATGTGTCGGCCGGCGGGGAAGGAGTTGCGGGTGAAGTGGATATAGTTGCAGATGCTCTGGGGCGAGTTGCAGTTGTGGCAGGTGCCGTCGGCTTGGCAGGGGGTCTTGATGTCGAAGCGGGCGGCGTTGATGGGCGAGGCGGTGCTGCGGGCGCGCTGCAGGGCGGCGGTCACGTCTTGCGCCACCTTGTTCAGTCCTATCACGAAGATTACCTTTTTGGGGCCCCAGGTGATGGCGGCCACCCGGTTGCCCGTGCCGTCGATGTTCACGATGACGCCGTCCTCGCTCAGGGCGTTGGCGCTCGAGAGGTAGAAGTCGGCGGTGAAGGCTTTGCGGTAGATGTCGAGTTTCTCCTCGGCGGTCTGTGCCTCGTCGCGGTCCCCCACCTCATAGCCGGCGTCTTTCAGCATCTGGGGTATGCCCAGACTGCGCACGGTGGTGGTGCCGCCCCAGGTCACGCTGCAGCCTTCGGGCATCAGTTCACGTATCTGTGCGTGTATCTCTTCGGTGGTGCGGCAGTAGTAGGCCTCGAAGTGCCGCCGTTGCAGTTGGCGTATCAGTTTCTGGGCGAGCCGCTCGTTTCGGGTGTCAATTGGGTTGCTCATATCGTTGATTTTTTAGATTTTTATCTTGGTTTGTGCATGGCTGGTCTTGATGAGGTAGACACCTCCCTGGGGCAGGGAGAGGTGCAGGCGGCCGTGCTGCGGGGCGTAGGTGCCCAGGAGCATGCCCTGCAGGTTGTACACCCTCACGGGTTCGTCGGCGGTCAGTCCGCTCAAGGTAAGTCCGTCGGCATCCTTGCGCCACTGCCATCTTGTGTCGGCGGTCTCCTCTATGCCGTCGTGGTCGGCCAGGGTGGCGCGCACGATGAGGCGGGTGCAGGCGGGCATGTCAAGGGTGAGGGTGGGGCCGTCGTAGTCCTGCTCCTGACTGCCCTGACTGCTGATGGTGATAACCTTCCAGCCCGTCACCTGTTTGCCGTCGGCGGGAGTGCCGCTCATGGTGAGGCTTCGTCCTTGGAAGAACTTGCCGTCGAAGATGCCCTTGCTCAGCCTCACGCCGTTGATGCTGATGTCCACGCCCTTCAGCTCCTCCTCGTCCATGTTTTTGTTCACCTCCATGGCTATGGGACTGCCCAGCCCGTAGTAGTTGGCCAGGTGGTTGTAGAAGTAGTTGCAGCGGTCGCGCAGGAAGTTGCGTGCGCTGTTTAGCTCATCGTTGTAGTTGGGCCACCACCGGTTGATGAGTTCGCGGTGGTAGGGATACTCGGTCTTTATCATCTCATACATGGGGTCCCACACCTCGCGGGTGCCGCTCTGGTTCATGAAGTCGCCCATGTAGATGGCGGCGCGGTCTATGAACTCGCGCTTGAAGTCATCCACCTCCATCATGCGGCGGAACAGCCGGGTGTGCTCGGAGTGGTTGGCCCAGTTGTGGCTGCTGTCGTAGTTGGGGTCGTATATCCAGGCTATCGTGTTGTAGCTGGCCTGGGTGCCGTAGAGACCCAGTCCGAAGTCGGTGTCCTTGGCTATGAAACGCCACACGCCGCCTTCGGTGCGGGGGCGCCACATCACGATGTTGTTGCCGGGGAAGTCCTGGTTGTTGTAGAAGAGGTTCATCACCATCAGATTGAGGAACTCGCGCCAGTCTATCCACTGCTCATACTCCTCGAGGGTGTGTCCGTGCTCGCCGTAGAAGGCGGCGAAGGCGTTCCAGTGGTCCATGTCGCCCTCCTTCAGCTGGTTCCAGTTCTCTATCATGTCGATGTCTTCCAGCCCGTCGTAGTGGGTGTAGATGTTGTCCTCGTTGCTGCGCTCGCGTATGTTGAGCATGCCTTTGTACACCCCGTTTATGTAGATTACCACGGGGCGCCATGCCTGCCAGTCGAGGTCGGTGTGGCGGGCCATGGTGCGCTGTATCACGGCGTCGCGCATGTAGAGATAGTCGAAGTCGTTGCCGGCGTTGCGCAGGATAATCGACTTGAAGTCGGTCACGCCGGGGCGCTGGTCGGGGAAGAACTCATAGTCCAGCCGCTTGGTGCCGAACCGTTTGTTGGCATACACCACCAGGCTCTTGAGCTGAGCGCCGCGCGAGGCGCCGCCCTGCACGCGGGTCTCGCAGAGCTGGTTCAGAAGGCTGGCGGTGTTCTCGCCCTCGAAATACTCGAAGTTGATGGGCCGGCGCCAGTCGTACTCATAGTTTTTCTTGTTCGAGCTGTAGGTGCCGTTCACATAGATGCCCTGCTTGTTGTGGTAGAAGTGCTTGTCGTCGGTCACAATCGACACCACGGGCAGGGTGAGCTGATGGCCCAGGTAGAGGTAGGAGTGGGTGGTGGAACGGGGTGATAGGAAACCCTCGCAGAAGAGCTTGGCGCGCACGGTGCGGGTGTTGTAGATGTTGATGGGACCCGTATATTCGGGGCTGCTCTCGGTGGGCTCGCTGCCGTTGATGGTATAGCGTATCACGGTGCCCTCCGGACTGCCCTCGGGCAGTGAGAGCGTCAGACTGATGGTCTCGTGTCCGGTGGTCACACGGCCGGGCTCGCTGAACACGGGCTCGCCCAGCAGGGTGCTGCTCACCGAGCCGCAGTTGGCCTTGCCGGGGGTGGGAGTGGTCATATAGCCCCATTCCTCGGCGCCGTTGGTCTTGCGTCCGTAGGCTATGTTGGGTGCGGGTTGTTTCTTCTTCGGTGTGGCCTTGTCGGTCTGCTGTCCGTTGTGGAACAGGTACACGGCGCCGTCCTTGCCCGAGTCGATGCGGAAGTCGGTGTGCCAACGGTCGGCCACCTTGTCGCAGTATACCAGGGCATATTGTCCCGGTCCCAGCATGCGGTCGGGCAGGGGCCAGGCCTTGGCGGCGTCGGGACTGTCGCCAAGGGCATATTCGCTCAACTGTATGGGGGCGGTGCTGTTGTTGAACAACTCCACCCACGAGTCGGGATAGTCGTTGATGTCGTCGAGCAGGCAGTCGATGTTCGACTGCATGATTTCATTGATGACCAGTTGCGAGATGTCGGGGTTTATCTCTCCGGGGCCTTCCTCCGACTCCTCGTAGGGATGTGTCACCAGGTACACCCGGGTCACGGTGATGGTGGCGGGATTGGAGGTCTGCAGGGCTATCTGGTCCACGCTGCTCATGTCGTGGCCGTCGAAGAGGCACTCCAGGCGGGTGATGCCTCTCTCGCCCCATCCGCTGGCGCTGCCCACCAGTATCTGCGTGTTCACCGTGGTGGCCTCGGCATATTCGAACACCACCTTCTCATAGTCGCTCCAGTCGGCCCCGTGCCCGTCTTGCTGCAGCCAGGCGGCCATGCCGCCCCATGTCTGTGCATGGAAGGTCACCGTTCCGTCGTCGTTGGTCTCGAGCCACTCGCTGCCTCCCCAGCAGTAGGTGAAGAGCGACAGTATGTCCACCGTGTCGGCTTTCAGCACATGCGGTGCCTGGGGAGCCTCCCATTCGCCGGCCTTGTTCATGGCGTTGCTGCAGAGGGTGCCGGTCAGCATCATACCTGCAACCATCAGTAAAAAGAGTCTTTTCTTATGCATGGTAAGTGGTTATTCAGAAAATCATCATGCAAATGTACCTCTTTTTTCCAAAACTCCGATGCCTATGCCCTATTTTATTAAAGGAGTGCATAAAGATAATTTCTTTCAATGTCATTCTGATCAATTATGAGTATTATGGTTATTTCTTTCAGATTCTGCACCGAAGGTGCAATATTTCTGTTTCGTTCAGCTGGTTTTGGAATAAAAATGATCATCGGGAACCGTCCCCGATGATCACTCACAAGTTTATTTAACTTTTTATTCTTTTTCTAAAGCGCAGCATTTTTTGATCTTATTTTATATCATTGTGGCAATGATGCAGAAAAAGAAAATTTCTGCGCATTACGGCAATTTCTTTCAATGTCATTCTGATCAATTATGAGTATTATGGTTATTTCTTTCAGATTCTGCACCGGAGGTGCAATATTTCTGTTTCGTTCAGCTGGTTTTGGAATAAAAAATGATCATCGAGAACCGTCCCCGATGATCATTTTTCATTTTTAATCTTTAATCTTTTCAAAGTGCGGTATAGGTTTCAGTTTGAACAGATTCTTCCTGTGCTTGTCGTCGATGAGCGCTTTTACCCTCGGGTCCTCGCACTCGCCCGTCAGGATGTAGCGGTCCAGGGCGGCGTAGGTGAATCCCAGGTTGTCCTCATCGGTCTTTCCGCACAGGCCGTCGGAAGGCGTCTTCTCCACCAGGTCGATGGGCAGCCCCAGTTCCTTGCCCACGGCTATCACCTCGCATACGCACAGTCCGCCCAGCGGTGAGAAGTCGCCGGCGGCGTCGCCATAACGTGTGGAGTAGCCCACCCAGTCTTCCGACAGGTTGCAGGTGTTGGCCACGCGTCCGTTCATCGACTGCGACACGGCATAGAGGGTGGTCATGCGAAGGCGCGGCGGCATGTTGATGGTGGTTTGACTGCTCACCTCGGCGCCCAGGGTGGCCAGTTGCTCGCTCACCGCCTTGGTCAGTGCGGCGCTTGTCTCGCCTATGTTAACACAGCAGTGGCGGATGCCCAGATGGTTGATGAGCCGCATACTGTCGTCGATGTCGGGCTGCACACCGTTGGGCATGGTCACGCCTATCACGCGGTCCTTGCCCAGTGCCTCTACGCAGAGGCCGGCCACCACACTGCTGTCCTTACCGCCCGAGATGCCGATTACGGCGTTGCAGCCGGGACCGTTCTCCTCGAACCACTGTCTTATCCACTCCACTACTTGGTCTTTCACTTTCTTTGCGTCAAATGTTTCCATGTCTTTCTAGATTTATATGTCTTCTTAATCTTTAATTTTTCATTTTTAATCTTTTAAAGCCTTCCCTTCCTTTTAACTCCTTTTTCAAAAACCACAAATGTCCTTTTAACTTCCCTTTAACTTTCTTTTAACTCCCCTTTAACTTCCCTTCTCTTTAACTTCCCTTAAAAAAGAGGAGCTTCGTCACCGATCGGTATTCCTCGCCTGGCCGCAGCACCGTCGAGGGCCACTCCGGGTGATGCGGACTGTCGGCCAGGTGCATCGTTTCTAAACAGATGGCCGAGCGGCGCGGATAAGCCACGCCCTGCTTGCCCCGCTGTGCCCCTTTCAGTCCGTTGGCGGTGTAGATATGCACCACGGGCTCGGTGGTGTAGAGGCGCATGCGGCGTCCGCTTGTGGGGTCGTACACCTCGGCTGCACAGCCGCCCTTGCGCGCTTTCTTGCCCAGGACGAACGAGTGGTCGTAGCCCCGCGTTACGTTCAGTTGTTCGTCGTCGCGGTCTATGTCCTGCCCTATGCGCTTGGGTTTGGTAAAGCAGAAGGGGTCGCTCTGCCGGGTGGTCTTTCTGAACTTGCCGTCCAGGTTTTTGTTGGCGTCGAAGGTGGCTATCTGCTTGCTGTCCACCCACAGCAGCTCGTCGGTTATCGCCCGGTCGTGCTGTCCGCTCAGGTTGAAGAAACTGTGGTTGGACAGGTTCACCACCGTGGGCTTGTCGGTGGTGGCGCGGTACTCCATCAACAGACTGTTGTCGGCGCCTAACGTATAGGTCAGGTCCACGGTCAGTGTGCCCGGAAAGCCGTTCTCGCCGTCGGCCGACACATAGCGCAGGGTGAGTGAGCTGTCGGTCTGGGCCACACAGGTCCACACCTGGTCGGCGAAGCCCGGATAACCGCCGTGCGAGATATTGCCGCCCCCCGTCTGCTGCAGATTGTAGTCCTTGCCGTCGAGGGTGATCTTCGCCCCCTTGATGCGCCCTATGTAGCGGCCCACAGTGGCGCCGAAGTTCTGCCGGTAGTGGTGGTAGTCGGCCACATTGTCGAATCCCAGCACCACATCCTCCAACCGGCCGTTGCGGTCGGGCACCATCAGCGACACCAGGCGCGCGCCGTAGTTGGTCACGCAGGCCTCCAGTCCACCGGCGTTGCGCAGTGTGTAGAGCGCGGTGGCCTTTCCAGTCACCCGTCCCTCGAAGGCTTCCGGCCGCAGACCCGAACGCGTGGTGCGGTCCGGGCGGAGCGATTGTATCAGCACCGCCATGTTGCGCAGGAACGCCTGTGTGCTGATGCCCTTCACGCTCTCGTCGGTATAGGGCGAGGTGTCATACTCGTCGCCCACCATCGTGCTGATGAACTCCCGGCTGTCGCTCTCCGCCGCCATCGTTTT
Source organism: uncultured Prevotellaceae bacterium (assembly GCA_902777645.1). Taxonomy (GTDB): domain Bacteria; phylum Bacteroidota; class Bacteroidia; order Bacteroidales; family Bacteroidaceae; genus Prevotella. The sequence continues at coordinate 6,146 of CACYUZ010000066.1, read as the reverse complement.
GGGGATGGCCTTGTAGGGGTGCGACACCTGTCGCAGCGGTGTGAGCCAGTAGCCCTCGTCGTTCAGACTGGCCACTATTTGGTCCACACCCGGCGGCTGCGGTCCGCGGCCCGTGAAGTTGCCACGGTCGAAGTGGTAGGTGGGGTAGTGGGTGGGCGCATTGTCGAAAAACTGGTTGCGCAGCAGGTCTTTCTGGTTCAGTTGCCGTATGTCCTTCAGCCGTTGCCGCATGGCGGCGGGGTTGCACACCATAAAAGAACTGTAGTGGGCGATGGTGCCGTGCGGGTTCTCGTCGGTGTAGTAAGTGCCGTTCTGCACATTGCCGCCCTTGCGGTGCACATAGAGCGGACGCCCCGTCTCCGGCACGATGAAACGCGGCAGCAGAATCTCGCCCTCTTGGAGCGGCGTGCGGCGCACCTCCTTGGCCAGTGAGGCTGGCAGCTCGAGGCTCTCTAAAAACTGGATGGCCTCGGGCAACCGCTGCAGGTAACTGGTGTCGCCCGTCATCTCATAGTAGCGCAGCATCTGGTTGAACATCGACACCGTGGTGCCAGTGTTGATGCTGCGCGGCTCATACGAGCGGGCGTGGGCCGGCTGCAGGTCGTCGGGGGTGTACTGGTCGGCCCATCCCGCCAGGGGCAACGGCTGCTGCAGGTCGCGCAGCAGGTGCATGGCCCTGAGCACAGGCTCCTTCACCCGCTCCAGGCCCAGCATGCCGTAGCAGTTGGCCAGGAACCGTATGTTCTCCGGCGTCACATTGTCGTTCAGCGTCACAAAGGGCGTGTAGTCGGCCTTACCCTTGAAGGGGTGGTCGGTCTTCAGCGGATAGCGCTGCGGCCATCCGCCGTTGTCGTACTGGCTCTCGAGCATGAAGTCCACCACGCGCATCACGGCGTCGAGCACCTGCCGGTCGTCCTTCCGCTCCATGTAGTAGCGCAGCAGAAACTGCGCGCAGTTGGCCGTGGCCTCGTCGTCGAAGGTGGCGTTGCCGTAGTAGTGCTGAAATTCCTCCAGCCGCCATGCCTGCCGGCCGATGGTGGCATACCACTGCCGCGTCTGCTCCTCCGTGCCGAAGTCGATGAGGTAGTTCCATCCGCCGCAGGGCAACTGTCCCGCCATGATGCAGCGCGCTATGCGTCCGGCGCACTCGTAGTAGTACTCGTCGCCCGTGGCGTGGTAGGCGTCTATCATCAGCTCGCCCATCTCCGGTGTGCTCGGGCTCTGCAGCCACACCATGGTGGGCGACGCCTCCAGCTCACCCCACCGCCGCGAGTAGTCGGGCAGGTAGCTCCACACGAAGCCGTCGCGGTAGGCCGCCCGGTCCATCATATAGTGCGTGGCGCGCAGCATCGTCTGCCGCACTGCGTCATCGTCTGCCGCCCGCAGGCCCGATATCAGCCCCACCAGCAGAGCGGTAAGGAGCGCCCTCAGCCTCATAACTCGGTGTATTTGAAGTTTTCAAACTTGGCGAAACCCTGTCCCTCGCAGAACACGCCCGGCAACACGCTTTGGAAGTCGTAGAGCGTGTTGTGGTTGAATCCCGACACCTCCTGTCCCCACGTCTCGCGGTTCCAGGTCTTGCCGTCGGTGCTCCACCAGGCTGTCACCACATGGTTGTCGTTGCGCAGGCGCAGCCACTGCTTCGTGCCCGCACTCTTGCCCACGCCGTTGGCATGGTCGCGGCGGTAGCGGTAGCGGCGCTCCTTGTCGAATCCCGTTCCCACGTTGAACTGCGCGTTGTAGTAGAGGCAGAGGCCCGCTTTCGCATCGCCGTAGACCGTCACCTCCGCCTCTATCTCGTAACTATGGCAGCCCGCCACGAACATGAGCGGAGCCGAGGCTCCCAGACTGTTGCCGCGTCCCTCGAGGGTGAGGGCGTTGTCTTTGATGTGCACCCGCTCCGGAATCCAACGCTTGTAGAAGCGCCAGTCCAGTCCGATGCGGAACTCGTTCAACCGTGCGTGGCGGTCGGTCAGCAGCTGTGTCTTCAGCGGCAGCGGCATCGCCTTCGAGGCGTCGCCCCCGTCCGCCTTTATCCATCCGTCAGCGGTGAAGTGGACCGGCTCCATCAGCGTCTGCCGCCCCAGACCGGTGAAGTCCTTCTCATAACTGTGGTACACGCAGAACCACCGTCCGTCAGACGTGTCGATGAGCGATCCGTGGCCCTTCGACCACCACCGCTCCGTGGCGCTGTAGGTATGGATGAGCGGGTTGGTGGGCATGTTCTCCCACGGTCCGTCGATGCTCTTCGAGCGCGCCACCACCACCATGTGGCTGGTGGGAGGACCCGCCGTGCCGCCCTCCGCGCTGATGTAGTAGAACCAGTCGCCTATATGGTAGAGTTTCGGTCCCTCCAGGCAGAAACCTTCTGTGAGCCACTCCTCCGGATACTGCCATCCGTCGTAGAAATGAATCTTCGAGTCTTTCACCACCGACAGTCCGTCGTCGGCCAGCGTCCAGCGGTTGCCCCCGCTCATCACGAGGTAGCACTTGCCGTCGCCGCCCTCCACGAAGCACGGGTCTATGTCGCCTATCTCCAGGTCCACGGGCTCGCTCCACGGTCCGTAGGGCGAGTCAGCGGTCACCACGCAGTTGGTGCGCCGTGTTCCGTGCACGGTGAAGTAGATATAATATTTTCCGCGGTATTTCTTGATGTCCGGTGCCCAGATAGAGCCTAAGTATGTCTTCAGTGCATAGCTGATGGGCTCCCAGTGCACCAGGTCGCGCGAGTGCCACACCACGAGTCCCGGCACATAGTCGAATGCCGAGTGCGTCATGTAGTAGTCCTCCCCGTCCCGCAGTATCGTCGGGTCAGGGTAGTCGCCGCCCAATATGGGATTGGTGAAGGTCGTGGCGGGTTTTTGAGGTTTTTGCGCCCCATAATTCAGTTTCTTTGCCAAAGCCGGAGTCTGCATGCCGAAGGCAAAGATGATAAATGTAATCAGTAGTTTCAAGTTCTTCATAAGTAGTTGTCTTTCAATATCTTTTGTTTAGGTTTAGATTCTTTTCGGCAGCCGCTTCACACGCATGGCTCCCTCATTAATTTATAACGGCCCCAATCCGTTTATATTGCATGTGTAAAGATATATTATACAGAGGTGTGGTGTCTGTTGCAATGCGCGCCCTCTTGTAGAACACCCGTCATAGTCATCCTCCTCAAGAGAGTAGCCTCTATCATAAAGCGCCCCGCCACTTGTGCTCAATAAAGTTAAGAAAACGTCAGAAATAGTAGCATGTTTAGCAAAAAGTAGAAATGGCTATCCATACCCATCGAAAGTTGGAATTATTGTTCGAATGACCGGTCCCTCTCTTTCCGAGAGATGTACATTTGGCGACAAATATACAAAATAACTTTGGAAATGCTCAATTTTTAGTGTGGATTTTTTTTACTATTTTCGTTAAAATGTTTAGCAAGTTTAGCAAATCGAGGGAATGATGTCGGTAATTGTCGATAAATCAGGACGTTTTTGCATCGATACATCTCTCGGAAAGAGAGGGAGCCTAAATCTTATCTAGTTATGAAGAAAATCTGTTATTCTGTATTGTTGGTTATTTGCGCCTCATTAGTATTCTTAGGTGTTAGTTCTGGATGTGGAAATTGTATAACCACAGACGATGGAAATGGCAATTTCTTTAAATATATTCCTGAATTTCATTATTCTTATTTCAGTAATGGAGTTGATGCTATCAGTCCAAATAATCTTTCATTATTTGTAGACAATTCTACTTGTAATGTTTTGGGACAACATTCAGCATTTTACCAAGCACTTATTCCTTCATGGGTCGCTTCTACCAAGCATTATTATTCAATCCAAGGAGATTCAATAATTGAGGAAAAGGGCAACACTTTCAACTTGCTTAAATCAATTCAGGAATGTAATTACGCCAATCTGGTGGGTGCTATTAACAAAATTGTTGAACACGATGGCGAGTCTGTCTTGCTAACAGACGGAGAGTTTTATCAACCGACTGTTGCAAAGGGTAATATTAACAATCCATATATGGCTGAAGGCCTAAAAAAATGGCTGATTAAAGGGCATGACATTTTTGTCTTTTCTGAGCCTTATCAAGAAATGTCCAAAGGTCAAATATATAATAAGAAACGTTTTTATTTCCTTTTCACCGATGTACGTCTAAAAGACAATATATATGATCGTATAATGCAAACAGCAAAACTACAGGATTTTCCTCATGTCGAATTGTTCCATTTATCAGCAGACCATCCGTCATTAGCCGCAGAAGGAACCAGTTCCAAACCAAATAGCAATTTAAGTGCCAAAGTGGAAGGTCACGGCGATTTCGAAGCTCAAGAATGGCAAATAAATTGGGAAAATGGAATTGAGCCTTTGCTTGTAAATGCTTTTGACCCTCAAACTGGCAATCCATTGCAAGATGGCGAATCATTTACCGGTGGGATTAAAGTTGACAGAAACAGTTTCGGTGGTTATCGAATTAAAAATGTTGTCGCAAAAGTTTATAATATCAACCAAGAGTTTACCGACTTTTGTATTGCCAAAGGAACAGGAAAAAAGATAGGAGGGTCTTTAGGACCCTTAACCCCTCAAGATTATTTTGTAAAACTTGATGAAAAAGAATTCAACAAACATGGCATAATTAATCTTCATTTTGACACAGGAATGTACACACCAGACAACGTTCTCAATGGAGACCCATATAATTTTACAAAAATAGACATTTGTGTGTCGGAGGTTGATGATATGTTTTCGCAATTCGAACATCAATTTGTATTTGATAGCATTGATATGCCAGGGCAAAGTAACACGTCTGTTGCAGAAAGTATAAAACAATGCTTGGCAGACCCAGATATAAAGAATATGATAGAAACTTGTCCAATTTATTCAATTTATATAAAATCTCTTAAACGTTAACTAATATGGCACCTATTACCAATCTACCTCAATTAAACCAGTTGATGAACAGCACAATGATATATGCTGTTATTGTAGGCCTTGTGGCTGTACTTATTGCTCTTGCTATTGCTAATATGTTTCCTTGGGAAGGAGGAAACGATAAATCATATGTAAAACGGCGCATTGCTTTTGTAGTTATAGGAATAGTTGCAATTCTTGGTTTTTGGTTGTACAATGACCTTGAAGTTATGGGACATATTAAGAATGCAGGTTTCCAAAATATGTTTAAGGCTTGCAACTTCAAATGTATTTTCATTAATCTTGGCGTATATCTTGTGGCAAGTGCCGCTTTAATGTTCACCTTCCGTCATTCAAAATTTGGTTCCATATTAGGAAAAGAAAAGAAGTAATTATGGCAAAACAATTTTTCGTTCTTGGAATAGGTGGCACAGGAATGAGATGCATCGAATCACTCATTCATCTTTGTGCTATGGGTATGTTTGATGACACTGAGATTCATCTACTAGCACTCGATACAGATAAGAATAATGGTAACTTCTCTCGTTTGAAAGAAGTAAAAGAAGCGTATTTGAATGCCAAAGGTCTAGATAAGGCAAATCGAGTATCTTTAAATGATACATTCTTCTCTGCGAACATCAAATACTATGAGTTCAGCCCAAATTACGAACAGAATAGCACATTCAAAGCCGTATTCAACTATGGAGATACTCAGTATAATCATCGAGAAGAAACCGATTTAGCGGACTTGGTACTAAGCCAGAATGTTGAAAATTTTAATTTACGCCATGGGTATCGCGCTCAGACTCATCTTGGTTCTATGATGATGTATCATTCTATTATTGAAGCCGCAAACTCACCGCTATCAAGTGAATTGAAATCTTTCTTGAGTGAACTAATAAAGGCATCCCAAAACGGCATGCCAAGAGTATTCATTCTTGGTTCTGTATTTGGCGGAACTGGAGCATCATCAATCCCAATCATACCACAAGCTATTTCCAAAGCGGCTGAAATCATGAGCAATGGAGCCGCGAATGTGCTGAAGAGCGCTTACTTTGGTTCAACACTCCTTACTGCCTATTTCAGTTTTCGTGCCCCAAGTGGCAACGAACTATCTAACCAGAAAATAATAGCAACGAGTGACAAGTTTGCTTTGAATTCCTTAATTCCGCAGCACTTTAGTTTAACTATTTTTATAAGTTCCTGAGCAACAAAAAGTTGCCCAGGATTTTGCCATGTCAGATTTTTCACTTACCT
>CACYUZ010000065.1:0-16931 GCA_902777645.1 uncultured Prevotellaceae bacterium | reverse complement strand
AGTCGCCGATGCCGTCGATGATGAACGACTCGTAAGCCTCGAAGTCGTCGGTCACCTTGTCGGTCATCTCATCGGTGGCGGGCTGGTCCCAAGTCAGGGTGAGCTGGCCGTTGTCCTCGCTGCCGCGAAGGTTCTCGGCCATGGGAAGCAGGTTGCCCTTGGTGAAGAGGCGAACCGCAGAGCTGCTGTTGTTGGAGGCGTCGCCGTCGCCCTCGCAGGTACCGTTGGCAGTGAAGGCGAACACCTGGCCTACATCGCGGCGGTCGGTGGGCACGTCGAAGCTCACCTGGGTGGTGGCACCGTTGGCCAGACTCTCAATGGTCTGGGTGGCTACCTCCTGGTCTTCGCACAGCAGGGTGATGGTGGCGTTCTCAAGGGCCTTCATACCGTAGTTGGCCACGTCGACTTTCACAGTGGCGGTCTCGCCGGCCTCGATACGCTTCTGCTGCAGGCTGATGTTCTCGACAGCCAGGTCGTAGTCAATGCCCTCGGCTATCTTGATCTGGTCGATGAAAAGCGATGCGGAGGCATCCACAGCGTTGGCGCCGAAGGCAATCTGCACGTCTTTCATATCGTTGCGCAGGGGCACCGACACGCGCGACCAGCCGCTTGCACCGTTGTTGTAGGCCACGGTCTGGGCTTTCTCAAAGCCGTTGTCCTCGTAGTTGAGGTAGATGTCGAGGGTCAGGTCTTCGGGCTCGGCCTCGAAGCCATGGTACAGGTAGAAGGAGAGCTCGGGCTGCACGCTCTCTTTCAGCGAGATGCGCGGACCCGTCATGCGCTGGTCGTTGGAGTCTTCGGCTACGTAGCTGAACACCAGCATACCCTTGTCGCCGTCGAAGGGCTTCACGGCCATGCCGCTGCCGTCTACAATCTGCCATGCATGGTAGTAGCTGTCGGCGAAGAGGGTCCAGGGGTTCTGGTTGGGCTGGGGGAATCCGTAGAAGTCGAACGACTCGCTGTAGGGCATAGCATAGGGCTCGCCGAGCACGATGCCAATCTCATCGCCGGCGGAGCTGCCGGCCACGTTCTTGGCCACCACGAGGTATTTCACGTATTCCTGTCCCCATCCGTAGTAGTCGGTGTCGGTGAGGGTGAACTCGGAGGTAGGTCCTGCTACCTCGGGCCAGTGGTTGTCCCAGCCCCACTCATAGTAACGGCAGAGCACGTACTGCACATCGTCGGGGTTCACATAACCGCCGTGGGCACCCACGCCGCTTACAGGCTCCCAGCTGACGACGGCTTTGTACTCGTCGTTCATCTTCACTTTCAGACCGGGAACGGTGCCGGGAACGTCGACACCCACCCAGTTGGTCACAAGGGCTTCCTTGCCCTGGCCCTGCTCGTTGAAGGCCACCACTTTGTAAGTGTGCTCGCCGTTGGTCACGTCGTTGTCGGTCCAGGTAAGGGCCTCACCGGTGGCGGGAGCGTCGAAACTGGTCACTGCCTGCAGCGAACCGTCTTTGTAGATGTCGATGCGGCTGATGCTGGAGAGAGCTCCACCCTGATAGGTGGTGGTGGGAGCGTTGAAGGTGAGGGTGTTCACCAGGGCGCCCATCTCGCCGGCGGTGGCGGTGAGGTTGGTCACCATGTCGGGACCCTCGAAGTTGGCGTAGAGTTCCACACCGATGTTGTCGATATAGATGTTCACACTGTTACCCACGGTGTTGGCGTGGAAGATGAGACGGTATTCACCGTCCTCGGGCACATTGAAGATATAGGTGTACTTGGTGTCGCCGAGCACGTCGACATCGGCCACCAACTGCTCGTTGCCGGTTATCTGGGTGTCCTTGCCCAGCAGGACTTGCATCGACTCATGGGTCATCCACTGGTCGTAGGTGTTGAAGGTGAGGCGGTAGTCGTTGCCGGCCTTCAGCTCCATGGGCAGGAGGATGAGGTAGTCGTCGTTGAAGGTAGCAGTGGTGCCGGCCTCAGGATTGTCCACACCGTTGCCGGAAAGGGCAGCGTAGGTGTCGCCGAAGGAGGTCACGGCATAGCTCCAGGTCTGACCGTCCTGGTTGGCGTCGATCACGGTCACGGCATCCCAGTCGGCCTGGGTATCGAAGCCTTCCACGAAGGTGGGATAGTAGAGGGTACCGCCCACAATCTTGTTCGACTCATAGCTGCCGCCGGGCTGGGTACCGCTGTAGGCGGTCACCACATAATAGTAGTGGTCGCGGCGGGTGGGCAGGGTCTCGGTGTAGGTGGTGGCGGTGAGGCCTTCGGCCACGGTCACACCGTCGGGATAGCGTACTACGGTGTAGTTGATGCTGGCATCGTCGACAGGACCTCCGTTCATAGAGGTGGTGGGAGCTGTCCAGGTAAGGGTGGCGTTGACGGCATCTTCGCTTACGGCCACAAGGTCGGTCACGTGGTTGGGCACGTCGGTGCCGGCGTAGCTGTTTACGCGGCGCTCGGGCGAGCGGCCGGCGTCGTTGCCTATCTCAATGGAGATGGTCACCTTGCCCTGTGCAAGTTCGGGGGTGAGGACCATCTCCTGACCGGGATTCACGTCGTAGGCGGTCTCCTCACCGTTGATGGTCACGTAGGCCTTCAGCGTGCCGCTCAGGGCGCTGCCGTCGGTGCTCGTGGTGGGGACGGTGAAGTTGAGGGTGGTGCCGTCGAAGCTGATGTTGGCGGCGGGGGCGGGAGCGGCGGGGGCGGCATAGGGGAAGTAGAGACCCATCATGGTGGCCTCTCTGCCGGGGAAGTCGTAGATATGCTCGCCCTTGGCATCGGCGCTCAACTCACAGGTGGTGAGGTGGCACACCCAGTCGTTGTCTATATAGGTGTAGTAGAACTTGCCGGTGGTCCAGTCGAAAGCGGCTGTGGTGCCCTGGTTCTGCCAGCTGTTCACCTTGATGTCGCTCACGATGAGCTCATCGTCGCCCTCGGCGTTGAACTTCTTCAGTTCGCCGGCGTAGGTGATGTAGTAGAGTCCGTCGGGACCGGCGGCCAAAGCGGTGGTGAAGCCTTCGGTTCCGCCCAGGTTGGTGGAGGCGAAGGTCTCGCCGTCGATCTCAATCAGACCGTCGAAGTTCATCACATAGAACTTGTTCTTCACAGGGTCGTAGGTGGCACCGCGGCCGGCGTTGGCCACGTCGGTCTCCACGGTACGCTCCACCTCGCCGGTCTTGGCATTGACGATGGTGAGCTTCTGCGACTCAAAGCAGTACCACTTGTCGGCTACGCGCACATACATCATGCGGCTGCCAAGGTCGCCGCTGGGCAGGGTCTTGCCTTCCATCTCGGTATAGAGCGTGGAGGCGGAGTTGAGGTAGAAACCAAACACCTGTCCCTGGGCCATACCTTCGTTCTCGGTGTGGTAGGTGCTGCTCAGAGCGCTGTAGAGATACGGGTCGTTGGGGAAGCACTCGGGGGCGCTGATGCGCTTGGTCCAGGCAGGGGCCTGACTCACCTGGGTGCCGCGGTAGGCGTTGCCGCCCTTGAGCGACCATGCATGGAAGTCCTGCGGAGCAACGTTGTACTTGCTCGTGGGATCCAGACGAACACCTGTCTTCTGACCTTCCGAGGGGTTGGTCTTGACAGTCGCACTCGATGTTGTGCGCGGCAGCGTCGGGGCGATTGATTGGGCTACAATCATCGATGCCGACACGGTAGCGACAAACAGTGAAGTAAGTTTTTTAATCATAAGCGTTAGTATTAGGGTTGATAAGTTGGATTTCCTTTCTGTAGGATGCAAAATTAGGAAATATCTATCTTACAACAAGATATTGGGGGTGACAAAATGGTGACAAGGTCTAATTTTTTTCACTTTTCCCCCAAATTAGACTCCATTTTGTCAATGGCATGCGGGATTTATGCAATAATCGTCAGAATTGCATCACATAAGTCGACAGGTCGGAAGAAGTGGGCAATTGGAGCTTTTGGCTCAGGCGTATCTTGCGGCGCTTGCACGAGTCGGGGGTGATGCCCATGAACGAGGCGATTTCTTTCGTTGAGAGGTTCATGCGCAGAAAGGCCAGGAAACGGAGGTCGGAGGTGGTGAGGTCGGGGTGCCGCTCTTTGATGCGGCGGATGAAGTCTGGATTGGCCGACTCGAAATTGATGAGGAAGTCGTTGCTCTTCTCATGGTCCTGTAGCATGTGCTTCAGGTGGAGCATCAGTTCGTTGAGTTTGGGACTGCTGCTGGTCTTGGCCACCTCGGAAAGGCTCTTGAGCAGGTCTTCGATGAGGGCGTTGCGGGAGGAGACGAAGAGGGTGGTGGCAGACAGCTCGCGCTTCTTCTGCTCGAGCGATAGTTCGGTTATCTGCTGTTTGTGGCGGGCTACTTCCTGCTCGTGCAGGGCGGTGAGCTCGGCCTCTTTCATCTGCCGCTCCATGAGCAGGCGCTCCTGCCGCTGGTGTTCCATCTCCATCTCCATGAGCCGCTTGTCTTGCTGGTTCTTGGAGCGGAGGATACGGGTGCGCTGGTAGGCGATGAGGGCGATGAGCAGGATGACGCAGATGAGCAGGGCGATGATGTGGCGGTGCTGGCGCAGATAGGTCTCATTGCGCTCCATGTCGCTGCGCAGTTGAATCACATCTTCTCTGATGCGCTCGTTTTCCGACAACTGGTGGTCGTGCAGCATACTGAGCGAGTCTTTGTAGTAGATGACGGAGTCTTTCATCCGCAGGGCAAGCTGGTGGTGCCCCTGTCGCTGGTAGATGGTGGCCAACTTGTCGTAGAGCCAGGGCTTGTTGCGCGCCGATGCCGTGGCGAGGGCTTCGTTGGAGTAGGCGAGGGCCTTGGCGTATTCGCCCCGCTCGGTGAAAATTTCGATAAGATAGCCGAGCACGGTGGTGCGGTCGTTGGTGTGGATGTTCTGGCACGCCAGGATGCTGTCGGCCAGGGCGGTTACCTCGTCGTAGCGGTGCTGCATCATGTAGGTCTCGGTGCGGATGGTACGGGCCGAGGAGAGGGAGAGGGTGTCGCGGGGATTGATCCACCGTTCGGCCTGCCTGATGTATTGCAGGGCTTTGGCCCATTCTTTCTTCTTGTTGCTGATGAGGGCCAGGTTGCTGGCGTAGGTGCCGATGGAGAGGGAGTCTTTGGCTTGAAGGGCCTGGCGGTAGCACTTGTCGAGTATCTCGGCCGCTTTGTCGAAGTTGTTCTCCTCGAAGTAGACACCGGCGATGCCCGCCTGTACCTGGTCGAGCCGCTGCTGGGACATCTTGTGCTTCACACAGATGTCGTGGGCGGCATAGTAGCAGTTGAGCGCCTCGCCGAATTCGGAGATGTAGAAATAGCAGATGCCCATGTCGTAGGTGGCCAGATAGAGCAGATCGGGCAGACGCTCGCTCTCGGCTATCTGCTGGGCGCCCATGAAGTGCTGTATGGCGTCGGCGAAACGCTCCTTGCTCACATCGGCCTCGCCCAGGCGTATCAGACTGTCGGCCTCCTCGGCCTTGCTCATGGCAGCGCTGCCGACGGGCATCGCCAGCAACACCGCCACGGCCATGCACACGGCTGTGAGCCTGGCCGGCAGGGTGGCTGCGGCCGGGCGGCGGGGCTCGGTATGGGGCTTTGTGCGCATGGGCGGTTTTTAAATGTTGCTTACTATAATTCAGAATGGATAGACAACACCTACAAAAACACCGGTGTGGAAATCCGCACCGGTGTGTATGCAGGGCCTGTATGCCAGGCGCGTGTCTTTACTGCTCTTCGGCCTCGTCGTCGCTGTCGTTTTCGGCATCGATGGCCTTGATTTGCTCCTTTATCAGGGCGAGCTCATCTTTCAGCTTCTGCACCTTGCGGTTCATCTCGTCGATGAGGGAGCTGCCCTTCTTGCTTGAGACATTGAGGAAGCCCAGGTTGTTCTCATAGGTCTGGATTTCCTGCTTCAGGTTCTCGTAGCGGCGCATCATGCGGGTGCGCTCGTTGTCAAGAGCATTGGCGCCCTTCTCGGCCACATTGCGCAGGTTTTGGCGGAAGTTGTTCATGCGGCGGCGCTGCACGGTGATGTTGAACTCCTTGTAGAGCTTGTCGAGCACGGCGCGGTATTCCTCGTAGAGCTTGTCTTTCTCGCGGTAGGGCACATGACCCACCTCGTTGTATTCGCTCACCAGCTCGTTCACCTGCTCCTGGGCGTCGCCGGCCTCGTCGCTTTCGGCTATCTGGCGCAGCTGCTCAATGATTTCGCGCTTCTTGGCCAGGTTGGCGCGCTCTTCGTTGCGCGTGCCGGCATTGGCGGCGTTGCGGGCCTCGAAGAAGTGGTTGCAGGCATCGAGGAATTCTTTCCAGAGCTGGTCGCCCAGACGCTTGGGCACCATGCCGATGGTCTTCCATTCCTTCTGAAGGGCGATGAGCTTGTCGGAGGTCGACTTCCACTCGGTGCTGTCTTTCAGTGCCTGTGCCTGTGCCACAAGGGCGCGCTTCTTGTCGGCATTGGCGGCAAACTGACCCTTCATGTCCTTGAAGAACTGGGTCTTGCGGCCGAAGAAGTCGTCGCAGGCGGCGCGGAAACGCTCAAATATCTTCACGTTCATCTTCTGCGGGGCAAAACCGATGGTCTTCCATTCTGCCTGCAGGGCGATGATTTCCTTGGTGTGGCGCTCCCAGTCGGCAGCACCCTTGTTCTCTTCCTTGGCAATAGCTTCCACCTTCTCGCAGAGCTCGGTCTTCCTTCTCAGGTTCTCCTCTTCTTTGGAGCGGAGGTTCTCAAAGTGCTGCTGGTGGCGCTTGTTGATGACCGTAGAAGCGGCCTTGAAACGGGTCCATACTTCTTCGCGAAGGTCTCTGGCAACAGGACCGGCCTCGCGGTACTGCTGGTGCAGTTCCTGCAACTGGTGGAAGGCGCTTATCACGTCGGGTTCCTCGGCCAACTTCTCGGCGGCCTCGCAAATCTTGATCTTCAGGTCCAGATTCTTCTTGAAGTCGTACTCACGGGCCTCGCTGTTGAGCTTGAGCAGGTCGTAGAACTGCTGCTCATAGTGATGGTAGTTGTTCCAGAGCTCTTTCGACTTCTCGGCAGGCACCGACTTGATGTCTTTCCACTCCTGCTGCAGCTTTTTGAATTCGGAGAAACGGCGGTTGGCCTCCTCGGGCGAGGTAATCATGCCTTTGATCTCTTCCAGAATCTCGAGCTTGCGGGCCAGGTTGGCGGCCTTCTCTTTCTCCTGCTCCTGGAAGATACGCGAACGTTTCTCCTTGATGAGTCCCATCTCGGCCTTGAACATCTCCTCGGTCTCGTCGGGATGTATCTGATAACTCTCAGGGTCGCCGCCCTTTTCGAGGTATTCCTTCTCGGCGGCTTCACGCTCGGCGGTGAGAAGCTTGTAGTAGGAGGTCTTCAAGTGCTCCACTTCTTCTTTGGTGGGGCTCTCGTCGTTGTGGGCAAGCTCTTTCACCCGTTCCAACACCTCCTGTCTCGTGGTGTATACTTTCTTCTCGGCAGGCTCTGCTTCTGCTGCGGGTTCCTCGGCAACTGCTTCTGCTGCGGGTTCCTCAGCAGCAGGCTCTGCCACGGGTTCCTCAGCAGCAGGCTCTGCCACGGGCTCCTCAGCAACAACTTCTGCTGCAGGCTCTTCCACGGGCTCCTCAACGGGAGCTTCGGTCTCGGCGGGTGCTGCCTCAGCGGTGGGAGCTTCGGGCTCGGCGGGTGCCTCGGCGTTGGTATCCACTACTTTCTTCTCTTCTTCCTGATTTCCCTGAATAAGGGCATTTTCTTGAGAGTCCATCATGTCACTATAAGGTTTATGATTCGGTAATATCGCAAAATTTCAAGTTGCAAACTTAACTAAAAAAAATTAAAAGACCTAATTTTTGTTGACTTTTTTTTGATTTTTCTTTTTCGGCTACTTTTTTTCTCTTTTAGGCAAGTTGAAAACCTTGTCAGATAAGCCTTTTATGGCGGAAAATGGCCCAGAAGAGGAGGGAGACGAAGGCGGAGATGACGAGTGCGATGATGAATCCGTACTTGCTGTTCTCCATGCCGTTGATGAGGTTCATGCCGAAGAGGCTGGCCACGAGGGTGGGGAACATGAGCACAATCGACACCGAGGTGAGGGTACGCATCACGGTGTTCATGTTGTTGTTGATGATGCTCGAGTAGGTGTCCATGGTCGACTCGAGGATGTCGCTGTAGATGTTCGACGTCTCGCGGGCCTGACTCATCTCGATGTTTACGTCTTCTATCAAGTCGGCGTCCAACTCGTCGACCTGCAGCTTGAATTTCAGTTTCGACAGCAGGTTCTCGTTGCCGCGTATGGAGGTGACGAAATAGGTGAGCGAGTCTTGCAGACGGCTCAGGCCGATAAGGCTCTCGTTGTTGATGTCGTGGTCGAGATTGCGCTTGGCCTTCTCGATGAGGCCGTTGATTTGTTTGAGCCGTTTCAGATACCAGACGGCCGAGGAGAGGAAAAGGCGGAAAATCATGTCCACGTAATCGGTGAATCCCTCGCCGCGTTTCTGCTGATAACTCACGAAGTCGATCATCATGTTGGTCTCATAGTAGCACACGGTGATGGTGACGTCGCGTTTGTGGATGATACCGAGCGGCACGGTGGTATAGGGTGTGCGCGAGCGGATTTCCTTGACGTAGGGTATACGGAGGATAATGAGCATCCAGCCGTCGTCGTACTCATAACGGGCACGCTCGTCGGTATCGCTGATGTCGGAAAGAAAGTAGTCGGGTATCTCGAAACGCTTCTCCAGCATGGCCCTGTCCTCATCGGTAGGACAAGTCACCTGAATCCAGCAATTGGGCTGCCATTCCTGAATGGCGGTGAGCCCTTTGGTAGTATTCCAATATGTCTTCATAAGCCAGTCTCCTTGCTCTTGTTGGGCAGAATAGGCGTAAGGGGACGGCCTCTGAAGCGAGGACTATCCTCTACGCCGGTAAGCTAAGCTTTCCGCGTGATAATCGTCGGAACTTTGTAAGTCGTTCATTGTAGGATAGTTAAATTTATACTTTGTTTGCACAAGCAACAAAACAGCATCAAAATGCGTGATTATACTCTTTGACAGGTACTGTTATTGTCAGCTTTACCACGCGGCAAAGATAGGTATTTTTCCGTAAAATCTAACATTTTGAAACGAAAAACTGTAAAAAACAAGTAATACTATTATTGCTCACCTTATATAATATAAAAGGGCGCACCCTGTATCGGATGCGCCCGTGCCAGGGGTAGTAAATCAATCAGACGAAATGCACCTGGTTCAATTCCTCTGCAAATGAATGCAGGGCCTTTTCAATTTTTTCGGTAGTCTTTCTACTCGGACGGCGGTATCCACTTATGTACTGGGACAGTTGCGGCTGGGAGATTCCGGTAAGCGTCTGCAATCCCTTCAGTGTAATGCGGCCTTTGTAGTAGGCGAGGAATGACGGCAAGTCATAGGAGTAGACAAACTCCACTTCCTCGAATGGTTTTTGATTCTCGGCATAATATTGCTTCATACCTTCATAGACGGAATTAAAATCGTTGATAGTTTCATCTATAGTAGGACCTTCTCCTGTAATACCATAGTCCAAACCGTCATCGTCGGGCATATATGCACAATAATCCCCGTCCTCCCCTTTTTCAATAAATACTCTTACTTTCTTTCTCATAATCGGTTCCATCTTCATAGCTAACAGTGTTTTCTCTTCCGTGCATTTTATATAAAAGCCAGTGGGTCATTTAAGACCCGACTGGCGCTTGATTGCTCTCAAAGTTCCAGGCTTGACTTCCTCGCTCAAGTGATTGCTTGTCGTGAACGTTATGCCGGTTATCGGACTGTACCAGGCGGGGTGCCCCGCTATCTGCTTTCCCAGTTCGTAGCATCCAATCTTTTTGAGAGCGCGGTGTAATTCATTATACTTCATCTCGTCTGTATTTGATTTACACTGCAAAGATAATGCTAATATCTTTATTAGCAAAATATTTTTAGTTATTTTTCAAAAAATCTACGCAAAATTTGCGTAAACCACCCAAGAGGAATGATATTATTCCTCCTGCTCTGCAATGTTGATGGTGTCATGGAGGGCAACTACATTATAGGCCTTAGGCTTCCCACCTAAAGTAAGTACTTTGACATCCACCCAGTATGCTTTCTGCGATGGGTTGTAGCTGAAAAGTATCGCTTTTTTCAACTCGTCGGTCGCAAAAACCACACCCAGTTTCTTACCCTGGTAGATTTCGTCTATGATAGCCATGTTCCCGATATCTGTTCCCGGCTCGGTTCGCATCTGATATATCTGCATCAATACCCTCTCATGAACAGCTGTTTCCACGGAAACGGATTTCAATTCTTCAGCTTCCTTTTTTAGAAGTCGTTGTGTGCCGTTGCCATCACCAAAATTGAAGGTACATTTATTGAAAATGATACCCTTTTCTGATTTATTGATGGCCCCTATTTCCATCTTCCCCTTTTGGTCAGAGGTTACTACCGACAATACGTCATGGAAGTTTGTGCACTCTTGATAATCGAGTTCTGGTTTATCTCCGCTTCCTTTTGCAAAGTAGTCGTAAACCTTTTTAACGTAGCTGGCAAAGTCAAATATGGCATTGGCGTTTTCGATGAAAGGAATGATAGCTGCAGACGCAAGCTCGCACAGGAAAACATCTATACTGCCTTCTTCGATTTTCTCCACGTATAATTTTGATTTTGTCATCGCCTTGTTATCACCATTTTTCTTCACGAAAGAAATATAAAGGCTGTTCAGGGCGTTAAGTGACGATACAAATTCACTCACCTCTATAGGCTTGGAATGCTCTATATGGACGAGCAAGGCAGTTTCTTGTGGCTTTAGATCTTTCATAGTTCTTCTTTTTCGGCAAAGGTAGCCAATAATTCCCATAATTGCAAATTAAATATGTATCCTATAATCAATTGGGTAAAGATCACTTCCTCCCGTGGTATGTCATGACCTGACCGAACAAATCGTTCAGTCAGCTTGTCTTCATCTTCAATATAGTCCCCGGCCACCTCTTATAATAATGCACAAAGAAAATCCCCCGGTGCTCACGCATCAGGGGACAAGCGTTCATTTACATTTATTATGACGTCAATCGATGCTGAGCGCACGACTGTCTGATAATAAAGTCTCCGATAACTGGCGGATGGCTGCGTTTAGCTGATCCTTTTTCTGCTTGGTCGGCCTTCTCGCGCCACTCGCATATTGCCTCATCTGCGTCGCATTCATGCCTACGAACTTGGCAAACTGGGTAATGTTGAAGAAGGGATAGTAACTGAAGAACGAGCCAACGTCGAACTTGCGGAAGCCTATCTCAATCTCGGGAACC
Organism: uncultured Prevotellaceae bacterium; assembly: GCA_902777645.1. Lineage (GTDB taxonomy): Bacteria > Bacteroidota > Bacteroidia > Bacteroidales > Bacteroidaceae > Prevotella. The sequence goes on along the minus strand of CACYUZ010000065.1, from coordinate 5,705 downwards.
TCATCGGCGCCCAGGTCTTCCCTCGTCTCTTCAGCTGCGGTGAACATGTCGGCCTCCGCTTCACGTGCCGTTTTCCCATATCCGATAAGTCCGAACTTGTCGAACTCATCCTCCACGATGCAAGAGAACGATCCCGCCTCCTGCATCTCAAATGATACCGTAACACTCTTTTTCATATATCCGTTTGTTTCTCGCATTTTAAAAAGCGCCCACCATCAATTCCATCCTTGGATCGGAACGGTATTACCCGGGCTATCGCCCGAGTAACACCTTGTAGATTCCGCGAAGGGTCTTCGGCTTGACCTCTTCAGTTCCGTGCCTCGAAATCTGTGTCCGCTTCCCGGTGATGGGGCTGTACCAGATGTCGTGCCGAGCACCATGACGGAGGAGGAAGCATCCTGCTTTCCTCAACTCCCTTGTCAACTCATTGACTGTCATAAAAGATGAAAATAAATGAATGAACGCTTTGTCATCTCTGACATTGCAAAGGTAGCAAAAAAGCTACAAACTACCAAATATTTTCGTAACTTTTTTGCTACAAGAGTGCTTTTTAACATTTTATTTCTTCCTCATCCACATTACAGCGCCCAGCAAGGCCAGTATGATTAGCGTGTCGATGGCTATATTCTTCAGGTGCACCCAAAAGGTCGGCTTCTTCTCCACCGTCTTCTCCTTCTCCCTCTCTTTGTCGAGCAGGCGCTGCAGGCTGTCGTTCTTCGCCTTGTAGCGGTCCGTGGAGTCCACAATGATAGTCCGCTCGGTGTCGTGGTAGTGGTGAATCTCACGGATGGTGTCGCCCACGTTGTTGATGGTGTAGGTGTGTTTCTCGATCTGCTTCACGGTGTCCGTGTGGTGGGTGACCTTCACCTCCCGCACCGTGTCGGAATGATGAACGTATAAAGTGTCGTGGGTGTAGACTCTCTCGGTGTCGTGGATGGTACGGCAGGAGGCGAGCAGGGAGAGGATGACGGCAAGGCACACCGCCAGCACCATGAGGATGGTGAGGGTGTGGGAGGTGGGGTTGTAGTCTTCGTTTTTCATGCCGTGAAGATGCTTATGATTCCGCAGAGGGTGATGGCGATGCCGAGTCCGAAGAGGAAGCCGAGGAAGCGCCCGATGGCCGACTCAAGGTCACGGGGGTGGGGTTCGTAGGGGTCGAAGGTGTAGGGGTTGTAGGGAGGTTCTTCTTTCATGGCTTGTATGTGCTATAGATGGTTTTGCCGTCCTTGCGCGTGGCGCGGAGGACTTGTCGGCGGTTGCGGCCCTGGTCGTAGGAGACGTGAATCCAGTCGGGGCCAGTGTCGCCGCCATACTCGTAGATTAACTGGTCGAAGGGGAGGCGGAGGGAGACGATGAGTTTGAGCAGCCGCAGGTTGTCGCTCGGCTTGTCGGAGACGGTGCGGATGTCGGCGGCCTTGCCCTCGGTGTGCTGTGACTTTGATGCTCCTCCGACTGCTCGGTTGAGGCGCACGGAGCGGTAGCCGCTTGTGACGATGATAGGCTCGCCCCAGGCTTCACGCAGCGGGTCGAGGACGTTGGCCACAAGGGCGGTGAGGTTGGCCTTGACGATGCCGTTGGGTGTGTTGTCGATGCCACGGCGCTGGGCGGTGGCCGACTTTGTCAGTTCTTTGTAGGTGAAGTATTTCATATTGCTTAGATTCTTTTCTGATTACTCTGAATAGTCTGAATAGTCGGAGGAAAACCTTGCGAACTTCTCAGCGGGCAAGGGGTCTTTGATGTTCAAAAACTACTAATCCATCAAAACAAACTATCTACCTTATAACATTTACTAATTACTAACACTTATGATAATTCCTTGTCTTGGTCTTCGGGCGGGTGGTTGGAGGCGAGTGCCTCTGACACGGCTCTGATGATTGCCTCCTTGTTTGCGCTTTGGGCGGCGGCGATGCCCACCTTGGTGGCGATTTCCACCACTTCGCCCATGTGCTTTCGGGTCTTCTCGTCGGCCTTCTCCCGCATGCTCCAGACCTCGACGCAGCAGAGAATGACCCCTGCGAAGCAAGCGGTGATGGGCACGCAGTAGAAGGTGTCCTGCGAGAACTGATACCAGCCGAAGTGGATGAGCAGGTCGATGAGTGTGCAGATGATGAGGAGGCCCTCGTAGAGCATGAACTTGTTGAGGCTGCGGGAGAAGAGGTAGGAGGTTCTTGCCTCGCCTCTCTCTTTGGCCTTGTGCCATCCGAAGCAGCAGTCTACCGCCATTGCGACGATAACGATGAGCATCACGGCCACTGCGATGGTGAGCAGGAGGGGGATGCCGTTGAGTATTACTTGCAGGTCTATTGTTGCCATATCTATCCTTTCTGATTAGTCGGAGTAGTCGGAATAGTCGAACTACCAGTCGAGGTCGCTCTTTCCTATCGGCTCTATCTCCGTGGTTTCTTCTTCGTTCATTGTTTCGGAGTAAAGGTTACACTCTCCACCTGCATAGTGTGCTCGCCCGTGTACTTGTCGGTGATGGAGTTGGTGGCGAAGATGAGGTTGTAGGTGAGGTCATCGGGGAGTTGGAGCGGTTCGGGAGACCGCCAGTATTCCTTGTCATCGCAGAGGTATGCGATGTAGGTCTTTTCCATCACGATAGACCACTTGTGCCATCCTGCGATTTTGGTCTTCCCGTCGAGGAACTGGCTCTTGTCAGCACCACCGCCAATGGGGTCGGTAGGTTCAACGACGAAATACTTGTTGCCGTCGAGGCCCTTTCCTTCCACACCATCTTCCCTCACCCATGTCAGTTCGGTGGAGGGGATGTACTGGCCTCTTTCGGTGTTGGTCACAAAGTAGTATTTCCCGTTAGTGCCACGGAAGCGGTTTCCGTTGCGGCAGACGGGGTAGAGTGCCCACTGATACCACGCATTGTGGCTGGCCACCCACCACCAACTTCCGCCCGATAATGAGGTCTTTGTCGTTAGGTCGATGTAGGGTAGGCGGTCAGCGGAAACGGACTGCTTGTTTTCTTGCCAAAGCCACATGCCTCTTGATGTGTTGTACTCGCCAGTATCGGCTGGGGTGTACTCGACCACATCACACTCGATGAGTTGTTTGAGTTTGCCCGTGTCTCTTGTGGTGTAGGCAGAGGTGGTGAGCCAAATGGAGTTCTTGATGTCGAGGGCGAATTGGAGGTTCGCCATTACATCCACTCGTCCAAGACCAAACATCTTGGCACTATAGACGAGGCCCGTGGTGTAGGGCTTTTCCTCGCTGCCGTATTTGGCCGTCTGCTTGCGTATGGTGAGCGAGAGGATGCCCTTGGGGTTGGTGACGTTGGCGGGCAGGTGGATGCTCCGCTTGTTCTCACTTAGGGAGTTGAGCACCGCCCACGGGGTTTTCGGTTCGGTGAGTCTGGTGTGGGTCACTTGGGGATTCCACTGCTCAAAGGTGTAGGTGATGCTCTTTGGTGTGGGTTCTGGTTCGGGAGCAGGTGTGGGTTGCTCCTCAATCATCGGAATGCTTGCGATGACTTGCCCCTCGGCCTCGATTTCGATGGCCTTGGCTGTACGGTAAAATTTTAGTTCTTGTCTCATATTGTTTGGGTTTGGGGTTAAATTTCTTCGCCTGCTGTGAGGCCGTTGCAAGTCATAAATTCGTCATTGGCGAGGTCATAGAGTCCTGCCGTGTTGTCGCTCTCCCTTATAGCCGCTACAAAGTCGCAAGCAGTGGTGCTGCCCTTGATGTGCTTGTAGGAGGAAATAGCGCCTTTGGTGTTGTTCGGAGCCATTCCATAAAATAGCCTAAGATTGGTGGTCACTCCTCCAAATGTGATAGATGATACATCTTTCGACAATGAAAGGTCGACCAATGTGAAAAGACGTGACGCATAAGTCCAATTATGCAGTTCTCCGTTATTCGCAGTAAGTGGTGTTAAGCAAGTTTGACCAGTACTCAAGCCACCAAATGCGGGGGTGTAATAATGATTTGCCAAGTGTTGACCTAATCCGTAGCGGTTATTATTTGAGTTCCAAGTTTGCGAAGAAACGATGTACTTATCGTTGCCTTGAGTGTTGTCCACGGAGAACGTTGCCGCCACCTCATCAGTTTCCTCAAAGCCGAATGAGAGTTGTATATAGGCAGTACCGTTGGAGGTGACTTGCAGCAGTTGCTTGTACCCACTCGGCATAGTCCTCTTCTCGACATCCACCCACCCCGTAGGAATACCGCTTGCACCTCTCGGCCATGTGACTCCCGATGCTTGGATGAATGTGCCTGTGGAGGATGCATTGAGAAGCCAGTTGGTCAAACAATCAGTTGCTGATATGTCGGTGGCTAAGCACTTGACATAGGAGAGGGATGAGCAGCCGTAGAACATGTTTTCACACGCATGAGTGTCAATGGTTCTCGCTGATGACAAGTCGGCTGATGTAATAGATGTGCAGCCTCTGTACATGTCATAGTAGCAATATTGCATGAGATGCGATGCTTGCGGTAATGTGACGGTTGTAAGAGAGGAGCAGCCGTTGAACATGGCATAAAGACCTCTCCTCGCTGTGGTGGTCACATGGCTCAAATCGGGCGGTGTGATAAGGGAGGAGCAGCCTTGGAACATATATCTATAGCAGTAGTTCGCATTGCTGATAACTGTTGCGGGCAAAGATGGGGCATCCACAAGCATTGTGCAGTAAAAAAACATCCCCGTGTAGCAGAGATGCTTAAGGGTGGTGGCAGGTAGCAGCAAATCGGCAGCATGCACAAGGAACTCGCAGTGCTGAAACATCGCACCGATGTTGTAATATTGGTTTGATGTGCCAGGGAATGCCGTCTTGCCTTCAAAATCATCAGCATATAGCATTGACATAATATTGCCGCTTGCATCAAATCTATTGGAGGAACTGAAGTATGAGGTTTTGTTGAAATAGTTGTTCGTCCTTGAGTCACTCGTCATGTACTGAATGCCGCTCCCTCTCCAATACACCTTTCCTCCTGCTTGGATGGTAGGTGTGGTGAGGGATTGTGTTGTGTCATCAACAGTAAGCCTTGTCCAATTCCTTCCGTCAAGGCTGTATTCAACATAGGTCAGATTGTCCGATGTCACCGCAGCTGGGATTGTCAGTGTGAACTGCCCAGCCTCCAAGGCTGTGAAGCAGAGGTAGTCGGGGATGGAGGTGGACTTCTCATACACGAGCCTCCCCTGCTTGTACTCTTTGAGCACCTCCCTGCCTTTCCAATATCTTGCGGTCATCTGCCGCCCTTTGATTATTCTTGCCATAGTTTACGATGTTGGAAGTTCTACATCTGCGAATACCACTCCGTAGTCACCTCGCCAGAAGATTCTGGCGCAAGTGTCGAGGGTCTCGCTGTACACCCAGTTCACACTCATTGTGCCCGTCGCCTTTTCAAGTGCGGTCGGGAATCTCGCCTCGCCATACGGCAGATAGGCATTGGCTCTCCTACATCTTTGGATGAGGTATGGATTGCTGGCGAAGGAAATAATCGCATTTGTCGCACCCGACTCCTTGCGAATGCTCGCCGTGTTGTCTATTACCTCCCAATAGGTATAGCCACTTGTGTCGCTGCTGCCCGTGAGGTGGGCACGATACAATCCGTAGGTCTTCGTAGCGCACAAATCCACTCGCACCCAGTCCTCGCCATCATCGGGATAGAGGGTGTCGGCAGCGAGAGAGGAGATGTCGATTGTCGAGAATGCGCTCCACGTTGCTCCGTGGTCGGTAGACTTCTCGATGACACATGAG
>CACYUZ010000064.1:0-17310 GCA_902777645.1 uncultured Prevotellaceae bacterium | reverse complement strand
AGTAGGAGCGGTTAAGCCCCCTCCCGATGTCGGGAGGGGGTTTGGGGGTAGGTAGGTACCCCTCCTTAGGATAAGGAGGGGGCGGGGTGGTTGTGAAAATCTCAGGCGGGGTGGTTGTGAAAATCCCCGCATTATAGCCGCCCCTTACCAAGGGGCTCTAAACCTTAGGATAAGGAGGGGGCGGGGTGGTTGTGAAAACCCCTTGCGGGGTGGCTGTGAAAATAATCCGCATCATTACCTGATGTCAGCAATAAAGAATAGATATTAATGAATAATTTCTGCGCATTACGTTAATTTCTGTTCAGTCCTGCACCGAAGGTGCCCTTTTAGTGCCCTTTTATTTCCTTTTCGATTGTTTGGCCTTATTATAAATGAATAATTTCTGCGCATTACGTTAATTTCTTTCATTTTATATTTTTTATACCTAAAACTCGGTATTTTTCCCTGCTTTTTTGTCATTATAATTATAAATTCTTATTTTTGCATAGATTTTAGAGGCTTCGGCCCCTTGTATGTTAAGAACAACGTCTGTCCCACAAATATCAGCAACCTTCGGCTGGCTCTTATTTTGAATAGTTTTCGACGTAAATTGTATTGTGTATGAAGAAATTTTATATCATTTTGTTTCTCGTGTTAGGCACCATCGCCACGCAGGCACAACCCCTGCGCAGGGCCAATACCGCCAATAGGGTGCAGCAATTGGAGCAGCCTCAGGCCAAACCGGCCACCAACATCACCGACAATGCCTTCACCGCCAACTGGCAGCCGGTGGACGACGCAGTGGCCTATTGTGTCTATACCTATGTGAAAAACGTGGCCGAAGAGGATGGTCTCTACACCATCATCGACGAGGACTTCCTCGGCATCACACAGGGATCCATCATCGAACCGGCCGGTGGCGACGAAATGCTCGTCGAACTCGACGACTATACCGTGCTGCCGGGATGGATGGCCTATGCATACCCTACCTTTATACCCAGTATGGTGGACGGACTGCTCTACTCACCTTACCTCGACCTGCGAAATGATGACGGCAAGTATAGAATCGTGCTCCATGTCTTCGCCACCGACGGCGATGAGATACGCGTGGAAAGCAACGGAATAAATGGCAAGGAAATAAAGACGTACCAGGCGCATGTGCCCGACGGCACCACGGGCATCTCCGTAGATACACTCTATTTCGACAACGGAACGCGCGACCTTTTCTTCTCCGTCATCAATATGACAGCCCAAATCGGCATGCCCGACTATGTGGACCGTGTGGAGGTGCTCCAGCAACTCAAAAAGGGTGATGAGGTCTTCACACAGGTGGCTCTCGACGAGGCCGTCGAGGCGGAGACGGAGTGGGGAGATGCCGTCACAAGCAAACGGTTCGACGACCTCCACTTCGCCTATGGCGTCACGGACCTCTACTATGACCTCTATGCCGTGGCCTACGATTTCTCCACACCCAATGGCAGCACGCCCTACACCACGGTCTTCTCGCCTTACTCCGAGAAGGTCTATGTAGACCTTAAAAACCATCAGTCCGAACTGGGCGTCAGCGAGATGCCCGCCGCCACACGCAACGACGATGCGTGGTACACCATCGGAGGCGTGAGGGTAGACCGACCCAAGGCAAAAGGCATCTATATCAGAAACGGTAAGAAATGGATAGTGAAATAATTATGTATAACCCTTTAATTCAATGTGTATGAGAAAATTTTTACTTGCTGCTCTGCTCGTTGGCGCCGCCAACGTGGCAATGGCCCAGACCGTAACATTCGGTCCGTATGACGAATTGGAGGAGTGGGGCGACTACTCCGGCTACGATGCTTATAACGGAAGCGCATGGGAGTGCGTACCGTTCAACTTCTACTACACCAACAGCGGTACACAGCTGCTCTATCTTAAGGACGAATTGGCCGACATGGCCGGAAAGGATATCACCGCCATCGCATTCAAGTGGTACTGCGAGGGAGCGTATATCGCACCCAATCCGCACGTTACCGTCTACATCACCGAGACCAACCAGAACGCGTTCTACAAAAATCCCGACACGGGATGCTTCCGCTACTTCGACGTGAGCCGCACCGAGAAGGCTTTCGAGGATGATATCGAGTTTGATGGCTATTCCTACGACTGCTTCGTGGGCGACGAGAAGGTAATCACCCTCTCCAGACCGTTCCACTACTCGGGCGAGAACAACCTCGTCATCACCATCCTCGGCGAGGGCATCGACGAGTGCACCTCCGGTGGATTCTACATGAACTTCTTCGCCACCGACCTCGAGAACAGGGCGCTCACCGCTGCCAGCGACAAAAAACCGCTCTCCGAAATCCTCGCCGGCGACCTCTACGCGGAGAAATACAACGTGTCGACCATCAACATGCCGGTGCACCAGCTCTCCTATGAGGACGGTACGGCTCCCGAATGGACCTGGACTTCGTATGTGCCGAAGTACGACGAGGACCTCAATATCAATGGCTTCGAGGCTTACAAAGTGAAGGGATTCTCAACCGACGGCTCGGCTGCGCTCGTGGAGCGCGTGCTCAGCGCCAAAGCCGGCGAACCGCTCGTGCTGCGCTATAAGGTGGAGGCCAGTGTGTCGCTCTCTGAGAGCGCCAAGGCTCAGGAAGACAACATCCTGCAGGTGAGCGATGGCACCGTGACCGGCGACGGAACGGTCTACGCTCTCTCCAAGTCTGACGGCGTGGTGGCCTTCCGTAAGGTGGCCAGCGGCGTCACCGTGCCCGAAGGCAAGGTGTATCTCGTGTCGGAGCAGAATGTCAACGACCAGATTGCTTTCGACGGCTCCACCAACAGCATCGCTGGTGTAGAAACGACACAGCCCGGCGACGGCGCATGGTACACTCTCTCCGGACAGCGCGTGAGCCAGCCCACACGTGGTCTCTATATCCACAACGGAAAGAAGGTCGTAAAATAGTCCAGACCATCCCTGTATGAAATCCAAATTTTTCTTCGCGGTGCTGCTCGCCTGGGCGGCCATGGCGGCACAGGCGCAGACGCTGTCGCTGGGCAACTACGACGACCTGCAGCCCTATGGCGACCCGTCGGATTTCTCTAACCTCTACGACGGATCTTACTGGGAGGTGGCACCCATCAATTACTACCTGGCCAACAGCGGCGCACAAATCATCTACCGAAAGGACGAAATACCGCAGCTGGCAGGGAAACTCATCACGGGGTTCAGCTTTCCGTGGATGGCGCTCGATGCCTTCATCGATGCCACACGTGATGTGAAAATCTATCTCACGGAAACGTCGGCCGATGAGTTCTACCGTAACGACGACAACCGTATCTACCGTTATTTCGACCTCAACTGGGCCGAACCGCTCTTCGAGGGACAGCTATGCCCGGAGGTGATGCTCTATGCCTACTGCATCGGCGAACCGATCAACATTACCCTGCAGAAGCCTTACTACTATTCGGGGGAAAGCTCGCTCGTGCTGACTGTCATAGCCGAAAACGGCGAGGAGTGCACCAACGGCGGGTTCTACGTCAACTTCTTCACCATCCCTGACACCAAGAAACATGCGCTGCCTTTTGCAAGCGACTTCATCACGTTCCAAAGCGTGCTCTTCGGCGACAGGTGGTGCGAGGGGGCACACATCTCGCCCATCGAAAGCCCAGTGGTGCAGATAGCCTACGAGGAGGGCAACCAGCCGCAGCCCATGTGGCGCAGCTATGTGCCCGCCGAGGACGTGGACCTCAACATCGGTGGCTTCGACGCCTTCAAAATGAGCGACTACACCTCCAACAGCGTCCGACTCGAAAAGGTGTCTTCGGCACCGAAGGGCACGCCGCTGCTCGTCAGGTCGGTGGTCTATCCCTCCATCATCGCCACAAAGGCACCCGCCATGGTGACCAACAATATGCTCATGCTCAGCGACGGAACGGTGAGCGGGGGCAACAATATCTTCGCCGTGGGAGAGAAAGACGGGGTGCCGGGATTCGTACGACTGCCGGAAGGTCAGTTTGTGCCTGAGGGGGAAATCTACTTCAAGGGAGCAGTCGATACCGATGACTTCCTGCCGTTCGAGGCCGCTCTCGGCATCAGTGCGCCGAAGACGATACAGACCGATGGCGGTGCATGGTTCCGCACTGATGGCTCTCGCACCGGAGAACCGCTACAGAAGGGGGTCTACATCCATAACGGAAAGAAGACGGTGGTGAAGTGACACCTCACTCCATCCTTATAAAATGAATAATAAAAAAATTACTGTATAATGAAAAAGACTTATTGCCAACCGCAAATCAAGACGCTCAGCATCGCTGCAGGACGCTTCATGCAGGACGATGTAATCGCGTCTCTGCCAGTAAAAACCGATGAGGAAATCGAAGATTCTAACGAAATCCTCACCAACGAGTGGAAAAACAATCTCTGGGACGAATAATCAACGATTCCTGACAACAGAAAAAGGGAGATGGCAGCGCCATCTCCCCTTTTTTCATAGAGGTATATATTCTCTTACAGTATCGTCTTCACGGCTTCGAGCATGCCCTTCTCCTGAATCAGGTCGAGGTCTTTCTTCACCAGCTCGGCCAGACCGGCCACACCGTGCAGATCCTCACCCCAAATCCAGTCAGCGCTCAGCACACCGTCGGTCACCTTCTGGGTGTCACCGGTGGCCCACAGCTCCTTCAGCAGGTCCATGATCTTCTGGTCGTCATTGGGCACAATCTCCTTGCCGTCAGCACGCACACCACCCTTGTAGTAAGTGATGATAGCTGCCAGACCGAACACCAAACCCTGGGGAAGCTCGCCCTTACGCTCCAGATACACCTTCACACCGGGAAGGTCGCGGGCCTGGAACTTCGGGAAGCTGTTCAGCATGATGCTCGTCACCTGATGGTCTACGTACGGGTTGTTGAAACGCTCCAGCACGTCGGCGGCAAATTGCTGCAGCTCGTCCATCGGGAGATTCAGCGTCTGCATCAGCTCGTCGAACTGCACCTTGTGGATGTACTTGCCTATCACCTCGTGGTTGCAAGCGTCGCGGACAATGTCGACACCGCTCAGGAAGGCTACAGGCGAGAGAACGGTGTGAGGACCGTTCAGCAGCGTCACCTTGCGCTCGTGGTAGGGCTTCTCGCTCTCGGCTATCAGCACGTGCAGACCGGCCTTCTCGGCGGGGAACTCGGCGCGGAGCTCGTCGCAGGTCATGTTCTCGGCCTTCTCAATCACCCACAGGTGGAATATCTCGGCCTGAACCACCAGGTTGTCGGCATAGCACACCTTCTGCTGGATGTCGGCAATCTCCTTGCGGGGGAAGCCCGGAACGATGCGGTCCACCAAAGTGGCGCAAACGTAGCAGTAGTTGGTGAACCAGGCCTTGAAACCTTCATAGTCGGCGCCAAAGTCGTCCTTCCAGAGCTCAATATACTGGTAGATGCACTCCTTCAGATGATGGCCGTTAAGGAATATCAGCTCGCAGGGCATGATGATGAGACCCTTCTTGGGGTCGCCGCAGAAGGTCTGATAGCGACGGTACAACAGCTGAACCAGCTTGCCGGGATAGCTGCTGGCAGGAGCGTCGCTCAACTTGCAGGCGGGGTCGAAGGCAATACCGGCTTCGGTGGTGTTCGATATCACAAAACGTATCTCGGGCTGGTCGGCCAAAGCCATGAAAGCCTGGTTCTGCGTATAGGGATTCAGAGCACGGGAAATAACGTCGATGCGCTGCAGACTGTTCACTGCCTCACCGTTCTCACGGCCCTGCAGGTTGACATGATACAGACAGTCCTGACCGTTCAGCCAGTCTACCATACCGCGCTCGATGGGCTGAACCACCACCACGCTGCCGTTGAAGTCGGTCTTCTGGTTCATGTTCCAAAGAATCCAGTCTACAAAGGCACGCAGGAAGTTACCTTCACCGAATTGAATCACTTTCTCAGGCATCACGCTTTTCGGAGCCGTACGCTTGTTCAGAGCTTGTAATTTTTTCATTTGTTTTTGAGATTATTAGTTTGAATGTTTTTCTGATGCAAAGATAGTGATTATATTCCATTTCCATTCCATTTTTTTGCAATAAAATGACGTAAACCTTTGCGCTCACACATGCAGGGCTTTTCATTGTATCGGCCAAGGAGGGCTCTTTTCATTGATCTGTATGGATTGATTCCACTTGGATAATCAGCCATTTTAATAAGGTCTTTACAATGATGTATAAAATTTTTACAAAAACCTATAAAAATTTCAACTTATTGTTGGCTGTAAGAAACTTTTTATATATCTTTGCAGAAGATACAAAAATCTTGACTTTAATCGTCAGCAGACGACTTGTTGTATGTTCCCACACCTTGTGTGCTCTCTCAATTCCCAATCGATTTCACATAGTATTAATTTTAAATAAAACAAAAATGTACAAATCTACTTCAACACTTTTCAGAACGGCTGCAATGGCTGTGCTCCTTTTTGTGGGGCTACTCTCTGCCGGTGCTGCCACGATTACTTACAAGCTCACCACCCACGAGGTGTTTGGAGTTTCGCAAGAACTAACTGGTACGGCTTCCGTCAGTGCAGGTGCCGACTTGCTCAACAACATGCCTCAAGCCTTGTGGCGCGCTTACACTACTTACAAGTTCTACAGTGACGCAGCATTGACGCAGGAAATCACAGAGGCTCCTGCTGAGGACGCTACTGTCTATGTAGGCTATGTATTCGATCCTTATTTCATTCCTTCTATTGAAGGAGAGGACCCCGTATGGCTCTACCTCCGTGGATACAATAATAGGGGTGATGCGACATTTTTGCTGTACAAGAAAAAGAATACCCAAGATGTCTACGGTTGGAAATATGAAAGTGGTGTCATGCCAAAGCCTGGTACCAACAATCAGATGGACGAAGCCAACCATCACAAATGGGCCATCTATGGTGATGGATTTAATCTCCAAATTAAACTGAATGATGCAGATGAAGATTTATGGCTTGTATGGAGAGATGCAACTCCTTCTTTATTTAATCCAAATCCCAAACCTAATGTAAGAGTTTCTGAAAGACCTGATAAAGGATGGCAATTGTATGCCAACGCTGCAACGAATAGTAAATTCCCCAACGGCGGTATGGCGTCTTTGGTTGTTCCTGACACCGATCCTAAGTATGTATTTGAACTTACCGATGTGGATGGTGTTTGCCATACCACTAAACTTGATGATTCAAACTTCAAATACACCGATCAAAATGTGCTGTATGGCGTTCAACAGGGTAACATGAACTATAACAATGAAGTGTGGTGGCTTACTGTGTTTGCAACCCCGACTATGGATACAAATCCCATTATCTATCACGTCACCTACAAAATCTTGATGGGATACGATAACTTGAAACAGCGTGGAAATGATATCTATGAGCAGAAAACTTCTACTGCCATGGAGCCGAAGTTGGATGACAAATACAAACTCGCCGATACTGAAGAGTACAAGTATGCATACTACTACTTCAAGGATCCTGAGCTGACAGAGATGTGGGAACCGGGTGAGACCATGCCGACCGACCAGAACACCATCGTGTATGTGCTCGAAGATAGAGTGATTACCACAACATGGAAGACGCTTAGTCTGCCCGTAGAACTCGATCCCAAAACGATAAACATGGAGGTTTTGGAATATACGTCTGTACAAACGACTCTATCTCCTAACGGTGGATACAATTTCCATCTCGTGTTTACACCGACTGACTTAATCGAGGAAGACAAACCTTATCTCTACAGATTTGTTGATGCTGGTGAGACAATCGTTGCCAGATTTAATGAAATGCTGAATTCCGACTTCTTCAATGATTACATCAGTGAAGGCGAGACTCCAATTGAGGTTCCCCAGATTGATCCCGCTTATCCTGAGGTTCAGGTCATCATGAAGGGTGCCTTTGAGAATATCGAGTTGACTCCGATGGTGGAGGATGATGATCCCTATTACTTCTACTTCGGCTACAATTCCGTTCAGCAGGTTTACAAATTCTATCCTGTTACCAAGAAGAATGTGACAATGACTCCGTGGAAGTGCTACTTCTTTGCTGTTGGCGTACCTGAGGGAAGCTCTGTGGGCATCAGCATGGACGACACTATTGACGGTATCTCACAATTCGTTGTTAACACTGATATGGGTAAGACCAGCAACAAGGGTGTCTACAATCTCAATGGTCAGCTCATCAATAACAACGGCTCTACGGTAGGTCTGCCAGCAGGCATCTATATGGTAAATGGTAAGAAGATGATTGTTAAATAACTAAAAGGAATTCATTGTTATGGAAAAGAAACTTTATATAATGCCCGGAATCAAAGTGGCCACTTATTCCACTATGGATAATATCATGGCTACCTCTCAAATTGGAGGTGAGGGAGAAGGTGTCGGTACTATTGGTCAGGGTGAGCAAGGCGAAGAAGGTGATGACGGCCCCCAGACCAACACCTTCAACGTCTGGGAAAAATAAGACTGTGACCATTCAGAAAAGTAATCATTAAATGCAGAAGAGGCGCTTCCAATCGGGAGCGCCTCTTTGTTGTGTTTCTAAATCTTTTGCTTTTCGCGGCTTTATGGCTTTTATTCTTTCGAATAGACGCAGTCCGTTCATTCCACCTTATCACACGAGAAAATCTCTGTGTCTCAGTGTTCAGAACAGAACCCCCATCCTTTACCTCGCCTCGACATATTTGTGAAGGGTGGCACGAACCGCGCCCTCGCCGGCATACAGCTCGCGTACCATGCCCTCAATCTGCTCGCCTAAGCCTGCCTCGTAGAGGTCCAGACCAAACACATCGGCACGGCTGTACAGGCGGCGCAGGCAGCTCCAGTCCTGGTCGGCCTTGCCTATCTCCAGCGGCGCCACAATGGCCTGCAACTCGCTCAGCAGGGGGTCGGGCGAGGGCTCAAACGGGGTGCCGTCGTCCTTGATGCCTTTCAGATAGCGGGCATAACCGGCCAACGTGAGGGGGATGAGCACCAGATTGCTCATGTCCAGACCGCGCGCGATGTACTTCTTGATGGTCTCGCCGAAGCGGATGGGCAGCTTCTGGCTCGTGTCCATGGCGATGCGCTGAGGGGCGTCGGGCATGAAGGGGTTGGGCAGCCGACGGTTGATTACGGCGCCGATAAACTCATACGGGTTCAGCACACCGGGATCGGTCACCACGGGCATCGCCTCCATGTAGCCTATCTTCTGGATGAAGCTGCGCAGGTCGGCGTCGGCCATCTCGGCCGAGATGAGGGTGTAGCCCAGCAGGCAGCCGTAAATCGACATGGCGGTGTGAAGGGGGTTCAGGCAGGTGGTCACCTTCATCGTCTCCACCTTGTCTACCGTGTCGCGGGTGGTGTAGAGGGCACCGCCAAGGTCCAGCGGCGGACGGCCGTTGGTGTAGTGGTCTTCTATCACCAGATACTGCACCTCCTCAGCGTTCACAAAGGGGGCCGTGAAGGTGTGCTTCGCCGTCTCTATGTAGTCGTTGTCTTCAAAACCGTCAGCGGCCAGCAGCTCCTTTACCTTCTCGTGCGGGCGCGGTGTTATCTTGTCTATCATCGACCAGGGGAAGGTCACCTTCGTCTCGTCAGTCAGATATTGCAGAAAACCCTCGGGCACCAGACCGTCGTTCACCCAGCGTTCGGCATAGGCCAGCACACCGGCCT
Organism: uncultured Prevotellaceae bacterium; assembly: GCA_902777645.1. Lineage (GTDB taxonomy): Bacteria > Bacteroidota > Bacteroidia > Bacteroidales > Bacteroidaceae > Prevotella. Next base: position 7,689 of record CACYUZ010000064.1, on the reverse strand, counting down.
TCACCTTGTCGCCGTTGTGCGAGCAGTTGTCCATGCTCTGAACCGTCAGCGGAAGGGCACCGGCCTGATAGCGCTCCCACAGCAGGGCGCACACCTTGCCCATGGCCAGCACGGGAGTCAGACCGCGCTCCAGGTCGGCGGGGGCCACACTGTAACCCTTCTCTGTGATGGTGAACGAGATCATCTGCAGCGACGGATTGCGGAATATCTCTACCAGACGCTGCCAGTCAGCAAACTGGTAGTCGGCTTTCAGGGCCTCGGTCACCGAGGCAATCACTTTCTTCTCTATCGTGCCGGTCGACTGCAGACTCACCAGCAGCGACAGGTTGTCGTAGGGGGCGTAGGCCTTGTCTATCACCTCATAGTCGAAGGTCTCGGCCACAATCACGCCGCGGTCGTACTTTCCCGTGTTCAGCGCCTCGTTCAGTATGGCGGCAGGGAAGGCGCGGAATATGTTGCCGCCGCCGAAGTGTACCCATGTGGGGGCGTCGTGCGTCTTCTTAGCCACGGCGGCCCTGTCGAATTTCGGAAGCTCATAGCCCTTCGCTTCCCATTCACCGGCATCATACTTGCCGGAGATAATATCACATAGCTTCATAATATATAATAATGTGTAGTTTTATAATTTCCGATTCTCTGCTTCCTTCCGATTATTCAAAAAATCCCGGCTGCACATACTCTATGCCCAGCTCCCGGTCCACAGTGGCCAGGATGCCTTGCACCTGGCCCAGCGCAAACATGCGGCCCAGGAACGAGTAGCCGGCGTTGTAGCCGCGGGTCTCGTCGCCAAGCATCGTCATGCCGTGGTCCACACGCATCGGCAGGGCGGGGTTCGTCTGCTCGAATATGCGGCACAGCTCTATGATGTCGGCGCGGCCGCCCAGATGGCTGGCCTCCGTGAAGTCGCCGTTCGGGAAAATATGGCAGGAGCGCAGATGCACAAAGTGGGTGCGGGGGGCAAATTCCCGCGCCATCTCCACCACATTGTTGTAGGCTCCAGCGCTCAGCGAACCGGCACAGAACGTCAGACCGTTGTGGGGATTGTCCACCGCCTTCAGCATCCACTGGATGTCGTCGTAGGTGCGCACGATGCGGGGCAGACCCAGTATCTCGATGGGGGGATCGTCGGGATGCACGCACATGTTCATGTCGTACTCCTCGCAGGTGGGCATGATGGCCGAAAGGAAGTAGCGCATGTTCTCGCGCAACTGGGCCTTGTCGATGCCCTTGTAGAGCTCCAGAAAGTCGCGGAACTTCTGTATCGGGGCCTCGTCGTTCTCGCTGAAGTTGCCCGAGACGAAGCCTTGGGTCTTGATGATGATGTTTTCTACCAACTGGTGTTCCTTCTCCGGCGTCATTGTGGCGCGCAGGGCCTCGGCCTCGGCCAGCACGTCGCGGTCGGCGGCGCTGGGAAGCTCGGCGGGCATCTTGAAGCGGGCCCATTCCTCGCGGGCACCCTCGCGCTTCAGGATGTAGATGTCGAAGTAGGCGAACTCGGCATACGAGAAGTAAAGATTGCTCGTGCCGTTCGGATTGTCGTGAAGCAGGTCGGTGCGGGCCCAGTCGAGCACCGGCATGAAGTTGTAGCAGATGGTGTGGATGCCCTCGGCCGAAAGGTTGCGCAGGCTCTCCTTGTACACCTCTATCTGCTCATCGCGGTCCGGACCGCCATATTTGATGGTCTCCACCACGGGGAGCGACTCTACCACGCTCCAGCGCATGCCGTAGCTTTCGATATACTCGCGCAGGTCGCGTATCTTCTCGCGGGTCCACACCTGCCCTAAGGGCACATCGTGCAGAGCGGTCACAATGCCCTCCACACCTATTTGTTTCAACATGGCAAGCGTTATCTTATCGTTCTTGCCAAACCATCTCCATGTTCTTTCCATATAGTTGTTAATTCAGAGTGTTTTTTCTTTTCCAAAAGCACCTTTCTATGCGCAGCCAAAATTAATAAAAAAAATCCACCGGCCCGTCAGGGTCGGTGGATTTTTTTATCCAGAGGGGCGATTACTCACCCTTCTCCATCTTTGCTTTCAGTGCAGCAAGAGCGTCGATGTCGCCGAGAGTGGTGCTGGCTGCCACGTTGTTAATCGTGGGAGTGTCGTCCTTCTTCTCTTTGCCACCGGCCTTGCGGGGAGCCTTGCGCTCGTCCTTGCCCTCCTCGAAGGTGCGGCTGTGCGACAGAATGATGCGCTTGGTCTCTTTCACAAACTCAATCACCTTGAAGTCGAGCTCCTCACCCTGCTGGGCCTGGCTGCCGTCTTCCTTCACAAGGTGCTTCGGAGTGGCAAAGCCCTCACCGCCCTCGTTCAGAGCAATCACGGCACCCTTGTCCATCATCTCGGTAATCTTGCCTCTGTGGATGCTGCCGGGAGTGTAAAGAGTCTCATAGGTGTCCCAAGGATTGTCCTCGAGCTGCTTGTGGCCAAGGCTCAGACGACGGTTCTCCTTGTCTATCTCAAGAACCACCACGTCGATCGGAGCACCAATCTGGGTGAACTCAGAGGGATGCTTCACCTTCTTCGTCCAGCTCAGGTCGCTGATGTGAATCAGACCGTCAACACCCTCTTCCAACTCAACGAAAATACCGAAGTTGGTGAAGTTGCGAACTTTGGCGGTATGGCGGCTGCCAAGAGGATATTTCACCTCGATAGCCTCCCAAGGATCTTCCTTCAGCTGCTTGATACCAAGGCTCATCTTGCGCTCCTCGCGGTCCAAGGTCAGAATCACGGCCTCTACCTCGTCGCCCACGTGCATGAAGTCCTGAGCGCTGCGCAGATGCTGGCTCCAGCTCATCTCCGATACGTGGATAAGACCTTCCACACCCGGAGCTATCTCTACAAAGGCACCGTAGTCGGCTATCACGACCACCTTGCCCTTCACGTGGTCGCCCACCTTCAGGTTCGGATCCAGTGCCTCCCAAGGATGCGGGGTCAGCTGCTTCAGACCAAGGGCAATGCGCTTCTTCTCGTTGTCGAAGTCGAGAATCACAACATTGATCTTCTGGTCAAGCTCCACTACCTCATGAGGATCGCTCACGCGGCCCCATGACAGGTCGGTGATGTGAACGAGTCCGTCAACACCGCCCAGGTCAACAAACACACCGTAAGAGGTGATGTTCTTGACGGTTCCCTCAAGAATCTGACCCTTCTCGAGCTTGCTGATAATCTCTTTCTTCTGGGCTTCGAGCTCGGCCTCGATGAGAGCCTTGTGCGAAACCACCACGTTGCGGAACTCCTGGTTGATCTTCACAACCTTGAACTCCATCGTCTTGTTCACGAATACATCGTAGTCGCGTATGGGATGAACGTCAATCTGACTGCCCGGAAGGAAGGCCTCAATACCAAACACATCTACAATCATACCGCCCTTCGTGCGGCACTTGATGAAGCCCTGGATCACTTCCTCGTTCTCCAAAGCGGCATTCACACGCTCCCAGCTCTTGCTCAAGCGGGCCTTCTTGTGCGACAGAATCAGCTGACCTTTCTTGTCTTCCTGATTTTCAACGTATACCTCTACAATGTCACCTACCTTCAGGTCGGGATTGTAACGGAATTCGCTGGCGGCGATGATACCATCGCTCTTGTAACCGATGTTCACCACCACTTCCTTCTTGTCGATGGAGATGACCTTGCCGTCAACTACTTGGTGCTCACTTACCTTGTTCAGGGTCTCGTCGTAAGCTTTCTCAAGTTCGGCTTTGCTGACGGAACTGATACCGCCATTCTCAAACTCGTCCCAATTGAAGTCGTCGAGTGGCTGTACATTTTTAAAGTTTGACATAAATGTTAATTAAAAAGTTAAAATTAATAAAGTTAGACTTTATGGTGTGTAAATCGGCCGCAAAATTACTGCTTTTTCCGCAAACAAACGAATTTTTATCCGCCTATTTTTCCCTTTTATTAAATAATGTGCTTTTTTTAGCCTTTTTTTATAAAAAAATTTGCTTCGACTCGTTCTTTTCACTATATTTGTGCTCTATATGACAGTGATTTTAACCACAATATTAACCATTTTAGTTTTTTATAATCAGTACTAACCCTTTTAATGTAGAGAAAACATGAGAAAAATTTTGTTTGGAATCGTTGCTATGATGGGCTTCTTCATGATGTGGAGCTGCTCAGAAAGCGCACCCACACTCGTAGGAGAGTGGCAGAATGACTCGGTGATAGCCGAGAAGGGCAATAACATCAGCATGAGCTGGAAAATGCATCTCAAGGCCGACGGAACCATGGACAACAAGATCTCTGCCGAAATGAACGGCGAGGAAGAGGGATTCAAAATCCACTTCCCCTTCGGCATGAGCTTCTCCGGCACATGGAAGGCCGACGACAAGGAACTGACCATGGTGGTCGACTCCGCTTCTTTCAAGCCCGAATTCGTGGCCGACAGCTTGAAAATCGAAGCCAAAGACAAAGAAACAGAGGCCATGCTGGGCATGCTGAAGACGAAGATGACCCAGATGCTCGAAAAACAGATGAGCGACCCCAACGGCGATTTCTTCAAGGGCCTGAAGAAGGAGAGCGACACGCTCACCTATGAGCTCACCGCCAATGAACTGAAACTCGTTTCGAAGAATGACAGCACCGGCACACCGCAGGTGTTCAAGCGCGTCAAGAAGTAAAAAAAGCTTTTCCATTACGATAATAGCCAGCTGCATCGTCGCAGCTGGCTATTATCGTATTCAGGCGGTCACATCACCGACCCTCATACCACTTGCGCAGCACCTCGAAGGCCAACTTCTTCTTGCCTTCGTCGCTCACCACACCCTTGCGGTTGTAGTAGTCTTGTATGCCGGGAAGTACACGGCGGGGCGAACGGAAGTCTTTCAGTATCCAGGGGGTAGTGCCGGCCAGACCGTCTATCTTCTCCAGCATGCGCAGGTTCTCCTCATACAGATTGGCCTGGAACTCCTCGGTCCAGCGCTGGTTCACAGCACCATGGTAACCCTGTTTGGCGCCACCGCCAAACTCACTGATTATCACGGGTTTGTCGTAGGGTATCTCCCACGTCATCTTGGCGGCGTCGTGCACGTCGCGGTACCAACCTATATATTCGTTGAAACTCACCACGTCTACATATTCGTTCATGTTGTCGTTCAGCCGGTTGTGGTAGTTCGACGCCGAGGTTACCTCCATCGCCATACTGATGAGACGGGTGTGGTCCTGCTCGCGGGCGTAGGTGGCCAACCGGCTCAAGAAACGGTCGCGGTCGGCGGAGTGGGGCGTTTCGTTGGCGATGCTCCAGATTATCACGTTGGCACGGTTGTGGTCGCGCAGTATCATGTCGTGCAACTGCTGACGGGCGTTGTCGTAGGTGTGCTCGTCGGTCCAGGCGATGGTCCAGTAGCAGGGTATCTCCGACCATACCATGATGCCCATGCGCTCTGCCTCGCGCACCATGTATTCGTTGTGGGGATAGTGGGCCAGACGCACAAAATTGCAGCCCAGCTCCTTGGCCCAGCCCAGCAGGGTGCGGGCGTCGGCGGTGCTGTTGGCCCGGCCGCCGCCATGGGCCTTCTCCTCGTGTATGCTGATGCCTTTCAGATAGATGGGCTTGCCGTTCAGCAGTATCTCCTTGCCGCGCGTGGCGATGGTGCGGAAGCCCACCTCGTCGGTTATCGTCTCGCCGTTGCAGCTCACCGTGGTGGCGTATAGCTTCGGCTGGTCAGGCGTCCACAGCTGGGGGCGCGCTTTTATCGTCGTGCTCACCGTGCCGGCCGCATCGGTGGTCAGCGTGCGGTTTATCTTCAGCTCCGGTATGCTCAGCGTCACCGCCTCGCCAGCTTTCTTGCTGCTCAGACGGGCGGTGAAGAGCAACAGCCGCGGATTGGCGTCGGCCAACTGCAGGGTGTAGTCTTCCACATAGGTCTCCGGCACTTCCACCAGGGTCACGTCGCGGGTGATGCCGCCGTAGTTCCACCAGTCGAATATCAGGGTGGGCACGTTTTCGGCCTTCCGCTTGTTGTCCACTTTCACCACCACGAAATTGTTGCCGTCGTGCAGCAGCGCTGTCACATCGAAGCAGAATCCGGTGAAACCGCCCTCGTGACGGCCCACTTTCTGACCGTTCACATACACCACGGCTTCATAGTTCACGGCGCCGAAGTGGAGTAGGGCGCGCTTGCCGCTTTTCTTCTCGTAGTGGAAGTCGCGTTTCAGCCACACGCAGCCCTCGTAGAAGAAGAGGCGCGGGTCTTGGGTGTTCCAGTCGCCGGGCACACGCATCGTCTCCGACTTGTCGAAGTCATATTCTATCAAGTCTTCGGGGCGTTGTGGCTTCGCATTCATAAAAAAGCCCCAGCGGTTCTCCTTCATGCGGTAGTCGTAGTAGCCCTCTTCCTGCACGTCGACGATATACTGCCAGTCGCCGTTCAGTGTCATACCTTGTCGGCCGGGCACATTCCCTATCAGGGGAATCTGCGTGTCATCGCCGGTCATCATCATCATGGCGTCCGCGCCGTTCGTCCTCGCCAGAGCGTTCTCGCCTGTCTTCATCATCATGGCGTTGCTGCCGGATGGCAGCAGCGTGAGCATAGCCACTATGCCCCACATTTTCATCAATAATCTTTTCATATCTTCTTTATTATTAGTTATATCTTTTTCTGCAAAATTAGTGCATTCTTCTGAATAATCAAAATTATTGATGCCGCCACCCCTCATCCTCCGATTATTCTGATTACTCCGATTACTCTGATAACTCTGATAACTCTGATTACTCCGATTATTCCGATACCTCAGATTCCCTCCTATAAAATCTCAAAATGTCCTTTCTCCCTCTCCCTTCCTCCCTATTTTTGCCCCAAAATCTTTTTTTCACTACAATCATGCATAATCATTTCAATTGTCCTTTCTACACCCCCGGCGGCTGCCGGCCTTTGCAGCAACCGCCGTACAGTGGCTTCTATTGGCCCGATTGCCCTTACCCGGGCGCTCCCTGCGCCTGTCAAAAACATTCGGAGAGTGATTCCAGTGCCACCAATCCCGACTCCGCTCACCAGCAGAATGGCAGCTGCCTCATCACCAACGACCTCAACGTGGGAGCCGACCTCACTGTAGGGGGCACCACGCATCTCAAAGGCGACCTGACTGTCGACGGAAAACTGATAGTCGACGGAAAAACCATCTTGCCACATGACGACTCCACGCCTCCTGCGGGCGATGACACCACCTCTCCCGACGACGAACCTGGCGGCATCGCTCCCGGACAGTCGACAATCGACGTCTCCGGCGACGGCATCACGGTCTCTGCCACCACGGTGGGGGACGCCCGGCTGATACGATTGGCCGATGTGAAGAAAGGCGATACCAATTCGGTGGGCACTACCCATGTGACGGACGCGACGATGCCTTCGGGCTCGAGCAGCGAGGGGAACATGCGCTACAAACTGTACAACGACGTGACGACGGGCAACAACGGCGCGGAGACGATAACGCTGGCGGCGGGCTCGAAACTGGAGCCTGCGGGCGGTGTGCCGGGCAAGGCGTACGGCGGTCAGGGTGCGCAGATAGCCGTGGAGGGCGGCGAGCTGTCGTGGGTGCACTCGAGCGACATCGGGATGGTGCAGGACGACGAGAGCCTGAGCGCTTCGGCAAGACAGAGCCGCGGCGTGAAGAACGCGGAGATACTGCGCATGGTGGCTGCGAGCCGTTGGAACCTGATTCTGGACGGTCGGTATTATGTGTA
>CACYUZ010000063.1:0-28490 GCA_902777645.1 uncultured Prevotellaceae bacterium | reverse complement strand
AAAACCTGCCCTTGTAGTTAACACCTTCAAGGATGGAAAGCATTTTTGGGGTATCAATCAAAGCAACAATATGACTATAGACGCTATTATAGGAAATCCTCCATACCAACTCGTGAATGAAAATGATAATCAAAATAGGAATAGTCCAATCTACCAAAAGTTTGTACAGTTATCTGTAAGCATTGCACCACATTATTTGTCAATGATAACTCCTGCCCGATGGTATTTTAGCAACATACTATTGGGGGATTTTCCACAACAAATGGTGTCAGATACCAGACTGTTTTATCTGCATGATTACACAGATTGTTCTGATATTTTTCCAACGGTAGAGATAAAAAGTGGTGTTTGTTATTTCCTGTGGGATAAGAACTATAATGGTAAATGTAGAATAGAAGAATCTATGTCTGGCATGAAAGCCAAGTCTTATAGATTTTTGAAAACAGATTATGATGAAGGATTCATTCGATACAGTAAAGCGATATCAATAATTCAAAAAGTAAAGAATCTTCGAGAAGCCTCTTTTTCATCATTGGTTTCACCTCAGAATCCATTTGGCTTTAACACAGCGGTTAAAGGCTCGAACAGCAAACTTCCAAATTCTGTGAAGATTATTTCTAAAGGAAAATCAGGTTTACAAGAACAATGGATTGAACGAAGTAAGATAAGTATACATGAAAACTGGATTGACCAGGTTAAAATATTGACTTCTAAAGCCGCTGAAGATGGTATCTTACCCGGAAAAGTTATATCAAAAGTATACATTGTAGGTGAAGGAAAATGCTGTAATGGCACATATATGGTCATCGGTCCATTTGGTCATAATCTTCAACATTGCAAAAATGCTTTATCGTATATTCGAACAAAATTCTTCCGTTTCCTTGTGGGCATAAAAAAACCAACTCAAGACCTGAAGGACATGACTTTTTCTCTGGTTCCAATTCAAGACTTTTCTCAATCATGGACAGATGAAATTCTATATGCCAAGTATAAACTTGATGAAGATGAAATAAGTTTTATTGATACTATGATTAAGCCGATGGATTAGTCCATCGGCTTAATAGTACGCTCAATAAACCCAATTTCTTTAGAAGTTAATTTATATTTCGCATATAATTTCGAGTCATTCCATGAACAAGTAAAATCTTGATTTGGTACATATCTAAAATTCGCTCTTGATAATTGTTGTGTAGATGTAATCATCGCGATAATAGACCTAACGAACTTAGTCTTAATATAATTATAGAAATTCATCGCTTCTGCTTGTGTATCAAACACTTCCATTAGTAAATATGTTTCAGAACAAACAACCCCTGGTCCTATTATTTCAAGAGTTGATATAATTCTTTTTTGTCCGTTTTTATCAGCCTCACCTGCATGTTCTGCTGTCAATCGAGATGTAATAACTTTCCACTTGTTTATCAAATTTGAATTAACTTTAACCATTTCAGATTTGTAAGAACCGATACCACCTTTGTAACGAATTTTTATATCCCCATCTTTTGTAGGTCTTACATTGGTTGTAAGTCCAAATGGTTTACGAGGGTATATTGTCAAGAATGATAATTCACTTTTGACCTTTGATAATATCTCCAATTCCTCAGTGTGTCTAATAAAAACGTCTTCACTATTAAGAACTCTCACATTGGTTACTCGGCATCCGTTAGCTTGCGTGACAACAAAGCACGATCCCGTATACATTTCATCTCTTAGAAAATAGCATATGCCACCTGCTATGTCAACAGTTGGAAAGCAATCGTGTCCATCAATGAAGTCAACAAGCATAGCAATGTGATTATCACTAAGCATTTCTGACCGAAAATCATCCAATCCTTTTCCGCCATTATACCACTTGGCGGGCATTATCATAGATAATTATTGTGGCTTTATCTTTTTACTAATATCTTTTTACTAATATCAACGAAACGATGATAAACAGGCATTGCACTGACACCTGCACCTCCATCCATCACCTGATATGGTGGATTTCCTATAATAGCGTTTTAAAGAAATTACCTCAAATCATGTTATAGACTTTATTTGCTTCTTAACGAACTCTATTTCATTAGCTGCCAGATTATATTTTCTAAATAATTGCTCATCCAAATCATCAACTTCTACATCCCAGTTAATATCACTTGACGATGTAAAATCCTGCTGGGGGACAAGTTCAAAGGTTCTCGCTGATACATCAGGTGACACAATCGTAACTTGACAAAGAAGACGAAAGAATTTCGTTTTCAGGTAATTAAGACAATTTCCTGCTTCATATTCATTATCAAAAGATGCCACAACAACATACGATTCTGTAACTACAGCTCCAGGCTCACAAATAAAGGTCTGTACAGCACGAAGAACCTGCCCATTATCTTCTTCTGGCACGGATGTACTTCTGGAAGTTACCACTTGCCATTCGTCTATATATTTTTCATTCTTTTCAACATCGTTGCGCGAAACATACGCAAATCCGGCATTAGTCTTTTTCGTATATATCTTTACATCACCACTGTTTTTAAAAGAAGTAAAATTAGTTCTAAAACCAAATGGCTTTTGGGAGAATGCAAGTGCCGACATTTTCTTTTCATCAAATTTTGACACTTTATGAATGATGCTTCTTACCGTATTGTCTCTGATTAAAAAGTCAAGTCCAAATTCTTTTGCAGGTCTTATTTGTGATGAAGATTCAACTGATTTTGGCATATTTGTTATCTCAACATTTTCAGTATTTTTTAATATGCTCCAAAGAATATAACAAACGCCACCGCCAATACGAATACCAGGAAAGCAATCGCCACCATTCTTAAAGTCAAATATCTTTGACAAATGATGGTCATCTAACATGCTTTTCCTGAAATCATCAAGACCTCTACCGCTCACAGTCCACCTTGATGGCATAATCATAGAAATATAAGATGGTTTTAACAGACGAGCAACATTGATAAAATGATGGTAAACGGGCATTGCGCTGGCATTATTACCACCATCTAAAATCTGATAAGGTGGATTGCCAACGATTGCATCAAGTTTCATGTTTTCTGATTCTTTTATATCCCAAAATCTCTTGCCATCCTTAAAGGTATTTATCACAAGTTCAGGATGTTGGGATATGTTTTCAACTAAATTCTTATAATACTTATTGGGATATGATAAAACAACAATAATACAATAATGAACATGATTATAATAGAGATATAAGTTATATTATATAAGGTAATAATCATGGTAGAAAAATTCAAAGCATTTCTCGAACAATCAAATATGGCCGAGAACACCGTCACTGCCTATATATATGCAGTGAACGACTTCAAATCCCAATACAAGGATTTGACAAAGAAGAACTTGTTGCTTTACAAGACGTATCTCATTGAGACGTTCAAGCCAAAGACCGTAAACCTGCGGATTCAGGCACTAAACAAGTACCTGGATTTCATTCGAAAGCCACGTCTTCGCCTGAAATCGGTGAAGGTGCAGCAGCGCACCTATCTGGAGAATGTCATCAGCAATGCAGACTACATCTTCTTGAAAAACAAATTGAAGAAGGAAAACAATCTGGAGTGGTACTTTGTTGTTCGTTTTCTCGCAGCAACAGGGGCGAGAGTAAGCGAATTAGTGCAACTGAAAGTGGAGCATGTGAATGTGGGGTATTATGACATTTACACCAAGGGCGGAAAAATACGCCGCATTTTCATTCCCAGGAAACTACGGGAGGAAGCTCAGGAATGGCTCTCTGCTAACAAAAGAGAAAGTGGTTATCTATTTCTCAACCGCTTCGGAGACCGGATAACCACTCGGGGCATCGCTCAACAGCTGAAAAACTATGCAAAAAAATATGGGCTTAACCCCAAAGTGGTCTATCCTCATTCTTTCAGGCATCGATACGCCAAGAACTTCTTGGAAAAGTTCAACGACATAGCATTACTTGCCGACTTGATGGGACATGAAAGTATTGAAACAACAAGAATCTATCTTCGGCGGACTGCAAGCGAACAGCAAGACATTGTTGATAAAGTTGTTGTTTGGTAAATAATAAAAAATTTGTGAGTTTACCTCAAATGTTGTATTTTTGTATAAAATAAAACACAACAAACATATGTACGAACAGAAGACTTATAAGTGCAATAAATCGACGGTGGTGATAAGAGAGGGCGATATCTTGTCATCGAGGTGCGAGGTGATATGCAGCTCCGACAATGTGGGACTGCAGATGGGTGTGGGCGTGGCACGCTCCATCCATGATAAGACAGGGGCGGCCATAGACGCTGACCTGGACAAAGTGAAACTGCCCGTGGAACTGGGTGAGGTGGTGGTGACCACTGCCGGCGACCTGCCGCAACGCTATGTGTTCCACTGCGCATCGGACAATCGGAGCAGTTGCAGAAACGAGGACATCATACCGGTAATCATCAACCGCGCCGTGATAAAATGCCTGCAGCTGCTGCCTATGCTGGGGGTGTACAGCATCGCCTTCCCCGCCATAGGGACAGGAGCCGTGGGGCTGGATACGGAGACCGTGGCGAAATCTATGCTGGAGGTGATAGCCAACCACCTGCAAAACACGAACCACAAGCTGAAGATAGAAATATTCGCCTGGGGAGTGGACAAGTTTCCCATCTGGAAGAAAGCGATAAAGGGCATGAAGGCTTTCGTGCCTGAAAAAGATGTGGAGGAAAAGGAGGAACAGCCGGTCAAAGAGTATGACGTCTTCATCAGCTACAGTTGGAAAGACAAGGACTTTGCCCTGGAACTGGATACCTGGCTGCAGGAGATGGGCGTGAACCACTTCATGGACAGGAACTGCCTGGCGGGCGGACAGGATCACAAGGAGGTGATAATCGGCGCGCTGGAAAAAGTGAGGCTGGTGCTCTTCCTGTGTTCCAAGGACTCGAATGAGTCGGATGCGGTGAAGGGGGAAATCAGCAATGCCATCATGCTGCGGAAGCCTATCATCCCGCTGCGGCTGGACATGACGCCCTACCGCAAGTGCTTCCAGTATGACCTGGTGAACACGCTTTATGTGGATGTGACCAATGGACTGGAAGAGCGGAAAGCGGATATTCTGCGATACATCCGGTCGTACGGCATTAAGACAAATGCGAACCGCTAAAAGAAAGGAGTGGAGAAATGGCTTTTACGTATGAATATGAGAGGCCGGCAGTGACGGCCGACTGCGTGGTGATAACGGAAGAAGCGGAGCCGAAGGTGCTGCTCATAGAGCGGGGCAACGAGCCCTACAAAGGGTGCTGGGCGATACCGGGCGGCTTCATGAACATGGACGAGACAACGGGACAGACGGCCATCCGGGAGCTGGAAGAGGAAACGGGCATGAAGGTGAGCAGGGTGTGCCAGATTGGGGCGTATACGAAAGTGGACCGCGACCCGCGGGGACGCACGATATCAGTGGCGTATCTGGCGGTGGTGGACAAGGCGCTGCCGGTGAAGGGGCTGGACGACGCGGCAAAGGCGGAATGGTGGCCCATCGACGCGCTGCCGGAACTGGCGTTCGACCATCATGAGATTCTGCAGGATGCGATAAAGCGATATCATGAGGTGATGAATGAAAAAAAGGATTGTTAAACTTTTATAGCATATTGGTTATGATGAAAATGAAGCATTTTATGGTCGTGGCTGCCGCGCTGATGGTGGTGGGCACTACGGCTTGCAAGCGGGAGGTCTCGCTGGACAAGGTGAAACAGACGATAGTGGAGAACATTACTGCCGAGCAACGGGATTCCGGCAACACGCTGACGGTGGACACGGTGATTCTGAATAAGTCGGTTGGGGGCAACTTCAGGGGCACTTTGTTTGGACATACTCAGGACTCTGAGCCTGTGGTGTATGATTTGAACGTGGTGGACGAGGGGGATGAGCTCTCGGCTGAATGGACGCTGCAGGAAGTGATGGATTCTGTGACAAAATCTGAATAGAAATGAGGGGGGCGTGCACCGGGCGGTGCACGCTTCTTTTTTGAGTGCCCTAAAGGGCAGAAATCTTTCAAAAATCTGGTTTTAAAATCTAACAAAAATCTCTGGGGTGCGCCTGCGGCACACTTTATTTGGAATCGCTCTGCGAGCGAGAAATTATTCAAAAATTAAAATCAAAAATTAATCGCGCTTCGCGCTGAAATTATTCTTGGGTGCGCCAGACGGCGCACTTTTCTTGGGGAGTGCGCTTCGCGCAGAAATCTTTCAAAATCAGTTCACAATCAAACAGAATCGGCGGTGATATGCTGGGGAAGCCCCTACGGGACTTCGATACGGGGTCGCTCTGCGAGCAAGAAATCTTTCAAAATCGATTCAAAATCGAACATAATCTGTGCGTACGCCTCCGGCATACTTGGGGCGAGAGCGCTCTTCGAGCGGAAATTATTGAATTTCATTCTACTTTTTCTCACCATGGCAATACTCAAGCAAGCTTGACATTGCTCATTTGGCTTAACGAAAAAGTTCAAAAATTAAGTCCAAAAATTAATCGCGCTGCGCGCTGAAATTGTTTTGGGTGCGCCAGACGGCGCACTTTTCTTGGGGAGTGCGCTTCGCGCAGAAATCTATCAAAATCGATTCAAAATCAAACAGAAACGTCGGTGATATGTTGGGGAAGCCCCTACTTTTGCGTGAAAAGCTGTCAATCAGGAAGCCGCTGAAAGGCCGTACAATCAGCGCAGTAATGGTGTATCTTTTGTGTCACATGCAAAGGTACGTCAAAAAAAATGACACCACAAAGTTTCTTCATTGGCAAGTTATCCATTCATCATACGGCTCAATTATGTGAAATCAGAAAAAAAGTAAACAGATTGCATTAATAAGCATAATGCGAAATATATTTACAAAAAAACATACATTTAAGACTTCAGGACATGCCCTAAAGCTATTCTTTGTGAGTAGTTCTTTATAAACTCAAAAAACAACATTTTTCTGGACGAAACAAACAATTTTACACATTATTTTTACAGTTTATCCCATCGTACTATACTTATTTGTTAATAAACGCAAAAAAGGAATAAAACATATCAAAACAACTATATCAATGGAGGAATATTGATTATCTTTGTAAATGAAGTAGGATAATTAGGTTCTTAAAAGCACAGACAAATAGTGTTGGAAAGATGAACCACATCAATTAATTCGCTGAAACATTATTAACTAATCATAATAAGCAAATTTAAATGAAAAAAATTTTATTTTTTCTGATTTCATGTTTATCTGCCCTGACGATACCATTAGGGGCACAAAACGTGACGATTTCGCCATCAACGGGTAATTTGGTGGCCGCCGTGACAGAAGATCAGGAAGTAGGTTTTGGTGGAGGATGGTCTGCGATGTGGAGACACGAGCAGTTGCCTCTCGACTTTACCGTTTCTGACCACGCTGACCTCACCGATGGTGGTGAGATTGCAAACCCTGCAGGAAACCTGTTAGTTCAGGATGGTAAGTTACTTATCTTATGTGGCCAGCTTTATGACGGCTACATGTGCCTCTCTTTGCCAAAAGGTTACAGTATTACGGGATATCGATTGGTTCTTGCCAACGACAATGTTGGAAAACGTTTCGACAACCTGGGTACCATAGGCCAAGTGCGGAAGACAGTCTATGAAACGGACAATACTTATGATTACACTGATGCCGCACACCGCAAAGCCGTTGCTCATATTGAGGATGACGAGAATGATTATGTGATGGCAGCAGGGAACGAGCCTAATAGGGAGTATGTGCTTGAGCGTACAATTACAGAAATTACCAATCAGGTGTATTTCCGTATTCATCTTAGCCAACTGAATACCAGTTTCGCTGTTTTGACCGTCAAGCATTTTGAGGTTTATTTCAATGCAGAGGGTACTTTCGAGGCAGACGTGAAACCGGAGACGATTGGTCAGCCTGTAAGTTGCTTTGCATCTCCTTTCAATTCAAGTAAGATTGATATTGGTGAGCTGAGACAAAGAACCAAGGATGGAAAGACCTACTATGCCTATGATTACCGTAAGGTGCAGGACTTGGTAGCCTACACCTATCTCTATCAGGATGACGCTGTTGAAGACGGCATTCCCACCGATGTGGCAGAGACGAAGAACATCCTTCCGCTGAAAGTGGACGGCAATGACTGCTTTGGTCTGAAGAATGACATCTATTATGTGGAAACACCTGTTGAGATAACCAATGCAAGTGGTAATGTCGCACCAATCGGTTACCGCATTGTAGGCGCATTGTTCAAATATGCTTACGGAACTCCCACAGCTGGAAGTCGATATGTTGCTCCCAATTACATTACTTACACAGAAGACGGCATCACCTATTATCTTAACACGTCGGGTAGATTTGTCCGTAATACCAAGACGCCATGGGAAGTTGACGAAAATGGTTATATCCATAATGGAAACATCTATTTGACCTATAGCAGAAGTGGAAGTGCGTGGTTTGGCTATACCTATTCTTTGTCGATGGGAACTGCCACATCGAATCAGAAAGTAATCCAGAATGGCGACTACCTGAGAATCGGGAGCAACGGCAATTATTTGTATCTGATGGGTACGACTTCCGCTACAGCAACCCCGAGATTCCAGAATTCAACCACTGGCCGTGCTATTTGGGCAGCAGGTGAGGATACCGGTTTGACTCCTGATTTTGTTCCTGGTTCCTATACTCTGAATGTGTATGACAAGACTGGAACTACAATTATTCAGTCAATTGATGTTGATGAGAACACAGAGCCTGGTTACCTCGACATGGGCAAATGCAACAATGATGCTGTGAAGTTCTCCATCACCAACCTTGATGACGACAAATATGCTCTCATCTCTGTGACCTTGCTCTTGCAGGCACTTGATCCGTATATCAACAAGATGGATATCGTCTGCCACGACGACCGTAACGTGCTGCAAATCTCCCAGCCCTTCACATCTAACGACTTCTCAGTAAGTGGCGGCAAGTTTGTCTTCTATGTTCCTGAGGACTACAAAGACGATTTGCTTACCTTCACATTCTCCAATCTTTGGAGCCAATATGAAGACGATACCTACTATGACAAGACAGGAGACAAGTGGTCACGTTACAGCTATGTGACTTCCGATTACTTCTTCCCCGTCAATGGCAATGGCAACAATGGTCTTTACGATGCAGCCTACGATCCCGATGCCGACTATGAGAACAAGGTCTTCACATCCACTACTGGTAATATCCGTTTCAAGTTCAACAATGCTGAGGATTTGAGCAACACGTCTGGAACAGAAGAAGAAGGTTATCTTGAGGAGTATCCCTTCTCAGTGGAGAGTTATCTCGGTTCAAACGATCCCGATGGCGGTAATGATAAAGGTGCCTTCATTGATGTCAAGCTCAGAGCATCTGACGAAGTTCACTCTGGTGTGTACTACGTATTCACCGCCGACGAGACCCGCTGGAACATTGCTCCCACCACGAACTGGCAGCATCGCTACTATGCCTTCTATCGTATGGAGATTGACCTGCAGGCCAAGAGTTTCGTTCCTGAATTGACATGGAAGAAGATTTATGACAACACCTTCTATGACAAAGATGGCGAAGAGACCGATGAGAGCATGTGGGGTGTAAGCCTCTCAGCCAAGGATTCGGATACGGGCGAGATTGTAAAAGAAGGTTATCTTACTTATCAGGAAATCATCAATGCCATCAACAAAGACATTGAAGATGCCAATGTTGAGACCCCTGAGAACGTGAATCAAATCCTTTATGTAGATGCAAGCAACCTCTATGCTGTTCTCACCAGCAGCAAGAACGCACAGGTTATCACAACTGAGGATCTTCAGGAGCTGTTGGCAAAGAACGCATTCATCTTCTTGCCTCAGAACACCACCTCAACTCTCGACAATGTGGCTTACAAGACTGCCAGCGGTACATTCCGTGCTGGTAAAGACGTTGTCATCACTGACAAGCAGCCGTTCTACACTCCGTATAAGATTTCTGTAGACGCTGCCAACAAGGCCACCTATACACGTCTTGTCACCGTTGAGAAGAATGGTCAAGTAGCCAACGCCACCGTGATATTGCCGTTCACCCTGAACATTGCCGACGGTGTTCATACCAATGCAGACGGTTCATGCACCTTCTCTGTGAACACAATGAGTGACGGTTATTCATTGACTCCGACAGAAGGCAGCCGTGTAGACTATGGTACCGCCTTCTTTGAGAAGGTGACAGGCGACGTAACTCAGGCCAATGTCCCCTATATGGTCAATGTAGTGGAATTCACCGAGGATGGTGAGACAGGAAAAGCATCATTTGTTGCCATACAGAATGGTGCCAACATCGAAGCCACCCCATCAGGCGAGGTCTCCACAATCGGCACCGGTGTATTCTATGAAGGCGAGACCGCAAACGCCACGTTCAAGGATGCAAGCTATACATTTGTGAACAAGGCATCCTATTCAGGAGGTCAGTTTGACAGGGCCAAGAGCGAGGATGTGTTCTACTTTGCCAACAACAAATTCCTCAACCTGCATACCCTCTCACCTGGAACCCAGCAATATCTGTACAGTTTCCCCTTCCGCAGTGTGTATGTGTACAGCACCTCCAATCCGAGCAACCTGCTCAGATGGTTTGATGTGTCCTACGAGCCGGGGGAGACCAATGCCATCAATGACATACAGAAGGCCCAGAGCACTATTGCCGTTCAGGCTGTTGAGGGAGGAATGCTCATTACTAGCAGCCGCGACCAGCGCGTGAACGTGTCATCTATCAGTGGCATGAGCATGTACAACGGCAGCATAGAACAGGGCGACACCAAGTTTGTCCGTATGCCTGCAGGCATCTATGTTGTGAATGGCAACAAAGTAATCGTAAAATAAGTAAAAAGAGATAGAATTATGAAACGTACCTATATTCAGCCACTGACCGAAATCGCCTCACTGAGTGTGAAAAGCCAGGTGCTTTGGGGCGAAGGCGCAGACCCCCAAAATTCTTATCCTTACAACGATTCCAATGAAGCAAATTATGATGGTGAGGAAGAGGAAGGGAAAGAAGGGCTGAAACCCTTCACGAGCAAGAACTTATGGGAGTAATATCCCAGTCATTTCGCATTTTGAAAGCGGAGCACAAACCATTACAAATCGAATATGACATTATTATATTTTTTGAACATAGAATAAATGTATTTTATTGATAATTAACTATTTATATTTTAAAATCTGCTGAAATATTATTACCTTTATAGCTGATTCCCAAACAGTTATGCAGGTTACGAAAATTCCAGCAGATATAGTAAAAGACGAAGAGATGGAGTTCCTCAAGGACGCAAACGAGAGACAGAAGAGACAGTTCGTCGCCCTGATAGCCAACAGGCATGGCATACATGGCGTAATCCTTGTATGTAGCATCATTGGCATCAACCGCAAGACCGTCTACAGAGGTCGCCATGAGCTTCGGGCAGGAGAGCACCTCGATGGAGGCAGGGTGCGGAAGAAGGGTGGTGGAAGGAAGAGCACGCTCTCCGTCCACCCCGAGTACATCAACATATTCCGGGAGATCGTGGAGTTCGACATTGCCGGACTTTCGCAGGATGCCAACACACAGTGGCTCCGCCTGACTCCCCAGAGCGGCTGCGATATCATAGTACGCTCCCGCTTCAACAGGTTCTCCAGTGACGGTCATCCTATATGGGACAAAATGCTGGAGTCCGATGCCCTCTGCACTTACGAGATGGTGGTCAAACGCAAAGGGGAGCCGGCCAGGACAGCGCATATGGAGCTCAGATGGGAGGGTTTCGAGGTCAAGTGCCCGAGGAGGAATCCCAACAAGTGCCCCAAGACGATAAACGTGACATGCGTCTACACGAGGGAGATTCCGGGCACAACCCCGGAAGGGATAGAGCCGGTGGAGTGGAAACTGCTGACGTCACACGAAGTCGGCAATCTCGAGGATGCCATGCGTATCATATCCTGGTAAAGGTTGAGATGGCTGATAGAGGAGGCTTTCGGGATAATAAAGTCCCGGGGGATGAATGTGGGCGACGCACAGCTGGAAAGCGGAAAGGCAATGAAGAAGCTGATAATCCTGTCCCTCTATGTGGCATTTACACTCATGGTGGCCAAAATGGCGCTGGACGCGCGGAACGAGGATATGCCAGCCACAATCATCTTCTCTGAAAAACAACTGATTACCCTGCACGCAATAATGGGATATCTGCATTCCCAATCGCCCAAGGCGATGGGCGGGAAGAACCCGTACGCCAAAGAATCCATGCCTTGGGCGGCGTGGATTCTTGCAAGGCTGGGCGGATGGAGTGGATATGAGAAAGCGCACGGAAAGCCTGGATACAAAAGCATGAGCAAAGGGTTAGATAAGTTTTTCACTTGGCACATGGCAAGAACAGCATATGAACCGCCTACTGGAAATGTGTATAAAGATTAGCCTACCAGGGGCGGGAAGCTGCCTGGCGGATTGGACGGGGGGGAGCTGCCTTGCGGGTTGGACGGATGAGGGGATGGGGGATTACTGAATGGTGATATTGAAGGCGGAGCTGACTTCACTGATGACGCTGTCCATGGTCTTGCAGCCGGTGTTGTTGTAGATATCCTTCTCCAACTGCAAGACTTCGGAGGCGGATTTGGCCTGGGTGCCTATCTGCTTCAGTT
Source organism: uncultured Prevotellaceae bacterium (assembly GCA_902777645.1). Taxonomy (GTDB): domain Bacteria; phylum Bacteroidota; class Bacteroidia; order Bacteroidales; family Bacteroidaceae; genus Prevotella. The sequence continues at coordinate 15,895 of CACYUZ010000063.1, read as the reverse complement.
TGTCTGTCAGGTCAGTGAGGTCCTTGATTTTCTGCACGGTCTCCACATACTTCTGCGAATTAGGTTTGAGGATTTTCAGGTCGTTCTTGAGCTTCGGCAGGGCCATGTTCTGGAGTTCCTTCGAGAGCTCACGACACTTGGCCTGCACCTTCTCCACGCTCGTGAGACGGACGTTGCCTTCGATGGCGTTCATCTTGACTTTGATCACGTCTTTGACGCTCTTGAGCGTCTCCGAGGTGGCAGTGGTCCAGTTGAAGTCGGGCGAGAGAATTTCGGCCGTGGCATACGACTCGGGGTGCGACAGGTTGGTGATGTTCATCTCCGATGCCCTGGCGCTGATGCCGAACTCCTCCATGTGGGCTCTCTGGAGTGCGTTCTGGGCGTCTCTCTGGAAGACGCTGCCATCCACCTTCTGGCCGTTCTTGATGTAGACGGGCTCCACATTGGGATTGGCCTTGCTCACCGGGCCCAGGTCGAGGTCCATGCTCGAGGAGCCGCTGCTGGACGAGTTGCGGTAGGTGCGCCACTGCACATCGCTCATGTCATAGCCCATGGCGGTGAGTTTCTCTGTCATCTTGTCGATGCTCTTGGAATAGACATTGTTCTGAAGACGGCTGTCGAACCGCGCCTGGGTGGCCGCCGACTCACCATATTTGAGTTGCCACTTGAACTGGTAGTCGGAATTGGCCGACGCGACGAACTGGTTGAGCTCCTTGTCGAGCGCAGCCACCTCGGCCTTGTTGCCCGCCCAGTCGGCTTTCGTGCGGGCGGCCTCCAGTTCCTTATACCGCTTGACCATTTCGCCCGCCTTCTTGATTTTGTCCTGCGTCATGGCGCCCTCCCATGAGTTCACCGTCTTGCTGTTGTTGCTGTACTTGACCTTGCCCTTGGGTGTGGAGGTGGTAAAGGCCCACTCCGTGCCCTTCTTTATGCCATAGTGGAGCACACCTGCCACGGTGGCTTTCTGCAGGGCCTGCCATGCCCTATCTCCCTTCGGTATGCCCTGGTTCTCCTCGTCGGTGTACTCGTCGAGGAAGGTGGCGCCAAAGGTGGTGACGGGATGTATGCCGGAGATGCTTCCGAAGACGGCCTTGCGAATGGGGCGGTTGAACACCTCGATGCCCACCTTGGGTCCCTGGCCCGTGATGCCGCGCACATAGTCTTTGTAGGCGTCGTAGCCGCCGCCGGAGATGAATCCGGCGGTACCACCGCACAAGGCGCCTGTTCCCGTGCCGATGAGGGCCGCCTGACCGGCGGTATAGCCGGCGCCGGTGGCGATGTTCACGGCAGCGCCTCCGGCAAAGGCGGTCAGGGCCATTGCCGACATCTGGAAGGCAAACTCCTTTTCGTTGGTGGCGTTGAGCTCCATATCGGCCTCGGCGCTCTGCTGTCCGGCATATCCCACTATCGACGTGTTGATGGCATTGCGCAACTTATAGATTTTCTCGAGATCCTGATTGACGAGGGCGCCCTGCTCCTCGAGCATGTGGCAGGCTGTCTTCGTGGCCTGTTCGCGCTGCTCCACGGGCAACAGGCGAATCATGGCCGGAATGCTCTTGACAGCCTGTTGACAGCGTCGTGACTTCTCTCTTTCTATTGCCATGTTCCTGCGCTCTTTCAACTCGTTTGCCACATCCCAGGTAGAGCGCACATAGGTGTAGACGCCGGTTTGCATCTGCCTGTTGTTTGCCATCATCGCCGCATTGTCGGCGTCTTTGTGCGAGTAGCTTTCACTGTAGGCAAAGATTTCGTTGTTTATATTCTCTATCTCACGCTGCTTATTGGCGATGTCTTTCTTAGTTCTTTCGACATACTGGTCTTCCTTGGTCTTCCCGGCGTTTTTGCCCGATTTGTTCTCAACAGCCGACTGCTGAAGTTTGTTAAGCCGCTCGTACAGGCCGGCGAGCTCCTTTTGCTTGGCGACGAGTTCCTTCTCCTTGCTATCCATTGTCTGCTTAATCTGGGCCATCTGCTGCAGGTTGCTTTGTATAGTCTGGTTGTTCCGTTCCAAGGTATTCTGGTTGGCCTCCTGTGCCATCAGAATCGAGTCGTTGGCAGCGGCGGCCGCGGCATTGGGGTCTACGGCCCCCTCGGTGGGCATGGCGGTGGGATCCTTGCCCTGTGCGGCAAGAGCTTTGCGCTCTTTCTTGGGCAGTTTTTTCCACTCTATCTCAGCGCGCATCAGCTGGCGCACCGCCGCAGCGAAATCGTCGAGCGCCTTTTGGGGTATGATGCCGTCTTTATACTGGTATTTGTCCCATTTCTTAGCTGCCGACCACTGCAGCGCGGCCTTGAAGAAGACGCCCGACTCCTGCACACGCGTGCCATAGTTGATGATGGCGTTGTGATAGGTGAGTTTCTCCTGCAGCTGTTCGGGAGTGAGCTCCTTCTTGTCGTTTTGAGTGATGTCTGAATATTCCGCCGCGAAGAGCAACTCGTAGGTGAGCTTCGTAATCGCAGCCACCGGCGGTTTGGGGAAATACTTCTGGAAAGAGCCGTCGTAGGTGATATCGGGCTTGTTGCCATTCCGCTTGATGGGCACCTGCACCGCGCGTACATAGCTGAACGCATAATTGTCGCTTTCGGGGTCGTATCTTTTGGTCACGTCGGCCTCCGACAGTTGGATGCAGAAATACATCTCTCCCTGCGCGGTCTGCGCGGTGAAGAGATAGCGGAACAGGGGTTTCTTCACCGACGGGGTGTTGGGCACGTACCTTATATTGACCTCTGTGGTACCCATCCAGCACTCACCCAGCGGGCCGGCCTCCGTTGTCTTGTCGCCGAGGAGGTTGTTGTAGCGGCGGCGGGCCGCCCGCATTTCGTCGAAGGGGCTGGGCATGTCGCCCAGGTCTTGTATGCGGTTGTGGAGCACGATGACGGCGGCCTCGCACTGCCGGAGCATCTTCATCTGCAGCGAATACTCGAGCCACACCATGCGGAAGGCGTCCTTGTCGCCCACCTTGCGCGCATTGACGAGGTCGAGCTCCAACGGTTCCAGTCCGAAGAGCAGGTTGTAGTAGTTCTCGCGCGCGAGGAGCAGCTGGCTCATGATGGGATTGAATTTCTTCAGATAGTCCCACACTTTCTGCGACTTGAAGCCGAAGAGCGGCGACCAGTATTCCTGCAGGCTCTTGGCCTGCTCGTCGGTCATGTCCTCATAGAGCAGCTTCATGCTCTCGAAGGCGATGGAGACGGCCCCCTCGTAGGATTCGTTGGTCACTTCGACGACATCCGAGAGAGGGTCTGGGATGGAGGGTGTGACCCCTTTCAGCTCGGGCAACTTCTGTGTCTCGCAGTGGTCCCACGGAGTGCCGCTGATGTTGTCGTTTATCTTATCGAAGGGGTTCTGGAGGTTGAAGCGTGCTGCGGTGGTGGAAGCGGTTTGCGCATCATTGCCGGCTTTCTTTTTCTGCGCCATGGCTGGTGCGGGGACAAGCAGGAGGGCAATGGCCGCTATTGCAAGCAGTTTGCTGAGGAGTGTTTTCATGATTATCTGTAATTAGTGGATTTGCAGAAATGTATACATTTTTTGCAAATATAGGAAATAAAGAGATAAAATGCAAGTAATTGGGGTGGAAAATGCTGCGGATGAACGGTAATTGAGTTTCGGACAGAAATTTTCGTAATTTTCGTAATTATTCATTGATGACTTTTTCTTGAAAGAAATTATCGTAATGCGCAGATATTTTCATATGTGGGTGGGGGGCGCGCTGCGCGCTGAAATCTGGAGCGTGCGCCGGGCGGCGCACTAATTCTTCGGCACGCTTCGCGTGGAAATTATTCAAAAATTAAAATCAAAAATTAATCGCGCTGCGCGCTGAAAATGGGAGTCGCTCTGCGAGCGAGAAATTAGACATAATCGATTCAAAATCGAACAAATATGGGGACAGTGCACATAAAGGCACACTAATGATGGCGGCGCCCTACGGGCGGAAATTATTGAATTTCATTCTACTTTTTCTCGCCATGGCAATGCTCAAGCAAGCTTGACATTGCTCATTTGGCTTAACGAAAAAGTTCAAAAATTAAAATCAAAAATGAATCGCGCTGCGCGCTGAAATCTGGGGCGTGCGCCGGTCGGCGCACGCCTTTTTTGGGAGTGCCCTACGGGCAGAAATCTTTCAAAATCGATTCAAAATCTTACAGAATCTGTGCGTACGCCTTCGGCATACTTGTGTCTCGGCACGCTTCGCGTGGAAATTAAACAAAATTAAAATCAAAATTAAACAGATGTTTTTGGATAATTTTGAGAATAATTTTGAATAATTTCCGCCCGCATGGGCGCTGAATTAATAAGATTGGCATGGTTATACATGATGAAGGCGCGGCACCGGGTGGTGCCACGCCTTCGGACTTTAACAAAGTACTAACCAAATTAATACTCACTGACCTTCACATCGGTGACGGTGACGGAGCCACCGTAGTTGTTGATGCTCCAGCAGTTTTTCTGTATGCCGTAGATGCGGTTGGTGTAGCAGACATTGTCGTTGATGTACATCACCATGACCGAATTGTCGGTGTAGATGTCGATGTGGTAGACATTGTCGGACGGACGCTCGAACCAATAGCCGTCGATACCGTCGACGAAGCCCTGACCGGTGGGTCCCTCCTGCTCGAAGTTGACCTTGCGGTGGTTCTCGTCCTCCGGATTGACCACCACGGTGTAATACTTCTCAGAATCGGTACCACGCACGAAGGAGATGCCGAACTTGTCCCAGTTGTTGGACGTCTTGACCGTCATGCTGATGTGGTTGTGAGCCCCGAGGCGGCTGAAGAGCGCATAGGCGCCGTCGCCGGAGAGCGTGCCGTTGTTGTAGCCGCTGCTGGCCATGACATTGACCGGCATGCTCTTGCTGTACTTGGAGGCCAAGGCGGGCACGGCGCCCAGGGTGAGCGTTCCGTCGGCATGCTGGATGATTTTGTGGCACACCAGCGCGCCCGACCAGTTGGGCTCGTTGCCGTCGCCGCCGCCCACATTCACGTTCATCTCATGGATAGAGCCGCCCGAGCGGAAGGGGCACCAGCCCCAGATGTAGCGGTCGGTACCGTTGCCGGCGGTCTTGCCAGCATAGAAGGCGCGGCTGTCGAGCACACCCTCGTGGCCGTCGGCCGGCCAGCGCGGTGAACCGCCGAGGCAAGCCTTCAGGTCGTCGAACGACGATGCCACCATGTACTTCACCTTGCGGCTCCAGGAGGTGCGCACCGACTCGCTGTAGACGAGGTACCAGTACTGTCCCATCTTGAAGATGTCGGGGCACTCGAGCATGCGGTCCCAAATCATGGGGAAGCGGCCGGCGTGCTGCCATGTCTTCATATCGGAAGAGGTGAACTCGGCGAAGACCGGGTCGCCACCCGAAACGGGCTTGGTGGCGATGACCATGTGGTAGAGACCATCCTCGGCCTCGAAGACCTGCGGGTCGCGGAAGTCGACGCTCGAATAGCCGAACTCCGGTCCGTTGAGCTGCCAGAGGTTGTCCTTGGTCCAGGTCTTGAAGTCGGGCGATGTGGCGCGCATCACAGCCTCGGTATACTTACTGTTGGGGTTGTGGCCCGTATAGTAGACATAGTAGAGGCCCTCTTTCTCGCTGTAGTAGCAGCATCCGGTGCCGAGAGCGGCATCCTGCTGATAGTCGTTGGCACCCACGGGCAGCACCTCGCCGAGCGACTCATAGTTGCAACCGTCGGTGGTCTGCACGGCCCAGATGGGATGGTAGCGGTAAGCCATGTTGTTGGTGAACTCCTGCAGGTAGAGCACCTTGAAGTTGCCCTCTTTCTTGTCGTAGAACGGCATGGGGTCGCCCACACGTCCCACGGCCGGCGTATAGTAGGTGGAGAAGCCCGCCTCGTCGGTAGGGATGAACAGCTCGGTGGTACCTTCCCAGTTTCTTGCGGGGTCGCCGGTCACATCATCGTCGCTGCAGGCCGTAAGAGTGGCAGCCGAGAGCAGGAGGGCGAATGAGGCATATATCATTGTCTTCATAATTGTTCGGGTTTAATTATTTGGTTAAGTAATCGATCGCATTGAGCATAATCTTGCCCATATTCTCGTGATAGAGCGGCGTATAAGGCGTGGGCGAGTTCCAGTCGAAGAGTCCGGAGCCGAAGCAGATGATACCGCCCTTGCCGTACTGGCCGTTGTAAGCCTTGAGTTCCCACGACGAGACGCTGTTGTCGCCACCGAGGGCCCGTCCGCCGGTTTTGGCCTCGAAGGCATCCTTTCCGCCCTCGTAGTTGCCCCAGAATCCGTACTGCGACGTGGTGTTGCAGATGGTGTAGCCCGCATCGAGCGTGTAGATAGCATTCTCAGGAGCGCCCGGATAGGTGGTAAGACCCTTCCAGAGCGGGTGAGCCGGGTCGTAGGCGAAGAAGTGCCAGGGATCGTCGCCCATGAGGTCGGAGCCCTCACCGCCTCCGCCGCCCCAAACATTGTTGGGATAAGCATCCTCGGGCATAGCGCCCAGTGCGATGGCGAAGTTGACGGCCGAACGGCCCAGCACGAAGGCACCACCCTGCTGCCAGAACTCTCTCATGCGCGGCAGCGCAGCCATGGCGCCGGTCTCGGCATCGGCAAATCCGTTGTAAGTGCCGAACGACGGGCAGTGACGGTGGAAGAAGATGAGTTTGCAGCGCTCGAGCGAGATATTGCCGCTGGCCACATCGCTCCACGAAGCGTAGGCAGCGCCCTCCACATTGCCGGTGAGCCACTTGGCGGCCGCCTTCTCCTCGTCGTTGAGCATCTCCACGTTCTCGGCCTCGCCCACGAAGAGCGCCACCGGATTCTCAATCATCGTCACATAGACGGTGTAGGTGGTGGTGGCCGTATTGTCGGTCAGTGTGATGAGGAAAGGCTCGGTGAAATTGCCTCTGGTGCCGCTGGCCGGACTGCACACGGCGTCCTCGCTGCACTCCACCTCGAAGGTGGCGTTGGCCAGGTCGATGCCGCTGTTGGCCATGACCGACACGGTGACCGTCTTGTCGTCCTGGTTGATGGCGCCCTTGACGCCCTCGAGCAGGAAGAGCTTCATGATGGCCTCGTCGTTGCGCACCGCCACCTGATAGTCCATCTCCAGGTCGCCGTTGGTGACATGGAGCGTCTTGTCGGCCTCGAGATTGATGCGGTCGCCCACATGGATATTGGAGGTAGCGCCCGGCGAGAGGGTAAGTGCGGTGACCTGCATGGACCCCTTCGCATCGAAGGAGGCAGGCACCTTCACCTTGACGAGCCGTTTCTCCGTATTGATAGTGGCCGTATACTGGCCGTTGAGTTCGAACTGCTCCACCAGGCATGCACCGCTTACATCGATGCTGCCGGTATTGTCGTCGCTGCATGAAGCGAGCACGGCCGCCAAAGCGCAGCCCAGCACGCCAGCAAGGATTATTTGTTTGATTTTGGTAATCATAGCTTTTCTACTTAATGCCGTTAAAATTCAGTTTTCCGATTCATATTACCAGTTGCCACAATTCTGTGTGTAGTTGCCGTTAGAGGCAGCCATCTGCTCATAAGGAATGGGCAGGTACTCATTCTTGTTGGCCGTGAAGGAGGCACCCTGGAGGAAGTTCATGGTGCGGCTCTCGTCGGTGAAATACTTGTTGAGCACGGTGGCGGCATCGCCCCAGCGCACGAGATCGAAGAAGCGCTCTGCCTCCATGGCCAGTTCGAGGCGGCGTTCCATCTTAACGATGCGCATGGTCTGGTCTTTGGAGTAAGTGCCGTTGTAGCGTCCCACGGCGTAGCGCACGCCATACTTGTTGGGATAGCCGCTCACCACGCTGCTGGTAATCATGCCTGCTGCGCGCTGGCGCACCTGGTTGACGAGCGAAATGGCCTCGGTGGTCTGTCCGAGCTGAGCGAGCGCCTCGGCGCGCATGAGGAGCACGTCGGCATAGCGGAACACGATGCGGTTCATGGACGAAGCCCACTGGTTGTCGCAGTCGAAGAGATAGCTGTTGGTGAGGGCCGGGTCGACATTCTGCTTGAGCGACACGAAGTAGCCATAGGTGCCACCTCCGCGGCTCCAGGTGTTGGTCTCGGCCATCATGTAGTCGGTATTGAACATATACGGAGTGCCGGGCACGCCCACGGTGACGAAGAGTCGCGGGTCGACGGTCTGGTTGGAACCCACGGTGTAGTCGGTGGCAGCGAAGTCGTCGAGCATGGGCAATCCGTCGGCGTTGGTGCGGTAAGCATCCACGAGGTTGTGCGACGGTTTGTAGAAGTCGTTGCCGGAGTCGTGCACCTTGGGGATGCAAGGCACGATGAGGCGGTTGGAGAAGTTGAGGTTGCCGTAGACGGTACCGTCGTTTCTGGAGTACTGGATGGCCCAGATGCTCTCCTTGCCGTTCTCATACTGCTCTTCGGGGCGGAAGTTGTTGTGCAGGTCGGGCTCGAGTCCGTAGCCGGCCGAAGTATAGATAGAAGGCTGTGTATACTCCACCACCTTCTGCAGGTCGGCCTCGTTGATGCTGGTGACCTCGTTGGTGGCGGCGTTGTCCTGGCGGTACGCCTTGTAGAGGTACACCTTGGCCAGGAAGGCGGCGCAGGCAGCCTTGGTGGGTCGGCCCTTCTCGGTCTGCACGGTGGGCAGCACCTTATAGGCATCCTCCAGATCGTTGATAATCTGCTGCCAACCCTCGTCGTTGGTAAACTCGGTGTTGGAGAGGTTGTTGTAGTCGTCCTCCTCCATATTGGGTTTGAGCACGAACGGAATCTTCTTGAAGAGGCGCTTGAGCTGGAAGTGGCCGTAGGCGCGGAGGAACTTCATCTCGGCGGTGCGCTGCTGGATGACGGCATTGTCCTGGTCGGCCGAGCGGAGCACATCGAGCGAGAGGGATACGCGCGAGAGATAGTTGTAGAAGCGTGTCCAGATAGAAGAGAAGGGCCAGTCGGTGGTCATGACGCCGGTGCCGAGTTCGAGCCGGTGGAAGGGCTCGCCGTCGGAGAAGTCGGAGCCACCCACATAAGCATCGTCGGAGCGCGTGTCGTAGTTCCAGAGAGAGAACGAGGCGTTCATGTCTTCGATGGTGACGAGTCCGGCATAGGCAGAGATGAGCACATTGTCGATATACTTGGGATCCTTCACCTCGTCTTGTGTGAGCGTGGCCTGCGGCACCTGCTCGTCGAGGAAGTCGGAGCAAGAAGAGAGGCCGATGGCAGCAGCACAGATGATATAAAATATCTTGGTTTTCATATTGTCGACAGATTTAGAATGAAACATTTAAGCCGAAAGTAAGGTTAAGCGGAATGGGATAGTTGAAGCCCGGGTTCTCAGGATCGGCTCCGGAGAAGTTGGAACTCTTGATGGTGATGAGGTTCTGTGCCGAGAGGTAGAGGCGAATGCGCTCCATCTTGAGCTTGGCCGCGAAGGCGTCGGGCACGTTGTAGCCCAACTGAATGGTGCGGAGCTTGGCATAGGAACCGTTCTCGATATAGTAGGACGACACGCGTCCCTCGTTGTTGGTATCCGATGTGGTGAGTGCGGGAATGCTGCTTCCCGGATTGGAGAGGCTCCATGCGTCGAGCACACGCACACCCTTGTTGAGGTAAGGCACATTGATGTTGGAGTTGGCCCAGAAGTCGGTCTGCGACTTATAGCCGCGGCAGTCGACATCGACACCCTGCACACCCTGCCAGAACATGGTGAAGTCGAAGTTCTTGTACTGCAGGTAGATGTTAAGACCCCAGGTGAAGTCGGGTGTCGGGTCATAGATCCAAGTCTGGTCCTCCTCGTTGACACGTCCGTCGTTGTTGAGGTCCTTGTAGCGGATACGTCCCAATCCGGCTCCCTCTTGTGTGGCATGGTTGTAGATTTCCTCCTGGCTCTTGAAGATGCCGTCGGCCACGTAGCCCACCTGAGCTCCCATGGGATGACCCACCACACTCTTCACGCCGTTTCCGCCGAAGGTGCCTTTGGCCGCCACTGTCTCAGGCAGTTTGGTGATTTCGTTCTTATACTGTGCGATATTTCCGTTGATGTCCCAGGAGAGACCGTAGGAAGTGCGGTGGCGGTAGCCCACGGCGAGTTCCCAACCCGTGTTCTTCATCTCACCGGCGTTGATCCACTTCGATGCGCCCTCGCCCATGGCAGCGATACCGTCCATGGGCAGGAGGATATCGGAGGTGAGTTTGTAGAACCAGTCGAAGGAGCCATAGATTTCGTTGCGGATGAGTCCGAAGTCGAAGCCGATGTTGTGCTGCGTGGTGGTCTCCCACTTGATGTCGTCGTTGCCGCGCTGCGAGCGCACATAACCATTGTCGAGCGCATAGCCGCCGTTGCTGCCGGCGATGTCGTAGGACGAGCCAGCCTGTCCGCTTCCCCAGAGACCTGTGGAGACCACAGCCTGGTAGAGCGTGTAGCGAGCGGTGTTGGAGATTTCCTGGTTACCGGTCTGTCCCCAAGAGTAGCGCAGCTTGAGGTTGTCGAGCCAGCTGGCGGTAGACTCCATGAACTTCTCCTGCGAGATGCGCCAACCAGCGGAGACCGAGGGGAAGGTACCATACTGCTTGTTGGAGCCGAAGCGGCTGGAACCGTCGTGACGCACGGTGACGGATGCGAGATACTTGTCGGCATAGGTATAGTTGGCCTTTCCGAAGAAGGATACGAGCGAGAATCCGTCGCCCGAGCCCTGGGCCAGTTGTCGTCCGGAACCAGCCGACGGCCACATATAATCCGTATTGAGGATGGCCAGGTCGTAGCGTTTTGCGCTCATCCACTTATAGTCGTGACGGTTGATCTCGACACCCAGCATGACATCGCCGCGGTGGTCGCCGCTCTCGAAGTTGTAGGTGGCGATGGCGTTCCACATCCAACGCATCCAGTGCTCCTGCTTGCTCTCGGCAGCGGTGTCGGTGCGCATCATCTTACCATTGGCGATGGGATAGGTGAAGAAGCGCTGCTCCTTCTGCGAGTAGTCCATACCGAGGGTGGTGCGGACCATGAAATTCTTGAACGGATTGATGCTGAGATGAATGTCGCCGAAGGAGCGCCACTGCGTGTACTTGTTGTCCTTATTATTAAAGAGGAGGCTGAGCGGGTTCTCACGCTCGGAGTAAGCGCCCAAAGCCTGTGCATACTCACCGTTCTCGGCGTAGATGGGGAAGTTGGGGTTGAACTCAAGCGCATTCTCGAGGATGCCGCCGGGGGCATCGACACCCTGTGTGCGGTTGATGGTGAAGTTCTCGCCGATAGTCACCTTACCGTCGAAGAGTTTGTAATCGCTGTTGGCACGTGCCGAGAGGCGGTTGAACTGGCTCTCCTTGATGGTACCGAGGTTGTCGTAATAGCCCACGGAGAAGAAGGAGCTGCCCTTTTCGGAGCCATTGCTCACCGAGAGGTTGTACTGCTGCACCACGCCCGTGCGTGTGATTTCGTCGAACCAGTCGGTATCGCCTGTGCGCACGGTAGCGTTCTCATCGAGGAACATGTTCATGGTGAGTCCCTTCAACACAGGACGACCGGCAGCGTCGTAGCTCCAGTCGAAATTATAGCCGAGCGTATTGTTGTTGGGGTTGACGCCATCGTTGACCGAAGCCTGCCAGAAGGCCCTACCCCACTCGCTTGCGTTCATCGTCTCAATCTTATTGGTATAGAGCGATGCGGCCACCGAAGCGTCGAAGTTGACCTTCACCTTGCCATCCTTACCTTTCTTCGTAGTGATGATGATGACACCATTGGCAGCGCGGCTACCATAGATACTGGCCGAGGCAGCATCCTTGAGCACTTGGATTGACTCGATATCGTTGCCATTGAGCTCGTGCATGCCCGCCTTGGTGGGTACACCGTCGATGATGTAGAGCGGGTCGTTGTCGTTGAGCGTACCGATACCACGGATACGAACGGTGGCGGCACCCGAGGGATTACCGTCGGCCGAGATGTTCATGCCCGGCACGCGTCCCTGGAGCGCCTTCATGGGGTTGTTCTCATTCTGCTTGGCCAGTTCGCTCACGCTCACCGTAGACACGGCTCCGGTGAGGTCGGCCTTACGCTGCGAGGTGTAGCCAGTGACGACCACCTCCTCGAGTGCGAGGGCATCGGTCTGAAGAGTGATGTGCATACCGTCCTGGGCCGGCACTTCCTGCGTGAGGAAGCCGATGTAGGAAATGACCAGCGTCTTGCCGGGCTCGACCGTCAGCACGAAGTTGCCGTCGAGGTCGGTCACGGTTCCGTTGGACGTTCCCTGCTCCATGATGGTGGCACCGATAACGGTCTCACCTGTCGGGTCGACCACGGTGCCTCTGATCTCTGACTGGGCATACAATAAAGTAGCCGTCAGCAAGAGTGCGAAGCTTAGTAACGCTTTTTTCAGCTGTTCCATTGTAGTTTTTGTTAAAGAGGTTAGTACGTTAGAATAAATGATTTGTTGCAAAATTACCACTACAGATGCAACAAAAGTGGAAAAAAACGTTCAACGACTAACAAAAATGATGCATTGTAACAAATGATACCTAATGAGTAGAAATCATTTATCAAAAAAAGAAAAGAGGACAGACCGTCAGTCTGCCCTCAACTCAGTGGGATACAATCCGAACTGCTTCTTGAAGCAGTTGGAGAAGTAGCTTGGCGTGTTGAAGCCCACCTCGAAGGCCACCTCGGCCACGCTCTTGGTGGTGGTCCGGATGAGCGTGTGGGCCCGCTGGAGGCGCATCTCGCGTAGCAGTTCGACGGGTGAGATGCCCGTAAGCGCCTTCACCTTGCGGTAGAGCTGCACCCGGCTCATGCCCAGTTCGTCGCCCAACTGGTCCATTTTGAGTTCCGGATTGGCCATATTGCGCAGGAAGGCCTCTTTGAGCGCATCGGCGAATATCTTGTCCTGCGAGCTAAGTTGCGGAGCCGGTTGCGTAGCCTGCTGTGCGCCCTCGGCATCGGGCACGAGGCGCAGCAGCTGCCGGCTCTTGAGCAGGTTGTAGATGCGTGCCACGAGCAGTTGGGCATTGAACGGCTTGGTGAGATAAGCGTCGGCTCCATGCTCATAGCCCTCCATCTGCTGCTGGTCGGAACCCCTTGCGGTGAGCAGGATGACCGGTATGTGCGAAGTGACGCCATCCTCCTTGAGATGTCGGCAGAACTGGAGTCCGTCCATGACCGGCATCATGACATCGCTCACCACGATATCTGGCACATTCTCGCGGGCCAGACGCAGTCCGCTCTGCCCGTCGGGCGCCTCGATGACATAGAATTTGTCGGCGAGCAGTGTGCGCAAGTATCGCCGCATATCATCGTTGTCATCGACGATGAGCACAGAGGCCAGTTCCTCGGTATCGTCCTGCTTCATCTGCGCCAGCCTGTTCTCCTTCATCTTCTCGGCCGCCATCTGGTGAGCCGTCGCATCGTCGACCACCGGCTGCGCAGCCCCCATCTTGAATTCGAGCACACTGGAAACCACCTTCTCCAGGTTGTCGACATTGCGCGCCACGATATCGATGAGTTCACGCCACTCGCCCTTCAGCACATTGGCCTCCTGCAGTTTCCTGACCGGTCCGGCCACCAAGGTGAGCGGCGTGCGGAGCTGGTGTCGGGCATTGGTGTAGAACGCCGTCTGCTCCTGGTTCATGGCCGTGATGCGGCGGTTGGCCAGCCGCGTCTTGCGTCTTGCCCATGCGATGAGGATGATGCCCACCACGAGGAGCGCCATGGCGAAGATGCAGGCAGCGATGACCTTGCCCTGTACATTGTAGAGACCGAAGAGGTGCTCCAACTTGTTCTGGATGGTGATGAGGTTTTTGTTCTGTTTGAGCAGTTCGCCCTCGGTGGCGGCTACAGACATCACATTATCGGGTGTTACGAGCAGGCCCTGCAAGGTATTGTCGCGCTTGTATTCCTTGCCCGTGAGGATGTCGAGTGCCAGTCGGACAATCTCGTCGCCCTTGGTGGGATAGACATACGTGCCAATCTGATGGCCCAGTTTCACATATTCGAGGCCCTCGAGCGGCATGCCGTCGATACCCAAGATTTTAATCTTTCCCTCGGTCTTGGTCTCCACCGCCGCCTTGTAGGCCCCGGTGGCCATGCCGTCGTTGTGGCAGAAGACGATATCGGGCAGGCGGCCCGACTTGATTTGCTCCGTCACGATGCGGCAAGCCCCGTCGGACGTCCAGTCGCCTTTGCGGGAGACATACTCCAGTTCGCCGTGGCCGCTCATGGCATCGGCGAATCCCTGGTGACGCTCCTGCGCCGGCGAGGTGCTCATGGCGCCCGTGACCTCGAGTACGAAAGGCTTGCGGCCGGAAGCGGCCATCTGGCGGGCTACGGAGAGCGCATAAAGGCCGATGACACGGCCTGCCTCCACATTATTACCGCCGATGAAAGCCGTATAATCGTCGGTTTCCGCCTTTCGGTCGAAGAAGACCACGGGAATGCCCTTCGCCCTGACCTTGGAGATAGCCGCAGAGATGGGAGCCGCCTCATTGGGCGCCACCACGAGTAGGTCGATGTCCTCACCAGCGAGGCTGTCAATCTGGCGTATCTGCAGTTGGGTATCATCATAGGCATTGGCGATGCACACCTTTACATCGTGCTCGTAGAGGTGCTGCGCGGCCAGCATCTCATTGTTCACCTTATCGCGCCACTGCCCTTTGGAGCACTGTGACACACCTATTTTGTAAGGTTTTCCAGTGTTGGTGCAGGCTGTGAGCAGGAGCAGGCCGACCGCCATTATCATCAAGGTACAGATGTGTAATCGTTTCATGGTTGATACAGTTGCGTAAACATCTGCAAAATTATAAAAAAAAGGACAAAGCCATGCAGAAAGGAGAAAAACTGTCGTATCTCTCCTTTATTTTACTCATGACTCTGCTTATGCTTTTTGCTCATTCCAAAGAAACGGCGTATTTTTTCCCAAGGTGTCAGGTGCCAGGAGTGTGCACATAGGTGAATGGCATAGCTGTTCTTAGTGACTTCATGCTTATTACCTGCAAAAAACTCTGAAGGATAAATATGTATTCTGGATGGCAGCTGCTGGTCGATATCTTTATAAACAAACCCTCTGGTCTCAGCCACCCTTGCATAAATATTAAGGTGAGAGCACGTCAGTGCGTAAAGAACCGTCTTCTTTCACAAAATGTTTCCCCTGATACCAATCAAGCACTTCCTTCACGAACGGACATCCTTTCTCTGCGCCCATCACAGCCGCTTGAATCTGTATGCCCTGAATGAAAACATCCTCCGTGCGATGCCCTTCAGCATCTAAATAGCGCATAGAGCCACACTTCTCTACTTGTGTGGGATGATACTCCATACTCGAGAAGAAGGAATTGTCAAGAAAATCATCAAATCTCTTCAGCAATATAACATCTGAATCTAAATAGATACCCCCCATTGTGTAAAGAGCATACATACGGATATAGTCGGCAGCAAAAGCCCATTTACGTGCTTCATAGGCCTCTTTGACGTACGGAACTGAATGAATATCGAAGTTCTTGGTACTCCATCTGATGATTTCATAGTCGGGATGTGTCTTGCGCCAAGTGTCCATGCATTTCCGAATCTTTGGTGGAAATGGATCGTCGCTCAACCAGCAATAGTGTATTATCTTTGGAATCATCTTATTGTATTTTTTAATTTTACAAAGATAATGAAACAATAAGAATCTACAAAAAAAAAGTATAATTCGGCGATAAAATTAACCCTAATCGGTCATTAGGCCGACATTCTTTATGTTCTTATGGATTTTCTGTCTAATGAATGCCATTCCTGCATTTCTTTTGACACCTTGCACACATCAATATCTCGACGTAGCCCGCTACGCCTTCGATATCGATGTGCACAATCTGTCTAAAACAAATACAGAACTGACATCATTCCTGGCGTATAGCTCATTTTGCAGGATAATTTTGAGTAGTTGGTACTCAATAGCTCAAATTGCAGGATGAATTAAGTTGTTTTATTTTTGGCCGTCTGTT
>CACYUZ010000062.1:0-17647 GCA_902777645.1 uncultured Prevotellaceae bacterium | reverse complement strand
GACCCCTGCCCGTTCTGGGACGACGACGGCCAGGCCTATCTGGGCCGCAGCCAGTATGGTGCCGGGCCTATCATCATCCACCGCATGTCGGCCGACGGGCGCACGCTGCTCGACGACGGCGTCACCGTCTACACCGGTCCCGTGGCCGAGGGCACGAAGTTCCTGAAGCGCGACGGCTACTACTACCTCATCATCCCCGAGGGGGGCGTCTGCTGCGGCTGGCAGACGGTGCTCCGCTCAAAAAATGTGTATGGGCCGTATGAGAAAAAGGTGGTGCTCGAGCAGGGATCCACCGATATCAACGGACCGCACCAGGGGGCGCTCGTCGATACACCGCAGGGGCAGTGGTGGTTCTACCACTTCCAGGAGACACCGGTGCTGGGCCGTGTGGTGCACTTGCAGCCGGCTCGATGGGTCGAAGGATGGCCGCTCATGGGGGTGGATATCGACGGCAACGGCATCGGCGAACCGGTCAGGGTGTGGACTTCTCCCTGTAAGGACTCGAAACCGGCGCTCCTGACCACCGACGACGACTTTTCCGCTGCACGTCTGGGCTTGCAGTGGCAGTGGAACCATAACCCTGACAACAGTCGGTGGAGCCTCACCGAGAACAGAGGCTTCCTTACCCTGACGGCGGCTCCTGCCGAGGGTTTGTATAAGTGCAGGAATATGCTCACACAGAAAATGATGGGATATGTGAGTGAAAGTGTTACTTTAGTGTCGCTCAAGGGCCAGGCCAAGGCGGGCCTGTGCTGCATAGGCCGACAGTTCCATGCCGTGGGATTGTGCCCGGAAGGGGTGTTCGTAGAGACCGACGGCAAGACGCAGATAGTGCGGAAGGGACGGTTTGGTAAACTGTATCTCAAGGTGGAAAACAACTGTGCCGACAATCTGCACCGGTTCTTCTACAGCACCGACGGCAAGCATTTCACGCCCGCCGGCGAGGCATTCGCCATGAGGGCGGGATTCTGGAAGGGCATCCGAACGGGGCTCTTCTGCTATGGCGACAATGGAAAGGCGCTGTTCGATTTCTATAAGCAGCAGCCGCTTAGATAGAGTGGGGGAAAACTGCTATTCGCCGGGCAAAGGCCAGTTGGGTGAGGGAACGCGCGAGGCTTTCATCTCGCGGTCGAATTCTTCCACCATCTCTGGATATTGGTCGGCCAGATTGTGGCTCTCTGTGGGGTCTTCCTTCAGATTGTACAACTCAAGGGGGGCGTCGCGCTTTATCGTCACGCACTTCCAATCGCCCCTGCGGGCGGCACGCTGCACACCGGGAAACTCCCAGTACAACAGCCGGTGGTCGGTGTCCATCTTCTTGCCGTAGAAAAGGGGCAGGATGCTGATGCCGTCGGTGTGCTGGGGCAGATGGGCGGTGGCTTGGGCCAAAGCGGCGAAGGTGGGCATCATGTCGGGGAAGTAGATGATGTCGTCGAGCGTCTGAACAGGCACGCGGTTGGGCTGGTTCACAATCAGGGGCACGCGGATGCCGCCTTCATAGAGCTGACCCTTGCGGCCGCGGAAGCCGGCGTTGCAGTTGAAGAGCTTCAGTGGGGCCTGCACGGCGGCACCGTTGTCCGAGGCGAATATCACCAGGGTGTTCTCACGCAGGTGCAGACGGTCCAGCTCGGCCAGCAACCGGCCTATGGCGGCGTCCATGTGGGTGATGAGGGCGGCGTAGCGCTTGGTGTTCATGTCCCAGTCTTCATCGTCATACCACACGGTGTTGTCTATGATGTAGGGCTCGTGGGGGGCGTCGAAGGCCAGATACAGGAAGAAGGGATTCTTCTTGTTGCGGTTGATGAACTTGATGGCGTCTTCCGTTGAGAGGTCGGTGTTGTGCTTCACATGCTGGTCGTGGGCGTTCTCCTCGATATGAATCAGACGGTCGTTGTCGAAACGGTAGTACGGATAGTAATAGGGCGAGTTGGAGTGCACCGTAGAAATGGTCCAGCCGTAGAACTCGTCAAAACCGCGGTGGTTGGGCGATGAACCGGGGTCGTAGCCGTCCAGATGCCACTTGTTCACAAGGCAGGTGCGGTAGCCGGCGGCACTAAGCACCGTGGCTATCGTGGTGTCTTCGGCCAGTAGGTTCACACGGCGTATGTAGGTGGTGTCGCCGCGGGGATTAACCTTGATGCCCTGCAGACCGCCGGCCTTGCACTGGTTGTCGCGGATGCGGGTGTGACCGGTGTTCTTGCCCGTCATCAGCGAACAGCGCGAGGGCGAACTGATGCCACTCCCGGCGTAGCACTGGGTGAAACGGGTGCCCGTGGCGGCCAACTGGTCGATGTTGGGGGTCTTCACATACTCACTGCCGTAGCAACTCAGGTCGCCGTAGCCCATGTCGTCGGCCAAAATGAATATTATGTTGGGACGGTCGGGCGTGGCCTTCGGCTTCTCACCGCCGGCTTCGGCGGCTTGGGGCACCAGCACACCGGCGGCCATCAGACCGCTGTATCGTATCAGTTTTTTCATCTTTGTCTGCTTTTTGCTGCAAATATACGAAATTACTGCCATTTGGCAAAATCTACTTGGTCCGAATGACCGATTGGGGGGCAGTCACGCTCTTTCTGCGAAATTGGTATTTATTCCGTTTGTTTGTCTATTCAAGGGCGCAATCCTTTTCACTACCTTTGCAGCAGTCATTTACAACTTTTTTATGATGGGTTATTTAAGATGTTTCTTCCTGGCCTTGACGGCCATGTTTTTCGGCGCCTGCTCGGCCGATTCCGACCCCGTGGCCGAGGTGCCGGCAGTCGAAAATGGTGATTATTCCGCTGCCGAGGGCAACACCCTCGTGGTTTATTACAGCTATACGGGCAACTGCCGCGATATCGTTCAGTCGCTCAACGCTATCCTCTCTGCCGATGTGCTCGAAATCACACCTGCCGAGAAAGGGCTGAAGTATGAGGCCAACAACTATGCGCTGGGCACCCAGCTGCTCAATGCTATAAAGGCCGACCCCGACAATGCCGACAGCTATCCTGCCATCGACCCGGTCGATGTCGACATGAGTCGGTATGACAATGTGATTATCGTCACGCCGCTCTGGTGGAGCCAGATGGCGGCCATCATGCAGACGTTCCTCTTCCATTACGGACCGCAGATGGCAGGCAAGCAGGTGGCGCTCATCGTGTCGAGCGCTTCCAGCGGCATCAGCGGCGTGGTGGCCGATGCCAAACGGCTCGTGCCGGAGGCTTCGTGGATGGGCGACGCACTGTGGATAAACAACAGCAACCGAAGCAAGACGGCCTCGCTGCTTAGCGAATGGATGGCCACACTCAACTTAAAAACGGAATCTATGAAAATGAATATCACTATCGACGGACAGACTCGCAGCGTGACACTTGTCGACAATGCTGCCACACAAACGCTCGTTCAGGCGCTCAAAGAGGCGCCCATCACCTTCGAGGTCGACGACTACGGTGGGTTCGAGAAGGTGGGCGACCTGGGGCGCTCCCTGCCTACTGCCAATGAGCAGATTACCACCGAGCCGGGCGATGTAATCCTCTACAGCGGCGACCAGATTGTGCTCTTCTACGGAAGCAACTCATGGAGCTACACGCGCCTGGGACATATTGATAATGCCACGGTCGAACAGCTCAAGTCGTTCCTCAAAGTAGGCAAGGGGGCTGTCAGCGTCACTCTCTCCGTGGGTGATGTCTCGGCGGTCAGCGCTGTGCAAAAAAGGGATGATAGCGTAGCCGGAACCGAAAATTCCGTCACGGGCGCACGCATATCTCCTTCCCACAAAGGGGTCTATATCCGAAACGGGAAAAAGTTCGTCAAATAGATCTCTACCCTTTTCCCTATCCTTTCGCAGGCGCTAAGTCGGCCGGTCCTTCTGTGATGGGTTCTTCCGTCGCAAGAGGACCGGTCGTTGGCTTTACTGCATACTTTCGCATCAAGCGGAACTGGTGGCGATAGACAAGACATGCGATGCCGAGAAAAATAAATGACAACTAATCGTGTATTGTCTCTTTCTTGGCAGTGCGTTTGCTGATGAAAAAGGCGACGGCTACCGTGAGTAAACCTATGGAGGTGAAGAATGGTAGGATATTAAGCAATTCTGACAATCCGATGGTCTCCTCGTAATACATCAAAATAACAATTATGAGAGATAATAAGGCGGCGGTGGCTATAATGCAAACAGCGAAGCGCCATATCGTTCCCCACCAATGATAGCCGAAGAGCTGCTTATAGGTAATGATATAGTAGATAGGTATAAAAAAGATATCGGCATCGTTGCTGTACCATCCCAATGAAAGACTCAGAATAGAAGAGAGCAGGAGAATCTGTACACTCATAAACACCTGGATATAGAACTCCTCAGGCAGTGAATGCCTGGCATGTCGGGGCGCATAGCGGAAGACCAACCAAGTTGGAAGCAGAATAAAACCGGTGATTACAAGCATCAGCCACGCTGGGTTCTTATCCCCCCATTTCGTAAACGTGTCAATGGCAACGATGGCATGGTGGGAATCATCTGGCTCAACGGCCCATGGGTAAATGATTTCAACGAGTTTTTCTACAAGTATATATGCGATGGCGACAAGGAAAAGCATCTTGACCGGTGGAAACGACACCTGCCGGCGCCCGCTGATGTAGTCGCTGATAAAGTATCCCGGACGAAGCAGTAGCTGAATCAGCGAATAGCCCAGTGACCGAGAGTCCATGCCCCATACCATCATAACGCCCTGCTGTACGGTTTTCCATCCTATCCGGCCCACACCCGCTTTCTGACCGCAGCGCGGACAGAAATTATCTTCGAACACCGTGCCGCAGTTCTGACAGGTTGTCGGGCCCGCACTTTTGTTGCTATATTGGAACGGTCGACGCTGCCACTCACGGAAACGCTGTAAAGTAGCTCTCAATTCCATATTATTAGAAGCAATTCATGTTATTTGAACCTGATAGTCGGTGAATAGTAGTTCGTTGAATCTTCCGGATCAGGCACAGCTCATAATGCCCATCAATGCGATTCTGATTGCAAAAGTAAGAAAAAAAAACAAAAAAGTAAAGTCGTTTAATAAAAACTGATATTATCCGCCCAAATCCCCCAAATCGCCCAAATCCCCCATCCTGCCCATACCGCCCATCATGCCCATCCTGCCCATTCAGATCCCCCCCCTAATTCCTCCTTGTGCTTACATTTTTATCTCCATTGGCTCATAATTACAGTTTTTTATCTATATTTGCAGTCAATAAGTTTTGTCACGAACACGATACTATGGAAAAACTGATAGACAATTGTATGAAACTGGGCTTCGGACTGATGCGTCTGCCCAAAGTGGAGGGAACACAAGACATCGATGTGGAACACACCAAACGCATGGTCGATGCCTTTATCCAAGCGGGTGGAAAATATTTCGACACGGCCTATGTCTACGAGGGCTCGGAAGAGGCTACCAAAGCGGCTCTCTGCGACAGGTATCCCAGAGAGAGCTATTACCTGGCCAGCAAACTCAATGCTGCAGAGTTCGCCTGCAAAAGTGAGGAGGAGGCGAAAAATGAAATACATGTCAGCCTGCAGCGCTCCGGAGCGGGCTACTTCGACTTCTATCTGCTCCATGCGCTGGGCGAGGGCAACAAAGCCAAGTATGACGAGTATGGACTCTGGGACTATGTGAGAAAACTCAAGGAAGAGGGACTCATTCGCCACTATGGCTTCTCCTTCCACGACTCTCCCGAACTGCTCGACGAATTGCTCACCGCGCATCCGGATGTGGAGTTCGTGCAACTGCAAATCAACTATTCCGACTGGGACGACCATCTCATCGCTTCGCAGCGGTGCTACGAGGTGGCCACAAAGCATGGCAAACCGGTCGTGGTGATGGAGCCCGTGAAGGGGGGCACACTGGCCAACCCGCCTCAGAAGGTGAAGGACATCCTGCTCGAGGCAAGGCCCGATGCGTCGTTTGCTTCATGGGCCATTCGTTTCGTGGCCTCACTGCCCAATGTGATGATGGTGCTCAGCGGCATGTCCAATCTGGAGCAGATGAACGACAACCTGTCGTACATGAGCCGTTTCCAACCGCTCTCCGAGGAGGAACAGCAGGTGGTGGAACGGGCGCGCGAGGCACTGCACCAGAGCAATGACATCCCCTGCACGGCCTGCCATTATTGCACACCGGGATGCCCTATGGAGATTCATATTCCGGAGGTGTTCTCCGTGATGAATGTCTACAAAAGGTATGGCGACCTCAAGGCGGCACGCAACGACTATGGATGGAGGCCGGGAGGAAACAAGGCTTCCGAGTGCCTCAAGTGCGGACAGTGTGAGGAGGCTTGCCCGCAGCATCTGCCCATCATCAGCCTGCTCGAGGAGGTGGTGCAGACGCTGGAGTAGGGGAAACCAGAAAATCTTTTATATAGACGGGGGCACGGCATCACGCCGTGCCCCCGCTGCTAACAATAACAATTATTCTAATATCTAATTCAAACGATGCGCTGCTTTATTGGCAAACCACGGGCAGCTTCTTCATACCTTTCAGCTCTTCTTTCGTGGCTTCCTTGATGCTGATGGCATAGCCGCCGCCGGGAGCGGCCGTCAGGCGGAGCTGACTCTTGGCGGTCACCACGCCTTGCTTGATGACATAGGCCTGCGGGCGGGTCTTGTAGTGGGCGTCTGCGGCATCGGCATAGACCGTGGCGATGTATTTCTTGCCGGGCGTGAGGAAGTCGAGACGCAGGGCCGAGGTGTGGCCGTGCTCACTCGCCGTGCAGCCTACATACCAGTCGCCGGTGCCTTTCGCCTTGCGGGCGGCCACTATGTAGCGGCCGGGCTCTGCCTCAAGGTAGCGGCTGTCGTCCCAGTCCACAGCCACGTCTTTGATAAACTGGAAGGCGTCCATGTGCTGCTCGTAGTTCTCTATCAGGTCGGCGGCCATCTGGAGCGGACTGTACATCGTGACGTAGAGGGCCAACTGACGGGCGAGCGTCGAGTTCACATGGTTGGGGTTGTTGGGGTTCATCTTGTTCATGTCCATCTCGAAAATGCCGGGGGTGTAGTCCATCGGACCGCCCTGCAGACGGGTGAACGGGAGTATCGTGGTGTGGAAGGGCTTGTTGCCGTTGGTGGCCTCATACTCGGTGCCGCGGGCGGCCTCGTTGCCTATCAGGTTGGGCCAGGTGCGGCACAGACCGGTGGGACGCACGGCCTCGTGGGCGTTCACCATGATGTGGTGCTTGGCGGCTTCCTTTATGCAGTAGAGGTAGTGGTTGTTCATCCACTGACCGTAGTGGTGTTCGCCGCGGGGTATGATGTCGCCCACATAGCCGCTCTTCACCGAGTTGTAGCCGTAGCGGTTCATCAGTGTGTAGGCGGCTTCCAGATGGCGCTCGTAGTTGCGTGTCGAGGCGGAGGTCTCGTGGTGCATCAGCAGGCGCACGCCTTTCTCATGGGCATAGTCGTTCAACCCCTGAAGGTCGAAGTCGGGGTAGGGGGTCAGGAAGTCGAACACGTAGTCCTTCGACTTGCCGAACCAGTCTTCCCAACCGATGTTCCAGCCTTCCACCAGCACTTGGTCGAAACCGTGCTCGGCGGCAAAGTCGATGTAGCGGCGCACATTGGCGTTGTTGGCACCGTGATGGCCGTGGGGCTTGGTCTTCGAGTAGTCCAGATGGTCGAGCTGCACGGAGGGCAGGTCGTTAGTGTACGACCATTGGCTCATGCCGTTGATCATCTCCCACCATACGCCTACATACTTCACGGGCTTTATCCAACTGGTGTCCTCCAGCTTGCAGGGCTCGTTCAGATTCAGTATCAGGTTCGAGGAGAGCAAGTCGCGGGCATCGTCGCTCACCATGATGGTGCGCCAGGGCGAGGTGCAGGGGGCCTGCAGATAGCCTTTGTCGCCCTTGGCGTCGGGGGTCAGCCACGACTCAAACACCAGGTTCTTGTCGTCCAGGTTCAGGTGCATGCACGAGTAGTCCACAAGAGCGGCCTCATGGATATTGATATAGAGGCCATCGGCGGTCTTCATCTGAAGCGAGGTCTGCACACCGGTCTCGGAGAAAGGGGTCTGCGAGGCGTTCGGACTGATGGCGCCGCGCATGTGCTGCCGGATCTCCGAAAGGCGGGTCTCCGTGTAGTCGTACTCCTGGGTGTCGTAGTCGCCGGGTATCCACCAGGCGGTGTGGTCGCCGGTCATGGCAAACTGGGTGTGCTCTTCCTTGATGACGAAATAGTTCAGGTTCTGGCTCAGGGGAAATTCGTAGCGCAGTCCGAGACCTTCGTCGTAGAGACGGAACCGTATTTTCATATCCCGTTGCTGGGCGGCCTGGTGTAGCGTCACGAGCAGCTCGTTGTAGTGGTTGCGGATGGTCTTGGTCTCGCCCCATACGGGCTCCCAGGTCTCGTCGAAGGTGCTGGTCTCGCTGCCTGTCAGGGTGAAGTGGCTCTGAAGGTTGGTCTGGCTGCTGCCTGTGGCGCGGGTGCCGCCTTCGGTGGAGTAGTCTTCATAGGTGGTGGCTTTGAGCTCCAATCCTAATTTGGAGGGCTTTATCACGGGCTTGCCCTTATAGCTGAGGGCATAGGTGGGCTCGCCTTGGGCTGTCAGGGTGAAGCGCATCGTGAGCTGGCCGTTGGGAGAGCTCAGCTGGAGCTCGTCGGCGTGGAGGGCTGTGGCGCCCAGAAGGGCGGCCGCACACAGCAGGAGGGTTCTCAGGGTTTTCATGATAATCGTCTTTATTTATTGTTCTACCACAATCATGGTCCAGTATTTCAGGGTGGGCAGGGTGAAGTTGATGTAGCTGCCGTCTTGGGTGAAGTTGAGCTCCTGGGGAGCGCCGCCCAATGCATCGGGAGTGGCTACCCATACTTTCTTCACACCCGAGGCTTTCATGCGGAGGGGTAGGTTGGCCACGGCCTGGGCCTCGGGCATCGTGCCGTTCTCGTCGCGCCAGCTCAGACTGTTGGCCTGGAGGAAGTTGAGCAGGTGCACCACTTGCTTGGTGTCCACTTTCTTCGTGTAGGTGGTCACGGTCTGAAGCTTCGGAGGCCAGCAGCTCAGACTCACCTGACTGTTCCCGGAACCGAGGGTGGCGGCGCATTCCTCACCGCCGTCGCGCAGCAGATTCTCGTAGGCTACGAGGAAGTCGTAGTAGCTCACAAGGCTCTTCTGGAGCTCGGCGCTCATCGTGAGATTGCTGTTCGGGAAGTACTCGTGGCAGAGCATGTGGCCGTCGCCAAGCTCCAGGTGGGCGCCGCCGAGGGCGAATATCACGGCGTCGGTGAGCAGCACACCGGGGGTGTTGAACTGGCCGGGCTGCGACGACATGCCGTAGTTCATGTAGGCGGCGATGATGCTGTTCTTGCCGTTGCTGTACGAGCGGTTGGCGCTAATCACGGAGTGGATGTCGTTGAACTGCGACTCGCTGCCCCACATCTCGGTATACATGAAGTCGGTCTGGCCGGTCTGCCCTATCTTGCCGGCACCGAAGCCGGATACGGCATTCATCACAAGGCGCTTGTCGCTGTGGCGGTTCTTCATGGCGTTGATAAACGAGGCGTAGCCGTTGGTGAGGTTGAGCTGGCTGCCGTAGTAGTCGTACACGGTTCCGCGGTCGCCCACCTGGTCTATGTGGAAACCGTCGAAGTCGAAACTGGCGTACACATCGTCATTGCGGTCGGCCATATAGGCTTGCCACGACTTGTTAGAGGGGTCGGCCATATAGATGTCGCCTTTCCAGCCGGTGGGCATCGAGAGCTTGTCTCTGCTGTGCGTGGCGTTGGTGAACAGCCCCCAGCGCTCGTCCACTCCGTCCTGGGCGGCATCTTCCAGCATGCCGTAGCACAGGTTGTAGAACATGGCTTTCATGCCGCGGGAGTGATGATGGGCGATGTACGACTTCACCACGCTGGTGAGCACTTCGCGGTTGGCGATGTCGGTGTAGCTCTCCATCAGGTCGCCACGGGTGCCGCCAAGCGGCCACTGGTGCTTGTAGTGCCAGTCGTAGTACTGCACGCCGTTGATGTGGCAACGGTTCAGAAAGGCGGTCTCCTGGGCTATCGTGGCGTCGGTCTTGCTGCCGTCGTAGCTCGAAACGAAACCGTAGCGGGGAAACTTGGACCAGTCGCTCGATACGTCGATGCCTACCGTGCCGTGGATGGTCTCGGCGTTGCCGCTCACCGTGTAGATGTCGGCCAGATAGCCGGTATAGTCGGCCGAGGGGGCCGTCCAGGTCCAACTGGTGCCGCTCAGCGCTTCTTCGGCCACCACATCGAGGCCGTGGCGGTAGCGAACACGGGCACCGCTGGGCAGGGTGCCCTGGGCGGTGAAGTGGATGGTCTCACCGGGCTGGTAGAGGGCCTTGTCGGTGGTGATGTCCAGGCTCAGCTGCTGTGTCATGCTTACGGCCGGGGCTATCACTGCGGTGGGCACGGCGCCCATTGTGTCGTCGTCAGAACTGCAGCCCAGCAGAAGGGGGGCGGCAAGGGTCAGGATTATTGCGTGCATTTTCATCGTTGTTCGTTTTTTACTGTTTTGTGATGGATACAGTCTCTTCAAGTTGGTTCACCGTGATGGTGTAGGTGCCGGCCGACATGATGCGCCATTTGTTGTCGATGTCGCCGATGTTGATGTCAAGATACTGACTCTTCAGATACTCGTCGCTCTTGTTGATGAAAAGGGCTTGCTCCACATTGCCCGTGGGCTCCACACCGTTGCCGTACGCATTCATCAGCCAGGCGCCGTTCCAGTCCGATTGCTTGTCGCACGAGAATTTCAGTTCGCCGGTGTTCAGCTGGCCGGTCCAGGTGAAGATGTAGGGACTCTCCGTGGCCGTCATCGCAGTGGCATTGCCAAGGTCCCAGCCGCAGGGGGCGGCGTCGCCTACCAGGTATATCATCTCGTAGGGCTTAAACTCGCGCATCAGCATGCGCTCCTTGTCGGAACGGATGTCAACGCATATCTTGTAGGCCTTGCCGGTCTCACTCTCCTGAAGGAACCACTTGTTGTCGGGGTCGTAGCCGGCGATGAACTCCATGCGGGTGTCGGTGTAGGGGGCATTGGGCTGGGCGGCTTTCAGCATGTTCTCCCAGGCGCCTTCCGAGGTGCCGAACTTGAACTCACCGCCGTTTCCGTTCTCGAAATGACGGCCGTAGCGGAAGAGGAACGGATCGAGCGGGTCTTTCTGCATCTTCACAAAGCCCCAACCGGTGGGCTGGCCTACAAAGTAGAGGTTGTCGAAACGGGGGGCCTCGCCGTCGGTCTGCACATAGCTCATCTCAAGGGTCAGCAGGTTGACCGTCACCTGGTAGAAGTGGTCTTCGGTCACCTCCCACTGCTCGTCGGGCTCGTCGAAACTGCTCCGAAGCACCATCTTGCCGTCGGCGCCTTTGTTGTAGGAGGGCACAAACTGGCCCAGCGTGGTGATGAACTTGAAGGTGCCTTTGCGCAAATTGCCCTCCCAGGTGAACTGGCCGTTGTCGGTGCGCTTCATGGCGGTGGCGTTGTCTGCACTCCAGCCGTTGGGGGTGGCGTCGCCTATCAGGTAGAGCGTGGGCGTCACGGGGGTGTAGGGAATGGCGGAGAAACTGACGGAGGAGGTCTGCGCGCCGTCCTCGCCGCTCACAAGGGCGGTGATGCGGGCGTCGAGACTCACGGGCTGACCTTCCACACCGCCGAACTTGTCGAGAAGAAGGGCGTTGAGATTCTCCTGGTTGATGCTCCAGGAGTAGACTTGCTGCGCGTTGTCAACGGCTATGTAGGGGTCGGCGAAGTCGCTGCCGGAGGGGGCCAACTCCAGGGTGTAGCTGATGCGGTGGCCGCTGCCGTGGTTGGTGCCGGTGGTCCAGCTCAGGGTGAGGGCCTCGCTGCCGTGGGTGGCCTCGTTGAGCTCTTCTGTGGCTTGGTTGGCGGTCAGCAGGAGGGTGTCGTGACCTTTGTCCAGGTCCATGTAGTCGTTGTCGGAGCAGCCGGTGAAAAGGAGGCCGGTGAGCAGTACTATCATACTGCTGTATAGATTTCTTTTCATAGTGTCTTTCTTTTGGGGATGATTAATAACCGGGGTTCTGGGTCATCAGACTGTTGGCGTCCATCTCGGTCTGCGGAATGGGGAACAGCAGACGTTCTTTGGTGGCGCGGGTCTTGCCGATGGAGTGGAGGAAACTGAGGGCGTAGTCGCCGTTCTGGATGCGGATCATGTCGAACCAGCGGTGCCCTTCGAAGGCAAGCTCCATGCGGCGCTCGTGGATAATCTTCTCGCGCATGGCGCTCTGGGTCAGGTTGGCCACGTTGGCCAGACCAGCACGGCGGCGCACGGTGTTCAGCGGCTCGGCGGCCTGAGAGGTTTGGCCTTGCTCGTTCAGGGCCTCGGCCTTCATCAGCAGCACGTCGGCGTAGCGGTACACCACAAAGTTCTGGGGATTGGTGTTGTACTCGGGCGATACGGATTTCGTGACAAGGAATTTACGCACGTTGTACCCGGTGTTGGAGTAGCTGCTCTTGTACTGCTTGCCGTCGAAGTCGGGACAGCCTTCATAGAGCACCGTAAGGTCCTTGCGCAGGTCGCCTTCCTCATACTGGTCCATGAACTCTTGCGTGGGCTGGTTCCAACCGTAGCTGCCGGCCACAAAGTCGCTGTTGCGAGGACCCATGAAGGTGCTCAGCCAACTCGACTGGGGGTTGTTGCCCCAGAAGTCGTATTCGGTGTTGCCGGAGAACTGGACCTCGAAAATCGACTCGGGACCGTTGTTCACCGTGGCGTCGAAGTTGCCTTCGTAGGTGCAGTTGTCCAGATTGTAGCCAAGGGCGGTCACCTGGTCGCAGAGGGTCACCACGCGACCGTAATAGTCGGGATGGCTCGGGGCAAGGGTGAGCAGGATGTCGGCCATCATGGTGAGGGCGGCGTCCTTGCAGGCGCGGCCCACGTTGTCGTTGTCGTAGTCGCGCTTGGCGGGCAGCAGGTCGATGGCGCGCTGGCAGTCGGCCATAATCTGGGCGTAGGTCTCGTCGGCGCTGGCACGGGCTATGTCGGTGCTCTCACCGGGCTGGTAGGGCTCCAGACGGAGGGGAACACCGCCGTAGAGGCGTACCAGAACGAAGTAGTAGTGGGCACGGAGGAAGTAGGCTTCGCCCAGGGCGCGCTCTTTCACACCGCCGGCCTCGAGCTCCTGGCCTTCAAGGGCGTGGATGAGGATGTTGCACTGGCCGATGCCCACCCAAGGCGATCGCCACATGTAGAGGGCCATGCCGTTGTCGCTCTGCGTGATGAAGTTGGAGGCTTGTATCGTCTCCAGACCGTCGGTGCCGCCGCCGGCACCCACTTCGCTGTTGCCGGCCACGATGTCGAGGGTCCAGATGCGCTGGTTGTACATGTTCGACGACTGGAGGGTGCGGTAGCAGGCATTGGCCATGGCCACGGCCACATCGTCGGTCACACTGGTCTCGGGGTCCACGGTGTTCTTGGGCTCCTTGTCCAAAAAATCGTCGCTGCAGGAGGTGAGCATAAGACCTGACAGCAGTACAATATATAGTTTCTTCATGATGTCGGGGGTATTAGAAGTTGAAGTTCATGCCTATGTTGAAGGTGCGGGAGATGGGATAGGTAGACAGGTCGATGCCGTTGATGCCTACCTCGGGGTCAAAACCGGAATAGCCGGTCAGCGTGGCCACATTCTCGCAGGAGAGGGTCAGACGGGCGTTCTCGATGGTGAGGGCTTTCAACCATGTCTTGGGGAAGTTGTAGGCCAGGGAGATGGTCTTCAGACGGAGGTAGGAGCCGTTCTCCACATAGCGGTCGCTGATGCGGTTGTTCTGGTTGGGGTCGCCGAATACGGCACGGGGCATCGTGTAGCTGCTGCCCTCGCCGGTCCAGCGGTCCAAAACGTCGGTGGTCTGGTTGTAGGCGGCCGACATGCCGGTCAGGTCGATGTTGTTGGCGTTGAATATCTTGTTGCCGGCCACGCCCTGCAGATAGATACCCAGCTCGAAACCTTTGTAGGTGAGGTTGTTGCCCAACGAGAATAGGTGGGTGGGGTTGGGGTTGCCGATGATGGTGCGGTCGTCGTCGTTCACCACACCGTCGTTGCTCAGGTCCTTGAAGCGGGTGTCGCCGGGAGCGGCACCGGGCTGGATGGCGTGTTGCTCCACTTCCTGAAGGTTCTGGAACACACCGTCGGTCACGTAGCCGTAGAACACGTTGATGGGATAGTCGCGCTGAAGCATCGTCACGTACGAGTTGTTGATTTGGTTGATGTAGTAGGGCACGTCGCTGTTCAGGTCCTTTATCTTGTTCTTGTTGTAGGTGTAGGAGAAATCGCTCTCCCAACCGAACTCGCTGTCCAAATTCACGGTGTGGAGGGTTATCTCGACACCGGTGTTGCGCACCTTGCCGGCATTGGTGTAGGTGGTGCTGGTGTCTTCGAAACCGGAGGTGATGGGGATACTGGCCTTCACCAGCATGTCGTTGGTGTTCTTGATGTAGGCGTCGACCGAAAGCATGGCGCGCGAGTTGAACAGCACGGCGTCGAAACCGATGTTGCTCTGGGCCACTTCCTCCCAGTGGATGTTGGGATTGGCAAGCGACGAGGAGACAAGGGCCGACTGCTCGGTGCCGGCGTAGCCGAAGGGATAGACACTGGTGTTGTAGGAGGCCAGGTAGCCATAGTTGCTCACACTGGCCTGGCTGCCGGTCACACCGTAGCCCAGACGGATCTTAAGGTCGCTCAGCAGCTTGCTCTTCTTGAACCAGGGCTCCTCCGACACACGCCAGGCGGCGGATACGGAGGGGAACATACCCCAGCGCTTGCTGCGGCCAAAACGGCTGCTGCCGTCGCGGCGAAGGGTGGCAGTGAGCAGATATTTGTTCTCATAGTCGTAGGTGGCGCGGGCCATGTAGGAGAATAGGGCCCATTCGGTCTCGTTGCCGCCAATGGCGTACATCTCCTGGCCGTTGTCCATCTCATGCACGTTTTCAAAGGCGAAAATGTTCTTCTGGGCGTTCAGATAGTCGAAGGTGTTCCACTGGGCTGAGGTACCGGCCATCAGACCTACATGATGCTTCTGACCGAAGGTGTGGTCGAAGAGAAAATAGTTGTCCCACAGATAGGTGAACGACTTGTTGTCGCTCTTGTAGCGCGAGCTCTCCTCGGTGGCTATCGGCTTCCAGCCATAGCGGGGCGTGTAGTTGTCGGCATACCAGAACTTGGCGTCTACACCGAAGGTGCTCTTGAATTTCAGCCACTTCGTAAAGGTTATCTCGGCGGTCAGATTGCCCAGCAGGTTGTAGCCGTTGGTCTTCTGCTTGTCGGTCTGCGTGGGGCCGATGGGGTTCTTCGTGCTGCCGTACCACAGGGAGTTGCCCTCGGGACCGCTCCACTCGCCGTCGGTGTCTTTCACCGGGTAGATGGGAAGGGCGCGGTAGGTGTTGCCGAAGTCGTAGCTGCCCTGACGCTTCTTGTCGGCGCTCACAGTGATGTTGTTCGAGAATTTCAGCCAGTCCAGAACCTGGGCGTCGCTGTTGGCCTGGAAGGTGAAGCGGCGGTAGCCTACGCTCTTCACAATGCCGGTCTGGTCCAGAAAACCTCCCGACATGTAGTAGTGCGACTTCTCGCTGCCGCCTGAGTAGCTCACCGTGTAGTTCTGAAGATAACCGGTGCGCAACAACTCGTCTACCCAGTCGGTGCCGGCGCCGAGCTTAGCGGGGGCCGACCACTCGGGATTCATCGCATAGCCGGCGTTCGACATCATGTCGTTGCTCAGCATGGCATATTCGGCGGCGTTCAGCAGGTCGGGGGTCTTCGTGGCGTGCTGAATGGCAAGATTGGCCGAGAAGGAGAGGGTGCCCTTGCCGGTCTTGCCTTTCTTCGTGGTGATCATCACTACACCGTTGGCACCGCGCGAACCGTAGATGGCGGTGGCAGAGGCGTCTTTCAGCACGTCAAGGCGCTCCACGTCGGCCATGTTCAGATTGTTCAGACCTAAGTCGGTGGGCACACCGTCTATCACTACAAGGGGGTCGCAGTTGTTGATGGAGCCCAAACCGCGTATCTTGATCGATACGTTGTCGCCGGGCTTGCCGGCATCCACGACTTGCAGACCGGCTATCTTGCCTTGTATGGCCTGGCCGATGTTGGCCACAGGACTGTTCTCCATGTCTTTCGCTGCCAGTGAGCCGATGGCACCCGTAAGGTCGCTCTTGCGCATCGTGCCGTAACCCACAACCACTACTTCGCTGAGTAGCTGACTGTCGTCTTTCATCACAATCGCCAACTGGCTCTGTCCACCAACAGCGATTTCCTGGGTGGCAAAGCCGATATACGAAATGGTGAGGGTGGCGTCATGGGGCACCGTAAGCGTGAAGTTGCCGTCTATGTCGGTGACGGTGCCGTTGCTGGTGCCTTTCTGCATCACGGTGGCGCCAATGACAGTCTCGCCTGCCTGGTCGGTCACTATGCCGTGCACTTCTATGTCTTGCGCAGCAAGGCGCAGCGACACCAGCACGCTCAGCATAATGAGCATCATGAGCTTTTTAAAAGGTTCTTTCATAAGGTTTTGTTTTTTTAAGTTAGGTTTTTTGCATTTGATTGTAAATCTGCCGCAAAGTTATACTCATTTGTCGCTTTATGGTTTGCTTAGTAAGGGGATAGTAAATTCTGAGATAATTTTGGTTGATTTTATTAGTTTGATAATCAGTGTGTTATATAAATTGTGAAATTATAGCATAGTAAATTCATGTAATTCATTTATTTTTGCTATATTTGCTCCCGTAAACCTTTTGTCTGAATTTTATGACTCGATTCTGCCTCCTTTCACTCCTCTTCTGCTGGGCGGCGCTTGCCCATGCCGATAACCTGCAATTGCTCAGACTCCTCGATGAGACCATCGATAAGAGAGAACAGTTCCTCAAGGCAAAACAGGATAAAATTGACTTCCTGAAGCAAAAACTGAAAAAGGAAAAAGAAAAAACGGCCGTGCTCAGCGTCATCGACGACCTCTACAATGAGTATCATGTGTTTCAGTTCGATTCCGCCAGAACCTATGCCAGCAAAGGACTCTCCATGGCGCAACTGCAGCATAACGACTACTTTGAGGCGTTGTTCAATATACACATGGCGGAGATTCTCGCAGCCGGCGGACTCTACAGTGAGGCTGTGGAGCACCTCAATGCGGTCGACGAACAGCATGTAGACCACAACTTGCTCTTCGGATTCTATTACGCCTCTTTCTCTGTCTACTCTTATTGGAGTGATTACTGCAACGACCAAGTCTACACGCCACAATATAGGAAAAAAGCCAGTGAATGCCTTAAAAAGGCAATGGGGTATGCCGATGTGTCCGACCCGCTCTATAAATTCTACCTCGGGGAACAGAAAGTGTATGTGGAACCTGACCGAAACAAGGCACGGGCGTTCTATCTCAATACGCTCAAAACCACACAGGAGGAGTCGCGTATCTATGCCATGGCTTCCTATGCGCTGGCGGGCAACTATCGAATGGACGGCAACGACCGCCTCTATGAGGAATATCTCATCAGGGCGGCACTGAGCGACCTTAAATCATGCACCATGGAAAACCTGGCGCTCCAAAACCTCGCTATACACCTCTTCCAGCAGAACCCTGACCACCTGGAAAGGGCCGAAAGATACATCAATATCTCCATGGAGGACGCAAAATTCTACAACAACCGACTCAGAATG
>CACYUZ010000061.1:0-17794 GCA_902777645.1 uncultured Prevotellaceae bacterium | reverse complement strand
AGGAAGCCTTGACTCAGCGTGAAAAAGAAGTCATCTGCTGTATAGTGAAAGGTATGACCAACAAAGAAATGGCCGACCATTTCTTCCTGTCTATCCATACCATCATCACACACCGGAGGAATATCTCCCGGAAGTTACAGATTCATTCAGCGGCCGGACTTACCATCTATGCCATCGTCAATAAGTTAGTGGATGTCAGTGAGGTCAAGATATAAAATACCGAGTTTTGGGGATTGCAAACATTCCTTTTACCTCGTACTTTTGTACACAAGTTAGTCATATAGATATTTACGAGAACCACACAAGTTAGTTATTAGTTAATCGGTTCCTGCGAAGTGATTCGCGGGAACTGTTTTTTTATCTTTTTTCTGTTGTTTTTAATCTTTCATTTAGTATTTTTGTCGTAATAATTATAGTAACTAACTTATGAAAGTAGGATTATTTATACCGTGTTATGTCAATGCGGTATATCCCCAAGTAGGCATCGCCTCCTATAAACTTCTCAAAAGTTTAGGCGTGGATGTAGAATACCCGGAGGACCAGACTTGTTGTGGACAGCCTATGGCCAATGCCGGATTCGAGTCGATGGCCATACCCCTGGCAGAGAAGTTTGAGGATAAGTTCAAGGAGTTCGACTATGTCGTGGCTCCCTCTGTGAGTTGTACTGCTTTCGTGAAGATCAACTATCCCCGCCTGCTCGAGGGAAAGAAGAAGTGCGAGACCGCTGAGAAGTGCATCGATGTAATCACTTTCCTACACGATGTGGTGAAGGTGAAAGAGCTGCCCGGCGAGTTCCCGCATAAAGTGAGTGTACACAATTCCTGTCATGGCGTCCGCGAACTGGGACTGAGTTCGCCCAGCGAGATGAACGTCACGAAGTTCAACAAGATTATCGACCTGCTCCAGCTCAAGAAAGGCATCGAGGTGGTGGAACCCGAGCGTCCCGATGAGTGCTGCGGTTTCGGCGGCATGTTCTCCATCGAGGAGACCGATGTATGCCACCGCATGGGACAGGACAAGGTGAAGCGCCACATCGATACCGGCGCCGAGTATGTCACCGGACCCGATTGCTCTTGCCTTATGCACATGGCGGGCGTGGCCAAGAAAGAGGGCATGCCTATTCAGTTTAAGCACGCAGTAGAAATTTTAGCAGCAGGAATCTAATGAGTACAGCACATTCAAAAGCAGCAAAGGAGTTCTTGAAAAATGAAAAGTACTCCCATTGGCACGATGCCACCTTCTGGTCGGTACGTACCAAGCGCGACAATATGGCGCACGGACTGAAAGAGTGGGAACAACTGCGCGAAAAGGCCTCGGCCATCAAACGCCACACCATCAGCCATCTTGATGAGTATCTCGACCAGTTTGCCACCAATGCCGAGAAAAACGGCTGTATCGTGCACTGGGCGAAGGATGCCGACGAGTTCAACGAGATTGTCTACGGCATTCTCAAAGACCATAACGTGAAGAAACTGGTCAAGAGCAAGAGTATGCTCACCGAAGAGTGTGAGATGAACCCCTATCTCGAGGCCAAGGGCATCGAGGTGGTGGAGACCGACCTCGGCGAGCGCATCATCCAGCTCAAGGGACAGAAACCCAGCCATATCGTGATGCCCGCCATCCACCTCAACCACGACGATGTGGGTGAGCTCTTTGAGGAGAAACTTGGAACGGAGAAGGGCAACCACGACCCCACCTACCTGACCTATCAGGCACGTCTCAGCCTGCGCAATGAGTTCCTTACCGCCGATGCCGGTATGACGGGCGGCAACTTCGGTATCGCCGCAACGGGCGACATCGTGGTGTGCACCAACGAGGGTAATGCCGATATGAGCACCTCGTGCCCCAAACTGCACATCGCTGCCGTGGGTCTGGAGAAAATCATCCCTAACTACGACTGTCTGGCCGTGTTCCAGCGCATGCTTTGCCGCGCCGGTACCGGACAGCCCACCACTACCTATACCAGCCACTTCCGCAAGGCGCGCCCCACGGCCGCTCCCATGCACATCGTGCTCGTAGACAACGGACGCAGTGAGTGGATAGCCAATCCGCAGCACTGGGAGATGCTCAAGTGCATACGCTGCGGCTCTTGCATGAACAGCTGCCCCGTATACCGCCGCAGTGGTGGATATTCTTACTCTTACTTCATTCCCGGACCGCTCGGCATCAACCTCGGCATGCTGCGCAACACCAAACTGCACAGTGGCAACGTGTCGGCATGTACTCTCTGCCTGAGCTGCCAGACGGTATGCCCCGTGAAGATCAACTTGGGCGACCAGATCTACCAGTGGCGCCAGCAGCTCGATGAGTTTGGCACTGCCAACCCGCAGAAGAAGATGATGTGCAAGGGCATGAACGTGCTCTTCGGCAGCAGCGGCATGTACAACACGGCCATGAAGTTCGCTCCGATGGCCAACTGGGTGCCCAGCTTCCTGATGAACTGCTCGCTCAATCCCTGGGCCGAGGGCGGACATGAGATGATGAAGTTCCCCAGAAACTCGTTCCAGGAACTGTGGAGAAAAGGAAAGGTTAAGTAATTCTAATGAAAACGACTTATGAGTAAGAAAGAAGATATTCTGTCAAAATACAGAAGCAACATCAAGCAGCGTTTCGACATGCCCGACCTCACCGACATCCAGGGCATCACTTATCCCGATCCGCTCGTGCAGTTCATCTCCATGACGGAGAGCGTGGGCGGCAAGGTGGTGGAAGTGGAACCGGGTCAGGACATCAACGTCCTCATCAAGGAACTCTATCCCGAGGCTAAGGAGATAGCCAGCAACCTGCCCGAGATAACCATCGCCACTCGCAACCCTGACACCTGCGGCTCGCCCCAGGCGCTCAACGGCACGGATGTGGGTGTGGTGAAGGGTGTCTTCGGAGTGGCCGAGAATGCCTGTGTGTGGATTCCGCAGACGATGGTGGAGAAGGCCGTGTGCTTCATTTCCGAGAATCTGGTCATCCTGCTCGACAAGAAGCAGATTGTGAACAATATGCACGAGGCCTACAAACGCATCGAGTTCAACGACTATGGCTACGGCTCCTTCATCAGCGGACCATCCAAGACGGCCGACATCGCCCAGGTGCTCGTCATGGGTGCCCAGGCCGCCCGCAGTGCCACCGTACTGCTCATCTAAGCATCGCATTTTCTCTCCTATACCAAAGAATCGTGAATCAACCCTGATTCACGATTCTTTGTATTTATACTCTTGAAAGGTCCCATTCCCACCAGTCGTAACAGATGCCGCGGCCGCCGAAACCTTCTTTCTGGAAGATGAGCGGGGCGTTCAGGTCGTGGCCGTCGCCGTCGCTCGACTTGCCGAAGTCGAAGTACTTCACCTTGTCTTCAAATTCTTTCAGCAGATGGTCGAAGAGCAGGTCGAGAGCGCCGCGTTTCTTGCCCTCGGCCGAGGCGGAGATGTATTGGGTGTGGGCCACCAAAGGGGTGAGGTAGAGTAGGGCGCCGCCCAAGGGGGTGGAGCCGTCGAAAACCATGTAGAGGCGTATCTTTTCAGGGAAACGGCTGTGCAGCAGCTCAAGTTCTGCTGCGGTGTGCACCGGGTGGGCTTGGTATTTTTGCTCCAGGTTGGTGTCCAGTATGTGCCAGAAGACCCTCATGTCGGTGCTTTCCGTCACCGTGAGTCCCTCATGGAGCGCTTTGCGCAGACCGCTCCGGCGCGATTCCGTCAGGCGGGGTCGGTTGTCCATCAGAAGGGTCGACGACATGTGGCGCACACACAGCCGCGCTCCGCATACATTCACGAGGGCGTAGAGGTCTTCTTCGGCGGGATAGCGGTGGTAGATGTGGGGAACGGCCTTGTATACCACTTTCTTGATTCCTTCGGCACAGAGATACTTGTTCAACTCGGTGAATATCTCGCAGGCCTTTGCCGTGGTCACCCCCTGGCTCATCACCAGCCCGCCGTAGGTCAGCCCTTGATGCGAGTGGAGCGTGTCGCCGCACCGGTTGGCGGGAAGCAGGGCCACCGTCTTGCCCCGCTCGCTGAAGAGCAGCGAGTGGTCGGCGAAGCGGTCGCTGTGGTAGTCCATGTAGCGGCGGTCGAAGAGAAAGGTGCCGTTGCGCGACTGTGCCACCAGCTCGTTCCAGCACTCAGCTTCATCGGGGGTGTAGGGCCTTACTGCTATCATTTCCCTGCTCTTTTCTCTGCCGCAAAGGTGTCGTAGTCGCGCACATAGTCGTCCTCGTCGAACAGCTCGGAGGCCAGCACCAGGCATACGGCACCCGACGAGAAGTCGTCGAGTGTGCGCCAGATGCCTGTACCCACATAGAGCCCCTGGTAGGGATGGTTCAGGTGGTAGGTGCGTTGCTCATGGCCGTTGTCGAGGGTCACGTCGAATGAGCCGCTCGCAGCGATGATCACTTCCTCGCAGTGGCGGTGGGCATGGCCGCCGCGGCTCTCGCCGCCCGGTATGTCGTAGGTCCAGTACACGCGCGCTATGTCGAAGGGCACGTGTATGCCCTGCTCCGCCACGGTCAGGTTGCCGCGGGGGTCCACCACCTTGGGCAGGTGTATCATATAGGCTTTCTTCTCCCACATGGCGGTCCGGAGGTTAGCGGTTGGCGTACATCTGTTCGTAGTAGTGCTGGTAGTCGCCGCTCGTCACGTTGTCGAGCCAGTCTTGATGGTCCAGATACCAGCGCACCGTCTTCTCTATGCCTTCCTCAAACTGCAGACTGGGCTCCCAGCCCAGCTCGCGCTGCAACTTCGACGAGTCGATGGCATAGCGCAGGTCATGGCCGGCACGGTCGGTCACAAAGGTTATCAGGTCCTGGTCCTCGCCCTCGCGGCGGCCCAGCAGGCGGTCTACGGTGTTGATGAGCACACGTATCAGGTCTATGTTCTTCCACTCGTTGAAACCGCCTATGTTGTAGGTCTCGGCATCCTTGCCCTCATGGAAGATGAGGTCGATGGCGCGGGCGTGGTCTTCCACATAGAGCCAGTCGCGCACGTTCTCACCCTTGCCGTACACGGGCAGCGGCTTGCGGTGGCGTATGTTGTTGATGAAGAGGGGTATCAGCTTCTCCGGGAATTGGTAGGGACCGTAGTTGTTCGAGCAGTTGGTCACCACCACCGGCATGCCGTAGGTGTCGTGGTAGGCGCGCACGAAGTGGTCGCTGGCGGCCTTGGCGGCGGAGTAGGGCGAGTGGGGGTTGTATTTGGTGGTCTCCACGAAGAATTCCTCACCGTAGGCCAGATGGTGCTCGGCCGATGAGGCGGTGGTGCTGAAGGGGGGCTTCACGCCATCGGGGTGGGTGAGCTCCAGGGCGCCGTACACCTCGTCGGTGGAGATGTGGTAGAAGCGCTTGCTCTCATACCGCTCGGGCAGCGACTCCCAGTAGAGCTTGGCGGCCTGCAGCAGCGACAGGGTGCCCATCACATTGGTCTTGGCAAAGGTGAAGGGGTCTTTGATGGAGCGGTCCACATGGCTCTCGGCGGCCAGGTGGATGATGCCGTCCACCTTCTTCTCCTGCATCAGGCGGTAGAAGGCGTCGAAGTCGCAGATGTCCATCTTCACAAACTCGTAGTTGGGCTTTCCCTCCACGTCTTTCAGGTTGGCCAGGTTGCCCGCATAGGTCAGCTTGTCGAGGTTGATGATGTGGTAGTCGGGATACTTGTTTACAAAGAGTCTTACTACATGGCTGCCGATGAATCCGGCACCGCCGGTGATGACGATTGTTCTCATATTTCCTTGGTTTTGTTTTTTCATAGTGTTCTTTTCGGGCGGCTTGTTCACCTTCCTAATGTAATAACTTCGCAATCACCGAATTTATTGCCTTCGATGGTCAATCTTATCAGTGTGCGCTCTTTTTGCCACCCCTGGATGCCCGCGGCACCGGGGTTGATGTGCAGCAGACCGAGTTGCTGGTCGTATTGCACCTTCAGAATGTGAGAGTGGCCGCTGATGAAGAGCTGGGGCGGGTGCGCCATGAGCTGCCGCACGATGCTGCGGTCGTAGCGGCCGGGGTAGCCGCCTATGTGTTTCATCAGCACGTCCACCTCCTCGCACTTGAACCGAAGCACCTCCGGAAACATGCGGCGCAGGTCGCCGCCGTCGCAGTTGCCGCACACGGCACGCAGGGGCCGGAAGGCGG
Source organism: uncultured Prevotellaceae bacterium (assembly GCA_902777645.1). Taxonomy (GTDB): domain Bacteria; phylum Bacteroidota; class Bacteroidia; order Bacteroidales; family Bacteroidaceae; genus Prevotella. The sequence continues at coordinate 11,679 of CACYUZ010000061.1, read as the reverse complement.
CCAGGCGGTCGGCCAGTTGGGTCGAGCAGATGTCGCCGGCGTGCCATATCTCGTCGCAAGGCTCAAAGTAGTGCAGGTAGCGGTCGTCCCAGTAGGAGTGGGTGTCGCTCAGTATGCCTATCCGTTTCATAGCCCGAAGCGTTCTCTAATGAACCGTGAGATGAGCCGCGCCGTGCCTTCTATGCCCAGCAGACTGCTGTTCACGCACAGGTCGTAGTTGGCGCCGTCGCCCCACTTCCGGCCGGTGTAGTAGTTGTAGTACGATGAGCGGGTGCTCTCCTTCGAGTGGATTATCTTCAGCGCCTCCTCGCGGTCGCAGCCGTGGCGCTCCATCACGCGGGCTGCGCGCTCGTCCAGGTTGGCGGTGATGAATACGCTCACCACCCGGTCCATCTCGCGCACCACATAGTCGGCGCAGCGGCCCACAAACACGCAGTTGCCCTCCTGGGCGGCCTTTAAGATGGCGTCGCTCTGAAACTGGAACAGGCTCTCCTGCGAGAAACGGCTGCTGTAGAAGTTGGTGTCGCTCACATGGGGCGTGTGCAGGTGGAAGAGCGACTTCATAAATCCTTTCTGCTCGTCGTTCTGCTCAAAGAATTTTTCGGAGAATCCGCTCTCCTTGGCGGCCAAGTTCAGTATCTCCTTGTCGTAGAGCCGGCATCCGAATTCATCGGCCAGCTGGCGGGCCACAAAGCGGCCTCCGCTGCCCAGCTGGCGCCCTATGCAGATGATGAGCTGGCTGCCGGCTGCGGCTTCCTGTCTATTCGGCTTGTTGTTGTCTTCCATTTTCTACCCTTTCTTTATGCTGCCTTTTGAAGTTTCTCATATAGCGTATCATGATTATCCATGTGGTCACGAAGGCCAGGGCGTCGCTGATGGGCAGCGACCACCACACACCGTCCACCCCCATCAGGGGCGGCAGTATCACCAGCAGGGGCAGCAGGTATATCATCTGCCGCGAGAGCGAGAGGAAGATGCTTATCTTCGCCATGCCGATGCTCTGGAAGAAATTGGTGATAACGGCCTGCGAGCCTATCATCGGAAAAAGAATCATGTTGATGCGTATGCCGCGGGCGGCAATTTCGATGAGCTGCTCGTCGGTGGTGAAGAGGCGCGCGCAGGCCTTGGGCGTCAGCTCGCCCACCAGCCAGCCCACGGTCATGATGCAGGTGGCGGCCACCATCGAGTAGTTCAGCACGCGCAGCATGCGGTCGTATTGCTCGGCACCGTAGTTGTAGCCGGCTATGGGCTGCATGCCCTGGTTGATGCCCATCACCACCATGAAGAAGATGAAACCGATGCGGTTGGCTATACCGTAGGCGCCCACCGACAGGTCGCCGCCGTGGCGCACCAGGGCGGTGTTGATGAAGATGACCACGATGCAGGCGCACGCGTTCATCGACAGGGGCGAAACGCCGATGGCCAGAATGTTCTTGATGATGCCCAGGTCGAACTTGAAGATGCCGCGCTGGTAGTGGAGCAGTTCCTTGGGATTGCTGAATATCCATATCTGCCAGCACATGGCGGTGGTCTGCGAGAGCACGGTGGCCACAGCAGCACCGCGTATGCCCATGCCGAAGGTGTAGATGAAGAGGGGGTCGAGTAGGGTGTTCAGCACCACGGTGAAGATGGTGGCATACATGGCGTGCCGTGGCTTCGACGCGGCCCTGAGCAGGGCGTTCATGCCGAAGTAGAGATGGGTGAACACGTTGCCCAGCAGAATAATCTGCATGTAGTCGCGGGCATAGGGTATGGTGTTGTCGGTGGCGCCGAAAAAGCGCAGGATGGGGTCGAGGAAAATCAGGCACAGGGCACCGAACACGATGCCGGTGATGATTTTCAGCAATGTCGAGGTGCCGAGTATCTTGAGGGCCTTGCTGTAGTCTTTCTGTCCCAGCTTCACCGAGAGGTAGGTGCTGGCGCCCACACCGATGCAGGCTCCGATGGCACCGCTCAGGTTCATGAAGGGGAAGGTGATGGCCAGTCCGGAGATGGCCATCGGTCCCACACCCTGGCCGATGAAGATAGAGTCGACCATGTTGTAGAGTGAGGAGGCCACCATCGCCACAATGGCGGGTGAGGCGTATTGCCACAGCAGCTTGCCTACAGGCTCCGTGCCCAGTTGCAGTGTCGCTTTCTTATTGTCCATGTCAGTTTATTTACGCTGTGTATAGGGAGCCTCGCCTCTACCCGGCGGGGGTACAGGTGGTCTCCGTCTGCAAAATTACACTTTTTTGCGCAAATAAACTGTTTCTCTCTCGCCTTTTCTCCTATTTATGCCGTGCCGTCAGTGATTTCGGAAGTTCCATTTCGAGTTGTCGCTGTCGAAGTCGTATTCGGCCAGGGTGGGGTTGCTGTCGGAGAGGGAGTAGAGCACATAGCGGGTGTTCAGGCCTTCCATGCCGGGTATCGCCTTGGGCATGATGCGGTAGGTGCCGTCGGTGAGCTGTTCAATGCGCCACAGCTGCTCGGGGGCGCCCGTGAAGGCGGCCACGGTGCTCACCTCGCGGTCGGCAGTGGCGGCAAGGGCGCGGTCGGTGCCCTCGATGGCTATCTTGTAGTAGGGACCGCCCAGATAGCCGCCGCCGTCGGGCACGGCACTGATGGTCCACCGCTGGTGCGGACGGAACATGTAGTCGCCGGTGCGAACACCGATGTCGCCGGTCGGCCAGGTGCCGGCCACTTCTTCCAGGGTTTGGTTGGCGATGGGCACGACTGGGGTGGCGGGGTCTATGCGCCACCAGGCTTGCCGCTCCTGGGCCATCCGCACGAAGTCGACGGCCAACTCAAGGGCATAGCCGCGCCGTTCCGACTCTATCTCGTAGGTGCCTTCCTTGAAGCGGTCGCCGGCCACGGGCCATCCGTTCTTCCACAGCAGGGGGCGCAGTCCCAGCACGCTCCGTCCGCCCTGGTCCAGGTCGGCCTCGTAGTGGCAGCTCATCACCTCCACACCCTTGTCGATGATGGTGCGTCCGAAGTGGCCCGGACCCACCAGACGGTCGCCGGCGGCTATCACCATCTTGCCGCCGCCGGCCAGCATGTCGCGGCCCACGTTGTCCAGATAGGGACCGGTCACCCGGCGTGAGCGGCCCGCCACGATGTTGTAGGTGGAGTTCACACCGTCGCAGCAGGTGCCGTGGGTGCCCAGCAGGTAGTACCAGCCGTCGCGGTAGATGAGGTCGGTGGCCTCGCAGTCGATGGCGATGTCGAGGGCTTCATTGCCTTCCACGCGCCGTCCGGTCTGCGGGTCGAGTTCTATAAGGCGTATGTTGCCGAAATAGGTGCCGTACGATACCCACAGACGGCCGTCGTTGGGGTCGAGCAGCAGACCGGGGTCTATGGCGTCGTTGTCTTCCTGTCCGTCGCTCGAGGCTACCTCTATGGCCTCGGTGAAGTGGAAGTCGGGCGAGACGGGGTCCAGGGTCTTGTTCCACATGGTCAGGATGCGGCCGTTGTGGCCGCCGCCCAGACCGCCTCCGGTGGCGCCGTATATCACCAGGTAGCGGTCGCCTATCTTCAGCACGTCGGGGGCGGCTCCGCCGCCGGGCCGCTCGGCACCATTTTTCCAGGTCCATCCGTCGGTGGAGATGAGTCCTCCGCCGCCGGTGCCGAAGGTGTAGTATTTGCCGTCGCACACAGCTATGGTCGAGGGGTCGTGTATATAGGGCTGGCCGGTCTGTGCTCCGGCGGGCAGGGCGGTGAGCAGGGCGGCCGTACAGACTATGCTTGTCAGGGTGGTTCTTATCGGGTTCATAAATGTCGCGTTTTTGGGGTTTACAATATCTTGAAGGCTGTTTTTACAGTATTTTGAAGCCTTTCACGGGCTGTCCTTGCTCATCGATGAATCGGAGGCAGAAGTCGCTCATGCCGGGGCCGTTGATGATGGCGCCGCGCACCACATTGCGGCCTTTCTTCAGGGTGAGGCGGTGCGAGGTGCCGTCGTCGCGCACCATGCGGCGGTCGCCGGAGAGGAGCAGGGCTTCCTCACCGTTCACCCACCACATAGAGGCTGAGTTGGAGCCGGCGGCCAGGCGCACATTGGGTATCTCCTCCTCGCAGTCTATCACGGTAACGGCCCAGAAGAGCACGCCGTAGATCTGCTTCTCCAGTCCGGAGGCGAAGCGGAACAGCTTCACGTTGAAGCGCTCGCTGTCCAGGGCGTGCCAGGTGAGGGTCTGCTTGCCCACCTTCTCCTTCTGCCCGTTCTTGGGCACCTCGGTCAGCTGTCCAGGGAAGTACTCGCGGTAGAACTCCTGGCGCAGGTAGCTGTCGGTGAACACGGTGTTGCTGCGGTTGGGCTTGTCGATGGGCTCCAGCAGCAGCCAGCGGCGTAGGAAGCCGTCGGCGTCGGGGGCCAGCGGGGTGGGGGTGGAGGTGCGGAAGTACTGGCTGGCGTCGTCAAACTGCAGATAGTCTATCTGCACCGTGGCGCCTGTAGCGGTCACATACAGGTCTTTCACGCCCTGCGGCAGGTGCAGGATGGGGCTCTTCATGTTGGTCCACTCATGGGTGGTGGGAACGGCCACCTTGGCTATCACCGTGCCTTTGGCGCCGCCCTCTCGGATGATGACCTGTGCCTTGCCGGCCGATTTCACCCGCAGCGTGAGGGTGGGGCTGGTCACCTGCTCAAAACTTACCGTGTTGTAGCGCAGCCAGCCGCCCTTGGGCAGCGTGGCCTGCCACCCCTTGAAGGTGTGAAGCGAGTCGAGATAGTCGATGGTGGTGCCGCGCCCTATGTCGCTGTAGCGGTCCAGCTGAATGGGCTCGCGAGCATCGCTTACACCGATGCCGCGCAGTGTAGGCTTCACCTCCTGTATGGTGCCGTCGGCATTGAAGAAGAGCGAGTCGGCGCGCACCGCACGGCGTTTGTCCATCTTGGGCGAGTAGTCGTTGTGGTGGTAGAAGAGGTACCACTGTCCGCGGTACTCGGTGATGGAGTGGTGGTTGGTCCAGCAACCCGTGGCCGACTCGGCCATGATGATGCCCCTGAAGGTGAAGGGACCCAGCGGATGGTCGGAGGTGGCGTAGGCCAGCGTCTCGGTGCCGTTCTCCTTGCGCACCCAGGGGAAGGTGAGGTAGTAGATGCCGTTGCGCTTGAAGGCGAAGGGGCCTTCCTTGAATCCCTCGGGCAGGCCTTCCATCTGCTGCGGGGCGGTGTCAAGCTCCATCATGTTGGCTTTCAGACGGGCACCGCGTATGCCCATGCCCGACCAGTAGATGTAGGCTTGGCCGTCGTCGTCGATGAGCACGCTGGGGTCTATGCCCATCACGCCGGGTATGGGCTGAGGCGCACAGAAGAAGGGGCCTTCGGGCCGCATGGCGGTGGCCACGCCGATGGCGAAACCTCTCTGCGCCCCCTTCGGTGCGGAGGGGAAGTAGAAGTAGTAGCGGCCGTCTTTCTCCACGCAGTCGGGAGCCCACATCGAGTAGGAGTCGGGCTCCACCCAGGGCACCTCGTTCTGGGTCACTATCACACCGTGGTCCTGCCAGTCGGTCAGGTTCTCCGAGGAGTAGACATGGTAGTCGGCCATGCAGAACCATTCCTTCAGACGGTCCACCGGACTGTGGATGTCGTGCGAGGGATAGATATACACTCTGTCGTTGAAGACGCGGGCGGTGGGGTCGGCCGAGAAATGGTCGCGCAGAAGCGGGTTCTGTGCGCCTGCCGCCACCCACCAGGCTGTAAGGGCTAAGAAGAGGGCTCTTTTCATAGACATTGTAATTTTTTTTGTTGTCGCAAAGATATATATAATTTAGGTGTTTCACTGCTGTTTTTTGATACATAAGGCATCTCGATTGTTACATTTTTGGTAATTTTCTTACCATGTTACAAAAAAGAAAATAGTTGTAACATGGAGAGAACGGTGGTAAGGATAAACGCCGTATCTTTACCGACGAAATGAGGAATAGCTTGTTTTATCCTCCTGCAGACATGATTTCGTTCATTAAGTATTTCAGATATATGGCTTCAAGCCTTCATTAGGTTAAGTTTGCATTTTTAGGTACGTAATTCGGTATTTATTTTAGTTAGTAATTAGGTATACATTTATTTTGGTATTTTTCGAATAAAAGAGGCCTTGTCGTGATGACAAGGCTTTTTTGATGCACCTCGGCATAGAAAATGAATAAATTCATTTTGCTCTGCGCTCGGTTTTCATTATCTTTGCATAAGATAAGATGCACCTCGGCATAGAAAATGAATAATTCATTTTGCTCTGCGCTCGGTTTTCATTATCTTTACATAAGATAAGATGCACCTCGGCATAGAAAATGAATAAATTCATTTTGCTCTGCGCTCGGTTTTCATTATCTTTGCACCCAATGACGAGAAGGTTTCTGTTTACAGTTCTTCTGCTGGCCCTTTGGTGCACTGCCGCATGGCCGCAGGACGATGAGAGCGCCGGGAAAGTGAAATTCCCCGGCGGCAAATGCTGGCTCTACCGCATCACACTCTCCGACAAGAACGGCACCCCCTACCAGATAGACCATCCCGAGGCTTTCCTCTCACAGAAAGCCATCGCCCGGCGACAACGGCAGGGGCTGGGGGTCGACTCTACCGACCTGCCGCTTCCACCTGCCTATCTGGAGCAAATCAGCGCCACAGGGGCAGAGATAAAATGCCAAAGCAAGTGGAACCGCACCGTGCTTGTCAGGGTGAAGAACAGCAAAGTCATCCATGCCGTGGAACGGCTCCCCTTCGTCGCGGCCACCATGAAACTGTGGACCTCGCCCGACTCCGTGAAACCGCCCATGCGCTCCTTCTTCCACAAAGACTTCTCGCCGTGGGAAGAAGAGACCGACAATCCCTACGGACGGGCCGCCATGCAGATAAACCTCGTCAACGGCGCATCTCTCCACAAGTCGGGCTACAAGGGGCGCGGTATCACCATAGCCGTGTTCGACGGCGGATTCATGAATGTGGACCGCATTCCCGCCATGCAGAAAATCAATATCCTCGGCACACGCGACTTCGTGGCCTTTCCCTCCAAGGACATCTTCCAGGAAATAGACCACGGCACCAAGGTGCTCAGCACCATGGCGGTAGATGAGCCGGGAATGTTCGTGGGCACCGCCCCTGAGGCGGCCTTCTACCTCTGCCGCACCGAAGACGCCAACACGGAGTCGAGAGCGGAGGAGGACTACTGGGCTGCCGCAGCCGAATTTGCCGACTCCGCAGGCGTCGACATCATCAACAGCTCGCTCGGTTACCACGACTTCAACGACCCCTCCACCAATTATACCTACGACGACCTCGACGGAAAAACCTCGCTCGTATCGCACACGGCATCGCTCCTGGCGGGCAAGGGCATGCTGCTGGTGAACAGCGCGGGCAACGACGGCATGGGCACCTGGAAACTCATCGGCGTGCCGGCCGATGCCGACGATATCCTCACCGTGGGGGCGGTGAACGGACAGAAACAGAATGCGGCCTTCTCCTCGCTCGGACCCTCCATCGACGGAAGGGTAAAGCCCGATGTCATGGCACTGGGCAGCCCGGCGGCCGTGGTCACCGGACGGGGCACCATCATCAACGATATGGGCACGTCCTTCGCCTCGCCCGTCATGGCGGGCATGGTGGCTTGCCTCTGGCAGGCGCTCAGCGACAAGACGGCTCTGCAAATCATACAAATCGTCAGGCGGAGCGGACATTGCTTCCAACGGCCGAACAACGTGTACGGATATGGTATTCCCGATTTCGGAAAAGCCCTCCAGATGGGACGAAAAGACAACCCTGCCTATGATACACAACATGAATGAAACCTCCCTGCCGAAAAATGCACTCTCGCTCCTCGAACTCAACGGGATGGTGAGCGAGGTAATAGCCACCACGCTCTACGACGAGTATTGGGTGGTGGCCGAACTGGCCGATGTGGCCGAAAGGGGCGGCCACTGCTACATGGACCTCATACAGCGGGGCGAAAACACCAACACCACCGTGGCAAGGGCCTCGGCGCGCTGCTGGCGAAACCGGTGGACAGTCCTGAAACCTTACTTCCAGCGGGTGGCCGGACAACCGCTGGCCAGCGGAATGAAACTCATGCTCAAGGTGAGGGCCAACTTCCATGAGAATTTCGGCTTCTCATGGATAGTAAACGATGTCGACCCTACCTTCACGCTCGGCGATATGGCACGAAAACGGGCCGAAATCGTCAGAATACTCAAAGAGGAGGGCATCTTCGATGACAACCGAAACCTGCCCTTCCCGCTCTTCGCACAGCGAATAGCCGTCATCTCCAGCGCTACAGCGGCCGGATACGGCGACTTCTGCCGCCAACTCGAGGACAACGACTATGGCTACCGCTTCCACACCGTGCTCTTCCCGGCTGTCATGCAGGGCGAGGCGGTGGAGAGCAGCGTCATCGAGGCGCTCACCGAGGTGAACAACCGCATCGACGACTTCGACTGCGTGGTCATCACGCGCGGAGGCGGCGCCACCACCGACCTCTCCGGTTTCGACGCGCTCCAACTGGCACGCATCGTGGCGCAGTTCCAACTGCCGGTCATCACCGCCATCGGACACGACCGCGATGAGAGCGTACTCGACCAGATAGCCAACGTCAGGGTCAAGACACCGACGGCCGCAGCCGCCTTCCTCATCGACCACCTGCACAAGGTCGACGAGCGCATCGGGCAGGCGGGCACACGCATCGCACAAATCGTGGAACAGCGCATCCAGGCGGAGAAAAACCGACTCGCACTCACCGCCACCCGCATCACCGCTCTCTTCACCGTGGTCAAGACCCAGGGCGAGGCCCGCCTGCAGACGCTCCTGCAGCGCATACTCCATACCGCCCGGCAGAACATGGAGAGCGCACAATACCGCCTTGAAATCCTTCAGACCTCTCTGCAGCCGCTGGTGTGGCGCAAAATGACAGATGAACGCCACCGCCTGGACCTGCTCGAACAGCGTACCAAGGCGCTCGACCCGCAACTCCTGCTCCAGCGGGGATACAGTATCACGCTCCACAACGGAAAGGCGCTCACCGATGCCGATGCCCTGCACGAGGGCGATGTGGTGGTGACCCGGCTGGCAGGCGGCTCCTTCACCTCGACCGTGAAAACAAAATCATAAACCTATATAATTCCGATTTTTATGGACAATACAATAAAATACGAAGAGGCTGTGGCACAGCTGGAGGCTATCCTCAGAAAGATGGAAAACAACCAGCTCGACATCGACTCGCTCACCGAGCAGTTGAAAAAAGCACAGCAACTGGTGAAGCTCTGTAAGGAAAAACTCACCAAAACCGATGAGGAAATACAGAAAATTCTCAACAATCCGCAGCAATAAACCTTTTTTCTGCTCTGATTCATTGCCCGATAGCTTTTTTTTGCTACTTTTGCATGGTCATAGCACTTAATCATAAAAAACCAACAACACTATGAAAAATTTAGATTGGGCTAATCTGTCGTTCGGCTACATGCCTACCGACTACAATGTGCGTTGCTACTATCGCGACGGTAAATGGGGAGAGATTGAAGTCTGCTCCGATGAGTTCCTGAAAATTCACATGGCCGCTACCTGCCTGCACTACGGACAGGAGGCTTTCGAGGGCCTGAAGGCTTTCCGCTGCCCCGACGGAAAGGTGCGCGTGTTCCGCATGGAGGAAAACGCAGCGCGCCTGCAGTCTACCTGCCGCGGCATCCTCATGCCCGAAGTGCCCACCGAGCTTTTCGAGGAAATGGTCACCAAGGTGGTGCGCCTCAACCAAGAATATATCCCCACCTACGAGAGCGGTGCATCGCTCTATATCCGCCCGCTGCTCATAGGCACCAGCGCCCAGGTGGGCGTACACCCCGCCAAGGAGTATCTCTTCATGATTTTCGTCACTCCCGTGGGACCGTACTTCAAGGGTGGATTCGCCTCCAACCCCTACGTCATCATCCGCGAGTACGACCGCTCGGCTCCCCTCGGCACCGGTAAGTATAAGGTGGGCGGTAACTATGCCGCTTCGCTCTTCGCCAACAACCTGGCTCACGAGAAGGGATATGCCTGTGAGTTCTACCTCGACGCAAAAGAGAAGAAATACATGGACGAGTGCGGCGCTGCCAACTTCTTCGGCATCAAGGACAATACCTATGTCACACCGAAGTCAAGCTCCATCCTCCCCTCCATCACCAACAAGAGCCTCATGCAGCTGGCTGAGGACTTCGGTATGAAGGTGGAGCGCAGACCCATTCCCGAAGAGGAACTCTCCACCTTCGAGGAGGCCGGCGCATGCGGAACGGCGGCCGTGATAAGCCCCATCTCCTATATTGACGACCTGGAGACCGGCAAACGCTACACCTTCGGAAAGGACGGCAAACCGGGCCCCATCTCCAAGAAACTCTACGACACGCTCCGCGGCATCCAGTACGGCACCGTCGAGGACAAGCACGGCTGGACCAAGGTGGTGATAGGCTAATCCTACCCGCACCCCAAGGGGTTGCGATACGACAGGAATCTATGGGAAGTTGGCGGTACCCTATACCGCCGACTTCCTTCTCTTCAATAAGATACGTGCAGTTTTTTTGTTTAAGGTAAAATCATTTCGCATTATGGACTCCAATTCAAATTACAAAAACAGAGCGCTCGCTTCCTTGAGGGGAAAGTGGGACAAGGCAGCCCTCGTGGCTTTTCTCTACTCCATTATCGCCAGTTTTACAAACTCACCAAGTTATTTGTTTTCTTTCGGTGCCAGTGGTGAAACTCATTGGGCTTCCTGGTGGAGCCTTCTTCTGTATCTTGCCATATTGCCGTTAGGATGGGGATTATGGGTCTACTATCTTTACTTCGTGCGGAATGAGTATCTGGGCATGGAACGCCTCTTCGACGGCTACAGGGCGTTCAAGCGCATCATGCTGACCAAATTGCTGGTTGCTGTCTATACCTTCCTCTGGGCCCTGCTCCTCATCATCCCCGGCATCGTGAAGTTCTATTCCTATTCCATGACCGACTATATCCTGCGCGATGATCCTATGCTCGAGTACGATGCGGCCATCCGGCGCAGCATGGAGATGATGGAAGGCCACAAGATGGACCTCTTCGGACTTCACCTCAGTTTCATAGGGTGGTTCTTCCTGTCTCTTTTGACATGTGGCTTGGGCTTTATCCTGCTCATACCTTACTTCCTCACTGCCCAGGCTCATTTCTACGAAGACCTCAAGGCTGAATACGAACAACGCACCACTGTTCAGTAACGCGCATGGGAAAAGGTAAGTTGGAAAAGTTTGCCGACATGGCAACGTATCCCAATGTCATCGAGTGCCCGTTCTCGGTGGCGCAGCAGGGGCCTTTCCTGATGAAGGGTCATTGGCGCGAACAGTTCTTCCACAACGACCATCCTATCGTGCTCGAACTGGGCTGCGGCAAGGGGGAGTATACCGTGGGACTGGCCAAACTCTTCCCGGAGGTCAACTTCATCGGGGTCGACATCAAGGGAGCGCGCATGTGGACGGGCGCCACACAGGCGCTAAACGAGCGGATGGACAATGTGGGCTTCTTGCGCACGCACATCGAAATCATCGACCATTTCTTCGCACCCGATGAGGTGCAGGAGATATGGCTCACCTTCAGCGACCCGCAGATGAAGAATCCGCGCAAACGGCTCACCAGCACCTTCTTCATGGAACGCTACCGCCGCTTCCTGGCCGATGGCGGACTGGTGCACCTGAAGACCGACTCCAATTTCCTTTATA